>JAKSDA010000490.1 GCA_022360315.1 Pseudomonadota bacterium
CGAGATGATCATGCCGGGCGACAACACCAATATCTCGGTCGAGCTGATCTCTCCCATTGCCTGCGAGGAGGGACTGCGCTTCGCCATCCGCGAAGGCGGCCGCACTGTGGGCGCGGGAGTCGTCACCGCGGTGACCGAATAATCCCATTCCTCTGGATGAGAAGCTAAGATGACAACACCGCGCATTCGCATACGGCTCAAAGCCTACGACCACGGACTTTTGGACCAGTCGGCCGGCGAGATTGTCGAGACTGCCAAGCGGACCGGCGCCAAGGTGGCCGGCCCCATCCCCCTGCCGACCAAGATCAACAAGTACTGTGTCTTGCGCTCACCGCACGGCGACAAGAAGTCGCGCGAGCAGTTCGAGATCCGCACCCATAAGCGGCTGCTCGACATTTTGGAGCCGACGCAGCAAACTCTGGACGCATTGATGAAGCTCGACCTATCGGCCGGTGTCGACGTCGAGATTCGGACCTAGCGCTTTTTTGTTTGGGGAGCAGAGAGCATGGCAACGCTCGAAGTAAAAAACACCAAGGGCGATCGCGTCGGCGAAGTCGAGCTCGACGACGCCGTATTCGCCGTCGACGTGCACGAGCACCTGTTGTGGGAGGTGGTCAAATGGCAGCGGGCCAAGCGCCGCTCGGGTACCCACAGCACCAAGCGCCGCGGCGAGGTCCGCGGCAGCAAAATCAAGCCGTACCGCCAGAAAGGCACCGGTCGGGCTCGCCAGGGCAGCCGGCGTGCGCCCCAGTGGGTCGGCGGCGGCAGCGTATTCGGGCCCAAGCCGCGCAGCTACGAGTACAACATGCCCAAGAAGGCGCGTAAGAAAGCCCTTCGCTCGGCGCTTTCTCTGCGGCTCAAAGAAGATCGGCTGGTCGTGGTCGACCAGTTTCCGGTCGAGGATGGCAAGACCAAGAATGTCGTCGGCGCCCTGGCCAATCTCGGGGTGCCCCAGCCCGACGAGCGCGTGCTCATCGTGGATTCGCCCGACAACGTCGAGCTCACCCGCGGAACCCGGAATCTTCGTTCATCCAAGTGGCTGGCACCCGAAGGACTGAACGTCTACGACGTCTTGAACCACAAGACCCTGGTCATGACGTCGGCCACGGCCAAGGCGGTGGAAAAAGCACTTTTGCCGAGGTAACAAGCGATGCGCTCTCCCCAGACAATCATCAAACGCCCACTTCTCACCGAGAAGAGCACACAGTTGCGCGAGACCGGTGGGGCTGACGAGTTTCCCGAAGAGGGCGCGGAATACGCGCAGAAGATCGTCTTCGAGGTAGCCAGAGACGCCAACAAGATCGAGATCCGCAAAGCAGTGGAAACGCTGTGGCGCGTAAAGGTCGTCGGGGTCCATACCATGGTAGTACGCGGCAAGCTCAAGCGGCTGGGCCGATACATGGGGCGGCGCCCGGCGGTCAAGAAGGCCATCGTGACTCTAAGAGCTGGCGAGTCCATCGAATTCTTCGAGGGAGTGTAAGACCATGGCGATCATCAAGTACAAGCCCACGTCGCCGGGCCGGCGCGGAATGTCGAGTCAAGATTTCTCGACCATTACCAAGAGCAAGCCGGAAAAGAAGCTACTCGAGAAAAAAACCAAGAGTGGTGGACGCAACAACTACGGTCGCATCACGTCGCGTTTCCGCGGCGGCGGACACAAGAAGCGCTACCGAAAGATCGACTTCAAGCGCAAAAAGACCGGCGTTCCGGCCAGGGTTGCCGCTATCGAGTACGATCCCAACCGGTCGGCGCGGGTCGCGCTCTTGCACTATGCCGACGGCGAAAAGTCCTACATTTTGGCCCCCAACAAGCTGAATGTGGGTGATGAGATCATTGCCGCCAACACCGCGGACATCAAGCCGGGCAACAATCTGCCACTGCGTTACATCCCGACCGGCACCGAGATCCACTGCGTCGAGCTCAAGATCGCCGGTGGTGGACAACTTGGCCGGGCCGCGGGAACCCGGGTGGTGCTCATGGCCAAAGAGGGAAAATGGGCCACGTTGCGCTTGCCCTCGGGCGAGATGCGCAAGGTGCACATTGACTGTCGGGCCACGGTGGGTTCGATCGGCAATACAGATCATTCCAACGTGGACTGGGGAAAGGCCGGGCGTACGCGCTGGCGCGGTCGCCGGCCACATAACCGCGGCGTGTCCATGAACCCGGTCGACCACCCCATGGGCGGTGGCGAGGGCCGATCATCTGGCGGCCGCCACCCCTGCACCCCGTGGGGGGCACCGACCAAGGGCTACCGTACTCGCAACAACAAGCAGACCGATAAATTTATCGTCAGACGGCGCGGCAAGAGGTAATCACTCGTTGCAATTGACGACCGTATAGAGGAGCACCATGCCTCGCAGCGTAAAAAAAGGGCCCTTCATGGATGACCATCTCATGAAGAAGGTCAACACAGCACGTAAAGAAGGGTCCAAGAAAGTCATCAAGACGTGGTCCCGGCGCTCGACCATCATCCCCGAAATGGTCGGACTGACATTTGCTGTGCACAACGGCAAGAAGTTCATCCCGGTCTTCATCACTGAGAACATGGTTGGGCACAAACTGGGCGAATTTTCTCCGACCCGCACGTTTCACGGCCACTCGGGCGACCGCAAGCGATAGTCAGCCCGCCTCTGCCCCGGAGTATTCGTCGCGGCATCGCATTGGCGGGGACGATCTGGCAAGCATCGATTATACGAAGGAAGGCCGTGATAAAGCGGGCCAGTCGGAACCATGAGACTCCGGTTACTGTGCCGCGATTGGGTCATCACGCCGAATAGCGGACAGGATTCTGTCTCCCTGGCCGGTCCAGCGAGCTCTCAACGCTACCCGCACGTAGAGCGCATCGTGTGTGGTCACGTCCATCGCGCCATGGTGCGCAGGTTCGCCAATACGGTTGCGACCACATGTCCGAGCACGGCGTACCAAGTCGAGCTGGACCTGCGCGTGTCCGGTGAGCTCGCGAGCACCGCCAACCGGCGGCAGAAAAACACTGGCCCGCTCGAGATCGAGACGACCCGCCTCGATCTCCGTGCGCTCACCCGCCGCGACCATGCGGTATGGGCCTGGCGTTCGGTGAATTGAAATGCCTCCAGGCCGTCAGCTCGCGCGGCAGCTTCCCATCGGGCACGGTCGAGCGCAGGTACACGCGGAATCCACTCGAGCGCCTGAATGCCCGGGTGGCGGTCCAGGAAGGGGTGCACAAATGTCGTAAAACCGGTTCGAGATACCTCCGGTGACGTGACAAAAAGCCGCTCGATCGCGTGGAGAACCTCACCGGCGCAGAGACCAAGTTGGAGCTCCAGATCGGCCAGCCTCCTCGACACTTTACCCTCTCGCGTCCGTATGCCCGATGACATTGGTGCCGTGGGAACGCAATTCTGCCCTATGATGTCGCTACATGGGTCGCACCATACTTCGCAAACCAGACAAAGAGCTGGTCGACTTTTATGGAATCATCACTGTTGCACCCGAGATGCAGGAATTCTTTGCGTTGGTGTCACGAGTGGCAGCCACCGAATCCACGGTCCTCATCCGCGGTGAGACCGGTACTGGCAAAGAACTGGTTGCCCGCGCCATTCACAAGCTCAGCGGGCGCGCCAGGCGGCCATTTCGCGCCCTCAATTGCGCCACGCTTACCCCCGAACTACTCGCCTCGGAGCTCTTTGGCCACGTACGGGGCGCATTCACCGGCGCAGTTCGCGATCGCCGCGGCCTGTTCTCGCTGGCCGATACCGGTACTGTGTTTCTCGACGAGGTGGCCGAACTGCCGCTCGATATCCAGGCTCGCCTCCTGCGCGTACTGCAAGAACAAACCTTCGTACCACTGGGCGGAACCGATCCGATCACAGTCGATGTCCGCCTCATCTCCGCAACTCACCAGGCACTGCGCCGCGGAGTCACGGAACGCCGCTTTCGCGAGGACCTGATGTATCGCCTGCGCGTGGTGCCGATCTTCTTGCCCCCTTTGCGGCAGCGGTCAGGCGATATCGAAGCGCTGGCCTGGCATTTCATCGACCAGTTCAACCAGCGCGGCGGCCGGGTTGTCGAAGCCATTGATGACCCGGCCATGGCCGCACTGCTGGCCTATCCGTGGCCCGGCAACGTGCGCGAACTGCGCAACGTCGTCGAATACGCGTTTGCCATCGGGGTCGAGCCAGTAATCTCTCTGGCCGATCTGACCCCCGAATTGCGTGGCGAGCCGCCCAGCGATGAACCCGCTTCTCCCGGAATGGCCGAACGCCAGCGCATCGAGCGCGCTCTACACGAATCCGGCGGCAGAAAATCCCTGGCTGCTGAACGCCTGGGCATGAGTCGATCGACACTGTGGCGCAAAATGCGCGAGCTGAAAATCACCGGCTGGCCCCGGGGCTCGCCTCGGTAGCCGAACGATCGAGACACGCTAGATACGACAGTCACCCACAATGACAGCCTCAATGACAACAACGCGAAATGTCTATTCTCTGCGAATATGATACACAGACCGAGGCACCGCGGCTTTTATGCACGGCGTCACAGCTCGGACAGCGCGACGTCGACAACTATCCCCGGCGCGCACGCCGGTTGAGCGAGTCTTGACCGGGCGTGCTAGCATGATGGATATCCATGGCTACCGAGGCAGCGCGGAACGGCAGCGAGAAGTACGACGATCCGAGGATCGGCTCGATACTGGAGAACCGCTACCGGATCCTCGAGCGCCTGGCCCATGGAGGCATGGGCGTGGTGTACCGGGCCGAGAGGGTCAAGCTCAAACGCATCGTCGCGATCAAGTACTTGCACGCCGGATTCGCCAACAATAAAGAGGCAATGCAGCGTTTCGAACGCGAAGCGCGGGTGGCGAGCCAGCTCAATCACCCGAGCTGCGTTCCGGTTTCGGACTTCGGCACCGACGGGGTCCCCTACATCGTGATGCCCTTCATCACCGGGCAGAACTTGAAGCAAGTGCTCAGGCAGGGCCGCCTGCAACCCGCGCGCGCGCTGCACATCATCCATCAGGTACTGGCTGCATTGTCCCACGCCCACAGTCTCGGCATGGTGCACCGAGATATCAAACCGGCCAATATCATGCTGACCAATGTCGAGGGCACGGTAGACCATGTCTATGTGCTCGACTTCGGTCTGGCCAAGATGGACGGCGGCTCGCTGGGAAACGACATCACTGCGACCCATATGCTGGTCGGGACTCCGTCCTATATGTCACCGGAACAGGGCCGCGGTGATAAGAACATCGACGAGGCTTCTGACATCTATTCCACCGGCGCAGTGCTCTTCGAGCTGCTCATCGGACAAAAGCTCTACCAGCACGAAAATCCCCTCGAAGTGCTCCAGATGCACCAAAAAGCGCGCATTCCGAGTCTGCGCGAGCGGGTGCCCAAGGGCGAGTTTTCCAGCGAGCTCGAGGCCCTGGTCGAGCGGGCCCTGGCCAAGAAACGCACCGCCCGCTTCGCCTCGGCAACCGAGTTCGCAAAAGCTCTGGTCGCGGTACCCGAGGCCGAATTCATGCCGCGCTCGGTGAGCGCCGAAAATAAAATTCCAGCTGGAGACGACATTCTCGACGACCACGACGAGGATTTGCCATCTGTGCGCATGCGAGACAGGAGCGCGGTGCGCGCCCGACAGACCAGCTCGGACAGCCCCGGTGAAGATGCGGCTGCAACCAGCCATCCATCGGCCGACAGTGTGGCTCGGCCACGAAGCGGGCGGATGACCGGTTCGCGGAGCGCACAAGACCCGGTGAAACTCTCCCTCGACGACACCATCGACGCCGAATCCCTGGAGAGCTCGTCGCAAAACCAGGCGCCCGGCGACTCACCGAGTGGAGTACGCAAGGCCCAGGAAGCCACATCTCTGGTCAATACCATGATCGTGGCCAAGCCGGGCGCCCGCGCCCGGGCCATACGCGATCGGCTCGGTGTCGTGGCGTTCCTGGTTCTTCTCATACCCATCGCCGCCGCTGGCGTGACCTGGTACTTGTTCCACGACGACGATTCACAGGCCGCACAAACACGCGCTGTGGCAGCGGATGACTCCCGACGAGCCGAGGCCAAACGACCCGATCAAAGCGGCAAAAAAGACAGCAATCGCAACAAGCAGCAGGCGGAAGAGGCAGCGTCCAAAAAGGCCCGGGCCACTGCGGCGAAAAATACCACCAACAAGTCGACGCGCAAATCAAACTCGACCGCAGCGTTTAACCACGTGGAGACGCTGATCGCGAAAAAAAAGCGCGACGAGGCCATTCGCGCCATTCGCAAAATGCTGCGCACTACCCACAAAGGCAACTACTATCTCAATTATCAGCTGGGCAATCTCTATTTCGAAAAAAGGCAATGGAGTAACGGGCTCAGGGCGTACACCAGTGCGCTCAAGAAGAACCGCAACTATCGCAACAAATCCCGGCTGATCAAAAACACCATCCTCTCGCTGAGCAGTGACAAGACTCAACGAGCCGCCAACAATCTATTTCTCAATTACATCAAGAAATCCGGCCTCAGTTATCTGCGCAGCGCGGCCAGATCCGACAAGAATGCGAAAGTGCGTAGACGCGCTTCGTGGCTGGCCAAAAAGCTGTCCCGTTGAGTACTGAACCGCGGCAATGGTGGCCGACCGCGATCACTCGATTCCTTCGGGGGGAATCGCGCGCATGTAGGCTATGACACCCTGCTCTTCCTCGGTGGTCAAGTCCATCGTGTGGTCGCCGACACCGCCGCCAAAGCCGGCCAGGGTCAGAGTGTAGCCCTCTTCGAATACACAGGTGCCTCCGGTGCACGCATTGCACGCATTGTCCGGATCGGTCCCGTTGGGTGTGCAGTTGCAGGGGGTGCGCTCGATCTCGAGGACGCATTTGTCGGGATACTTGCCGAGTTTGGTCGCGGCAATCAGTTCCTCGTCCGAATTTCCGCCCAGAGCCACCGGCGTATGAGATGCGGCATTGGCTCCGACATGACAGCTGGCACACGAAGAACGCTGGCCGCCCGGATTGTTGTAGCGGGTGTCGCCGACGGTGTACTGGTCGAGAGTGTACTCGGTGACAGACACCGGAATTTCGCGAATAAACGAGCCGGAGGTCACTGTGAGGGTCGCTTGACCTGCCCCCCGGGCGGTCACAACACCACTGACTTTGAGCTGGCTTGCGTGCACACAGCCGGACTTTTCAGCAGTGACGACCTGGGTGTTGTTCGAGGAAAACGTCAGGTCGCCAAAGTTGGTGGTAACGGTCGCACGATAGGTATCTCTGCCGTTAAAACCGGTATAGATCTGCCGGGGCAGCACCAACGCAGTCACCGGATCTGCCGCGACAGGCACGCATTGTGCCACTGCAGCGTCAACCGCGTTATCCGAGGAGCTCCCGCACGCTGTTGCAGCGAGTAGGCCGAATGAGAGAACAAAAACAATCGATTGGTTCGGAGAGTGTCGAGTCATGATGGTCACGGCGAGCCATTGTATATGGCTTCTCGCAGCCATGGATGTGAGTGGCACCGCAGCCTCGCGATGGGTGAAGTTCGCCACACGCTGACCAAACATTCATGAAAAATAGGTGTTTACCAGTACTTCATGGCGTCGCGATAGAGCTTGTGAAGCTGCTCTTGGTCGATTGGTCGGGGCGATTGTCGGAGCAAGCGCTGCTGTTGATGGGCGCCGGTCGCCAGTGTGGTCAGGTCATCAGGCCGGTAGCCGAGTGCACTGAGCCCGTTGGGAATTCCGGCTGCGCGCATCATATCGACGAGTTTGTCGGCCAGGGCATTGCCGGCCTCTTCGAGCGCAACGCCCTCGGTGTCTGCACCGAGGGCTCGAGCCGCTGCGAGATGGCGTTTGGGTGCCGCGGAGGCGGTGAAGCGAAACGCCGCCGGAGCGTTGACCACGACCGAGATGCCGTGTGGGCACAGAGGATGGTCGGCTGGCCAGCCAGCCGGGCTGTAGTCGCGAATGGCGCCCGCGACAGAGTAGCTCATGGCATGCGGAATGTGCACGCCAGCATTGCCAAAGCTCACCCCGGCGAGGGTGGCGGCGTACATCATGGCGATGCGCGCCTCGTGGTCGTCGCCGCTCTGCACGGCGCGCAGAAGATACCTGCCGCCCAGCCGAATGGCCTCGACGCTGCCGAGGTCGCTGTACGGATTGGCCCCCTGATACGGCGGACGCTGTCTCGGATCGGCGGGTGTGGGCCGCCTGGTATACGCGATCGCAGTGAAGCTCTCGATCGCGTGGGTGAGAACGTCGAATCCGGTCGCAGCAGTGACCAGAGGCGGCAAACTGAAGGTGAACTCGGGGTCGATGATACTGAGGGCGGGCTTCAAATAACCCGAGGAGATCCCGGTTTTGAGCCGCCGGGACATCAGGTCGAACACGGCCACGCCGGTGGCCTCGCTGCCAGTCCCGGCCGTGGTGGGACACGCGATATGGGGCAAGAGCGGCCCGGGCACCGACTTGCCCTCGCCGATCGGTGGATTGACATAGGACAGAAAATCGGCTGGGTAAGAGGCGTAGAGAGCGGCCGCCTTGGCGGTGTCGATCACCGATCCACCACCGATCGATACGATGCCGTCAAAACTGCCGTCCCGCATGAACTCGGCCGCGCTGACAAACGACTGGTCAGTCGGCTCTACCGCGACTCGATCGTACACGACTGTGTCGATACCGGCGCTGAGCAGCGAGTCGAGGGCACTGGCCGTGGCCGCGAGCTCGCCGACCCGCGGATCGGTGAATACTGCAACCCGCGCGATGCCAAGGGTGGTTGCCTCGACGCCGATCTCTCGAATGGCCCCCACACCGAATTTAAAGGGACGCGGATCGACAACAAATACGGTTTCCCGCTCTGGCTCGGTTCGGTAATACGGAGAAAACATAGTGCGTACCTGGAGGAACTGACAGAAACACATTGGCTGTGGAGCAAACGAGTTGTTTCTGTTGCGAGGGCAACGGCCGAGCCGGACGCCGAGGTGTCCGGAAGGGCGTTGTCGCCTGGCCGTTGTCGCGGCTCTTCAGTCGAGATAGCGGGGCGGAATCCAGCACCAGCCCGCCGACTGCGTGGCCTCGATACCCAGTACCTCGTGAGCCGCTCGAGTAATATCCCCGGCATTGAGTGCGGTCACTTCTTCGAGTATCGGAGACTGCCCGATGCCCGGGACGTTTTTCTGGCCGATAGCCCGGGTTGGCAAGGCGGGAAAGCGCTCGACGACGGCGCCCTGAATGGACCGAACAAACCCGGCAAACGGCCGATCTTCGGCCGCCACGACCAGGCGTCCAGTGCGTGATACGCTGTCGAACACAGTGTCGAGATCGGGCGGAACCAGGGTCCGCAAATCGATGACCTCGAGCTCGATCCCCTCTTCAGCCAGGGATTCGGCCGCTTTCATGCCTGTCCATACCGCGCGCCCCCACGCGACCAGCGTCACATCACTGCCCTCTCGCCGCACGGCGGCCTTGCCGAACGGTACTCGCACGCCGGGATGGATCTGAGGGATACCGCCGCGCATGATCTGTTTGCGCATCGCGGCGATCTCGCCGCGATCGGTGGGCTCACCCGGAAACGCGGGGCCGAGCGAGAGGCGATAGGCGAACTTCGGCTCGAGACATATCACCGAGCTGCGGTACTCGGCGGCGGTCATGAGCAGCCCATAGGCGTCGTAGCTGGTCGACGGCATGATGATCACCATCCCGGGAATGGCCGCGAAATAACCGTCTACGCTCATCGAGTGGTAGACCGCGCCGCCTTCGAACGGATCGACCGGCATCCGGACAATCGTGGCAAATCGCGAGTTGCCCGCCGACGACCAGTAAATATTGCCCATGTGTACCAGCCAGTGGAAGGCGTTGAGCGAGTAGTCGCCGAACTGAATTTCGGGCACCGTCACCAGGTCGCGGTGCAAACCGGCACCACATGCAGTGCCGACAATGAGCGGCTCGTTGAGCGGCGCGTCGAATACCCGATCGGGATGCCTGGACTTCAATCCGGCCGTTGCGGTCATGACACCGCCGAGGCGCCCCACATCCTGACCCCATATGACGCCGTTGTGCTCGGAGATGATGCGGTCGAGCGCGGCGCGAATGGCGCCCGCGTAGCTGATGTTGGTCTGGCCTTGACCGGGGCGCTCCGCGACCTCGGGGAACGGCGGGTAGATCAGCTGGTAGATCGATTCGGGTCGGGGAGTCGGCTCGGTGCGCACTTGCTCGAGGATGCGGCGCACCTCCTCGCTTTCCGACTGCATGATGTTGCCGAGGATATGGTGTGAAAAAAAGTCGCGCCCCTCACCGGTTTTCCGGCGCAGTACGTCGGCATCTGCGAGCAGGCCACGCTGGACCAGCTTCTGCCCAAACCCGATCAGTGGGTCGTCCTGGGACAGGTCGAAGGTGACGTCCGCGGCGGAGCTGTGGCCGTTGAAACGGGGCAGGTTTTTGGCGTGAATCAACGCCGGACGCTGCGATTGGCGGACATACCGAGCTGCGTCGAGGGTGACCTGAAAGCTGTCCCAGAAATTGCGCCCGTCGCACTCGAAATGCTCGAAGCCAAAAGCCGCAGCATAGGCATTGAAGTCTTTGATGCCCCGCCCCTCCTCGGGCAAAGTGCTGATGGCGACGTTGTTGTCGGTGACCAGGACGATGAGCGGCAGATTCCACACGCTGGCCGCATTCATCGCCTCGTGCAGGTCGCTCTCGGCCGACGTTCCGTCTCCGATGACCGCCATAGCAACGCCGTCGTCGATCCCCTTGACCAGAAAACCCATCGCATACCCGGCAGCCTTGCCGAGTTGCATTCCAACCGGGCTCTGCACCGGAAGGAGCCCCACTTCGCGGATGTCGATGTGGTTTACCATCTGCCGTCCCCGGCTCATGCGATCGGTTTCCCTGGAGAACTGCTGCCGCACAACCGAGTGCACAAACTGGTCGTAGCCGTTCAGTTCGCACCACATTGAACACATGGCACCCGAGCGATAATGCGGAACGACGCCAAAATGGTCGGGATTAACAACCTTGGACAGAGCCAATGCGGTCGCCGTGCCGTGCACTTCCTCTCCCGGTCCCCAGATAGCGAATTTGACTTCACCGCGGCTGACCAAACGAACAATGTACTCCTCCACAGCACGGGAACGAACACCGATGCGGTAGGCCAGTTTCAGCTCTTCGGCTGAAGGCTCTATGTCCCGGACGAGATTGATCTCGGCGTGATGCACTTGTGGCTCCTCCCTGTACGAGTGATAGTGGTTGGTAATACGATTGGTCCAACCTTTGTTGAACCGTAAACTACGATGCCGCTGGCAGGCTTATACTCAGGTCAGGCATATAGTATCAATGCCCTTTGAGTTCGAACGAACACATTAGTACTTGCATGGTATATCGCCCTAGCAAGCAAGTAACGGCTATTCTGGCCGCACAACGGCGCGGTCGGTGAATGCCAGGTGCCCCGGCAGACCGATTGTGCAGTGCCACAAAATGGCTCAAATCGAGCAAGTTCACCGCTACCGCCCCAGTCTTCCAGTACTTGCAACCCATTTCTCACCACCGCCCTGCCTGCAAGATCAGCCGGAATCGGCCGACGATACGAGTGATGGCAAGATCGGTAGCCAGCTGCATGTTTCGAGCAGTGGCAAGAACGGTAGCCATTCATCAATGGCATCCACGCAATGACAAAAAGTTAATCACATTCGCGATGACGCACCGTGTAGAACGGTGACGCAGAGCGAATGACGCGTCGTGTAATCACCGCGGTACTCGTCAATCGTGTGCGTTCTCAATGTAGAGGTAGTCTTTCGGCGGGACAAAGCGGTATCCATCTTCGCTTACCCGGATGAGGTCGGCACCGTCTTTGCCGAGCAAGCGGCGGATTCGCATGATATTGGTGAACAGGGCTGCGTCGTGGCGCAGGGGGTGATACTCGACTTGCCACACTGTTTGAACGATCTTCTCCTTGGAGAAGATGCGGCCGGGCGAGCCGGCGAACAGAAAGAGCAGCCGTTTGAGCAAGCTGCGCCGCCTGAGGTTGGCGATCTGATCGCCGGAACGCACGATTACCTCGCGCACCGCATCAATGGCGAGAGAGCGCTGGTCGAGACGCAACAGGTCTCCGTTGGCTTCGACCACAAAACTCTCGGCGCCACCGGCACCGACCACGCGGAAGGGCCGTACCGAAGCGAGCCCTAAATCGGACAGAATTCTGTCTGAAAAGTCGATGCCGACATCGGACAACGTGGCGGCCGCAGCGTTTCGGCCGCCGGCTGTGCTCGCGGATTTGGCACCGGCCAATGCGTCGAGAGCCTCGGCTGCGATGAGTCGCTCGATGGGGAGCCCGGCAGCCGTGGCGATTTCGGATACCTCGCGGGCGTGTTCGGTCGCGGCGTCGGTGTTGCCCTCTTCGCGGGCCAGCGCCGCACGGACCAGGAGCGCCATTGCGCGGGCGCTGGTGAGGCCGCAGTCCTTTGCTTCGCGGTCCACCCGCACGGCTGCCCTGGAAGCACCGGCGCGATCTCCGCGGGCAAATTGCAGCCGGGCGGAAAGCGCGAGTGCATCGGCCAGGTCGGCTGTACGGCCGGCCCGCTCGGCGCGTACGGCCACTCTGCGCACCTCTTTCAGAGCTGTCGCCGAGTCTCCCCGGGCCACTGCCGCAACCGCCCGGGCGTGGCCGATCGCGATGTCGTCGGCGATTTCGCCGGCCGGGTCAAACTGGTAGGGTTCGCCCTCCCGCCCGCTCGAAGCGCGGACCAGTTCCAGCTTCAGGGCCGCACATGAACGGACTTCGGCGCTCGCTGCCCGGTCCGAGAGAACTGCTTCGAGTTCGATGTGGGCGCTGTTTACCCGCAGCTCGGCAAGGTCGATGAGCGCTCCAATGAGGCGGACCTCGGCGGCCAGACCGCGCAGCTTTCGCCGCTCCACCGACGCCGAGCACGCCGATACCAATTCCGCTGCGCTGGCTAGTTCGCCGCGCCGGACAAGGACATGAGCGAGATCGATCTCGGCCCGCAGGGCGCCGATCTCGTCGCCTTTTTGCCGGTGCTCTGCGACCAGCTCGCGCAGCGCTGCAGTCGCGATCAGGGCATTGCCGCGGCGGAATGCGACCAGGCTGCGGCAACGGCGTATCTCATCGACGACTGAAACCGCATCGATTTCCAGCGCGGTCCGCTCGGCTTCGGCCAGCGCCGCCTCGGCTTCGCTCACCCGCCCTTCGCGGGCCAGACAGGCGCTGCGCCGGGTTTCGATGAGCGCGACCAGATCCGGGTCGAGATGCCCCGAACCAGCAGCGCGGGACAGAGCCGTGCGTGCCGCACTGATGCGGCCGGCGTGCTCTTCCACCGCGGCCAGCGCCATGTGGAGCCGGGCCCGCACAGTTTCGGCAACCGATGCGCGATCCCGGGCAAATGCCCCCTGAGCCAGCGATTCGGCTGTATCGGGATTGCCACACGACAGCTCGATCTCGGCCTTGAGAACAGCCGCCCGGCAGCGCACATTGGCATCATCGTCAGCCAACAGGCCTTCGAGCTGGCGTTGTGCACCGGCCACGTCACCACAGCGGTAGCTCACTGCCGCTCGGTCGACTCCGTCGAAGCTGCCCCCCGGACCCGATCCCTGGCAGATCTCGAGCGCCTCGGCTACCTGGCCGTGCCGGGCCGCAATGCTGGCCTGCACTGCATCGAGTTCGGGCTCGTCGGTCGACCTGGCCGCGCGGACCGCGTCGATGAGCCCGATCAGCTCTCCGCCTCCAGACGATTTTACGGCAATATCACCGTGACTGGCCAGTATCCGCGCGCGCGCCTGCGCCACTTCTCCGGCGGCGAGAAGGTGACGCACCTCCTCGCGCAGGCGTTCGACCGGGCTGAGCCAGCCCAATGCACTGTCTTGCCAGGCCGGTTTTCCGGCTTCAGGTCTACCGCGACCGAGGGAGGCGACGAGATCGGTGGCTCGCTCTTCGACAGCCCGGCGTACAGATGCGGCCATGGTGGGAAGCACCCGCTCTCGAATTACCTCGTGGAGGGCAAATCGGCCGTCGTCCAGGGGATCGACGAGTTGGTGCGACACCAGGGCGACAATCGCAGCCGGCATCCCGCCCCATCTATCGCCGCGGCCGTGCTCGGATTCTACCGACGACGGCGCCGCCTGTACCGGTGAGTCCGCTTGCGGGTCGGCGCCTGAACTGAACCCGGCCACAGCGACAATGGCAGTTGCCGTGGCGGGCAGGCGAAGAACCGCCATGGCCTCGAGAACGCGCCGGCCATTGTCCGCCATGTCCTCGACATTCCAGGCCTTGGGGCCGAATACTGCACGCGCGTACTCGCGCCGCAGCAAGAGCGGCATGCCCCGGGTCAGGGTCAGTGCTCGATCGCAGGTGAGCTGGGGCGTTGGACCGTAGGTCTCCTCGAGATAGTGCCAGAGCTGGCGAGCCGCGGCCTCGTCAAGCCCGCCCAGATCGAGCACAAATGGCGATAGATCGCGCCGCAAGGGCACCTCATCCCGGCTCGACAGGACAATTCGCCCGCGGGCGCGCGATTTTTCCATCGTCTGCACCAGCGCACTGAGCGCGCGCAGGGCCTCTGTGTCGTCGAGAAGATGAATATCGTCGACCACGACCAGGCGGGGTTCGTCCCTGAGCACCTGGGCCAAACTGCCCGGCAAGAGCTTCATGCTCCGCTCGGTTCGAGCGAGCACTGTGACCGCGCGATCGCCGGGCTCGCAGCGAACCTGAACGGCTGTCGAGAACGCTTCGCCGGTCGCGCTTCGCTTCAACAGTTCATCGGCCAGCCGGGTCTTTCCCGCTCCGGCCGGGCCGCGAACAACTGCGGCGGCAGCCTCCTGCAGTGCGTTGAAAAGGGCGGTGATCTCTTCGCCACGTCCCACAAACGGCGGCGGAGAAGCCATGCCCAAATGACGAGGTGCAGAAGTCTGAATGGCGCGTCTTCTCAACGGGTGCTCCTTCACGGTACATAGACGACTGATTGCGTATCCATGGCTACAGCAATAGCCAGGCCAGTTCAATAGTCGGCTTGCCGGCCTCGCCGCAGAAAAAGCAAAATATTGTGAAATCGTAATATGTTGTGAGGCAATGACAGCCAACCCCGGGGGTCGCTGGTCAAGCTTTTGCAGCTAGAAATGGCAAGATCGATAATTCGAGTTATCGATACCTCGAATTCGCAGCGCGACAAGACGCCTCACACAAAGCGAGACACGTTGTCACACTTTGTCGGATAGTCCACAGAGATCGTTGTAACTGTCTTCGTTCATTGACAATCAACTGACCAGCCCAATGGCCACCCAGTCTGACAGTTCCTGCGACCGGGGCAGGGCAGCCCCGCGGCAGCCCCGGGATACGCTCACTGGTCAGGCCAAAGAGCTAACCGTCGGGTCGGTCCCTGACATGGAGCTGTCATGCAGAGCGATTCACATCTCGCCGCCAGTTGCACGCCTATCGCCGCTTGTGGGAAGAGATCGCCCACTAACCAACGCCAGTAAAACAGTTTTTCGGAGTACGCTTTTCGCTATTGTTAACAGGCCAAATCACAAGTAACCTTGCAGATAATGCCCGATCAGGGACTAATGTTTGAGCCCGGTACGATTTTCGCGTCCAAGTACCGTCTCGACTGTGTGCTCGGCCAGGGGGGTATGGGTGTTGTTGCTCTCGCTCACCACCTCCAGCTCGATCAGCCAGTTGCGATCAAGTTTTTGCTGGAGGGGATGCTTCACAACTCGGAAGTTGTGCAGCGCTTTGAGCGCGAAGCCCGGGCCTCGGTCAGGCTCAAAAGCGAGCATGTATGCCAGGTCTACGACGTGGGCGAACTCGAAAACGGCGCGCCGTATATGGTGATGGAGTATCTGGAAGGAACCGATCTGGCAAAATTCCTGACTCAGCACGGCCCGCCCAGCCCGGGTCAAGCAGTCGATCTGATTTTGCAAGCCTGTGAGGCGCTCGCCGAGGCGCATTCACTCGGCATTGTTCACCGCGATATCAAGCCGGCCAATTTTTTTCTCACCAGCCGGGCTGATGGCTCGCCGCTGGTAAAAATACTCGACTTTGGCATTTCCAAGGCACCGGTTGCAGGCGACGCCGGACTTACCAGTACGCAAACGATGCTCGGCACCCCGGGCTACATGTCGCCTGAACAGCTACGCTCGAGCAAACAAGTCGACCCGCGTTCGGATATCTGGTCACTCGGCGTGGTCCTCTATGAATTGCTGAGCGGCCATCGTCCATTCCGGGCCGACACTTTTTCGGAATTGTGTCTCAAGGTCGCAATGGACCCGGTCGCCGCCCTGACCATCCCACTGCCGCGGGGACTGGATCAGGTGGTGATGCACTGTCTGGAAAAGGACCCCGCGCAGCGCTTTCAAAATATCGCCGAATTCGCCCTGGCACTGACGCCATTTGCCCAATCGCCAGCACAGGCGGCGACCTCAACTGAACGAACCCGGCGGATTCTCAATGTAGACCCCACTCCACCACAGTATCGCACCGGATCGCCCGGTCCGACGTTGGGCCCGCCCTCTACCCTCGCCTCCACCTCGGGCCAGGTATCGGGCCTCGCTACTGCGCCGACAGCCGCGCCGCGAAGCCGATCGTGGCTCGTCGCTACCGTTGCCGCAGTGATCACTGCGGTTTTCGGCCTGGTCATCATGGTTCTGGCCGGGGGTACCGACCCCAATGGAACTGCTGCGCCCGGTTCGACTTCGCCAACCACTGCGCCAGCTCTGCAAGCGCAGCGACCGAATGGCCCGGTGTCCACCACGCCCGGCACGGCTGCCCGGTCGAATGCGACCACAACAGCCGTCGATGCGGGCGTCATCGCGAGTTCCAATAACCCCTCTGATGACAGCTCCGACCCCGGTGAAGAGCGCAAAGAAATCGCTGCGGAGCAGCCTTCCAACTCTGCCGTCGCAACGAACGCGCCCAATGCTGCAGCGGACGAGCGATCATCGAATGCCTCGTCGGACAAAAAATCGCCGCGGGCAACGTCATCGCGCCGCAGCAAGCGAGCGCAGCGGAGAGCCAGACGAGCTGCCGCGCGGCAGGAGGCAGAGCAGCGAAAAGCATCAGAGGGCGGGGCGTCCGTCAAAAGAGGTAAACCGCCCGCATCACCGCCCCCATCAAGCGGGGATGATCCCGACGACATTCTGAACACTCGACACTAGGGCACCCGCCGGGTGTGTCCAAGGAAGACCGTATGCGGAATCAGCTACTTGCTCCCGTCGTACTCGCGGCAGCTCTTTGTCTGAACCCAACGCCGAGTGAAGCGCAGAGCGGGGCCGACAAGGCCACCGCCGAGCAATTGTTCACTCAGGGGCGAGCTCTGATGAAAAAGGGCGACTACGCGGCCGCCTGCCCCAAGTTCGAAGCCAGCCTCAAGCTCGACCCGGCCGTGGGTACCACACTCAATCTCGCCATCTGCTACGAAAAACTCGGCAAACTGGCCAGCGCATGGGGATATTACCGGGAAGCCGAGAATCTGGCCAATCGGGCTGGTCGGTCCAGACGTGAAGAGTACGCCAGGAATGCCGCCGATGCGCTCGAACCGCGTTTGCCGCGCCTGGTCATCAAAATAGACCTAGCCGACCATGCTGCCGACCTCACGGTTACCCGCAATGGAACCCCGGTCAACGCTGCAGTGTTCAATACGGCGATTTTTGTCGACCCGGGAGCGTATCAGATAACCGCCGATGCCAGCGGTTACCTGCCATTTACCGCCAGCATAACGGCGATCGAAGGTCGGGAGGTGACCGTGGAGGTCCCGGTGCTCGCTCCGGCTCCCGAGGAAACTGTAAAATCGCCGGAAAAGCGCACCGCGATACCTACCGTCGATGCTCCTTCCGACCGGCCAGAACCGGGACATACCGGCAGAACTCGCCGTATTATGGGCTTGTCGGTCGCAGGCGGTGGACTGGCCGCACTGGCGGTCGGCATAGGCTTTGGCGCGTCGGCCAATTCCAAGTGGGATGGCGCCTTCGACGATGGCCTGTGCAATCGCGATACATTGGTGTGCACAGCTGAGGGCCAGAGCCAGACCGATTCGGCGCGCACGCACGCCACGGTGTCCACTGCATTGGTTGGCGCCGGCATCGCACTTGCCGCGGCAGGTGCGGTCTTGTATCTCACCGCGCCCAAGAACCAGGAGTCCTATGCACGCCTGGCACCATCAGCCGGCCCCGGTCAACTCGGCCTGGTTGTTGTCGGCGGGTTTTGATCTCACGCGGTCACGTTGCAACGGGTCCACAGTGATCGTGCGCGGCCCGACCGCTGCGCGTTGGGGTGATTATTTTGGGGCATGACCGAAATGAGCGGAGCGTCCAGCACGGCCTGGCCGGCTGCGCTGGATGCGGTACGTACCGCCGGAAACGGGTTTAACATCATCAGCTCGATGAGATCAGATAGGCATATCCGGCAGCAGTACCGAGTGTCATGGTCGTGGCAAAAATTACATAGGCCGCTATACGAATACTGATCATGTCTTCCTCATTGCGCGGGAGTAAAACCCGTGCAGCCTGGTTCTCATTCCTACGCCGCGCCTGGCCCGACGTTACTGTCACTCGCACATATGCGCTCGGCTTGCTGCGCAAATACCGATTGGTGGGACCAGAGGTCGATGTGAGCTACCGTGATCAGGACACGGCGAGCAATCCAGTCATTGGCATCGATCAGCGCCTGCTGATAGTGGATTTTTGAGGAGACTCTCGGTAAAGAACCGGGTTGCGCTGCGAGTATGGCGTATCGACACGGTTACGGCGGAGCCGACAGCGCAGCAGGTATCGCGGTGAACAACTCGAGCCAGGTGGTGCCGGGCCAGGTGGTGCATGTGGATTTACAGCTCTCTGACCGCCCGCACCATGCGGCACCGGGTCTGGTCGAATCTGCACCGACCCAGGCCAAACGCTGCAGCCAGGCCCTATCCACAGCGATCACACAGCTATTCTGGCCTCGTATCTCTGTGGCATGGGGAGTTGATCTCGCAGCGATCAATACATGTAACCACATGGATTCCTGGCCAGGTTGCACAACAATTACACTCCAGTCGGAATACTGCCTACGTCTCATCTCTGCCCAGTTGGATTTCGTGTCGCGGCCCACGTTGTGACGGGTGGTAACGAAGATAGAATTTCCGAGCTGAGTCGATTAGCGATCTGCGTGGTATCGCACTTCGGCGAATTGGGGGCACGGGATGACACGGCGAGAAACAGCCGAATGGCCGAGAAATGGCGTATTTGCCAATCTATGCTGATTTGGCCGAGCCGCGTCCCTGTAGGAAAGATGCCGCTCTTGGAGGCAAGATAACCACTGCACGGGCAATCTCGGCCATGGTCGCAATTTGTAATACTGAGCGATAAAGATATCGATATGTACGCAACTCAGTTATGTATTACGACAAAATAAGAATTAGCTTTTTGACTCGAAAAACGCCTTTACATCCTCTCCGTGCACTGGTAGATTTTAGCTGCGCTACGCGACGTCTAACCCGCTACGCTGAACTGGGCTCGCATGAGATGCTGTGCGGACGATTGCGGAGGGCCGTATAGGGACCCCTATGTGGGGTCGAGAGGACTCCGCGAACACGTATGGTGAGCCGATTCTTTCTCAGCATTAGCACGTTGCCAGACGGGAAAGGGGCGCTTGATGAAAGTTCTGTCCTTAGCATCACTCTTTGGTATCGCGACGCTGACAATGTCTTGGAGCTGCACTCAGGCAGTGGCACCAGACGACTCTCAGGATCTCCCATGGGACCCTACAAGCTCATCTGATCAGGTGGTGATCGACGATCAAGGCCCAGGGGGAGCTCTGCCCGAATGCAACAGTACTGCGCGAGCGGACACTGTAGGAACATCTGCGCTCGAATCGGCACGCCTACCCCAACCTGATTTCGGCGAAAGTAGCGCAGTGGCGCTGGACGAGGACGTCGATGGCGATGGAGTCATGGCCACCGACGACTGCAACGACAGGGACAATCGGATCGGCAAGCTGATCCATCTCGAAGGTTTCACGTCCGATAATGACTGGTTTCACGCCCCCCCGGAACTCTCCGAGGATCCCTGGGTGTACGGACCAGAGGGCCTCCTGGCCACCGGCGGCGGTCTACAGGCCGTGCTCGGAGAGGAGGAGGACTGGCAGAACGTGATCATTCACGCTGTCGTAACGGCCGACGGCACCTCGGGTGGTGAGAACTACGGGCCGACCAATCACTGGCGCATTGGTCTTCTAGTGCGTGCCGAGGAGAATTCCGGACAGCAACAGGGCTTCCTGGGGTACCGCTGTGCGCTGGCTTCGAATGCGGAGGGTGTCGGGGACGATCCCCTCCAGGGCCCGTCCACTGGTCAGTTCGTGCAGTTGGCCGAACTCCCCGACCAAACGACCACGGCCAATGCATCAGCGACGCAGTCGACCAGGTGTCGCAACGCTTCCAGCGCTGGATTCGTCGAGATCGGCCGTAATGATTTCGAGGGCCTCGATCTCGTAGGAGGTCAGGATGCTGTGCTGGCCTTTGCTGCAGTCGAGAATTCGCTGAGTTGTGAGGTGGTCACCACGAGGGAGACTGTGAGTGTGCAGGTCGAAGACACTTCGCTCGATATCGGGACCATTGGTCTATCCACCATGAATATGTTCGGCAAGTTCAAGTTCCTCACTGTGTGCGAAATGTTGACACCTTAGCCTTCCCCCTAGTCAGATTTTGCAGGTAAGTCGCCATTCGGCGACTTACCTGCGCCATTTTCGGGCCCTCCATCTTGCCCCTCCAACCCGCTCGGTCAGAACTCCACCTCGCATTCTTTGCTGTGACGCTCAGCCAACCCGAGGCCGGGCGATTGGTCCGCCAAAACGTGCGATCCTGGCCATCCAAAGGAGGGCGACATGTCAGAACCTGTAGTAGATGAAGGTGACATTACTCTCGAGCGCGGTACGCTGTGGGAGAGGACGGTCAGCACCACCAAACGCGCTATACGCTCGGGAGTACAGCAACCCATTGCGACCACGTGGCAAACCCTGACGCACTGCGGAATCGAGTTTTTGGTGCGCAGACTAACCCACCTCCACCGAAAAACCCGAGCGAGCGAGCAAGCAGATTCCGCGTCGCATTCCTTGCCAGGACGTGCGGCCGAACGCGTTGCCAACCCATTTCTGCCCTATGACGAAAATCTATGGGTGGCCGATATCTCGACCTCTCATGTATGCCTGCTCAACAAGTTTAATGTCATCGACTACCATCTACTCATTGTAACCCGGGAGTTTCGAGAGCAGGAAGAGCCTCTGAATAGCAGCGATTTTGCCGCGATGTGGGCGTGTCTGGCCGAATTTGACGGCCTGGTATTCTACAACAGTGGGCCCTCCGCAGGCGCCAGCCAGCGGCACAAGCATCTCCAGATGGTGCCGTTGCCGCTCATACCCGATCGGTCAGACGATTCTTCGAGCCATGCGCAATCGCAAGCGGCCAGGCCGCGAATTCCAATTGCACCGCTTTTGACCCCTTCCCAACCGGTCGAGATGGACGATACATCGGGTCGTCCGGACCACCCCCCGGGCGGTGATTCGATCGCATGCCCCGGCCAAATTGCCATTGCCACTGGTCTGCCGTTCGTGCACGCAGTGGTCGCTCTCGATCCAGCCCTGGGCGAGTCGCCAGACAGAGCAGCTCGGCACACCTTGCACTGCTACCATGCCATGCTCCGCGCACTCGGTCTGGTCAGCACCGAAAGCACCGATGTCGCCCCCTACAACCTTCTCGTCACCCGCGAATGGATGCTCGTGGTTGCACGCTCGCGCGAGTGTTTCGGGCCGATTTCGGTCAATGCGCTCGGTTTCAGTGGCTCGTTTTTCGTCCGCAACGAGAGCGAACTGCAGACACTTGCGCAACTCGGCCCCCTGGCCGTGTTGCAGAGTGTTGCGATCGTATCGGGTGGATCGACAATCGACCACGGCCGGGGGCAATGATGCTGGCACAGGAGACGGCGGCCCCACGTACCATGTGAGACTGAATGAGTATTCAGTAGCGCGGTCGAGTCGCCGGTGTGAGTGTTCGCCCCATGTCCCGGAAGTGGTACGCTGAAACGCAAAAACCGAGCGAAACCATGAGCTCTTCTGCCAAAAGTTTGATCCGGGGCTCCCGGGTTTTTCTGCGTCATCCCACCCAGGTCGACGTCGACGAGTTCATCGCGTTGCGCCAGGCTAGCCGCGACGTTCATCAGCCCTGGGAACCCATACCCGAAGACGGCTCCGATCCGGTCAGCCGGCCAGTATTCCGGCGTTTTCTCATCACTGCCAACACGCCGTCCTCACAGAAACACCTGATCTGTCGCGCCACGGATGGCGCCATCGTTGGTTATGTGGGGTTGAGCCAAATTGTCATGGGGCCGTTTTGCTCCTCGTACATGGGTTACTGGGTCGGCAAGCCGTATCTGCGCCAGGGCTATGCCACCGAGGGCATCTCGCTGTGTGTCGAGCGCGCTTTCACCCAACTCTGCCTGCATCGGATCGAGGCCAACATTATCCCGCAAAATACCGCATCTCTTGCCACTGCGCGCAAATGCGGTTTTCACAGAGAGGGATACTCACCGCGCTATCTGAAGATCGCCGGACAGTGGCGCGATCACGAACGCTGGGCCATTACAGTCGAGGACTGGCAGACGCAACGCTCCGACGCGCCAATCGGCACTCCGTGAGCACCGGTACAGCACCTCGAGCCTGTAACGACTGGCGGAATCTGCTATGGAGGCGGAGGTTCGGCCGATAGCGGTTCAAATCGCAGGGGTGGTATGACGACCTTGTAGTAGGTCAGTTTCCATACATCAGTCATTTTGATGAAGCTCAGAGAGACCTTAGCCTTGGCTTTTTCGTACTGCACGATCCAGGTGATGGACGCCTGGGTACGGCTGGAGTTACGCGACGATTTGAGTGTGTCGAGAATGCGTAGATATCGCCCCAGAACACGTTTTCTTTCGGCTTGTATCTTGAGAAATGTCTCGCGATCGATGGATTGCTGGAACGTGGCAGAGGAGTCACGCCATATTTTCTCGATCTTGCCGTCGCGATCGAATTCGAGTATGCGCTCGGCGAGATCGTATATTTCCTTCGGAGCCTCTTTGCGCGCAGCGCGAGTCTCCGACCGCGAAATGACTGCTCGGGCCAGATCTGGCGGCAGGTCGATACCGAGCTGCAAGAGCTTCCACGTTTGATCGTGCCAATGATAGCTAAACGAGGCCGAGGTCTTGCCATTGTCGAACTCGATGGTCGCTCTTACCCGCCGGGTATCCCCGCCGGGTCCCGAGATCGACTCGACCAGCTTGATGGCCAGCAGCTGGCGAAATGCTCCCAGGGTCTGATTGATATCGGACGCGAGTTCGAGAAAGCGGTCGGCGATCATGGCCTGATGCAGGCGCGGGGACGCCGCCTGGTAGACCTCCTCGAACTTTCCGTTTCGCATCTGCTCGAGGATGTGCTGGGTCTCGGCGCGGAAATTGTATCCGCTGCTCGAGGCAACTTGCATGGCGACCAGGACTCCAATCCACGCTGAGATGAGAACAAAGGTGACCACAACCCCCTGAAGCAACTGGCGCTTGCGGCGTTGCCAACGCACTCCGGCGGTATCTGGCGTCGCTTTGCCCAGGGAAGGAACGCCATTGCTCGCCGGCCCGGAAGGTTTGTTCTGCTCAGTCATGAGCGTCCGTCGCGGTCACTGTGAGCCTGTCGGATGAAGCTGGTCTGTCGCCAGGACCAAGGATACGAAACGAGGCCTGGCCAGTCGAGGCCGCACTGCGGCGCGGCACCGCCCTCGCCGCACCCATGAAGTCAAGATACACTCGGCACTCAAACACAGTTTGCCCGGCTTGTGAACGAATGGTCAGCGCATCGCCCGCCTGCACTGCCGGGGACAGGATCACCCACGCCAGATTGGTGCGATAGGTGCCGCGTTCCTGGCGGTGCATGGTCAATGGCGCGATCAGATCACCTGCCGAATTGCCACTGCTGTTCAGAGCGCGCGTGTCCTGGTCCAGGCAATCGGGTACCGAACCGCCAGTCACCTGCAAATAGATGCCCACCATGGGCAAGCCCTGGTCGCCGTAGATGAGCGGCACGACCTGATCTGCGGTGAGCGGCATGAACACTCCATCTTCGACCAGCCCCACTGTCAGGCTATCCAGGGTCACCTCGGGCGCTGGATCGCGGCAGGTATCGGACTCGCCGAGGTTTGGGCCTTCCTCCGGGGAGTCATCCGAGCACGCCACCCCGGCACTGATCAACAGCGCCAGAGCCGACACGACAAGAGCTCGATTCCGTATCCGCATGGTCGGGTTCAGAATACGCCCAAATTGGCGAGGTGACCAGGTAGGCAGTAACGCCGGTCACAGCGGCGGGGAACCCAACCGTTGACCGACGACGTGTCGGCCGGGCCGGTGTGTCCGGCAACGCGTCACTCGTCGATTCGCACTCGCACGTAGGCTCCTGGCGCATCTTCGATGGGATCGAGTTTGCCGTCGCCGGGAATTCGCCTGGCGACTCTTGGGCCGGCGTGGCGCTCGACCCAGTGCAGCCAGTCCGGCCACCAGGAGCCTTGGTGCTGCTCTGCACTGTCGCGCCATTCCTCGGCATCACCGCGCAGAGAGTCGTTGGTCCAGTAGCAGTATTTGCCCGATCCGACCGGGTTGATCACACCCGCGATGTGTCCGGAGCCACCCAGGATGAAGCGAACCGGACTGCGCAATAGCCTGGCGCTCTCGTACACGCCCCTCCAGGGTGCAATGTGATCGTGTTCGGTCGACACGAAGTAGGACGGGGTTTTCACCTGGCCCAGGTCGATCGGCGTGTCGAGTAGCGAGATTCCGCCCGGCTCGCGCAGCTTGTTGCGCAAATACAGATTGCGCAGATAAAAACTGTGCATCCGCGCCGGCATGCGGGTGTTGTCGTCGGCCCAGTAGAGGAGGTCGAACTGTATCGGATCGCGACCCAGGAGATAGTTCCTGATCACCGCGCTCCAGATCAGATCGTTGGACCGCAACATGTTGAATGCAGAGGACATACGGGTGCCCTCTAGATAGCCTTTTTTCGCCATGACCCGGTCGAGAAAGGCAAGCTCTTTCTCGCCGATGAACACGCTGATCGGGCCGACATCGGAAAAATCGAGCAGAGTGGTGAGCAGCGTTGCGCTGACGATGCGATCGTCTCCCCTGGCCGACATATAGGCCAGCGTTGCGGCCATGACGATGCCACCAATACAATAGGATACTGCGTTGACCTCACGCTGGCCCGTGGCCAACTCGATGGCGTTCAGGGCCGCCAGGATGCCTTCGGACACATAGTTTTCAAAATCCTTATTGCGCAATCGCTCGTCCGGGTTGATCCACGAGACCATGAACACCGTAAAACCGCGTTCCACAGCCCACTTGACCAGCGAGTTCTCGGGTCGCAAATCCAGGATATAAAACTTGTTGATCCATGGCGGCACAAACAGAAGTGGGCGCGAAAATACCTTCTCTGTGCTCGGCTGGTACTGGATGAGCTGCATCAGCTGGTTTTGAAAGACCACCTTGCCCGGCGTGGTCGCAACATTCTCGCCCAGTCGAAATGCACTCTGGTCGGCCATCTTGGGCAGAAGCTGCCCCTTGCCCCGCTCGAGATCTTCGAGCAAATTGCGCAGACCGCGGATCAAGTTTTCACCACCTGACTCGATACTCGCCCGCAAAACCTCCGGGTTGGTCATGACAAAGTTGGTCGGGGCCATCGCATCCACGAACTGGCGCAGATAGAACATCGCCTTGGCCTGAGATTGCTGGTCTGCTCCCCGCCCGCTCTGACCCAATGCCATGATGTATTGCGCGACCAGAAGATAGGACTGTTTGATGAAGTCGAAGACCATGCTCTCGGTCCATGCCGCGGCCCGAAAACGCCGGTCCCCTGGCTCAGGCTCGATGACCGGCCCGACCTCCTGGCCCATCATACGCAAAAACGCCGTGGTCATCAGATTGGTGTAGCCCTGCCATAGTCGAATCTGCGCCCCAAACAACCCGAGTGGATTGCGCAGCATGGCCCGGGTCAGCTCCATGAACGGTCCGAAAAGTACCTTGAGATACGGGGCGTCAAAGGTGTCGCCAGCAGCCAGACGCCGGAAATAGATCCGCGCCAGGCGTCGACTCTTTTTCGCTATGATCGGCAAATTCTCGGCCAGCGCCCGAATGTTGGGAGGGTTAAAATTGGACATGTCGATGGGACTCACTTCGGCCGGATTCGCGGCATTCGGGCTGACATCAACCGGGGTTCAATCAAACTGGCTCGGATCGATCGGACCGAAGTCTGCCCACATTGGCATCCTGTCGAACCAGCCCGCGAATGGGCGCTTTTGACCCCGCCATGGACGCATTTTCTCCTTGTCCGCAGTATTGCTGCGGTGAAGCATTTTTGTCCAGCGTTCGCTCGTCCGCGCTGGCGAAAATCGTCCTCGAGCGTCTGCCTAGATCCATCAATAAACTAAATAATATCAAAAACTTAGATAATTACAAATCAGCTGGCGCCGGGCCCGCCCAGTCGATGTTGCCCCGCACAATTTTGGGTGTGCCGCACACGATCATCGCAATCGGGCTCCGAGCCAGGGGCAGTTTTGATGTATTGGAACAAGTACTGTTCCGCCAAACCATATTTCGCCTGAGTGGTTGCGATGTAGACTTGCTTTGCGCCAGGCGGTAGTCGCGAAGATTTGTCGGCCGGCCAACACGTAGCAAAGACCACCATGAAAGCGTTTGTTGTCAACAGCCAAAACACCGAACTATTCGATGAAGTCGACCTCCCAATGCCCGAAGCCACGGGACGGGACCTACTAGTCGAGGTCAAAGCCGCGTCACTGAACCCGGTCGACACCAAGGTCCGCAATGCGCGGGCCGGCCAGGTGCTGGGATGGGATGCTGCGGGTATTGTCACAGCTGTGGGAGATCGGGTCACCGGCTTCGCGGTTGGCGATTCGGTTTATTACGCGGGCGATATCGGCCGTCCGGGCAGCAATGCCAACTACCAGCTGGTCGACGAGCGCATCGTCGGTCTCAAGCCGACCAGTCTGAACTTTGTCGAGGCCTGCGCCATTCCACTCACTGCGCTCACTGCATGGGAAGGGCTGTACGAACAACTGAATGTCGAGCGTGGCAAGAGCATCCTGGTGATCGGCAGCGCAGGCGGCGTGGGCTCGTTGGCCGTGCAAATGGCCAGGCGCATCTCGGATATGACGGTGATAGGAACTGCCTCCCGGCCCGAGACCATCGAGTGGTCGCGGCGTATGGGCGCGACCCATGTGATCGATCACCACCAGGACATTCCGAGCCAGATCCGGGCGCTCGGACTGGACACGGTGGATTACATCATCTGCTGTCAAGCCACGGCGCACCACTTCGAGGCCATGGCCGAGATCATCACCCCGCAAGGCCGGATCGTGTCGATCGTCGAACACGAACACCCCCTGCCGCTCGGCAAGCTCTTTGCCAAAAAAGCCTCGTTTGCCTGGGAACTCATGTTTACCAAGTCGATGTACCAAACCGAGGATATGGCATCACAAGGTGATATTCTCAATCGCGTGGCCAGCCTGCTCGACCAGGGGGTGCTCGAATGCACACTCAGCCACGACGGCGGCGCACTCACTGCCGAAGCTCTGTCCGAAGCTCACAAACGCCAGGCTTCGGGCACCATGATCGGCAAACAGGCGTTTCATCTGTAGTCGATCAACTACAGTCGACCAACTGCACACGTCAGACTGGAAACGATCCAACGACAACCGAGATCAGATATCGGCCTCGGAGATTTGCTCGCCGGCAGGCGCCTTGCCGACAAACCAATCCAGCCAGTCTCGCGCCCTGTCGACGACTTCACCGATCCGATCCCGATCCCACGTGGCTAGCGGCACCGGTACCTCTTTCCACCGCCAGCTGTCCTCGCCGTGGTCGTGTAAGTCGCACAGCGCGGCCAATGCCTGTGCCTTGCGAAACTGATTCACCTCGCCGTCTGCGCTCGACTGAAGGTAGGCCTCGGCCAGGCGAGCGGCACTCTGCACTTCTGTCAGACGCCACATCATCGGCCGGTCCATGACCTCGAGTGCCCGGTCGCCGTCGCCCTCCGCGAGCCACCTATCCGCCTCTCGGAGGGCAGCCGCAAACTGCTGGACGAGATGGTTGTGCGGCCGGTAACCGGCAGAGACCGGGCTCTCGGGTAGCGGCCATGCCAGGCTGATATAGTCATCCAGCTGGCAACCGCCTCCCTCGGTCTGCATACCCTCGAGCCAGACCTGTATCGACTCCTCCTTTCGCTTTGCCAAGGTGAGCGCAATGCCCAGTAAGTGACAGAAATGCTCCACCAGGTCATCGCGCAGTGCAGACCGATCGACTGACTCGAGCAACGTCAGAACAGTGTGCCAATCCTCCTTATCTGCACGTTGTTCGGCGTATTCAAGGACGACCTCGGGGTGCTCGGGATGTTGCTGCCAGGCCCAGCGAATCAGATCACCGGACAGCGAGAAATGGCAGCTCAATCGGAGCGCGTCGATGAAGTCGAGCAGAGCAGCCGGATCGTCGCGACGGTCGCGCTTGCACCTGGCCAGCCGCGAGTTGACTTTCGACAGCGTCAGATCGCTCAAACTCGCGGTCAGGGCAAGACAGCGCGCGCTGTGTTTCTTGAAGCGGCGGCCACACAAGAACGGAGCGCGAAAACTCGGCAAACTCAGCTCCGACTCCGAGCACAGAGGCATTACCGGCTTTTGCGCGCCCAGGGGCACGATCCGGGGCCCCCGGTCGCCGGCCACCAGGGCCGCGACTTTGCGGCTGCCAGCGTCCGTGACCAGAAACGTCTCCCGCGGCACCGATACGCGATATGCGATCTCGAGACCCTCGCTGCACGGCTTCAGAGCCACGAGATCACAATCGCCATGGTCGGTCATGGCCACGATGAACGTCATCGCGATGTCCAGCCCGGTCGCGATCGAATGAGGGCGAGCTTGCGCATACAGTTCGAGCAAGAGTGGTTCTGTCACTCCGCCGTCGGGCCAAAATACGCTCAACATGAGTGGGCCGTCGTCCTCAGCACCGGGCATACCGTGCAAGAACACCATGCCGCTGCCCCGGGGATCGATCGCTCCGGTCCGAACCGAGCAATCAGAGGGAATCCTAGCCTCCATTTCGAATGCCCCCCTGGCGTGATAAACCCCGTGACCGCGCAGCTTGTAACACAATACGAGCGGCCGATCAAAGCCACTCATCGGAGTGAAAGCAAATATCGAATCCGAAAGCTTGCGATGCACGCACCAGCGCTCCAGGTCGATGACCACGGGCGCACAGGATCTGTCGCGCTGATACGATAAGACCCAGATAAACGGAGTACCAGCAATCGGGATCACCTGCTCGAGCGTGGCGTTCTCTTCGATGAATTCGCTGATATCACGCCAGCACAAGATGTCCCACGCACCGAGTGAGAGGCGGAGAAGATTGCCCTCTTCGCCGGTGAGCCAGAGCGATTTGCTGTCTACCACGACGGCAGGGCTGCGGATGGGTGACGGCGCACGCAATATCACACATTCTTTCACCTTCATGGTGTCGATCGCGACGACGCGGATGAATACCACACGATATCGAGATGTAGCCAAAACCAGGCTCCCGCCGTCCACGGTGATCCACGACCGAACCGCTCCGTCCGCCGAACGCGAAACATCGAGGTCGCGCAGATCGTCCACCGCGCGCTCGAACGCGAGTTTCCGCACGCACCAGGTCCGCCGCAGCTGGGCGGTGATGTCGTCGAGTTTCTGTCGCCAGTGCTCGCGTTCGTCCAGCTGGCAGCGGGCGATCAAGGTTGCGAGCACCCGTCGCGCATCGAGCAAATTGCCGTTGTCGAGGTATCGACTGACTCGATCGACGAGCTGACGCCTGGCCACACGGCGAGCCAGCTCGACAGATAGTTCGCTGGCCTGGCGCCTGTCATCGCCGGACAGTGTGCGCCGGTTGAGCTGCTGCAAAAGGTCGCGTACTTGATCCAGCTCGCCGGCGTGCAGAGCATCTCGCGCCTCGCCAACGGTCCTGGTAACGCGTTCGCGCTCGCTCCGCCGGATCAGTCGCTCGGCTTCGGCGAGGGCCGACTGGGCATCTCGTACCCGGGAAAGCTGCTTTTCGTGACCACAGAGCATTGCGCGCGCCTTGTGGCCATCGCCGCGGGCCAGGGCGTGGCGCGCGCGAGCGAGGGCGAATACAGCATCGACGGCAGCGCGTCCTCGCCCTGCCGTGAGCGGGACACCGATCTCTTCGAGCCAGAACAAAAGCGGCGAGTCACACTTCTTTCGCACCCGGGTACGCAACCTGTCATCGAGCGCAACATAGGCCACGAACCCGGCCTCATCGTCACTGCTCACGAGCTCGCTCACATCGACCGCGCGCTGCTGGTCGGCGTAGTCACAGGCCTGCCTTTCGGTCATTGCAATGCGCTGCGCGACACTCTCCCGGTCGGCCCCGTTTTCCACGGCCTTTTCAAAAAATGCCACAGCAGCAGAGAATTCACCGGATGTAATGGCGTCATGGGCACGAGCGAGTAACTCGGGTACTCTGTTGAGCCGGCGCCGCTCCTCGATCTGGTTGAGAACTCGCCGCGCAATTCGACTGTTGGGCCATGTTGCCAAGACGCGCCGGGCTTTTTCTTCGGCTTCAGCAATGCTGCCGCGGTCGTGGGCAAGGACCACCTCGGCTTCCAGTGGGGCCCGCTGTCTGGCCTCAAACGTATTGATCTCTTGGTCGAGTTCGATGATCTCGTACGTGCTGGGACCGAGCCGGCGAGCATCGGCGAGATGGCGAGACGCACTCTCGCCATCTCCTCTGCGCAACGCCTGGCGCGCGAGGATCACATGGGTCTCGACCACCCGCGGCCCCTCCAGACCGCGAACAAATCCAATCGCGCGCCCGATCTTGCCGGCCCGAGCAGCTGCCAGGCCCAGGAACGCCCGCACCAGTTCGTGGGATTGTGCACCGGTAGAGAGACGCTCGGCGACATCGAGTGCGTCGTGATACGCAGCGAGATGATCGACCAGGAACTCGAGAAGTGCGAGGGCGGCGGACAGGGCACCGCGACTTTGGCGAAATGCGCGCCAATAACACACCGCCGCGCGCTCGTACTCGTAGTGTCCCAGGGCCCGGTGGCCTATCTGGATGAGCTCCTCGGTCGAACTCTCATCGAGTTCGGCACGGTTGTCGTTTTCGACCCGCGGGGAGACCGCAAGCGCACCACTGCTCGATAGGGCATTGGATGCCAATTCGGCTGGGTCTTGCTCGCAATCGTCGCCCTGCCTCGCGCCGCCGACCGCACCGGCTGCACGCTGGTCGAGTTTGCGGCGCACCCAGCTCCTCGTCGTCTGGTCCAGCTGATCGATGATCGCATGGCAGGCAGTTTGTCCGCTGGGCCGATGCCGGATGAGGATCAGACCGTCGGTCTCCGGATCGGCGAGGACTTCCAGCTGATCGGCGTAGTGCTTTACCAGAACAGCCTGTAGACGGCTCTTCATGGTATAGCGACGATGCACGTCCGACGCGGCGAGATCGCGATCGGTGGGATTGACCGAACGAATAAGCGCGATGAGTTGTTCGGCACTCGGAGTAATACGCCTTGCGAGTACATCGCGCGGCGACGGTAACTTTGCATTTCTCTTGTTGCGGCGTCGTGACATGGCCTGGCCAGATGTAGAGCTGAGTCTGCGCCTGCCACAAACGTCCCATCGAAAGACGATCAGACGATCGATTCAGAGGGCCGTCAAACAGCCAGCAACAGACAATCAATAGAAAAGACTACAGGTGAGGCTGTATGACTTATAGCCTTACCTGGTCCGAGATCCACGATGCGATGCTGCGGCGCCTGCTCACCTGTACGCTCCGCGGGACTCCTCGCATCCGCCTTGTCTCTCTCGAACTGCGTGAGATATGTATAACACATCTCACAGTAGGGAACAATTTTTCCTGTCAGTTAGGTAGTTTTTGGGTCAATAAGGAATGGCAGTTGCGTAGAAAGTGCGCAGGTCCTGTTTGGGCTTGGCCCGGGAAGCTGAATGTAGATACATTATATGTTCTGCTTCGTAAGTTATAAGCCATGTGAACGCGTTGCTGCTTGCGCACAGGGTCGATAAACGCCACCTCCGTGAGATCGAGTAAGGTATGACTGTGCTCGACCAGCTGATACGGGGGTGGTAGTAAACACGGAGCCTCCAGTACCTCGACGAGATGTGGAAGATACTCGCATACGGATTCACCTCCTCATTGCGCAATACCATGGTTCCTGCAGTGGCGAGGTACTCATTGATTTGCCGTCAACTAGTGATCGAATGTTCGGTCACTGAAGTGCGCTCTTTCACCTCCTCATACGTTTTGACCTCTTGTTATCCTGTTCAGAGCGTTCCCTGGTTTGTTGTCGTTTTCTTGCCTATCTTGTTCGTTACTTTGTCGTTTCTCTTGCTGCTCCTCGTCGTACCTGGCCATTGGCCAAAGAGTGCTGTACTTCGCCGCGCCCGCGAAGCACCCGACTTGTACTGCTCAGGACCTGTAAAAATAGAGTGGGCCAGAGCCAGACCGAACACAAAGCCAGCCTGGGGTACCAGACTGCTCTACGCCATTGCTGACGCATTCTGATGACATGCTAAGAAGACCCATCCGTTCTGGCTCTCAGCCCTACCCATAAAGACATAATACAACCTAACAGATAGATCAAGGCAAGGGGTACTCGCGAGTTTTTTGGGAGTGTGTTTGGCAAAGATGTACCCTATGAATGTTATCTACAAATTTTCTGGCTCAAGGTGAATAGGGTCCAGACCGTCCAGCGTTGTATATGCTGCTGCAATGATCAAAAAAACCGACTTCGTGACAAACTCGCGGTGAGACACGCGGGCTCATGAAGCGTTTGGAAACTCGTTTTCGGGTCTGCACGCAACACGACTGCCGGCGCAAACCAGGCAGCCATTGGCGACCGATGAGCAGTCATCAATGCAGAGACCTGCCAGTGTCCACCTGACGGCCGCGGACACCACCGATGCGCCCCGCAACATTGTCCGCCGAAGTGCTCGAAATGCCAGCCGATTTAGGGCCGCTGGCCGGCTTCGGCCTCATCTCGGTCGCGATCTTGATCGCGATTGCTCGCCCTGAAACGCGCAGTTTGCATCGAGGGTGGTGGGCGAATGCGTTTTCGGTGATGGGACGAGAATAGTCGTTTTGGACGTTTGACCAGTTTTTTTTTGCGCTGGCTTGCCGAGAGCCGTAGTGTACTTTCAGCATGAAAAGATCCGTCCGGGTTCGCGCCACTCTGCTGTTTCCATTGTTGATTCTCGCCGCGCTGTCCATCGTCGGATCCGCCTGTGGCAAGAACCAGGACGGTTCACCGGCACAGGGCAAACCAGGCGTTCCAGCTGATACTGCATCGGGTCAGAGCCCTGCAAGCGGGGCCGCGAAGGAGTTGGCCGGCGCGGCCAAGATCCCGGTCGCGCCATCGCGCGGGCCTGAGCGGGCGGTGTATTCACTCATCGACAATCGGCTGTCCGGCCATATCCAGCGCAAGGGTGGCCTGGTCATTCCCGCTGGCTCGGCTGGTTTTGTCAAGTACATGCGTTTTCGCAAGTCCAAGTTCGATTGGAAGATTCGAGCCAAACGGGACGGACAGAGCGTGGCCGTGATGAAGGGCAAGGTCGGGCGCATCGATGTACCGCTCACTGCCGAGCAGGCCAGCCTTTCGCCGACATTGCGATTGCGGGTGTACAACCGTCGGGCACGCGCGCTGACCATTCGCATCAACGGCGCGCGCAAACGCGAGATCACTCAGCAGATGACCAGGGGATGGTCCACAGTGACCACTCAGATCGCCGAGAAACTGCTCCGCAGCGGTGAGAATGAGATTTCGCTGTTGACCGGCCGGGGCCATCGGATGGCGCTCGCATGGGTCCAGATCGGCGGACATGGCTTTGGCGACGACACGCCGGTTTTTTACGACAAGAACAAGAATCGCCTGGTTTTGCCCGGACAAGGCGGGTTGACCTTCTACGTGATGACGCCCGAGGGAGGCCGTGTGACCGGAGACCTCGACCACGCTCGATGCAGGGTGGCGGTCGAGGCCACTGCCGACGACGGATCGCGGGTCACCGGCGAGCTGGTCGGTAATGGTTCGGCAGTGGATTTGAGCGACCTGGCCGGCAAACCTGTGCGACTGGATCTGACCGGGACAGGCTGCGACGTCGCCCATCTGAGTGACGCGGCGCTGGTAGTGCCCGGTTCAAGGCCAAAAATCAAGCGCGGCAAGCCGCCAAAGTACGCAATTCTCTGGATCATGGATTCACTGCGCGCAGACCGGGTCAGAATTTTCGAGCCCACGGCCCGGCCCGAGGTGCCGGCGTTCGAGCGGCTTGCCGCGACCAGTGCCGTGTTCGTGCAGAACTATGTCCAGGGCAACGAATCGCGAGTCTCTCACGCATCGATCTGGTCGGCGCTCTATCCGGTCAAACACCGCATGTACAGACGTAAGGCCAGGCTGGCTGCGAAGTGGACCACCATCGACGAGGTCATGCGCGGAGCCGGTATGTTCACCAGCGGGGTTTCGGCCAATGGCTATGTGGCCAAGAAATGGGGCTTTGGCAGGGCATGGGACAGATACCGCAATCATATTCACGAAGGCGGCGGACTCAAGGGCAAGCATGTCTTCGGCAAGGCCATCGCATCGATTCAGGGCATGACCAAACCGTGGTTTCTCTATCTGGGCACCATCGACACCCACGTCTCTTGGTACCCCAAGGAGCCGTGGATCTGGCAGTATCACGCGCGCGGTTACAAGGGCCGCTTTGCCCGGCGGTTCTCGGGCCACGACGCGGGCAAAAAACTCGAGCTCACCGATGCCGAGATCGCCTGGGTGAGAGCGATATATGATTCCAACGTATCATATCAGGACAAACTTCTCGGCCAGCTGCTCGATATGCTGGACGAGTGGGGCATTGCCGATCAGACCATGATCATCATCACCGCCGATCACGGCGACGAGCAATGGGAAGCCGGTCGAGTCGGCCACGGTGGCAGCTTGCGCGAGACTCTCATCCACGTTCCTCTGCTCATCCATTATCCGCCCATGTTCCCCCCCGGCAAGATACGCGAGGGCGCCGAAGTCGTCGATATCGTGCCGACCATTGCCGATGTCCTGGGCGTCGCGATGGATCCCGAGTGGCAGGGCGAGTCCCTGGTGCCGCTGGCCAATGGTATCGGACAGGGCTATCCGCGCATGAGTTTCGCCTCGCAATACGAGGGTGCCCACGCCGCGCGCATGGGGCCGTGGAAGATCCGCGTCGCCGGGTCTGGTCAGCCCAAAGTTTACAATCTGGCCAGAGAACCCAACGAGGATGTCGACCGGGCCGGAACGAATCCCATCGCCCGTCGCTATCTTTCGGATCCGCTGTGGCTTCTGCGGGCATACAACACCAAATGGCGGAAGAGTCGTTGGGGCAATGCAGCCAATGTCAGGCCCCGATTTGCCGCCCATTTTGGCGAGTGAGCCCGGTTATCTGGAAAATGCCTTGGGTGACCTGGCCACATCGACCTCGGGACGCATTCCCTGCCTCGATGGCATCCGCGCCCTTTCCATCACTCTGGTCATCGTCGCTCATGGCAAAGATACGCTGGGATACCGTTTACCGGAGAACATCGGCCATCTGCTCAATCTCGGCTCACTGGGCGTGAGGGTGTTTTTTGTCATCTCCGGCTTTCTGATCACCACCTTGCTGTTGGCCGAGATAAAGAAGTACGGCACCATTTCACTGCGTCATTTCTATTTTCGGCGCACGTTTCGCATCTTCCCGGCGTTTTACGCGTTTGTGGTCGTCATCCTGGTAGCCGAGGCCATCGGTTGGGTATCCCTGCGCGAATACGATGCAATTCACGCCGTAACCTACACGACCAATTATCACTACGATCGCGCGTGGCACTTCGGTCACCTGTGGTCCCTGGCCGTGGAGGAGCAGTTTTATCTCCTCTGGCCGGCGATATTACTGGTCGCCGGGGCACGCGGCGGAATCGCGATTGCAGCCGCATATACCCTGATAGCTCCCTGTGTGCGGGTGTTGACCTGGGTGTACTTGCCCGAGAGTCGTGTCGGCATTGGCGAGACCTTTCAGACCGTGGCCGATTCGATAGCGATCGGTTGTGTCCTTGCCGCGGCGAGGCCCTGGCTCGACAAACAGGCGCTCTTCGTCCATCTGCAGCGGCGTCGGACGACTGTGGTCGGGCTGCTGATCATCATATTCACAGCAAACCACCTGAGGGGAAGCATTTCGATCAGTTACCCCATCGGGGAGACGGTCACCAACGTGTGTATCGCGCTTTTCATCGACTGGTGTTTGCGCAATCCGACCAGCCGACTCGGTTCGATGCTGAACTGGCAGCCCATCGCCTACGTGGGGGTTTTGAGCTACTCGCTCTATCTGTGGCAGCAGCCGTTTTTGAATCGCGGCAGCGATGCACTGGTGAGCAATTTTCCGCTCAATATCGTATGTATGGTGGCTGCTGCTCTGGCTTCGTATTATCTGATCGAAAAGCCGTTTTTGAAAAGGCGGGTTTCATTGGGCAAAAAATGGCTACCCAGGCCGGCCGTGAAGTCGCGGCAGGAAGACACGTCTCCAGTCTGAGTGGTCGGCAGTGCCAGCAGAGCGCAGAGCAGGATGGCAATGCCACCGATCAGCGTGGCACGGATGCGAAGTAGCCCTGGCCAGGACTCCGTGGATATAGCGGCACGGCAGAGGAGTCCCGCGGAGCGTACACCAAGTAGGTGAGCAGGCACCGCAGTATCGCGCAGCGTATCTCGAACCAGGTGAGACTGTAGCGTTTATTGCTCTACATTGTCGCCCGAGGAGTTGCGCAGCAGCCGGCGCACTTTGGTTGGGACACGATAGCCGACGAGGGTATGGAAATTCGAACTCCGCTTGCCGCACTGCGAGGTCCTATGCGCCCATCGCCCGGGGCAGTGAGCCCTGATGTGGTCCACCGCGCTGCCACCATCGGCCTTGGACCAGCGCGTCTTGATGATGCACGCCGCACCATCGACTGTCCACTCAGCCTCCAATTCCAGCCCCGAGTCCGGCGTCTCCTCCATGATGCCGAGGGCGTCCCAGATGTCGATGGTCGTGCCATCCCTGGTGTGTGCAGTGCCGTCACCGCAATAATCGGCGCGCACCATCCGTGTGCAAGCCTGGTGAAAGTCGGCCAGAGAACGCTCGTCACATAGATATGGATCGAGGCATTCCAGCGCTGTGTCCCATCTTGCATAGCCCCATTCGATGCATTTGGCGACCGCGCTACCCTGGCACGCAAAAGAAAAACGCTTGCCGTCATCGATGTGATCGCCGCTTTTGTCCCATACACCTCTCAGCGGGATGGCAAGGGTGTTTACCTCACAGATGTTGACCCATTGGCCGTAGTCCATGTACTCGATCGTATAATAATAAATATCGGATTGGCCGGGAAACTCCTCCACGTTCTGCACCCGTACTGTCATGGTCTCGCCATCGGCGAGTTCTGCGGTCATTTCAGCGCCAATGAAGTCACGGCCGATCAGCAAGCTACCGTCATGCGGACTGACACCCTGCAGAACCGTGTTGCTCACAGTCAACCCGTCCATGGCGACGCCGTTGACTCTCACGCCGTTGACCCTCACGCCGTTGACCCTCACCCCATTGACCCTCACGCCGTTGAGCACAGAGTCGTTATTGATTATTGTCGGCCACAAATCGTGATCAACAGTGTCCCTGTTCGATGGATCCACACAGCTAATGCAAAACAATACCAATATACCAGAACAGTATATTACTCCACTATTACCATGCATGTATGCCTCATCGGGTGTATAGTACCACTATGCCATCAAATTGATGGTTATATGGTCTGATTCATAGCTGAATCGGTATTCGTGGACTCGGTATCAGTTAATTACCTGCCCGGCTGCAGGAAGTGAAACACAAATACGAAGCCCAACAGTTGGATCCTGTAATTTACTATCGAGAATAAATCGATTATTCAGCAGTGCGGATGTTTCGTCGTAATAGTAGGCTCCCCCTCGAACCAGCACTGTATCCGGTTCCACCGAGGACAACGTCCATTCGAAAATGTTTCCCATCATGTCCTCCACCCCGAACGGACTGCGCGAGGCAGGATGCGAGCCAACCTCGTCTGGACCCATAGTCTCGGCCATTTTGCCGTAGGTTTCGTCGATATTGGCGTCGTCGGGGGCGACGGTATTGCCGTGCGGGAATATTCGGTTGTCGGCTCCCCGTGCGGCTCGCTCCCACTCGTATTCATTGCATAATCTGGCCCCTGGGACGCGTTTTGTCCGGTCGAGCCAGCTGGCGTAGCCGGCCGCCTCCGCAAACGAAATGCCAGACACCGGAAAACGCTGCCAGTCTTGTTCGGCTCGCGTCGTTCGCGAGCTGTAGATGATTTTCTGTCCGGTACGCGCGGTATAGCTCTGGCTCGTGGGCTTTATGGACAGCTGCCAAGAACCATCGGGTAGCTCCTCGAGGTTGACTATGCCGCCGATCCCACCCTTGCCAGCCGTGATTGTCTGATGTTCCCGCGCCTGGGGAGAAAGCGATTCGATGTACTCGATCCACTCGGCATAAGTGGTTTCGTACCTGGCGATGAGATACGCCCCGATGGTGACCTGGTGGGCAGGCACGGCGTTGAGAAACCTTCGTCGCACTCTTTCCTGATCCGCACTGCCGAAAAGAAAGCGGCCAGGCGGCACGTAAATGAATCCCTCGGGTATCTCTGAAATCGATGGCATGGGTATATCGAGGTGGATGTCTTCGTCGCAACCGAGGAGAATCGGATAGCGCACGTCAACATGACCCCTGGCCCTCAACAAAAACATATACGAACCTTGCGAAATCTCGGACTGTACGAGCGGCGTAACACCGAGTTCGCGGAGTTCGGTCAGTTCCAACTTGCCGTGCTCGTTCGCTACGTAATCCCCAATGTAAACGGTAGCACCTTGTGGCTGGCTGTCGATACGAACTTTGGCCGGAGCGTTCCATTTGCGCATACGCTGGCCGCTGGCGTCGTAGACGGGCAGACGCTGGATCAATTCGTCGCGCAGTGATGGGTTGTGGCTGTGCTCGGCCAAGAGCGCGCGCTCGAATAGGATGTCGCCGAGCATGTTACGAACGTCATCACGGCTACCGTGAACGGTGAGAACTCCCTCGAATACCTGGCTTGCGGTGCGAAACAGCAGGTCTATTTGCGCCTCCATCTGCAGGACCTGCTCCCACAGCGATTCGCCTTGATCGCGCTGTTTGGTGTCAAATGCCCCAAACGCAACGCGGCGCAACGCATCGAGTTTCTCTCTCTCGTATACCGCCTGGGTATAGATTTCTCGGCCCTTGGCGACCTGCGCAGCCACGTGCTGGTCGAGATCGCTTGCGGCCTTGAACTGCACGGCGCCGTAGAGTGCGAGGAGAAAGAGCGGCATCCCGAGCAATAGCGCATTGCGCACAGAACGTCTCCGCTTGAGTCCGCGCTCGGATGCGGTGAGAAAAGCGCGCTCGCGCCCAGCCAGAGCACTGCGGTCCACGCCCTCGGCTTCCTCGACCTGGCGCTGGCTCCACAACACCTCGGGCGACCGGCCGAGCCGCTCCCACTCGGCGGCCGAGGCGTCGAGCCGCTGCTTGACTGCTTTGCTCTCCGCGTCTTCGTCGAGCCACCGCTGCAGCGTCTCCCAGCCGTTGATGAGAGCCTCGTGGGCCAGTTCGTAGACCGATCCCTCATCGGTTTCGCGGGCGACCAGGAGGCGGCCGTGTACCAGTGCGTCCAGCGCAGTGAGCGCGTTTATCTCGCCGGCCACGAGTTCATCACCGCTGCGCCGCGTGCGCGTGCCCTCGACTGTCACCAGCGAGGTTAAAATGCTGCGCGCAGCTCTGCGCTGCTCGCGGGGCAAGCCCAGGATCACACTGTCGGCGTGCCGGGCCAGAGCACCGTCCACTCCGCCGATCGCGTCGATGGCTTCTGCACTGATCGGCGCTGTACTGGTTGCGCGCGCATCCCACAACTCGGCGAGGGCAAACTGAAGGAGCGGCAAGCCGCCCGGCGTCCGGGTGGTGGAGTCGACCAACATGTCCACCAATGTCTCGGATTCAAAGAGAATCCCCTTGGCTCGAGCAGGGCCGACGATGGCCTTGCGGATGTTGTCCGGTGACAGAGGCCGCAAGATGTAGAGCGCCCGAGCGATCTCGTCCCCCATGACGGGAATCATCGCCATACGGGCGAGAAAATCGCTGCGCACAGTGGCCAGGAGGCGGAGATTTCCGAACTGTTCGGCCAGATAGCTCATGAGTTCGCCGAACAGCTCCTCCTCGCTGCGATTGCTCACCGTGACCAGCTCTTCGAGCTGATCGATAAAAATGAGCAGGCCCTGCTCATCGCCGAGGTGGGTTTGCAGGGTGCGGACGAGCAGATGGGGATTGTTGTGCAATTCGTCGGCGATCCCGTCGGTCGGAGTATCGAGGACCGGCTCGAGCGCGGCTGCCAGTTCGTGGCACGGGTACACACCGGGCATGAAGCCGATGACATTCCAGCGCAAACCGTCACTGAGTCCGCCCTCCAGAACCTGCGGGATCACACCGGCGCGACAAAGAGATGACTTGCCCACTCCGGAGTCGCCTGCCACCAGCACAAAGCTCTGCGAGCGCAGGCGCTCGGTCAAGGTTCTGACTTCCGAACTGCGGCCAAAAAACAGCGCGCGGTGCTCGGCCTCGAAAGCGAGCAAACCGCGATATGGATTGCCCTCGGGAACCTGGGCCAGCGAGCTGGTGGCGACCAGTTCCTCGAGCGCATCGCGCAACTCCTCCGCAGAGGCGAAGCGTTCGTCGGAGTCGCGACGCAGACATCGATCGATGACTGCGGCAAACTCCGGGTCGATATCCGAGACCGCAGAGGCCAGCGGCCGCGCATCGGAGTCGACAATCGCCCGCGACAACTCAGCAGCAGGATAGTGCGCATGCGGAGCTTGGCCTGCGCATAATTCGTAGAATACAACTCCCAATGAGTAGACGTCTGAGCGGCGGGTAGCTGGTTTTCCGAGCCAGATCTCAGGCGCCATGTATAGCGGTGTCCCCCATACCGTTGTTCCGGGATTGCTCGTACTTTTCATGCAGCGCACCACCGTGTACTCAGAACTGGATTGTGAAACAGTGCCCGGTGCCGGGCCCGAATCGTGATCGGGCGGGATTTCTGCCCAATCACGGGGGATATCTCGCCCGCGTTCTCCGATTATCTCTGATGGGGTATCGACGGGGCGATCGGAACGAGGTGGCGGCTGGGTTGCCGGGTCTTCGACGAGTGAGCGCGGCGTTCCCGGTTCGCCTCGACAAGCCAGATCGATGATGGAGAGATTTGCTTCCAGGAATTTCGCCAGCCCGAAGTCGAGAATCTTGACACTGCCATCCTCACTGAGGATTGCGTTGGCTGGCTTGATGTCGCGATGGAGAATTCCCTGACGGTGTGCTGCAGCCAGGCCCCGTGCCATTCCAATACTGATCTCGAGCACATGACGCCAGGCGATAGGGCGTGGAACCTGATGCAAACCAGTCCCACGAATGAACTCCGAGATTATGAACGGACGGCCATCAAGGTGCCCCACCCGGTAGATGGACACCACATTGGGATGCTGCAACCGCGCAGCAGCCCGGGCTTCGACCAGAAATCGCTCGCGCACCGACGAACGGGGATCCGGCGGATTGATGAATTTGACTGCAACCAGCCGGTCCAGAAGAGTATCGTGTGCGAGATAGACCGTCCCCATCCCACCTTTGCCTACCCTGCGAAGAAAACGGTACTCTTCAAATGTAGCCGGTGGACGCCAGTCCATCAGGACTTCACTGTCTTTGAGAAGGGACGCGCATTGATGAGAACTGGCGCGTGTGCTTCAACCACAAAGTCAACTATCACCACACAAAAGAGCGGGAAAAACTCACATTATTACTATAGGCTCTGCTACCCGTAAAGCGCAAGACAATTTCTGTCGCGTTGTTCCAGTTTGGAATATGTTGCACAGATCACGTGATATTCTCCATTACGCTTGTGGCTCCATCGTTACTGGTTACCGACAAATTGGAGTTGGAGGGCAAACCACCATATCCTAAATAAGGATATTGCTGATTTGATTACAACGGCTGACCAGTCCTTTGGCGGCGTTCGGGAAGTCGCACGCATTGTCGGGAAAACGGATTTACCCGACCCCGCCCGATGGAGGGCAGAACGGCGAGCAGTGGAATTTGGTGACTCGCGCGGGCTGTGGCGTTTTCGAGAGGTATGTCCTGTCCGCCGGTCGTAATGTCTCTACATTGCTTCCATACCGCTGCGGACTCCGGCAACGGCAGCTACGCGTTCAGATCAGAGCGGCATCGGCGTCGACTTCGACCAGGCTCGGGCCATTGTGCTCGAGTGCCTTGGTCACCGCGTCGTCGAGCTCTTCCGCTTTTCGCACCCGGATGCCTTCAGCACCGCAGATCTTGGCGAACGCTGCAAAGCTCGGATTGTGGAGGGAGGTCTGCCAAACCGTCCAGTTGCCGGCGCGCTGCTCTTTGCTGATCTTGCCCAGCTCGTTGTTGTTCAACACAATATGAGTGATGTTCATGTCGTATTTGACTGCTGTGGTCAACTCGGCCAGGTATTGACCGAATCCACCGTCACCGGACACAGATACGACTTTGCGGCCCTTGAAGCGGGCATCATTGCCCTGGGTTGCAGCCCATGCACCCATGGCCGCAGGGAATGCGAAGCCGATCGAGCCGAGATATCCGGACATCAGGATCGACTGGCGTGTGCATTCGAAGTAGCGGCCGAACGAATAGGTATTGTTACCCACGTCTACCGCGATGATGGCGTCTTCGGGGATTGTGCGATTCATGGCGGCGAACACAGAAGCGGAGTGCACGCCATTTTTGCCGGTTTCGTCCTCGCGACGCGCTTTTTCTGCGCTCCAGATTCGCCAGCGCTCGGCGATTTCTGGCCGTTGATCGACCGCTGCGGTTCCCGATGCCAGTTGTTCTCTAAACACTCGCACGGTGACCTCGATCTCACCCCATACCGGCACATCAACCGCATGAACGCGACCGAGAGCCCACGAATCGAAATCGACCTGGACAATCGGTTTCTTGGGCGTTATCCCGGTATGGTTGCTGAAGCTGGCGCCCAGAACGATGAGAAGGTCAGACTCGTTCATGAACCAGCTGGCAATGGGTGTGCCGCTGCGTCCCAGCACGCCACATCCATTGGGATGTTTGTCCGAGATCAGACCTTTGCCTTTAAATGTCGTGAGAACAGGACACTTGAGCATCTCAGCCAGTTCGACGACCGAAGACATGGCAAAGCGGGCGCCGTGTCCGACAATGATGACGGGCCGCTGGGCTTTGCGGATCATCTCGACCGCGTCGCGCACCGACTCCTCGGGGGGTGTGATCGTCTGTGGCGTGATGCGTCCCTGTGGGCTGCCGGGCTTGGCTTCGGCGGCCGCCTTGATTATTTGCACCTCGTCGGGGAAGATCAGATGGGACACCGAGCGATTGAGAATCGAGCTTTTGATGGCCAAATTCATGAGTTCGGCGTGCTTGCTGTGGTGCAGAACAGTGTGACCAAACTGGGCGACCTTGCCGAACGCGGCATTTTGATCGATCTCCTGAAAGGCTCCGCGCCCGATCACCTGGGTATCGACCTGGCCGGTAAGGGCCAGGGCCGGTGCCCGATCCACGTTGGCATCCCAAAGGCCGGTGAGCAGGTTGGTGGCGCCGGGGCCGGCGATGGCCAAACATGCGGCGGGGCGACCGGTGAGCTTGCCGTAGCCCGATGCTGCGAACGCGGCCGCGCCTTCGTGGCGAATGCCGTAATAGCGCAGTTTGCCCGCGAGTTCGACGCGTCGCAGCGCGTCGGCGAGGCCCAGGTTCGAGTGCCCCACCATGCCGAAGACGACGTCCACGCCCCAGTTGACCATGGTTTCGGCCATGACATCTGAAACCGTGGTTTCGTGGGGTGGTTCGGCCGGGAGGCCGATATACACACCGTCATCGCGAATATCGACCGGATAGGTATCGACTCCATCGTCGTAACCGCCCGGCGGCTTTCCGTCGAGCGGATCGAAGTCCCAGCCGTGCCAGGGGCAGCGCAGGTACCCCTTCTCGATCGTACCCTCGCCGAGCGGTCCGCCCTGGTGCGGACAGCGATTGTCGAGCGCGGCGTATTTGCCCTTGTAATGGGTCAAGCAGACGGTCTCGAGGCCGCAGCTCACAGATTTGACCCGCCCTTCGGGCAGTTCGTCGGGGCCAGCGGCCTTGTACCATACCAGCTCTGGGGCCTTCGATTGCTCTACCTTGTCGTCGTTTGCCATGAACTCGCAGTTCCTCTGTTTGGTTTTGCAGGGCGCGGCGACCGTTTGTGGTGACCATTGTCGGCGACCGTCTGCGATCGACCGCTACTTGTACAGAAATGAACATCCGGTGCTTTGTTCAGTGTTTACCGGCAGCCAACCGGCCGTCTGCCATTCGCTGCAGATAGATTCTCGCACGTATCAGTCGGCGAGAAGTGAACGCGATAGATCCACACTCGATCGAATGAACGCCAGGGCTCGCTCCTTTTGGGCTTCGGCTTCGGCTGCACTGGTGTCGACGAGTTGGGAGCCGAGCAACACAGCACCGAACGGTGCCCATTGACCGACTTTCAGGGCTGGCCGCTCGCTTTCGGCCACAATGGGCCAGTGATTTACATACAAGTACGGCTCGTCGTAGGTGCTGTCGCCCGGACTGAGACCCACTCCGATAGAGCGAGCTTTCTCGGCATCTTCGCCGGGGTCGAGAACGATCAGGGTAGCGATGTCGAAGTGATGGGGCCAGCAGGCAACTGGCGAGGCATTGGAGTTCTGCTGGCGCAGCGACCGCAACACGCGATCGGCGTTGGCGAACCAGCGCCCGAGTTCTTCGAGTGCCGGGACCATGGGTCCGATGGCAAATGGCTCACCTTGGCGCGCCGGATGGTCGGGCATCTCGTAGTCGCGCAGCTTGATCGGTTTGGCCAGTAGGCTGCCCACATGAGTCTCGATCTGCGAGGCAACCCACGCGTTTGCCCGGTCGAGGGTAGCACCATCGAGAGCGAGTTCGGCGGTCACGGCGACGGCTTTGTCATCTGTACTTTTTGCGCTCAGCACCAGCAAGGTGAGATCGGCCAGACGCAATCCGATCCGCATCTTGTCGCCGATGAGGTGACCGGTGAGCGCATTGTGCTCTGCCAGCCACTCGACGTTGCTATGGCTATCATCCGGCTTGTGCTCGATGGCCGCGTCCGCGGCAGCAGACAGAACCTGCGCAGCCCAATGCGCGGTCAGTCGGGCTTGAGTCAGGGCAGTAGGAGCGACCGCGCCCAGTACCTGCCATGCGTGGATCGTTGTATTGCTCATTGTTGGATTCCCCCGTGTGAACTGGCAACCTTGCGCTTCGGCGATTGCGCACAGGCTCTACGCCCGGTGTGGTCCTTGGTTACAGAGCAAAATATACTTTCGTTTCAAAGACTTGAAACTGGTGACAGGCAGCTTCTGCCGGCTGTGCACAAATTCAGAGCGATTTTCTCAGCAAGCCGTGGCCCGGGCAAGTTGTGGCGGGCAGGTTATGTCGGTTCGATACGAGCATGGCAATGATTCTCACCCGGGCAACGCACACAACCTCTGCGTCCAACCGAGTACAATGCGCGCCCGCACCCAGCCGGGTCGGTGATCGGTGCGATACCGAGGATCCGCGCCCATGTATGTGCGAATGAGGCAAGGAAATCACATTAATGAGCAGCGAACTCAAAGTTGTTCTCGTCGGCTGTGGCCAGATCGCCGACGGTCACGTCAGCGAGATTCAAAAACTCGATAACGCCGCGTTGTTGGCTGTATGCGACCTGGAACCGGTCATGGCCGAGCAGCTGGCTGTCCGCTACGCCGTCCCCCATCACTACACCGACTATCAGAAAATGCTCGCCGAGCAGAAGCCCGACGTCGTGCATATCTGCACTCCGCCCGGTTCGCATTTGCCTCTGGTCAAGGGGGCGGTCGACGCCGGTTGCCATGTCTATGTGGAAAAGCCTCTGGCTCTCGATTATCGAGAGTCGACTGAACTCGTCGACTATGTGCAGAAAGCCGGCCGCAAGCTGACCATCGGACACAACAGCCAATTCGAGCCACCGATCATGGAACTGCGCGACCTGGTGGCGCGCGGAGTGCTCGGTGACTGCATCCATATAGAGAGCTACTACGGGTACAATATGGGGGGCAACTTTGGCAAGGCCATCCTCGGCAGTCCCGACCACTGGGTGCACCGTTTACCCGGCAAGTTGTTTCAGAACAACATCAACCACATGCTCAACAAGATTACCGAGCTATTGCCGGACGAGCGGCCCGAGATCAGGGCCATGGCCTGGAAGCACGGCGGTCCGGCGGGATTCGGCGACGTGCGCGACGACCTTGGCGACGAGTTGCGGGTTGTCATCCGCGGCAAGGACGTATCGGCCTACGGTACGTTTTCCTCTCACGTCAAACCAGTAGCTCAGTTTGCCCGCTACTACGGCACCGAGAGCATCATTCATCTCGACTTTGTCTCGCGCACGGTCGCGGTGGATCGCGGTGCCACGCTGCCGAGCGCGATTGGCAGATTGGCGGCTGGCTTCGACCAATCGCTTCGCCTGGCCGGTTCGGCGGCGCGCAATGCGGCGCGCTTTTTGCGCTCCGATTACCATTTTTTCGCCGGCCTGGCCCACCTCATCCGCGCCTTTTACGACAGTATTTTGCACGATGCAGCCCTCCCCGTGGCACCGCGTGACATCCTGCGGATCGCCTGGATAATGGACGAGATCTTCGCGCAGATTCACGGAGCAACCTCATGAAGATACTGGTCACTGGTTCGAACGGATTTCTGGGGTCCGCTGTGGTGAAACGACTGCTGGAGGGCGGTGAGCGGGGGATTCGCTGTCTTGTTCGTCCGGGCAGCAATCGGCGCAAGCTCGATGTGCTCGACGCCGAGTATCCCGGCGGAATCGAGTTTTTAACCGGAACCCTCAACAAGCCAGCCGATTGTGAAGGAGCGATCGACGGAGTCGATTTGGTCTACCATCTGGCTGCCGCGATGGGTGGTGCCCCGGCCGAGATGTTTGCCGGCACCGCGGTGGCGACCAAAAATTTGCTCGAGGCCATGGCGGCCAGCGATCGCACCATCAAACTGGTCCACTGCAGCTCATTTGCGGTCTACGGCGTGGCCCAGCTAGGCCGACGCGGCATGGTCGACGAGAATACTCCGATCGAGCCCCGGCCCGACAAGCGCGACCTCTATTCACACACCAAATACGTCCAGGAAGACCTGGTCTGGCAATATCACCGCAAGAGCGGTATTCCGATGGTGATACTGCGCCCCGGTGTGATCTACGGTCCCGGCGGTCCGCCCATGTCGGCGCGAGTGGGGCTCAACCTGTTCGGCATCTTTTTACATTTGGGCCGCAAAAACGCCCTACCTCTCACCTATGTCGACAACTGCGCTGATGCTCTGGTGTGTGCCGCAGAAAACTGCCGGTTCGAGGGCGAGGTATACAATGTAGTCGACGATGATTTGATCGGAGCCAGGGCGTTTCTCGACCGCTATCGCAAGTCTGTCAAGAAGATACCCTACGTATCGGTGCCGTACCTCGCCACCCACCTGATGTCGCTGGCGGTGGAGAAGTACCATACGTACTCGAACGGCCAGTTACCGGCGATTTTCACCCGTTACAAATCGGCCAGCATCTGGAAGGGCAATCGTTTCGACAACAGCAGGCTCAAGTCCATCGGGTGGAGACCGCGTGTGTCGACCGAGGAGGGTTTGCGCCGGCACTTCGAGCACCTCAAGAGTGAAGCGACGCAATAACGGCAGTGGCATTCACCGAGACCGAGGCCGCCGACAGCCGGCCGAATCCTGTCACAACCCGCCTGGAGGCAGCGTCTTTTCTATGCTACCTTTCAGGTAAGCCATGAGCAGTGACACACCCCCTGGTTCTGTTTATCTCGCACCCGGTGCGGGTGGTTCGGCAGGGGCACGATTGCCCGGCGCCAGCGAGCCGGAGTTCCCGCCGCCCGACCAGAACGTGGTCGAGCCCGAAACCTACCAGGAGATGATCGACGGCGAGATCATGCAGGTGGCGCCGTCGGATCCACCTCATGCCGATTGCCAGTTCGACATCGCGTATGTTCTGCGGGCCAACGTCGCGGACGGTTATGTCGGTTCTACCGAGCTACTCACCCGGGTTTCTCGGGACAACAACTTCGCCACCGACGCGTGCATTCGCAAACAGGGCACCGACGCCGAGGGTCACCGGCATCTCGAAGAGCTATCGTTCGAAGTCAAGCACACGCAGAGCCAGGCCAGCCTCGACAAGCGTGCCCGCAATTTGCTCCGTCGCGGTGTGCGTCGGGTATTTGCCGTCCATGTTCGAGCCGAAAAGCGCGGCGGCGGCGAACACGTCAAGGCTGGCCCGGTGGTGGAATGGTCGGCGAGCCAGGATGGCTGGAAAACGCTGAAGGGCGATTCGTATATCAAAGACCGCTGTTTGCGTCGGCCGCTGAAAGTGCGGGCACTGATCGAAGCCGTGGAAGCCGACGACGCGGTCGCGCGCGGTCTCATCGACAAGGGCAATCGGGTCGTGCTCAAGCTGCAAACTCACAGCTACGACCAGGGCAAGTCGGATGGCTACGACCAGGGCAAGTCGGATGGCTACGACCAGGGCAAGTCGGATGGCTACGACCAGGGCAAGTCAGATGGGATGACTCGCGGTTACCAGGCAGGCATCCGACAAGGGATACGCGATTTTTGCCGGGCATTCGATATCGCGCTGACCCCGGCGCGCAACGCCAGGCTCGACGCTCTCGACGCAGAGAGCCTACAGACCCTCTTGCGCCATCTCCACGAGCATCTCTCCTGGGACGAGTGACGACCAGCCTCTGCATCCCACCGGCCGTGCCGAGGGTGAACGACCAGATCGTTCCAGTCGCGATCCACCGTCGAGGTCAGCACCATGGCCAATTCCGCAGCCGATAGCCGAACCCGATACAAAGATGCCGGATCCGAATTCTTTGGCGGGCTCCTCGCTCGCGCCTTGCTAACGGCGCGCCTCGCGACCCTGGCTCGGTCCGATTCTTGACATGGCCTCTATTGCCTCGCGGTCTTGCCAGACGTATACCATCCGCATGCACAAGCCGATCGTACGAGATCACCAGCGAGGGCATCGCGCGCGCCCTGCGAATGCGGTAAAGAGGGCATTGGTGTTGGCGTTGGCGAACAGTGCCTGAACAGTGAGCGAACAGTACGAGGACAGTTTGAGCTGTAGCGGCTTGAACCGCGGTAGTCAGGCGGCGCGTTCCCCGGTTTGCACCCGCCACAGGGCAGCGTAGGTCCCGTTGGCCTGGACCAGCTCGCTGTGGGTGCCCTGTTCGATGAGCGTGCCGCGTTCGAGTACGAAGGTACGGTCGGCGTTGCGTACCGTGGACAATCGGTGCGCGATGATGATGGTGGTGCGTCCGACCGCGATGCGTTCGAGCGAGCGCTGAATCGCAGCCTCGGTCTCGTTGTCGACCGACGACGTGGCTTCGTCGAGGATGAGCACTGGCGGGTCTTTGAGAATTGCCCGGGCGATCGAGATGCGCTGGCGCTGGCCACCCGATAGCTTCTGGCCCCGTTCTCCGACCACCGTGTCGTAGCCGCGGGGCAGCTCGGTTATGAAGTCGTGCGCCTCGGCGATCTTGGCCGCATCGACAATGGCCTCCATGGAGGCGTCGAAGCTGCCGTAGGCGATGTTGTCGCGCACAGTGCCGTGGAACAAGAACACGTCCTGACTCACCAGCCCGATAGCCTGCCGCAGGTCGGGCAAGGCCAGGCTATCGATGGGGTGGCCGTCGAGGCGGATAGTTCCGCTGGTCGGATCGTAGAAGCGCAGCAGCAACTTGACGATCGTGCTCTTGCCGGCTCCGGTGGCGCCGACAAATGCGACCGTGGACCCGGCCTCGATGGCGACCGACAGCTGGCGCAGCACCTCGACCCGATCACCTGCGGGGGTCTGATACGCAAAATCCACTCTATCGACGTCGAGGTGGCCGCGCACCTGGTTTGTCGGCAGCGCAGTATCGCCGCCGGCAATGGTGCGCTCGGTGTCGAGTACGTCGAGGGCGCGGGCGGTCGACGCCATGGCCCGCTGCAGCTGATCGAGCATCCTGCCGAGGCGGGTGAGTGGCCACAAAAGGCGCTGGGTCATGAATACCAGCATGCTGTAAAGGCCGACGTTGAGCTCGCCTCCGAGCACCAGTTTGCCGCCGTAGACCATGGTGGCGGCAAAGCCGACCACGATGGCCATGCGGATGAGGGGAACGAATGCGGAGCTCAAGGCGATGGCGCGACGGTTGGCTGCCGCGTAGTCGAGACTCTCGGCTGCGATCTGCTCGATCTCGTGGTTCTCGGCGACAAAGCTCTTGATGGTGGCGATGCCGCCCAGGTTGTTGCTCAGTTCGCCATTGAGCGCGGCAACTCGCTCGCGCACTGCGGCGTAGCGCGGCTCTAGCCGGCGCTGGAACCAGAGCGAGCCCGCGACGATGATGGGCATGGGCGCGATCGCCATCCACGCCACATCAGGCACCACCGCGATGAACATACCGGCCACCACGACAAACGTGGTGGCCAGCTGGATGAGGTCGTTGGCGCCGCTGTCGAGAAATCGTTCCAGCTGGTTGACGTCGTCGTTGAGCACCGCCAGCAGGCCACCCGTGCTGCGATCCTCGAAGTAGGCCATGTCCAGCGTCTGCATGTGCCGGTAGACATCGATCCGCAGCTCGTGCTGCACGGTCTGAGCAAGCCCGCGCCAGGTGACTGCGTAGGCATATTCGAACAGCGACTCGAGGCCCCATACCGCGACCGTCAGGCCGGCGAGGATCCACAACTGCGTGCCGACATCGGTGTAGCCGATCTCGGCGACGAACGACGTCTCGCGCGACACGACGATGTCCACTGCAGCGCCGATGAGGACCGGCGGCGCGAGATCGAAGAGCTTGTTGACGACGGAGTAGAACGCGGCGAGCATCCAGGTCGCGCGGTGGCGCCCGGCGTAGCGCAAAAGCCGGACCATGGGGTGTCGACGGGGTGAGAGACTGGCCATGTGGCCGTTACTTTACCCCACGCCGGCCGGCGGGCAGGCGGCGACACGCAAAGGCGAGCGCGGCAAGCCACGGCAGGTCAACCGCCGCTGGTTGCGATGGCCAACTTGGTCAGCCCGATGCGTTTGGCTTTTTCCATGACCCCGACCACGCGGCCGTGGTGAACTCCGGCATCGGCCTTGAGCACCACCTGGGTGTTCTTGTTGCGGGAAAATGCCGAGCGAAAAATATTGTCGAGCTGCTTTTCGTCGACCTCGGTGTCGTTGACGAAAATCTGACCGTTGGGCAAGATCGTCACGATGATCGACTTCGCCGTGGGATCGACTTCCCGGGCCGTGCCCGAGGGCAGATTGATCTTGAGACCGGAGCGTTTTTCCTCGGCTATCTCCTGCTCGGCAAGCTCGCGCTTTTCTTTCTCGTGTTGCAGCGCCGCAGCTGCAGACACGATGAAGATGATGAGCAAAACCAGGAATACGTCGGTCAGCGGCGTGATGTTGATCTCGGCAAAGAGGGATTCTTCTGTGCCCTCGACATCGACATCATGCAGCTTTCCGATCGCCATCGGCGTCCTCCCTGCCCGTGCCGCGCTGGGCGCGTTCGCTCTCTGGACCACCAAACTCGTGCAACTGCTCCAAAAATTCGTCGGTCAGCATTTTGAGCTCGAGCGAGATGCGCGCGAGTCGCTGATTGAAGAAGTTGAAGATGATCACTGCGACAACTGCGACCAAAATTCCGGCTGCAGTGGCGACCAGCGCTTCTGAAATATGTCCAGAGACGACCCCGATACCAGCCTCGCCGCGGGCGTCCGCCGCTTCGAGATCTCCGAAGCCAAACAGAATGCCGACCACCGTGCCGAAAAGCCCGACAAACGGAGCAGTCGCGCCAATGGTGCCGAGCAGCCAGATCGGCCCTTTGAGGCTCGACAGCACCCGAACCCGCTCCCGGTGCACAGCGCTGTTGACATTGTCGGCCTTGACCCGGCCCAATCGCTCGTAGCCGACCAGGAATACATCGGCCAGGGGCGAGCGACTGCGCTCGCATGCCGAGCGCCCCTCGTCCACGGCGCCTCGAGTCAAACAACGCGATACAATATCGGCCAGCGCCCGGGCACGACTCATGAATTTCCACTGCGCGACGATACGCTCGAGCGCCACAGTCATCACGAGCACAGAGAACCCGATGAGCACCCACATCGTGCCCAGGGCGCCATTGAGGATGTCCCAAATCGATTGCTTGTCCATGGATTCGTTATCTCGAGATTCTCGTGCAGCTCGGTCTACACGATTGTTCGCCCACCCGTGACAGGCCCCGGAAACTGCCGCCGGGCCGACTTGGCAGACCTTTGAATGCCCGGCAAGGGAACGTGGGGATCATGGAAAACACAGTGAAAATCGTATAGCTTATTGTGGACTGAATACGGCCGCCCAGCCACCGCCTTCGCCCGGCAAGCTGTACAGTCTCACATTCTTGAGACCCCGGCGCGGACCAGACCGTTGCCCCCTGCTTCGATCGATGCCGTGGCAACGATACGTCCGAGTCGCTCGAGCGCATCCCGAAAAGCGGCCAGGCAATGTAGCCCCGGTCCGCGATGAGTGGGAGATCACTGCTCGTTGCCCCGGGATGGGACCCCGCCGATCGAGCAGTACCGACTCGCAACTGGCGAATCATCTGATCATTTTAGCAGCGTTCGGAGAGAATCCCGAATGCTGCACAGGAATGCAGGGCCGATGCCAAGTTTGCCAGGGGCGGCCGGGGCGGCCGGTTATTCGATCGGTATTGTTACAAATCGTACATCTGTAACACCCGGCGGCGTCTCTGCGATCGAATAGCTGGCCGGACGGACGGACGCTCCGCACGAATGCGCCTCGCATTGCTTGCCAGGACGTCCGGTTACACAGATCGGCAGGAGCGGTTTCTCTGCGACTAGCCGCCTTGGTCGTCTATGATGGAAAGGGTATGCGGTGCCTGGTCATTGACGACGACGAATCTCCGCGCGCCCTGGTGGCCGCGGTCCTCAGACGCCATGGGCATGAATCCGCCGGGGTTGAGAACGGCGATCAGGCAATCGCGGCGATGGATTCGGGTGAGTTCGATTTTGCCATCGTCGATATGGAGCTGCCTGGCACCGATGGGGCGACCCTGACAGCCGAGCTTCGCGGTCGTTATCCCGATCTCAAGGTACTCATCGTGTCTGGGCATGACGACCGCCGCTACATACTTTCAGCCCTAGAAGCTGGCGCCAACGGATACCTGCTCAAAGACGATGTCGGCGAGTTTTTGCCCGCCGCACTGCACGACATCGAGGCCGGATTTACCCTGCTCAGCCCTCGTATCCACACCGGTACGCTGCGCAAACTGCTGCGCGTCCTCGGCCGACCAGTGGTGGAGGCGAGATCCGAACCGCGCTCGCGCTCCGATCTCAAGCCTGTCCAGCCCCCGGCGTGACGATCAGCCAGAGGCTATCATGCGGGCCAGATGGCGGAGAGTGGCCAATCTAGAGCGGCCTTTATTGACCGGTGACATAATGTCTTTTTCGAGCGCGGGCAGACGGGGCATGAATTTTTGCGCACGCGAGACTGCGCGCAAAACTCGGTGGGGATCTTGCAGCCAGCTCTTGGGTGGCTTCTCGCCCAGGCGTTCGAGAACTGCGCCGAGAGGATGGGTGAGCATTTTCTGCACGCCCACCATGGTGCACAGAGCCTCGGCGCCGGCCGAGATCAGTGGGCCAGCGCCGTAGCGCGGCTGACTGGTGCCAAAGAAATAGATATTCTTGTACGCTGGCGGCAGCATTCCGGTGATCAAGTTGGGCATGCCGTCGCGGTTCCAGGTCACCACGCCATTGGCCATGAATGGGAAGCTCACGTGATAGCCCGTGGCGCATATGATGAGATCGAATTGCTCTCGGCTGCCGTCTTTGAACTCGACCCATGAGCCGTCGTACCGGCTGATGTCATTGTGCGGGATGACGCGGCCGTGCCGCAGGAAGTGCAGGAGTTCGGTGTTGATGGTCGGGTGTTTTTCGAACACATCGTGGTCGGGATGGTCGAGGCCATAGCTCTCATACCGCCCGACGATGGCCCGCAGCATGGTTTTGATGAACACGCGCTGCGCGAACACGGGCATCCACGGCTTGAGCAGTTCGATCGTGGGCACTCCGAACATGGTCTTGGGCATGAACCAGTAGCCCCGACGCATGCTGATGTGTGCGCCCTTGGCGAAGCGCGCCGCCTCGACCGCAATGTCGCACGCTGAGTTGCCACCGCCGATGACCAGCACCTTCTTGCCGGCCAGAATATCGGGCCTCCGGTAGTCCTTCGAGTGGATGATCTGGCCGGAAAAATGTCCCGGATAGGAGGGCATACGCCGATCCCAATGATGTCCGTTGCACACCACCACACCGCCATACACACGCCGTTCACCGCTGTCCAGCGCGATTTCCCAGCAGCTGTCCTCGACCGGCCGAATGTGCTCGACGCGGGTGCTGAAAGCGATGTTCGGCCGCAGCTTCCAGTGGTCGGCGTACTCTCTGAGATAGGCCAGCATCTGGTCCTTACTGGGAAAATCAGGCCAGTGGTCGGGCATCGGCCAGTCGGAATACTGAGTCGTCTTGCGCGAAGAGATGATGTGAACCGTATCGTAAACGCCGTGATACCAGTTGCCGCCGACGTCGTCGTCGGCCTCGAACTGATCGTAGAGAATACCGTGGCGTTTGAACGCCGCCGCCACGCCGAGTCCGCAAAATCCGGCGCCCACGATCGCGTACTTGTCTGTCACCATGGCTAGGCCTCGATGGTTGGATCGTCTATCCGGGACAAGTATTTCTGGGCCAGGTGGTAATTGTCATTGTTGTCGGGATGGAAATCGCGCCGCAAATAGGAGCGAATTCCCTTCCAGAACACATTGCGCGCAATTTCTCGGGCATTGCTTCCGATCTGCGGTCCGCCTTCTCGGACGGGAAGCTGGCCTGCTATGCGACGCGCCTCGGCCCGGTCGATATCGTCCTGGCGGAGCAGCATGCGAGTGCCGATGAGCCACCAGCAAGCCAGGGCCAGGGACGCCAATATCATCCCGGCGACACGCAAAAGATAGCTCGGATTGACCTGGCGGAGAACGTCAAATGCCACGGCCTTGTGCTCGATCTCCTCGGCCGCGTGCCAGCTCATGAGATCGCGCATGACCGGATGGGCGATGTCCAAAAGATCGCCCTCCAGCACCTGCTCGGCCATGATCGCAGTGTAGTGCTCGGCCGCCGCGGTCACCGCCAGATTCAGCGCCGGCGGCGAAATCCGCTCCAAAAAGCCAAAGCTGACCCGCTCGAAGCGGCGGAGAAAACCGCGTATCTCGTAACCCTGCCCTTCCAGTATGGCGAAAAAACGCTCGTGCTCGCGCGCGTGATTGCCTTCTTGGCCAAAAAAACCGCGAATCCTCGCGTCTTTCTCAGCCGCGTCGTCACCACCGCCGGTGCGGCGATCCGTGTAGTACTTGACACTGCGGACGAAGAATCGCTCCCCAGCGGGAAATAGCAAATTGACCCCGTTGGCCAGATGAGTGGCCACAGCATTGCCGCCAAACCAGTGCCGGGGAATCTCCATGCTGAAGGGTAGCTTTCTCTTGCGCGACCGGATAGGGCGTGATTCGCCCGCTCCGGTCGCTAACGGCCGATCCATCGGAAGCGCTGCGGACGATACGCTCGGTGCCAGTTCATTTCTGTTCATGCCTATTGACCTCTGTTCAATAGGCTACCAGCTATTGAACAGAGGTCAATAGGAGAATTGCTCCGGTCTCTGGCATTCTCATAACCAATTGAAATAAATGGCGATAGTGTTCGACATGTGGAGCATGGTGGGCTGGCCTCTTCTTGAGGGAGAGCATCTGGCGAGCTATGGTGGCTGCATGGTCGACGTTGCGTCTTCGCGAAACCGGTTGCAGGTGGACGAGCGCCGCGCCCAGCTACTCCAGCTCGGTCTGGAGTTATTTGCCGAGCGCACCTATGACGACATATCGATCGACGAGATCGCGCGTGCGGCGGGTATTTCCAAGGGGCTGCTCTACCACTATTTTCCCGGCAAGCGGGCATTTTATCTGGCGGCGTTGCGGGAAGCTGCGCGGCAACTTTTGGGTGAAGCGGTGGTCGACCACGAGCCGGGCCGGGCGAGTATCGAGCAGATGCGCCAGGGCATGGATGCTTATCTGGCCTTTGTCGAGAAGCGTTCAGTACCGTATGCATTCTTGTTGCGGGGTGATGTGGGCGGTGATTCCGAGGTGCGCGCAGTGGTCGAGGAGACCCGCAGGGCGTTTTTCGAGCGCATTCTCGAGGGGGTTGGCGAGCCTGACAACCAGCGTCTCCGTATTGCAGTGCGCGGATTTGTCGGTTTTGTAGAAGCTGCCAGTCTGGAGTGGATCGAGCGCAAGCACATGACGCGGCAGGAGCTCAGCGCCATGCTGGTCGAAATCTGTGTGTCGACGATTGCGATTGCGCTGGGTCGGCCGCGCGAGTGATGCAAACGGCATCGATGTGGGAGGATATCGGCTTGGCCGGACGTGCTGGCGAGGAATGCGAATACAAATGAACAGCCTTTAGTCGCAATTCTATGTCATGAAGTAACGGTTATGTCTCCCTGGCTTATTGTGACCCTGGCGGTTACTGCTGCGCTTGTGGTTGCGATCTCGGTCGCGTTTTTGGTGCGGCGGCAATTGCAATTGCGGCGCGAGCGAAAAGCCCGGCGCGATCGGGGGGCTCCGGCCCTGCATCCGGATTTACGCATCCGTCCCATCGTGTTGGTTCACGGGGTACTCGGTTTTGACCACGTCGGTTTGCTCGGCCAGCGTATCGTCTATTTTCGCGGCGTCGCCGAGATGTTGCGCGATCGCGGTGTCGAGGTCTACACGGCCCGGCTGCCCAAGCTGTCGTCGGTACCCGACCGGGCGCGCGCGCTGGCTGAATTCGTGCGCGAGTTGCCGTGCGAGCAGGTCAATATCGTGGCTCACAGCATGGGTGGGCTGGACTCGCGTTACGCTATTTCCCGGCTCGGCATCGACGACAAGGTCGCTTCCCTGGTGACGGTTGCGACCCCACACCGGGGAACACCCCTGGCCGATTTGCTCTCGGATGTGGCCGGTATTCTGCCCATGCGGGCTTTGCGCAGCATGGTTGGGCGGGTCGGGCTCGAAACTGCTGCGGTCGACTGGCTTACCACTCAGCGCACTGGAGAGCTCAACCGGGCTATCGAAAACGCCGGCGATGTGATGTACGGCAGCATTGTGGGCCGGACCAAACGCAGCGTGCTTCTCAGCAATCCGGTGCTGTTATCGGGTTATCTGTACATTGCCGGTCGCGCTGGCGAGAACGACGGCATGGTGCCAGTTGCCTCGCAGTACTGGGGTGAGGTGATGGAAGAGATCGAGGCTGATCACTGGGCTCAGATCGGCTGGTCGAATTACTTCGACGCAGTTGCGGTGTATCGCCGGCTGCTGCAAAATCTCTATCGGCACGGCCTGTAGCGTAGACGGTATTTAGAGCCGGTCCAAAAAACCTCGGACCGAGCCAGAGCGACGAGGCGCGCCGCCAGTGGGTGGGCGAGGAGTGGACAATACTGGGTGTATTTGACCGACGAGCAAGCCCGCTGGCGGTGATGGATCGCCGCTCTGGCGACGCGGAGAATTTTTTGACCGGCTCTTACTTTTGCACTTGAGAGACTTGCTTTACCGCGCGTGACGCTTGTGTATAACCGCCATCAGCGCCGTCCAGTAGTCCCATATGCCAGGGTCCTCTTTTTATGATACAGGTGAGATGGGCGCCAGTATCGACGCTCACTCCATATACGAGCCTGCCGGCTGCTTGTTCTCGGCCGAGAAATTTCTCGATTTGGCGCAATGTGTGCGAATCGTCGACAAACAGTATCACGCGCAGCAGGTCGTCGAACTTGCGATAGTCGATGTCCGCCGTGACAATGCTCCGAGCGCGACCAAAATCTAAACCGCCGACCTTCAGGCCAATCTTGGTGAAGAATTTTGCCACCAGTAACAAAGCACGGCTCACTTGCATTTTCATGACGATTGGAAACGAAGACGTGGTCAAGGATCTGAACCCCACGACAGCTCGGAGATCGTCATGGCGCAGCGTGAATTCCAAGTCCTTGGCTCGGACTGGATTGGGCAGTTCCAGCGCTTCGAAGATGGTTCGCAACTGTCTGATGACCCGTGCGTAATTTCGGTGGCATTCGGCCAGATTGGTACCCTGGGCCTGCACCAAGAGGATGATGTACCTCCCATTGCGATGAATTTGTCGCCATGGACACACTAGACCGGTAAAATTCGCATCCCCGCCCGTCCGGTCAGGTGTCTTGTCGTTCTCGTTTGATCGAATAAGCCGCTCGGCATGTGCCAAACCCCCGCCGGTGAATAGCGCCTGATGGTAGGTACTCGAAGCGCGGAATTTCGCCACTCGAATCGTGTTTCCAATTGCGGTAATTGCCGATACTGGTATGACGCGGCCTCGCAATTCCAGCTTCAAAGCACGTCGGGCGTAATCTTGTACGATGGTGATCGTGGATTCGGCAGTCTCTCGCAGGTGAGGAGGGATCAGTATCGCGCAGCCATCGCCGCCGAAGGAGAATGGGATCTGATCCTTCTCACACTCGTTCAAGAGCGCCACGATAATGCTCGCCGCCGTCAAGTTCACTTCTTTGTATCTACCTAGCGCAATCGCGCCAGTAGAATTGACTATATCCGCGATAACCAGGTACCAATCGGGGGGGACAGAAACGAATCGGTCCAGATCTTCCACCAGCTGACAAAAATCTTCATGTGCAGGAAGATCGCGATAGAAGTACCGGGAGTCCTGGGAACGTGCCAATTGCCTTGACCTGATGACCTGAGTTATGGCGGCAATCTATGCTCACAACGCTAGCTGACCTCAACGCGTTCTTCGAGCATAGCAGTAGCCGAGTCGGCTGTAGCAACCCGGCGAAGCCACGTTGTGAGCTGGCTGATCTCGACACAGCTACCGATGGTGCCCGCAAAACATCGGGGAGCGCCAGACCGCGATCGTCCAGAACTGCATACAGGTTCTCCCGCACGGTTTGCTGGCTCTCCCGCACAGTTGCTGGCTCTCAGCGTGTTCTTGCGGTCGAAGCTGCTCTTGATGGGTCGTGAGGCGGTCACTCGTGCCAGCCACGCGGAGGATAGCAGCCATACCATCTGATTTGGTTGGGGACGGGTTCGAATCCCCTCTCCCGCTCTATAATTTCAACTACTTACAGGGACATGGACACATAGTGGACACGTTTTCGGACCAATCTCGCTACGTTTGGACAGCATGGCGATCACGCGACGGTCCGGGTCGGCGATGCCCTGACCAGCGTCGATGATCTCTTGGGGTAATGGGCGAAGGTGGGCCTCGACGAAGTGGACATAGCGCATCGTCTCATCAATGCGCTTGTGTCCCATCCAGTTCATGAGGCGCCAGGGGTTGACGCCGAAATGGGCAGCGTGGGTGCCAAACGAGTGCCTGAGGGTGTGCCAGGCTTTTTCGGGCAGACCGGCACGTCGGCAGATGCGATAGATGGCGTGCGAACTCTGGCCATCGCGGACCGGTGAGCC
>JAKSDA010000570.1 GCA_022360315.1 Pseudomonadota bacterium
CCTCGGACCGAGCCAGAGCGACGAGGCGCGCCGCCAGTGGGTGGGCGAGGAGTGGAGAATACTGGGTGTATTTGACCGACGAGCAAGCCCGCTGGCGGTGATGGATCGGCGCTCTGGCGACGCGGAGAGTTTTTGGACCGGCTCTTAGCCGAATTCATCGTGTTTGTCGGGCTGATCGCCGCCGCATCACTCTGGAAAGCCCTGCGGTAGCCGCGGGCGCGGCCTGGACCCGGGGCGATAATGAGTCGCGCGCTCCGGATGTTCCAGCCCGTTCCAGCGCAGGAGGATCAGCTTCATCATGGCTTCGTCGGTAAGCGAGTCGCAGTGATAGCGATCTTTCGGAATCACGATGAGATCGCCAGACTCGACGTGAATGTCCATCCACACGTCATCGCGAGAGCGAATGTGAAAGATCGACGAACCACCCAGTATGAACCGGACTTCGTCGGTTGGATGGGTATGCTCGGCGCTGACCTTGGCCAGGTGAGCCTCCAGATCGTCCATCTCTCTAGACACGACGAGATGCTTGTGGATGGCCATGCCCCAGCCCTTGACAATAGGTGTGTATACTTCTGGGTCGATGCTCATTTTGCGGTAAAAAACCCCCTCGGTGCCCAGCCGAGCCTCGGAGATTTCTCGCCGGTTGTTTCCTTCGCGGAGATATGTGCGCATATTCGTAGTACTCCCTGGTAAAAGTGCTAAAGGTGATGTTGCTCGGTATCACCCGGACATCCCGGCAAGCGTGCGAGGCAGAGCTCTCGCCCAGCGGCCGGCTGATTATTCGATGGACTTTTAAGTCCGTGCTAGGAACTTTCGCGGGCTGGTCGCCCTTTTCTGTGCCGCTTTTGCCCCATCAGCGAATCACCTACGAAGACGGCCAATCCCGTCCAGATAAATGCAAAGGTGACCACATGGGTGTGCGTGAACGGTTCTCGGTACACCACCACCGCGAGCAGGAATTGCAGTGTCGGCGACAGGTAAAGCAAGACGCCGATGGTCGCATAGCGCAGGCGGCGAGCGCCGCTGGTAAACCAGACCAGCGGCAAGACGGTGATGGGCCCGGCAGCGACCAGCAGTAGATCGAGTTGAAAGCCGCCGGCGCTGAACGCCCCCTGCCCGCGTACTTCAAGAAATAACAGGTAGCCCAGCGCCATCGGCGCGAGTAGAGAAGCCTCGACGAAGAGACCACTCACCGGACCCACATTCACTGTTTTGCGCAGTAGACCGTAAAATGCGAAGCTGAATGCCAGCACCAGTGAGATCCATGGCAGTTCTCCCACACTCCAGGTCATATTGACCGTGCCGACCAACGCCAGTGCAACGGCGAGCCACTGCATCGGCCGCAGCCGTTCGCGCAGGATGATGACCCCGAGCACCACATTGACCACGGGGTTGATGAAATAACCCAGGCTGGCGTGCAGCACGCGGTCGGTGACCACTGCGTATACGAACACGAACCAGATGGTGCCGATCAGCCCCGCGCTCACCACCAGCGTGGCCAGTGTCCTGCGGTCGCGCAGGGCGGTGGCCAGGTTGGGCCAGTCCCGGCTGCAGCTGACAAAGAGTGCGGTCAGCGGCACCGACCATATGACCCGGTGGGCGAGTACCTCGACCGGCGGGACATTGCCCACCGCCTTAAAATAGATCGCCGTCAGCCCCCAGGTGCCGAACGCCAGAAGTGCGTAGACTACGCCGATTTGCGGGCTGGAAGCGAACATGACAGCATCCGGGACGCGGCGCCTGTACCCGTGAAACCCATAGCCACGCACATCATCCAAGCTATCGCTGCAGTACTATGGGCCTTGCCCTCGCAATCGTTCATGATGTGGCAGCATTCTACAGGATAATGCTGATTTTTCCATGGGGACGAATAACGTCGACATCGAGAACCACGGTTCGTCGGGCGATCCGCAACCCCGTCTCGCCAGACCTGAGTTTGTAGTGGTAAGCACCGACGAAGCATTCGGTTTGATTCGAGCCATCTTCAGTTCGCCAGGACTGTTGCGGTATTCGGTACACGGCGAAGTTAGCAGATACATTCAATTCGTCGCGAACTGCATCCCGAACGCGCACATTGCTGATCATGCGGCGCGTACGAGAGCGCGGACTCTCCGCCCAGGTCGCCGTTCCCATCAGTTGCTTTACCCGCCCGCGAAGTCGCTGCGCATCATCCGCGAGCAGAAACAATGTTTGATCGGAGCTGGACTGCTCCATACCGATAATTGGTATTTCGTATATGATATCCTCCGAGAGCAGAAGCAGCCATTCCTCGAGTCTCCATTCATCGAGGAGAGCTGCCTCCTGGTACAGAAAATCTTCCACCATCGTTCTGGTGATATCGTGACGTGTCGCGACCATGGCACTGATTTCTGTCATGATTTGTCAAATAGGAGTTAGCTGTCGCGAGACCGGGTCAGGAGTCTATGCCATTGGCGCCAAAAACCCCGCAGGTGGGCTTCATCTGCGTTGGTTGGTTTATCCTTGTGAAGCCCTTTGGATAAGTCGGACCACTCGATTTCTTTATTTCGATACCCATGTTGGCAAGATTCCAAGATTTCTACATCGTCTGGCGTGGCAAACCCGGTTGGCCCGAAGAATGACATGAAACTGTCGATCCGCAACGCCCGGGTCGTCGAGTCTTCGTCGCGGGGAGCCAGGCACCAGGTCGACACCTCCATATAATCCGGTGCAACCGGAAACCATGTCCGGACGCAAATCGCCATGAGATCGAGTATGATTAAATTCGGAAACACGAGAATGTTGCGGCTCATCTGACTCATGCGGGCCGCTTTCTCGGGTCCAAACTTGTCGGCCAGGCGTTGCTGCACAGCTTGCATTTCGGCCTTTTTTTGGGCCGGAAACAGAGGCGACCAGTAGGCGATCGGTTTGCCGCCCAGCGGCGGTGCCGAGCCCATTGCGATGTGGCCCTGTCCGAGGATTTCTCCGAACCCCTTGCGTTTCATCGCTTTACGAGCAACACCGCGATCGGCCATGTAGCCCATATAACGCTTGTGTGCGACCGGAGTATGGTACGATTCCATGGTATTTTCGGCAAGCAGCTTCCAGTTGGCCCGAATGCTGTAGAGATGGTGCCCGGACACCATCTCCAGCCCGGCCTCCGACTGGTCGCATAGCAGATCGAGATACTCCTTTGCCCCGCCGAGGTATTGCTCAAGCGACGTGATGGTGGCATCGAGGTTCACAAAAATAAACCCCCGATATAACTGGCAACGGGCAGTCTGGCGCAGCGAAAAATCGGCTCGTTGGAACGACCTGGGATAATCGTCCTGAGAGGGCACTGCGACGAGCTGGCCGGTGTTGGCGAATCCCCACCCGTGGTAAGGACAGGTAAAATTTTTCGCATTGCCCGAACCAGCCGCGCACACAGCTGCGCCCCGATGTGGACAGCTGTTCAAAAACGCCCGCACCACGTTATCTGAACTGCGCACGAGGATCAGAGACCGTCCTGCAACCCGGCGGCAGACGTAATCTCCCGCCGAGGGAATTTCCGACTCGTGGCCGGTATAGATCCAGCTCGCCTCGAATATCCGCTCTCGCTCGAGTTGCAGAATTTCCGGATCGGTAAAGGCTCGCCGGCGAACTCGGAAAACCCCTCGCTCTTCATCGTCAATAATCAGGTTTTCTAATCGCATGTTGTCTTTCCCCTACAGGCGAACACATGTGATATCGAAGCCAGGAGCCTTTCGAATGATGCGCGGCCCGAGCATTGTCGGGCTGCGAGAGGTGCCCACGCCACGTTCGATGCCTCCATTTACACTTTGCGCTTGGTAGCCGCTCGTATGTATGGATCGGTTCCGGCGATCATGTCTTCGCGGGGCGGACTGAATATGTCCATGGTCACCGAATCTTCGAGATAGACTGTCGAGTGCGGGACATTGCCCGGAACCATCCACGACGCACCCGGCGTGTCCACGATCCGGCTCTCGCCGTCGGAATCAAACCGCGCCTTGCCGGATATGAGGTAATAAAACTGATCTTCCGGATGAGTGTGCATTGGCAGATCCACTCCCTTATCCCACATCCACAGGACCACGGTCATTTTATCCGTGGTAATGAGTTTCCGCCGGACTCCATCGACAATCTTTTCTTCAGGAACTTTATCCCAATCTACAAATCCCTTGTGCATACTTTGAGTCTCCATTGAATCTTCTGTGACGATCTCGACTTACGCCGAGGTAGTAGAAGGGGGCTCGAGACGGCCTCTGTTTTGGGCCGCCCTGGCGGTCGTCCGCTCGCTGAATTCATTTACCGCATCCCACAGCTCCGGCAGCATTCGCTGTCGAACTCCGTTCATGAGCCCGTCGACCCGGCTGCCATTGAGGGTTCGTGCACGAGCCCCCATCTGCCGCTCGGCGAGCCGAAGGTGGCCGAAGCGCCAGGTCTGAAACCACTGATCGAGCTCGAATAACGAGCGAAGCAACACATACATCTCGAACTGGGCATCGGGCGCGGTCAGCACGTCCACAATGGTGGTCTGATGCCGTTCGAGGGCCGATACGACATGCGGCCAGATCACATCACCCAGGCCGAGCATCTGGATGAATCCCGGCGAGTCCTGCCCACGTCCCTTTCCAAGGGTGTTATGCCGGATGAGTGCATAGTCCAGCGGTGGCATTTTTTCGACCAGCGCGAGTTCGTTGGCCAAGTGCTCTTCGATCATCGCCGCGCGCTGAAACAGGTCTGTCGCCTGCGAGAGCTCGTCTCGAGCCAGATGTGACACGGCCGTATCCACGTCGTGGAATATCACCTGCATCCATAACTCGGCGGTCAGATGCGATATATGGAACATAAACTCGCCATGGGACACAATTTCCCGCCTATCGGGTAAGAGCGCGAAGAGCTTATCGGTCCTCATGTACTTTTCGTAGTCTGTAGCGGCCACTGCTTCACCATTTACAATTCTGATAGTGGGCATCCCTGGTAGGGACAAGCCCTGCTCACGTAGTTCTCCGGCCGAAATAGCTATGACCGTCCCACCAGTGTTTAGCTGGCCTTGCGCAGGTTTTTGTCGGGTTTGGGCAACTTCACGACTCCGGCCGGCTCCCAGCCATTGTCGGTGCGCACGACTCGGGTGTACCGTCTGATGTGCTGGCTGGGGTCGCGATCGCTGCCAGTGATGACGGCCAGAACGCGCTCTTTGCGGTCGATCGCCCCACTTGCGACCATCTTCTTGAGTGCGGCGACTGTGGTCGAGCTGGCGCAGCAGGCGGCGATGCCTTCGAGCTCGAGGAGCTGCTCCCGTGCCGCGTGGATTTCCTCTCTGGTAACCGACACGTAAGTTCCACCGGATTCTCTCACGACCTTGTACATATACGGATACGTGTCTTTGGGGTTACCCTTCAGAAGCGCGTCGGCGACTCCGTCGGGGTTCTCGAAGACGTGGTGCTCTTCGATGGTGGGGGAATCCTCGCCAAACGCCGCAACCTGCGGGGCGCACGTGGCTTCCTGCACCAGACCCAGCTTGGGGGCTCGATCGAGCACGCCCATGCTCTGATATTCGCGCGCCCCCTTGAATGCACCGTACGCTCCCATTGCGGTCGACACTCCCTGGATGTACCAGTCAAAACCGCTTTCCACTTGATCAACCGCCTCGAGAAAGGCCAGTTTGAGTCCTTCGCGCCGCCCTATGTTGAAGAAGCCGCCTTCGGGTGGGATGTTGTTTTCCCGCTCCCACTTGCGAGAAAACGCGATCGCTTCCAGAGTGGTGACGTCGCGGCCTTCGAGGACCCACACGTGGATCCGCTCGTGGGCATCACAGGTGATCCGGTGCAGCCAGCGCTCGCCGACGAAGATACTGTGCTCGAAAGGAGGGTTTTGTATGCAAGCCCGGGCAAAGGCGGTCGAACTGTTGCCGGTCGCGGACGAGGTGAAGTGCCACACGCCGCGCTCTTTAAAATAAGACAAAACCACTTCCGCTGGCCGATCCTTGACCGTCCCGGTCGGGTTCTTAGTTTCGTCCTTGAGAAACAAGTTGTCCAGCCCCAAAACCTTTCCAAGTCGCTCGGACCGCATACAGGGGGTGTTTCCGGCATTGACCGAGATCAGATTGTCAGGGTCGTGCACCGGGATGAGATCTCGATATTTGGCGATAACGCTCGACGCCGAATGATCGACCTGACACCGTTTCAGGTCGTATTCGATTTCGATCAGTCCGCCACATACGTCACATTTTGTATTAAAAATCTGGCCAGTGAATTGTTTATTACACTTTACGCATCGTTCTGTAAATCGAGGTTGTGCCATTTGTGATTCCATTCTGCTTTCTGGACGTTGGTGTTGCCGCACCGCATGTGGCTGCTCCGGGTCGTCACAGCGCCGGGCTATTCTTCACGCAGCGGCGTAGAAGTAGCTCATCGAGCCCACAGCGCAGCAGTACTCGGGGCTGTCGTCGAACCACGACTGTACAGCCTGCTCGATCTTGGCCTGCGCTTCGGCCGTGATTGCGTATCGTCTGACCACCTTGAACACATCGTCGGCGTCTTCCTGATCTTGAATGCCGTGAACCCGGAACCAGGCCAGGGCATGTTCATCCAGCCCGAACGCTTTGGCGAGCGCTTCTTCGATCATGGGAAATACCTTGGGCCCGACGGTCTCACGGCCGAGGAATCGACCCAGCAGTTCCAACCAATCGTAGCCATCGAGTCTGTCGATCTCTCGCGCGATGGCCGGATCATCGGCCGGCAAGGTGAAGCTGCATTCGGCTTCGGGGATCCCGATGGCGGTCAGGAAGTCGCGGTAGAGCACGGGATGACTCTGAGCCAGATCGCCACCGCCATACTCGACAGAGACACTGGGCCACAGCTCGACGCGCATATCGTGATGGGGGCAGCGCCGTATCAGGTTGGGCAGGACATATTGACTGAGCAGCAGTACCCGATTCCATCGACCACCCCAAAACTGCCGGGCCTCCTCGATGCTGAGCTCACCCTGCATGAGTTTCATCACCGGATTGTCGGGCGAGCTGGGTCGCTCGTAAGCGCGATCGCATAGACTGCGCAGATGTTTTTCGAATTCGTCGACCGATAGGGCGCTCATGATGCGTGTCTCCATGCTCGTGCCGAAGTGGCCGTATTCACGTCGGCAAGTGGATGGGACAGAAAGAACATGTACAATGCTTTGCGGACTGAACGTTGCTTATCGGTGGTATCGGCGTACCGGGCGAGTAGAGACAGGGCGACCTGGGCGCTGGGTTGTGCGTGTTCGGCGACTGTCGTGAAATACGTCAGCTCGTCCTGATCAAACTCGAAAGGCGGTGCGGACAGCAGACCTTCGATGAGTGAGAAAATCATATATGCGACGCTGGCCGGACCGAGCAGGCCGTACGCCAACAGCTCGTGAAAGCTCATGCTGTCGATCCGATGGAGCTCGTCCCGGACCCGCGCAACATTGCGTTGCGGTTGCGTGGCCAGTTCGGCCTCGCTGGCGCCCAGTGCCAGAAGGAACCGTCTGAGCAGAATCGAATGAGGATCGGTTTTGGCCGCGTTGCCGTACTCGGCCCGAATTACCGTCCACAGTTGTACACGGCTATCGAGGTCCGGGCACAACTCCATCAGTCGGGACAGCACGATGCTTTCCCGGAAAGCAGCCGAACCCCACAGCTGATGCCACACCTGGGGCATCGCCGCTCCCGCCACAGTGCGGCCTGTTAGCCCGGTGAGCAACGACGTGGGTCGAATCAGGTGCCGGACGAGGCCGAGAGATTCCTCCCACAACTGGTCCCCGAATGAATTTGTCATCGGGTTGTCCTTTCCAAGTGAAATCATGACTATGCCTTTGCGCGAAATTGTGCTGTATATGAATATCTAGGCTCTGGCTCTAGTTGACATGCGTGGATGGTATAGCGACCCTCGTCGAAACTGCGGTTGATGGTTTCGATGACGGCGCGCCGATCTGTTTCGGTACGGGCTTGCTCAACGATCAGACGGATCAGAATTTCTGTATCCTTCTTATCGTGGGCGGCGTGGAGAGTAAAATAGAAAATTTCCTTCTTGGTAAGGCCGTAATTGCGACTAAGCGCTTCAGAAATGACCGGGAATACCACCGGTCCCTGGGTCTCGCCGACCAGGATCCTGGCCAGAAGCTCGCACCACGACATGCTGCGAAGCGCAGCGACCTCTTCGCGACAGGGCCCATTGTCGAGGTCCGGATCCGGCGTGACGTCCTCCGCCGGGGTTCCCAGTGCGACGAGAAACTCCTCGAAGATGCGGGGATGGGCGTTGTCCAGCGGCGGCCCAAACTCGACATCGATAACCGGGAGCACCGCGGTCCGCGCCTCGGGAGTGGGGGCAGCCTGAAGTATGCGGGCTATCAAAACTCGATTGAATACAGAAAGGGAATTTAGAAATTGAAAATACAGTGCTCTACAATCCTCGATTGGCAAGTCATCTTGAACCAATCTCCATATGGGATTATCCGGCTTGGGTGGACGCTGATACTTTGAATCTATCAATTTTCGAATCTGAAGCTCAAATTCCCGATCGGTATTAGACACACTTATTGCCTTAGTGGTCATTGTTTATCTCCATTCCTTATGACTACATCGCACATTGCTCGGCCATCTACCGCAAAGCCATGTGCGCTTTCCTGCAACTCGAATGGCCACGATGTGTGCTCGCACATCTCTGGTGAGTGTTCAGGGTCGATGGTTACCGCTGAAATGTCATAATTTGGTGTAGGTGAAGGCACTACGCGCCAGCGGGCACCAGCATCGGGTTGCGGAGGTTCCTGAGCGCGGTGCCGTCGAGTGCGAAGATGGTGTCAGGGTGTAACAAGAACTCCTATCGAGTCTCGTATCTCATCAATTACCGAATTTCGCTCTCCACAAGCAAATACCGATTATTCACGGCTGGCGCCAAGGCGGTCGGTTTTGTGCACTGGAGCACCATGCCGGCCACCAAACCAGCCGTTTCGTACCCTGTCATGGGGGTGCGACAAACACTTACTTGCGGCCGCGAGTTTTGGAATCATCGACATCGTCGAGTAGCTCGAGGAGCCGTTCGAGTGTATCTAGTGCGGCTTTGACCCGGTTGGCCAGGCGCACAGTTCTGCTCCGCGGTCTTCGCTCGGATAAGCTCGCATTACGAGACTTCGCAGCTGCGGCTAGCAATGCTTGCATTCGAATAAATAATCGCTGTAGTCGCGGGGCTAATCTGTGGACAACCGCATCCATCTCATCTCGTATCTCGCGTATCTCACGCAGTAAGCGGTAGTGACGCTGATAATCGGGGTGACGCTGGCGAAACGGGACCACCACATCGCGATAGTGATCGTCAGTTACATCGCGATTCTTTGCCCGCCATTGCCGGCACGCATCGGCGTGCTGACGGCGCTTGCACTCCTCGTCACCGCAGGTGACCTGGCGATCACCTACCCGGGGATGTGGGACGTATAGACGATTGCATTGCCGGCATCGACGGGTTGCTGCTGATGGCTTTTTTTTTGTTCATCCGGCCATGGTGCCGTCTTTGTAAAGCCGGATTACTCGCGTAGGCATATATGAATGACATCAGGTGATTTAGAGCAATGTTTTGCCGAGACATTACCCGTGCTCGTTGCCGAGACATTATCCATGCCCGTTACCATGGTAAGAGCCGAAACGAAAAAACTGCCAGCAGCTGGTTGCCAGTGGGGAACCAGTGCTCTACACACCAACCCGTACGTCAGAGTTAGTCGGTGCAGGCGAACGCCGTGGCAGCGATCTGCCCGGCGACCAGCTGAATTTCTGGCGGACCGACACATGTCTTGCCGGTCGGTGGTGTTACCGTGACTGGCGTGGTTCCACCGCCAATGTCGACATTGGCGAAGAATACAAACTGGTCATCGGTCAACTCGGTACCCTGGGCAGAGGCGCCGGTTCCATCGTCGACGAATCCGCCCTCGTTGTTATTGTCCACAGTGGCCGTTGCCCCGATCGCGGGCCGATTGCCCGAATAATCGTAGATTGCGATGAGCACCTGTGCGCGTGCCGAATCGAAGGTCCGGCCGATCTGAGTGAACACCTGGCCGGCACGGGCATCGGTCAATCCCTCGACCGAATAGGGTCCTTTTGCAATTGCATCGGGCGATACCGTAAAGCGTATGTCGATGTATGTATCGTGGGTGAAGTCCACGTATGACGTTATTCCCGCTGGCAGACACAGCGTGCTCCGTCCATTGTGCGCAGTGGTATCGCTGTTGCTCGGATTTGCCACCTCGGTAACCATCGCATCCAATACACCCATGAATGACTGCGGATTGTCCCAATCGAGATACTCGCCGGTAAACAACAATTGACCCGGACAGGCACTCGGCGGGGCGTCGGACCCGGCGTCAACTCCCCCGTCGGTACTGCTGCCGCTGCCGCAACCGGGTAAGCCGAGCCCACTCGCGATAAAAAAAGCGATGACAAGCCAGCGTGTGATACTCACCCGGCTATCATACGATGAATTACCACAACTTGTGCTCACCGAGGAGCGAGGCCACGCTGTGAGATTTATCGCCCTCGACCAGGACCACCTTGACCGTGCCATTGTCGCGCACCTCGACGTCGAGACCGCGAATTCCGGCAAGGCGCGAATAAGAGCCGGTCCAAAAACTCTCCGCGTCGCCAGAGCGCCGATCCATCACCGCCAGCGGGCTTGCTCGTCGGTCAAGTACACCCAGTACAACCAACTCAAAACTCGGTCTCGGCGGCATGCATGATTGTCGTGCAAAAGCGACAGGTTAGGGTGTCCTTGAGGGGGCGAATCCCTGCACGAGAGCGCCGTCCCCCAATTGTCCACCAAAACCGCTAGTCTTGGAGACGCCGAAACACAAACTCGATCCGGGTCACCGGATCCGCTGGCTGGCACTGCATCGCCTTGCAGAACATCGAGACGAACTCGCCGGCGCTCTTTCCGGGGAACCCTTCTCGGGCCACGTCGTCGTCGGTGATCGTGTCCAGCGGTTCGCGCCGGACGCTGCGCACGTCGATGACGCCGAGGATACGTTGCCTTTCCCCTTTTCGCAGCCCCATCACGCGGTCGACTGCCAGCACCTGTTCGCCTGCTTGAATGTACTCCCACCCGAGACGACGGGTCACAGTCTTGGAGCCGTCAAGCAGCTGTTGTTCGGTCATTGAGAAACTCATGCGACGCATCGTCACCTCATCACCATCTCGTGTTCCGTCGGCATGCAGCACGCTCAGTACTTTGCGCCTATGCACCGCCTCACCAGCACCAGGCGCTGCATAGGCCGTTCGGGTCATGCGCTCATCCGTGTGTCCGAGGGCCTGAAAAAGCGGACGCAATGACGCGATCGACGAAGTCCGGCAACGTCTTCGTAGCGCCGAGGACTTTCACGATCTGAAGCATGTGGAGATCTACCGCGCCATGCTGGCCCTTCGTGGGCGCGGCGAACCGATCGACGAGACCACCCTCGGGGCCGATCTGCAGGTGACCGTCCACGGCTACAAAGCTCAGGGGATCTGGGCCGCGGCCGACCAGGAGGCCACCGCAGCTGACCCAGGCACTGTCATGCTGGCCGCAGTGGACGACGATGGCCGGCGCATCGGCAGCGGATTCGTCGAGGCCGGCGGGGCGATTCGTGTGTATCTGAGTGCGTATCCGCCACCGGTCGCCTTGACGCTGGTGCCGCTGCAGCCCAAGGCCGACGAGCTCTAACCGCACCACCCCCCGGCGAGCACGCACCCTACCGCTGGAATGGCAACTGCTCTGGTGCGAGTGTGCCAGCGGTCGTGGCTATGCAGCCGTGTTCTAGTGTCAATCATTGACAGTTTGTCAGGGTCAATGCCGGCGAGGCCGGGCCCGAACGGCCCGGAAGCCCCAGTCCCTGCTCCGGAACCCGGGCACGACCCCGCGCCGGTTCCCGCAGCGCAGGAGCCCGGACCCGAAGCTAAAGGAGCCGCCGCGCAGCACTCTTATCGTACTTTTGACTACACTCCACGGATCAACTTTGCCGCGTAGGACCAACGAAAGCTGTTGCACGACAACGCCGAACGGCTTTATGGTCTGGCGTGAAATCAACGCAGGCTTTGTCTTTATCAGTTCATGAAATCGGCAAAGGCGTGCTTCAAAACGCCTGACCAGGACCAGGACGTTGAACAAGGCACTTTCTCGGATCTTGGTTTTGTGTGCTCTGCTCCTGCAAAACGATGGCGTTTTCGGTCAGCAGCGCCACGAGGCGGCGCGCGAGGCCGCGGTTTACTTCGACGACACGCAGCATCTCTGGAACAAGCTGCACCGTGCTTTGTTCGAACGTACGACCCCAACGGGTGCCCAGTTTGGAATCGATACCGTCGATCCGCTGCTTTGGCTGGAAACGACTCACCTACTCGAAGGTGAGTCGCACACGCGGGCAATCGCCCTTCTGGAAGATTTGTTGATGGACGATGGCGCGCGCGATGCTCCCCACGTCGCTCGCGCCCTTCTTCAGCACGAACTATGGTCGGTATTTGATTGGACGCTTGCACCACGCCCTGGCTCGGCGCAACTCGAGCCGGCGCGCAAGGCACTTCGCATTCGCCTGGCTAAGGCGATTCTGCAATTGGCGCTGTCAAAAGCGCAGATTGGTGCACTGCCCGACAATTATGCTCAGGCCGCCGCGGCGCACGCCTATCCCGCCGCTAATGATTCGGACCATCCCGGGACGCCTTTCTTGCCAGCCGACCTGTTCGATGTGGAAGGGCCTTGGGTGAGTGTGGCCGATGTCCGTAATATGCGCCCCGTTGCCCTGTCGCACGTGGAGGCGTCTTCCGGTCGCTCGAACTTCGTTGTTCTGGTGCGCGTGCCCGGGCCGAGGACCGCGACACTTGAATTCCTCGAAGCGTTGGGCGCTGCCAACGAGCCGTGGAAACAGCTCGTTCTTGACGCGGAGGATACCGATCCTCACCATACACTTCCGCGGATTCCGGTGGGCACGCAATTCGCGCTTGTGCGACGTATGAACCTGATCTCTGAAAAAGGCGAGTTGGTGCCGAGTCCCCTCACACAATCGGTACAACTGCGGGTCTATCGCAACGTTCCAGCTTCCTTTGAGTCCATCAAGCAGCGAGAAGAGGCCCAGTCTTCTTTCGAGTTCGTCTTGAGCAAGGCCAGATTGCGGCGCGCAACCGCCGGTGGTTTGCGTGCCATAGACAGCGAAGAACGAGCATTCGTCCTGTTCGGTGCTCACGCGTGGGACCCCTTTGAGTTGCCGGGAGCAATACCACAGCAACGCCGCGCACAGGTGCTGAAAAGGTGCGTCGGCTGCCATCGGAGCCCGGGCGTCGGGTCGTTCTTGAGCTTCACGCGCCCGTTCCGGCGGCCACGGGGTACCGACGCGCCCAAGCTTCAGTTTGGGCAGCCCCAACAGCAAGCTGACTTGACTGTCCAATGGAAAAAAAAGCGGCGCGATTGGCGGCAGATCCAGAAGTTGTTCGACAGTGACTTTGCGGATTCGCCCCGCGATCGGTGAGGCTGTGAAGAAGCGCCTCGCAAGGTCCAAAAGCTACAATTCGCTCGTCGCGACCAGGTAGTGCACCGAGCCTTCCGTCGATATTACAGCTTCGATCTTGCCGCTGAGGGCATCGAACATCCGCACTTGCGGAACATCGAATGCGGCACCGAACAGATACCGGCCGTTCTCGGTCAACGAAAAATGCTGGAGGCGCGGCTCGAGTTTCCAGGTCTGTACTGAACCCTTGCGCTCCAGGTTGTGCACGAGAATGTATTCAGAAACGCCGCTGCACCGCAGATCGTGCGTCGCCACACCCACGTACAAGGTCTGACCACTGGGATCGATGGCCACGGCGTGGTTGACCGGCGCATGCCCCGGCGGCAACTGAAGTTGCTGGATCTCGACATGTCGGAACGAAATCGGATCCAACACGTGGACCCGCCCGTCATTGCGGACGACGACCGTACGTTGGGCGCTTCCACAGATGGCACGTGCATGCCCGAGGTCCGAGTGGAGAAGGGGCCTGGGTCCGATGGGAATTATCGGCCCCAAGCCTTCCTCGGGGCCTAGCCAGAAACAAACACTTTGCTCAAGATCGTCCGTTGGCAATTCGCCTGCAAAGTAGCCTTCCGGCGAAAAAAGAAACTGCGCGTGCGCCTGTCCCGCCGGCCCAGTCCAGCCGATGACGTTTTGCGGAAACTTGAATTCCCACCCCGACAGGCGGTAGTTGCGTAGATCGAGACCGCACACGGCTTCTTCACCCAAATGGTCGCCCAACGCGGCGATCTGGAACATGTAGACGCTATTCTCGTGGGGGCCCGGTTGAATCGTACGCCACATTTGCCGTACGTTGAATGTGGCCCGACAGTCCGTGGGCAGCGATGCAACCTTATTCCAGTCTTCCAGACCGTATATGTCGATTGTGCACCGCATGTCGTCCCCAGCAAAGTCGGTGTAGGTGACGACCGCAAAACCATGCCCCGGCAGGATCTCCAGATTGGGTGAATAGGGCAGTTCGACATGCTGCAGAATGCGGCCGGCTCCCGGATCCATCCAGCAGGCGGCGGTTCCTGTGGCACCGCAGCTCTCCCCGACAACGACAGCGGCCACACGCATGCTTAAAGCCCTCCCACGGCAACAAGCGCGGCGAGAAGGGCAACGCATGCGTGCGTGCGAAACATGGCCGTTGTCCAGTTACCTAAGACGTCGTTGAGGCGCTCGGCTTGGGCTGAGGGATTGGGAGACATCGTAGTTGTCATGAAGCCCAACGTCTTGCCGAAAATACCCCCGAAAAGTCAGCAAGCCACAACCTGAGCTGAGAGGAGCGGGCGCCCATTGGACCGGTCATCGGCCGGTCCAGAGGAGCGCTCGATGAGCAGAAGAAACAAGAAGG
>JAKSDA010000093.1 GCA_022360315.1 Pseudomonadota bacterium
CCATTACGGCCGACCAGCCCGCCGATGGCTGTGTTGCTCATCGGTCACGTAGGCCCACTATGCTCCCTCTTCGCGCCTTGCCCTCGACGCGCTGGACCGACCCTACTGGGCACTTACTTACGGGTCGCGGTACTTAGAGCCGGTCCAAAATCTCTCCGCGTCGCCACACCGCCGATCCATCACCGCCAGCGGGCTTGCTCGTCGGTCAAATACACCCAGCTCCGCTCCTCGCCCACCCACTGGCGGCGCGCCTCGTCGCTCTGGCTCGGTCCGAGGTTTTTGGACCGGCTCTAAATGGACCGCAAAAATGGTCAGAATAGCATCGGCGTCGGCGCAAGAGGGCGAGTTCTTACCAGCGGATCAACGTGGAACCGCTGAAACGATCGTAGAGGTGAGTCTCTATGATCGGGACCACGTCGCACGCCTCGAGCGCTCCCTGAGCGCCGCCGGCAATGGCGGACTCGATCCAGATGTACTCTTTTTTGTAGATCATTTCGATTTCGTTTCGGCCGCGGCGCACCAGCTCCCACTGGCTGTAATTCTTGGTTTGCCGCTGCACCGCAAGAGCCTGCTCGCTCACCCGAATGGGATCTCTGGCCAGCAACCTGAGCAAGGCGCGACCGATCAGACTGTGCGTGAACTCGATCGCGTGCTTGCGCATGATGTCATACATGCCCTCGTGAACCCGCTCTGGCGACGCGGCAAGCGCTCCTGCACACGCCAAACAGAGCAGATATTCCCTGATCGGGCACCAGCCCAGTGTCGACCGGCGGGACTCGGGCAGCAAGGCCCGGTAATCGGCGAGCCGGCCTCGATGCTTGAGCTCGTTTTCGAGGATACGGAGGTGGATGCCTCGAATACGAGCCGACGGCGATACCGCTTCGAGCCGTTCGACGATGTCGCAATGAGGTGCGACCAGGTCGAGCGCCTGTCGGGGAAGCTGCACGTGTCAAAGCTAGCACAGTCGTCGCAGCGGGTTAGACGCGGTCAAATGATTTTCACCGCTCCTTGCACACCGGTTGGCCAGCCTCGCTCTCGGTGCAGCAAAGGGCTCGAGGCCGGCACAGCTCACTTCGATTTGGGCAGGCTTTTGAGCACGGCCAGGACCTCGTCGGCGTGGCCCTTGACGCGTACCTTGGGAAACACCTTGGCGATCTTGCCGTCGCTGCCGATGACAAATGTCGTCCGCGCGGCAAATCCACCCTTTGTGCTCACTCCGTACTTTGCGGCGATCTCAGCCTTGGTGTCGGCGACCAGGGGAAAGTTGAGCTTGTGCTCGGCAGCGAACTTGCGATGCGAGTCGAGGTCGTCGAGCGATACTCCGATGACTTTGGCGTCGAGCTTGTTGAAATCCGCGATCCCGTCGCGGAAGGCTTGCGCCTCCATCGTTCAACCAGGTGTGTTGTCTTTGGGATAGAAATACAACACCACCGGCTGGCCGGCCAGCTTGCTCATCTGGACCGTGGTGCCGTCGTGGGCTGGAGCGGTGAAATCAGGTGCCACCGCGCCCTGAGCGACCAGTGTTGGCTTGGGCGAATCGGCGCTATCAGGCCTGGCCGACTTGCTCGTTGCCTGGGGGCCAGCCGGCTTGGCCGCCATCGTGTCGCCGACCGCCGGGGCTTTTTTGTCAGCTGCCATATCGGATTTGGCCGCAGCCTTATCGCCTGTGGCAGTGCCAGCATCCTTGGAACTCGAACATCCCAGGGCCAGGAGCGCCGCTGCAAAAAGCGCCACAGCCCCGTATTTGGTCATCGTCTTCAGCATCATACAAATCACCTCGGGCCTTACTATGCGTTGTCCGGCTGCTCTCGTCTACCCACAAACCACGGCTCCCCGCCCGCGCCTCTCCCTCATTGTTCCAGCGGCGCTGGTTGCGGCACGACATCCCGGGCCCCGGGGGCGAACGCGGGCTGCTCTGGCTCGTCCTGGTAGCGCAGCGATCCGGTCGAGGACGAGCGCAGCAAGAGCCATATCGCAAGTCCAATGACCAGTACCACGACGGCGAGAAGCTCGAATGGCACCCGGTCGCCAAACGCCTTGCGACCGAAGAAACGACCGCCGCTGCGGCGCCGGATGGTGTCCTCGACAGTGCTGTCAAACGATGGTGGCGCGGTCATCTTGTGCAGTTCGGACAGAGCGGTGACCGCGCTTTTGAACTGCTCGTATCCGGCCCGGCACGCCTCGCACCCGGCCAGATGGGCCGCCATGGCCTCGCGCTCCCGGTCGGGCAAAAGGCCCTCGTAATAGTCGGAAAAGCTCTGCTCGATATCGGCGTGGCGCTCAGACCCGGCGCCGCGCCGATCGGCGCCCGGTTGCGGGTTTGGGGGGAAAGACGTCGTATCGGGTCCAGCCATGGCGCACCTCTCACATATATTTCTGCATCTTCTTGCGCAACGCCATACGGCCGCGGTGCAGTCGCGACTTGACCGTACCTTCGGGCAAGCTGGTGATGGTGCCAATCTCCTCGTACGACAGATCCTGAATGTCGCGCAGGACGATGAGAATGCGGTGATCGTCGTCGAGTTCGGCGATACACCGCTGGAGGATCTGTTCCATCTCCACGCCCTCGAGCTGCCGGTCCGGACTGCGCGGCCGGGCCGGTGCAGTCAGCGCTGCCTCGGCGCCGTCTCTGGTCACGTTTTCGTCGTATTCACGCTGATCTCGGTCGTGTCGCCGGGCCAGGTACTTGATGCGATTTTTGCAGTGGTTGACGGTGATGCGATAGAGCCAGGTGGAAAACTTCGACTCACCGCGAAATGAATCGATCGACTTGAACACCGTGATGAACACTTCCTGAGCCAGATCTTCGGCCTCTTCGCGGTTGCCCAGCATGCGATAGGTGGTGTTGTAGACCTGATCGCGATAGCGCTCGACCATGTCGCGAAACGCCTTTTCATCGCGTTCCCGCAGCTTGCGGATGAACCGGCGTTCCCGGAGGGTCATGGGACGAGATCAGGCCTTGTTCGGTCAGCAGATCAGTATCGGTAGCGGGTCGTGCCCGGGATCCGACGCGGGCCAAAAATGCGCACACTGGCCTGGACAAGCAGTTCGTCGCCGCCGTCGATCTCTTGGCGCGCGCCGACATCAATGCCGAGCTTGGACGACAATAAACCGATTCCCGCGGTCACAAACGTCCGGTCCGCGCCGACATCATGAACTGCGCCGGCGCGCAGTGGATAACCGATTTGCCGGCTTCCCGGGCTGATAAAAAATTCGATTCCACCGCCGTAACGTCCTGTGGACTGGTCATCGGGCACATCCATATTCCACAAGCCGTCGAACGAGAGAGACAGGGACGACAGCGGCCGGACGGTAACACCCACGGCAAACATGCGCGGATACTGCGGCGAATCGTCCCCGATCAAGTGATAGCCGACCAGACCGAGCGCCATGACGTCGATCGGCCTGACCACGGCACCGACATCGATCGTGAAGCCCGACGAATCACCCTCGTCCATGAGCTCTGATTCGTAGTCGAAATACTTGACATTCAACCCGACGGTCAGAAGCCGAGAAAATCCCCGCGCCAGGGTCGAGCCACCTTCGTGTACCCGACGCCTGCGCTCGCTGCCGTCCAGTTCGGGCGTAGCCGAAAAATAGCGGTAGTAGAAGCAGCCGGGCATCGGCACGGTCGAATCGCAACCCGATACGGTGATCGAATTGGCACTGTCTTCCACGCGATGGCCAAACGACCCCTCGAAGACCAGCTCGCTGCCCAGGGCAAGACCGGCCGGATTGAGCGTGGTGGCCAGCGCTCCCCGGGCATCGGCCCGCATGGACTCGCCCAGCGCGATTTCACGCGGGCCAAAATAGTCGCCCGGTGCATGCGACTGGGCGCCAACCTCGGCGGCCAGGACGACCAACCAGAACGTCGACAGTGCGATTGCTCGCGCGGGATTCATGGCAGTGATTCTAGCGTTCGCCATGGTGGCGGCAAGAAAACGCCCGCCCGAGGTCCCGGCCGGCAATGCGAGGCAACGGTCACGCGCAGCGGTCGGCCCTCACGATAGCTCGCTGGCCAGCGATATATAGCGCCCCTCGCCGACAACGAGATGGTCGATGATGGGGATGCCGATGATCTCGCCCGCCGCGCGCAGTCGGAGGGTCAGAGCCACATCGTCGTCGCTCGGCGTCGGGTCGCCAGACGGATGATTGTGCGCCACCACGGCAGCGGCCGCAGCTTGCCGAATGAGCGGGCGAAATACCTCACGCGGGTGAACCTCGACGTGGGTGAGGCTGCCCCGAGCAACCTCGATCGCGTCGGTGACCACATTGCGGGCGTCCAGAGCCAGTACGACAAAAACCTCCTGGGCCAAACCACTCAGACGCGAACGCACACGATGATAGATATCCTCGGACGACGCGATCGGCGGTGCCGATTGCGCGTTCTCCTCCATCGCCCGGCGACCGAGCTGAAACGAAGCGACGATACGGGCAGCCCGGGCTAGACCGATGCCGGGAAGCGCAACCAGCTCGCGCGGCGCCGTCTGAGCCAGCCTGGCCACGCCACCAACACTGTGGATGATGTGCTCGGCCACAGCAACAGCGTTGCGACCCCGCATGCCCGTCCCCAAGATCACAGCGAGTAGTTCGACCGTGGACACCCGATCGCCACCATGGGTGATCAGACGCTCTCGCGGCATTTCTGTGCAGCTGATCGTGATCATATCCCCGAATACATGCAAACTGCACACCGTCGTGGACCTGCAAAACCTCTAGGTCTCTCGGTCCGGTATTTCGACAGCTGTCCGGCCCACCGGCCAGCTGTCCGGCAGCCCGGACGCCTGGCCGGTAGGCCGGACAGCTCTACGGCGGGTCGAGAGCGTCGCAAGCGAGCCATCTGGCCGGGGATAAGTTGGCGCAGTGTGCGCTTGCAACGGGCGAGCAGCGCTCCGATACTGCCCCACCTATGGGAATGCTTCCCCGTCATCGAGCCGTGTCCACACCGGCGCGCAGGCCGATTGTCCTGATCCATTGGAACGAGGCCGAGTGGATGGAACTGGCCCGTGCGCTTCGCGAGCAGGGCTGGCCGGTACAGACAATGGCCGAGGCCACCGGGTTCAAACTCCACTCACCCGAATCCGAGCGGCCCCACGCCGTGGTCATCTCGCTGCGGCGTTTGCCTTCACACGGCCGCGAGACAGCCGGCGCCATCTGGTACCCGGCCTGGGCGCGGCAGGCCATTCGAATCGTATTTTTTGATGGCAAACCCGAAGCAGTCCAAATGACGCGCCAGCGCTTTCCAACCGCTGCGTATACCACCTGGGATCAATTAAACGCGGTTCTGGAAGCCCTGTAGAGCCGTTCGGACCGGCCAGCCGGTTCGGACTAGCCAATGACAGGGACATGGCGATGTGCCACCAGCGCGGTTTTTCACCAAATTTGCAGAGGAGTTCCCCTACTGGGCACTTACTTACGGGTCGCGGTACTGAGGTATCCGAGCTCCGCACCGCATCCAATTGCGCCAACGGTATGCTGTTCACCCCGGACGGCAGGCTGCTCATCAGCGAGGGCGGCACGCTGATGGGAAACAGCACGGCTACGGGCAAGGGCCGTGTGATTCAGCTGGACCTGGGGAGCGGCGATGTTCAGGTGATGGCCGACGCCGACATGGGCGATGATCTGCAACCGCCCAACGATGTCGCGTTCGACGATAATTGTATATCACTTGCGGCAATCTGCTATTGAGCATGGCCACCGAGATCGCCGGCAAGTCAGACTATCGCATCACGCCCCCGGTGCAGCCAGATCCACCACGGTCCATCCCATGAACTTGGGTGGCCCGGCCAGCACGCCGGTGAGTTTGCCCTGGGCGTGAGCCTTTCTGAACGCCTCGCTCTCGACCCAGGCGCGAAATGACGCTTCGTCTCGCCATACTGTATGCGACGCATAGAGTTGAGCTCCATCGTCATCGAGCGGGCCTTTGAGCAGGTGAAACTGCTCAAACCCGGCAAAGCCGTTCAGAAACGAATCGCGCTCGCGCCAGGCGCGTTCAAAGTCGTCACATTTGTCGGGGTTGACCCGGAAGTTGTTCATCGCAATATACATCCTCCGAGTATACGCCTGTTACACTGGCCAAACCGTCCCCATCCCAAACAAGGCCAACCATGGATGAAAACCGAGACGAAAGAGCCAGCGCGCAGACCGCCCCCAACTCCGCAACAACCAGCAAGCCCAGCCAAGCCCATGGGCGCTATCTCGATGCCCATTTTGGCCTGCGCAATCACTGGTACGCGGCGTTCTTCTCCGCCGACCTCGATAACGGCGACACCCGCGCCGAGGTCCTGCTGGGTGAGAGAATCCTGTTCAAGCGCTCGGGCGGCACGATCTACGCCATCGAGGACCGCTGTCCACATCGCGGCGTCGCACTGTCCACTCGACCGGAATGTCATTCCGAGAATACTGTAACTTGTTGGTTGCACGGCTTCACCTTCGATGTCCGTGACGGCCAGCTGGTCCAGATCCTCACCGACCCCGAGAGCAGGCTGATCGGCAACCTGGCAGTACCGACATATCCAATCGTCGAGCGCAGCGGCGTGGTCTTCATCTTCATCGGCGACCGGGAGCCGCCCCCGCTCGAACGCGATGTACAGCCAAAATTCGTGCGGCCCAACCTGGTCGTGCATCCCATGGGTCGCACGATCGTCCGCAGTGATTGGCGCCTGGCTGCCGAGATCAGTATCGAGGGCGCCCATATCTACAGCCATCGGCTGGTCGATATGGTGAAAAACTTCGGTATCCCGGTACCGTTTTCCACCCTGGCGAGCGCCGAAGAGATCGCCAGGGTGGACAGTTCAGAGGGTCCCATAGGTGTTATCAGCCAGCCGACACGGTTCGTCTGGTCGGCTGACCTGGAGGGCGCACGGGTCAATGCGGCCAACTACGACCCGGACAATCCGCCACCGCCCATGGACATCGCGACCGGATTGTTTTTGCCCGGCGTTCTCGAAGTCGAGCCATTTCCGATGCCGGGCCTGGTCCATCTCGAATGGTACGTACCCATTGACGACAACCACTATGTATACATGTTTGCGACCGCGACGATCTGTGATGATCCAGCCGAGATCGAGGCGTTTCACCGCAACTGCGAGGAGCAATATCGCCAATCCATCATGGACTTTGTCGACGACGATATCTTCATACGCGAACAGCTTTATCACGCCTATGCCCACGAGAACTGGTGGCAACGTGAGCAACTGGCCGAACTCGACGCCGAGGTCCACCACTGGCGCGACCTGGTAGAGAAACACGCCCGCGGCGTGCAGAGTCCCGGCAACCCCACCCTGGCCCAGCAGATCAGCCGGGGGCAAAAAAGGTAAGCATGACGGTTCAAGTACAGAAAAACGGTCCGATCACCACGGTCATCTTGCACCGCCCGGAGGCAAAAAACGCCGTCGATCGCGACACCGCCGACGCTCTCAGCGACGCCTTTCGCGCCTTTGATCGCGACGACGAGGCGGCTGTGGCGGTGCTTTACGGCGACGGTGGCACATTTTGCGCCGGCGCCGACCTCAAGGCCATCGCCGCCGGCCGGCCCAATCGGCTCGATGGGCACGGTGATGGCCCCATAGGGCCCACTCGCATGCTGCTGTCCAAGCCGGTCATCGCCGCAGTCGCCGGTCACGCCGTGGCCGGTGGCCTGGAACTGGCGCTCTGGTGCGATCTGCGGGTGGCCGAAGAAAATGCCGTCCTGGGCGTGTTTTGCCGCCGCTTTGGCGTACCGCTCATCGATGGCGGAACGCTTCGCCTGCCCCGGATGATCGGCCACTCACGGGCCATGGATCTGATCTTGACCGGCCGTCCAGTGCCGGCCGATGAAGCCCTGGCCATTGGCCTTGTCAACCGGGTCGTGCCGATCGGACAGTCGCGCACCGAAGCCGAAAAATTGGCTCTCGAAATCGCCCGATTCCCCGCTGCCGCCATGCGCGGCGACCGGCTGTCGGCCTACGAGCAGTGGGATCTGCCCTACCGCACCGCCCTGGCCAACGAGTTTCGCCGCGGCCTGAATGCGATCAACGCCGAGGCCAGGGCCGGAGCCCAGCGCTTCACCGACGGCGAGGGACGCCACGGCGCATTTGGCCGGGATGACCCGGAGTCGTAGAATCTGGTCCGAACGAGCCCGGCATACGCCGGCTAAAACGCCTGGCCGGTGCTGAAAATGACCCGGCCGGGAAACACCGATCCGTCGAGGGGAAGTGCCCAGTCGAGCCGGTAGACCAGCGGACTGAGCTGGGGAATCAGCCCGCGCAGACCAATGCCGATATCGGCGTGCAGGCGAAAATTGTCCACCGCGTAGGTGGCGTCGCCAGCGTCGAAAAAAACCAGTGCGCCGGCCCGGGTAAAGCCGATCTTGATGGGAGCGGTCCGCAGCTCGATATTGCCGATGAAACGGAGAAATCCGTCGCCGGTGCGGGGCTCGTTGGACTCGGGAAATTGCCCGATGGCAAAACCGCGCAGGCCGTTCTGGCCGCCCAGTCGGACCCGGGAGCTGACATTGCTTTTGTCTTCGGCGATCACGGCGACGTCGCCGCGCGCGATGATCCGGAAGAGATCCGCGATCATCGGCGTGACCACCCGTGCTCCCACCTGCACGATATTGTCGATGAATTCACCGTCCTCGACACGGGTATCGAGCTCGACACCGATCTGAAAGAACCCGCCAGGTGACCACGGAATCGTCCATCCCGCGTCGATCTCGCCGCTCGTAAACGTGCTTTCCGATCCGATGGGCTCGAGGGCGAAAGCAACTCCGAGGACCAGATTGGGCCCAAAACGGACATCCTCTGCCAGATCGAATGAGTTAAAATTGCGCAGTCGGGCAAAGTTGGGCTCGAATAGACCGTACTCGACAAACAACTGGGACGTCCGCTCCGAGCGGGGAAAGTGGGTTCGTTCGAAGTCCTCGCGTAGGCACGGGTCGGCGGGAAAATCGTCGAGAAAGGTCGGGCGAATAGCGCTGACCAGATGACCGGCGGTGAAGCGGTGCTTGAGTGATTGCCCGATCCGGTAATTGCCGGCGTACTTCACGCTGAATCGGCGCAGATTGTACTCGATCGGCGCGGTGGCCCCTGCACAGTCGGTGGAATCAGCCCCGACCATGTGGTCATCGAGCGCCGTGTCCCGGAAAATGCGAAACACGTGCTCCTCGTGAAAAGCCGAAATGCCGCCGCTCCACCGGCTGGCCAAGGACCAGAACGGCCGTTCGAAAATCACCGTGGCGCGCTCGCCTTCCAGCTCGCCGCTGGCCCGGCCAAAGATGGCCTCGCCGCGGGCTGAGAGGCGCAGCCTGTGGCCGAAAAAGTTCCTGTCCAGGTACAGAAGTCCGGTCGAGAACTCGCCCAGGTCCATCTCAAACACGGCCGAGATCAACTTGCGCAGGCCCAAAAAATTGTTCTCGGACGGCGCGATGAGCAAGTAGCTCAGTTTGCTCTGCTGAAATTCGATTTCCGAGTTGAGGCGCAAGCTCCACACGTCGCGGGTGACTACCAGCATGTCGACCCGGTTCGCCTGGCCATCGGCCGCTCGTACCGGTACAATCACGACCAGCGTGGTGAACACCGGATCGCGCAGCCTGCGCGCAGTCTCGTCCACAATGGCCTGATCCCATATCTGGCCGGAGTCGAGCCGAACTTCTCTGCGGACCACCTCCTCTCGCGTGGTCCGGTGGAAAATGTTGAAGAATTGTAGAAAACCGTCCCTCGGTGAGAATACGTCCAGGTTGACCACGTGGATCGTGCCGAGCCTCTTGCCGTCTGGCTCGGGCTCGATCTCCAGCCCTGTTCGGGCCAGAGCTCGGTCGAGCGCCTGGGTTTCGTACGTTCCCAGCTCGGTCTCGGCATGGGCATGCGACCCCGGCCCAGCGCCCGGGAAACGAAATGAAGCGACTGAAAAGGCGACCACAAAGACGGCAACCCGATAAGCCATCCCAAAAGGATACTGCGTCGACGCACCGTTGTATGCACTGCTCGCGTCTACAGGTCCCGGCAGCAAGACCAGGCCGAGCCCAACGGCCGTGGTCGATATCACGGAAGGCTCGAAATCACCGGCCAACCAGGTCACAATGTGAGTTGTCGATATGACGGGTCAGCGAGATCTCGAGGCGGCCAATCGAGAGTTGCGCGAACGGGTCAAACAGCTCGAGCGCCAGCTCATCCGCCGCCATGCCAGTCCAGGGCGCGCGATCTCGGTTATCGGCGAGGCGCCGCTCGGCAATCAGCTCGAGGCGATGTTGGTATTCGAGCCGGTGACCATCGTGGCCCTCGACCGCACCGGAGAACTGGTCCACGTGACAGCCAGGCGGGACGTGGCTCGGCGCCTGTCGGCATTCATCGGCCACAGCGCGTTTGAGCTGGTTCATCCGGATAGCCGCAGCGATTACCGGCACAGACTCGACCAGGTTCTGGCCGGCGAGCAGGTCGAGTTCGAGGTCAGGGCGAGCGAGGACGACACCGAGGCTGGCTGGTATCGGATGCGTTTGAGTCCATGGCGATTGAATGGAGAACTGGTCGGCGCGATCGCTGTGAGCGCTCCCATCGACGTCGAACGGCAGGCCCGGATCGAGAACAAGCGCTTTCGAGCCATTCTCGATAAGGCCAACGAGGCCATTTTCGTGGTCGATCCCCGAACCGCCAGATACGTCGATGTCAACACCACCGCGTGCCATCTACTCCGCTATACCCGGAGGGAACTTCTCGCCATGAGCCCGGCAGAGATCGAGGCCGAGCTGCCGCTCTTTGCCCGCGAACAATGGCACGACCATATGATCGAGATCATGGCGGCCGGGACGCTGGTCCGTGAGAGCGTGTATCGGCGCAAAGATGAAACCACATTTCCAGTCGAGGAAACCCTCAGCATTGAGCCATTCGAGGGCGACGAGTACTTGCTCATGGTATGCCGCGACACCACCGAGGCCAGGCGCATCAAGGAGGATCTGCGCAAGGCTGAAGAGACGGTACGGGTGGCCGATCGGCTCACCACCGTGGGTACCCTGGCCGCGGGCGTGGCCCACGAGATCAACAATCCACTGGCCTATGTCATGGGAAATATCGAGTTTGCCAGCGATCAAATCCAGGAGGTCGCCTCGTTGCTGCCCGACCCCGATCGCCAGGAAATCCTCGAATCGCTCGAAGAAGCCCGCCATGGGGCCAGCCGGATGAGTCGTATCGTGCGCGACTTGCGCACGTTCTCGCGCAGCGACGACGAGAGCAGCGTGCCCGTGGCAGTGGACGAGGTTCTGGATTCGTCGATCAACATCGCGATGAACGAGATCAGGCCGCGCGCCCAGCTCGAACGGGCTTATGCCCATGACCAGCTGGTCATCGCCAACGAATCCCGCCTCGGCCAGGTGTTCTTGAACCTCATCATCAACGCCGCTCAGGCCATTCCGCTCGGCAGCTCGAAACACCATTTTGTCACTGTGCGCACCGCGAACGAGAGCGACCGGGTCGTGGTCTCCATCACCGACACCGGGCCCGGTATGACCCCGGACATCGCCGCGCGCATCTTCGAGCCGTTTTTCACCACCAAACCTCCCGGTTTGGGGACCGGTCTCGGGCTGTCCATCTGCCAGAGCATCGTCGAGGACCTGGACGGGCAAATCACGGTCGACACCGCGCCGGGCCAGGGAACCACGTTTCGGGTCCACCTGCCCGCAGCGACCGAAAAAGCAGTGCGCGCGATCCGTGCGGCGCACGCCAAACGGTCGGGCAAAACCGGCCGCATCCTGATCGTCGACGACGAGCCACGCGCGGCCAAGGCGCTGCAGCGCATCTTGCACAGTCATGACGTCATCATCGAGATCGACGGCAGGGCTGGACTTGCACGTGCCCTCGACTCGAACTTCGACCTCATCTTCTGCGACATGATGATGCCCGATTTTGGCGGTATCGAGTTTTATGGCCAGCTCGCCCGGCGCGCTCCTGATACCGCCGAGCGGGTCATCTTCGTCACCGGCGGCACGTTCACCCCGCACGCCCGGGAGTTTCTGGACAACACCGACAACGACTTTGTCAGCAAACCGTACGACGCGCCCCAGGTCCGCCGCATGGTGGCCAATCGGCTCAAATAATTCATTCGGTACAACTCGCTCGCCGGTGCAACCAAATTCAAAACTCATACCGCATTCCGGCCGTCGTAGCGGCCGCCCAAACGCCACTTCCCGGCAGTAAATTTTTGGCCCCGCCAGGACCGGGTTTTGACTGTGCCGGGACCCGAGTCACCGATATGGCAGCTGCGCGGACAGCTGATTCCTCGGCCATGGCCTTGATCCCGAGGGACCAAAGCGAGAAACTCTGAACCTCAGAGCCGTGGTAAGGCCCTCGGTAATGCCCCGTACCGAGATGGATTGACCTGTTCACACATCGAACGATCGGTACGACCTCTCTTGGGGTCACAGAATTGGGCCAATCCGGCGTCGCGTCGCGACCGCTGGTGATAGGGAAATTGACCGGGCGACGTCGGCACGGCTGGCAATTGACAACGAGATGAAAGAGAATGCTGTTCAACCTCTATCGTCGAGCCAGACAGTTAATCATGCAGTGCGATACGATTTTCGAGTGGAAGCGGTCGAGCTCTGCCGGGTCGAGGAAGAGCATCAGAATCGAGAGCCTGATGCGATGAACGTCAAGCCGCTGCGATTGCTTCTGGTCGAGGATCACGAGGACGACGCTCTCTTGCTCGTACACGAACTGCGCGAGCAGGGATACGAGCCCGACTTCCACCGCGTCGACAGCGCTCAAGCCATGCGTGAGGTACTCGGTCGACACCAGTTCGACGTCGTTCTGGCCGACTACTCGATGCCGGGTTTCAACGCGTTCGGCGCTCTTGAGGTGTTGAACGAAAGTGGTCTCGACCTCCCATTCATTATCGTATCTGGAGTCATCGGGGAGGAACGGGCGGTAGACGCCATGAAGGCCGGCGCTCACGACTATCTGATCAAGGACAAGCTGGCCCGGCTCGGAGCCGTGATCGAGCGCGAACTGCGCGATGCTCGCCAACGGGCAGAACAGCGCGGCATCCGCGAAAAGCTCATCCTGTCCGAGCGAATGACATCGATCGGAACCCTGGCTGCGGGCGTGGCCCACGAGATCAACAATCCACTGGCCGCATTGTTGCTCAACGTCGAGTGGGCCGAGGGCCAGCTCGAAAAGCTGGCCGGAACGCCGCGCCCGGCCGATCCGGACCGGTGGTGGAGCCACGTCCAGGGCAACATCTCGGAGATCCGCGAACGGTTGGCAGACATCTCCGAGGCCACCACGCGTGTCCAGACGATCGTACAGGGGCTGCGCGGGTTCACTCGCGAGGACGAAAACGTCGCCGGCTCGGTCGACCTGCACGGGCTCATCGACGAGTCGCTGTCCCTATTGCGCAACGAACTGCGCCATCGCGCCCAGGTGATTCGAAAGTTCGCAATGCTGCCCCGGTTCTCGGGCAATGAGGCCCGCCTGCGCCAGGTCCTGGTCAACCTGCTCATCAATGCCGCGCAATCGATTCCCGACGGCAAGATCGCCGAGCACAGCATCACGGTAACCACCCGTCTGGTCGCCGATGGAAGTACCGGCAGTGCGGCCGGTATGCGCGCGGGCTCGCATTCCTCGCCGGGCGATCCGGGCGATGACCGCGGTGCGGACAACGGCAGAGAAAACCACCCAGACAGGGTAACCGGGCAGCACGGCACAGAACGCTGGATCGAAATCGAGCTCCGAGATACCGGCTCGGGCATCGCCAGCGAGGACCTCGGACGGGTGTTCGAGCCGTTTTTCACCACCAAGCCGGTCGGCGTGGGAACCGGTCTGGGACTGTGGACATCGCATCGCATCGTCGCCGCGATGGGCGGCGATCTGCGGATCTCGAGCAGCCGGCCGGGGGAAGGAACCACGGTCGTTATCCGGCTACCTGCTCCTGTGGACGCCGATACATCGGTTCCGGCCCCAATCAGCCCCGCCGACGCCGAACCTGCCGTGCTGACCGGGCTGGATGAATCCGGGCGTTCCATACCCCACCGCCCCGCGCCGGGGCTTTCTCGGCGTACAGCCGATCCGGCCGGCGGTCCAGCGCACGGCCGCACCACCTCGCATTCGGCAGCCCGGCCAGACGATCGAAGTAGCGACCGGGCGAATGCTCCGCCCGGTCAGAAATCCACCTCGGATCCCCTGCCGGAACGTCCGGCCCAGCCAGCGCCCGGCGCCTCGCCACATTCAGCGCCGGACCGTCTCATGCCGGAGTCCTCCCGGCCTGCACCCGGCCTTCTGGCGCAGGGTACACCTGATTCGCATTTGGCATCGGAGCGGCCCATCCGGATTCTGGTCATCGACGACGACGAACTGGTCAACCAGTCGATCCGCCGTGTTCTGGGCTACTACGATGTCGTGGTCACGCAAAGCGCACGCGAGGCGCTCGATATCATCGATCGAAGCGAGGATCGAAGTGTCGACCACAGTCCCGAGGGGGGTCGAGGTCTCGGTCGGCCACAATCGGGCGATCCGGGCTCGAAGCAACTCGCGTTTGATGTCGTTTTGTCCGACGTGATGATGCCCGATATGACCGGAGCCGAGCTTTACGAGGCTCTGATAGAGCGCAATCCAGCCTGGGCCGATCGCATTGTGTTCATGACCGGCGGACCATTTACCGCCACGGCTGAACAGTTTTTGCGGCGCCGGACCCATCCGGTCCTCACCAAGCCATTTACTGCCCGCGCCCTGCGCCTGATCATTCGCGAGGCGCTCGATTCGCTCGAAAAAGGCCGGTAAACAGCGTCCATCGCGGCCCCGGCTCGCGGCCGGGCAACCTGGCCGGCGCGATTCATCACAGCACTGTCGCGAGGTTTGCAGCTGCTGGGGAAAATTTTTTGTACTCTTCCAGTATGCCCAGATGGTCTGCTAGATACGCCGTGGTGAAGAAGCGCATCGCGCCTCTGGTATTCCTCGTCGCCCTTACCGTGCTGGCTACTCGCACCTGTGCCAGCGAAATGGCCACGGTCGAAATCACCTTCGACCTGGGCCAGGCCCGGCCCGACGTGCGGCTTTTTCGCGTGGACGCATTTCGCCACGGCTCGGAAACCGGCGTACTCCATTTCGAGCGGCATTACAGCAATCAGGGCCCACCGAGCTCGCCCACGATCGAAGCCCGACTCGACCCGGGTCTCTACGAGCTGCTGTTCTCGGTGACCTTGAAGTCCGGTCTGCAGCGCTTCGAACGGGTCATTGATGTAACCGATCGAGCAGAGATCACCCTGCGTCTGGAACGAAATCTCAACCCGAGTAGTGCGCCCCGCAAGTAAGTCAGTAAGTCAGTGCGTATGCAAGCAAACAAGTAAGCACATATATATGTACTTACTAAGGTCCGCAACCCGTAAGTAAGTGCCCAGTAGGGTCGGTCCAGCGCGTCGAGGGCAAGGCGCGAAGAGGGAGCATAGTGGGCCTACGTGACCGATGAGCAACACAGCCATCGGCGGGCTGGTCGGCCATAATGGGTACTTACTTGCGGGTCGCGGTACTTAGAGCCGGTCCAAAAACTCTCCGCGTCGCCAGAACGCCGATCCATCACCGCCAGCGGGCTTGCTCGTCGGTCAAATACACCCAGTATTCTCCG
>JAKSDA010000050.1 GCA_022360315.1 Pseudomonadota bacterium
AGAATAATACGAACTGGCCGGTGCGTACGATCAGTACATCGCCTGTACTGTAAGGCTACGCACCAACACAGTATCGGCAAAGCCCGGCTATCGGGGCTTCCTGGAGCGCCTCGGAGTCACTGCCACGTGCGCAACCAGCTGAAACGGAACGATTCTCACCCCCATTCCGCGCTTACCATTGCGCTCCGACAGTGCAAAGTTGTCACAGCGCTTGTCCTGACAGAGGAGAGAGGAGTGACAACTGTGCTTGGCTGGAGCAAGCTCGATAAGTAGGCGAAGCTGATAACTCCACTGCGTCCCAGACCTTCCACGCGCGGCGTTCTTTGGTTCGGGCTGACGTGAAACCAGGTAGGTGGCCCATTCCCATCCGCGCCCCGCGCCAGCGGGGGCGTTCGCGCATGAGCGAGCGTGCTGCGTGTAAACAGATCTAGCTCACAGGCCAAATCCATAAGCGATCTCGCCAATCATCCGAATCGCCGCAGACGCAGCTGTCTCCACGACCTGCCGCGATGCCTGCGACCAGATCGCGTAGGGCTACAAGTTGGGTGCTGTCCAGGGCAACCGACGCCGACGTGCCTGTAATCACGATGGCGCTGGGGGAACTGGCGGCCCGCCCGAGTCGCAACCGAGCGAGCTTGATGTAGTTGCTGCGGGGAAATATCTCTCGAGGCAATTGGTGCGGCACAGTCAGAAGCGGCAGCCGCCGCGAGAAACCGTCATCTGCTGAGGATAGCTCATCGATCAAACGGTTGAGTATCGTAACACTACGACGCCAAATACCAAGATGTACGCCACCGTAATCCTTTGGGCGTTCGGTGAAAATCCAAGCACATATCGCAACCGCCGAGACGTCGACAAAGCCCACTATCTACTCCTCAGCACCGATTTCGGCCCTATCCATGATTCCCGCGGCAACTCGCTGCGTGAACCAGCCCTCGATCAACGTCACCTTGTCCGAACTGGCTAGGTACTGTTTCACTTCCTGACTTTGCAGGAGGAAGCCGGGCTGACCGAGCAGGATTCGGAAATCTGCGGGGGCAATGATGTAAACATACTCGATAGATCTGTTGATGTTCGCATAGAATGCGCCGTGTTTGGCGAGCTTGTCGATCTGAGCAGCAGGGAGATAAAACCACCCAGTGGCATGGTCATATGAGGTTCCCCGTTTCGAATAACAGAGCCTAGACTCCGCATCGAACGTTCTGGCGTAGTTGCTGTGATGCGAGCCGTCTTTGGAGCCCTCCTCGCTCTGCGGCAACTTCTCCATACTCTTGCCGAGGAGCTCATAGTACTGCTGCGCTGAAAATTCCTTTCGCTTGCCCTCGCCACTTACGACAATGACCCGAACCAACCGGCCCTGAGGATTCACCTCGTAGGTTTGGACAGAACCCTTTGGGCTCCGACGGGTAAAAACCACCGCTTTAAGCTCTTTGGTCCGTTCCCGATCGAAATCGCGTCCAATATCTCCGCCAATGGCCACGAGTTCCAGAGGGTTAACCCAGTCGAGATAGGAAAGCCAGGAGTCTTCACCGACATATTGAGTTACAGTCAGATAATTGGCTACGGATCTCCCAGGGTACTTGTCGTCGTAGATCGCGGAAGCTTCCACGTCGGTAGTGAAGAACACAATGGGAACGGCAGAGTAGAAGATATGCCAGCCTTTTTCGCCTGCTCTGCCAACGGCATGTCTGAGCGGCTGGTAGTGCGGCCTCCCCATCTTGCCCGTTTTCTTGATTATATGCCCAGCGTGATGAAGGGTGTCTTTCCCCCACACGTTTCTGGCGATACGCTTGGCTACTTGCCGACCCTCGCGTACCAGAACATTGTAGCCCTTTCCCAGCAGTAGGGCCATTTGCTTCTCGGAATAGATCGCGGCTTTCTTGATCAGCTTGCGCTCGCCGACCTTGACCACCCAGCCAACGATCTTGCCCTTACCCCGAAGGACCATTGCTGAGGCATCGCCAGCAATCGTGGGGGCTGGCATGGGCTTGTATGCGGCAAGAGAGCTGCCTACACGCTCGACTTCTACTTCTAGTCGCGAATCGGGCGGCGCGACATCGTCACGACCATGTGGTGATGAGTTGCGCCCAACTTGTGCCGCGTGGACGAGTTCGTGGCATATTAGCTCCCACTCGTTCGGTCCGCTCAGATCGGAGCGTAGGTAAATCGTTGAACCAACCGTGGCACCGTCGGCGGCCAGAGTATCGAGATAGTCGTGTGCCGATGCGTCCCGTTGGATCGCAATTCCAGTTAGGTCGATGCCTAGTAGCGCGCTGACACGGACACGAGGATCTAGCGCCAGAGAATCCAGGTAGGCTCGAACCGCTGCCCTGCCGGATCGTTTCTCGAGAAATCGAGGTGCGAATGGTGCTCTTGAAAAACGAGATCTGACGATTGGGTAGCACTCGAGGTGGTCGTTCTTGCAGTAACTTCCATATGCGGCTCTGGAAGAACTGCACTGCCTGGCGTATTGGCGTCCTCAGCCCTACGCTCCTCTGAGACCTCAGTGTCAGCGATCCCATATCTCATGTGTTTCGAGATGGCCTCCCAGTGCTCTGCATCAGAGACTTCACGCTGCCGGAAGACGTCCGTATCCAGTGCCTCTCATCTTGGCGCGCAATTCGCCGGGCAGGGGTTTGTCGCTGCCCGTAGGGTTGCTATCGAGGTGCTCTGCTTCGCACATGGCTTCCGGGAGCCTATCGATATTTTTCCCCTGAAGAGCCGGATTGACTGTATCCACTCCAGATAGGGTCGCAACGGATTTTATGGTTGGCGAGATGGACTTACCCTCGCCGGTATGGGTTTCCATGACTGCCGGTAGATCGTCGTCATCGGCGGCATCGTTCTCGGTGCCAGTCGATACATCGCTTTCACGTTCAGCGTTCTCCAGAGACGCCTGCACGAAGCTCAGTAGTCGACTCATTCCCTGTGCCGGCCTGCGACTTGGCATTTGTTCTGGGTCTGCCAAAGGCTCCTCCTTGTCGATATCTCCACGTCGCCGATTCTTGAGGTCGGCCATGATGCCCATGACTTCTTGGTAGTGAGGAAGTCTCACTTCATTTGGTAACGTAATGCCCTTACGGCGAGCTTCTTCGAATTGCTCTCGCATCTCCAGAAAGCTCTTCTGTTTGGCGAGTTCCTCCTCGAGAGTCATAGTCCGAGTTCGCTTTCCGGGTGCAACGCCAGGCTTCGGCGCTGCCCACCGGGCTCGTTCCCGCACTCGCCGGGTAGTGCATGCTCGACCCCGCGGGCTCGCTTCGGCCGGCAAGCGGGATTGTGAATGCAGATCCAACGAGTTGTGCACCGATCTCGAGGGTACTCGACCGAGTCAGCCGTATGGTACATTCGGTACGCAGACTGCATTTCAGGGTCACCAACCGAACACGTAAACCAACTGTAGGAGAAGATGATGCTATCGAGAGCGAAGCTGTTCGCGCTGGTGACACTTGCCGTGTTTGCCATTATATCTGCCAGTAATCCGGCTCGGGCGGATACCGCTGTCGGCAAGGTCACGCAGGTCTTGATCAATGGACAGGAAGATATAACCGTCTACTTCAAGATCGACCCCATGCCGCCAGGAGTGACTGCATGGCTCTACGCCAATCAACGCTCGGCCAACGTCGCCGGATGTACGAGCACCGGCTCGGAAACGCTGGTCGACCGAATTCTCAGCTTGCTCTTGTTCCTGAAAGGATCTGATACGACCGTGCGGGTGAGCTATTGCATCGACGCCAATGGTTACGGCCTGATCACCACGCCTGGCGGCTCTTTGCAGAGCACGGAATGAGCCACCACGACCAAGTACGTCGTCCTTTTACTATGCGTGACGCTCTGCGTCCCGGCCTGCCAACTGGACGGTACGACCTCGGCATCGCCAGTGCCGACCTGGACTGACGATCGGGTCGCGCTGGTGCGGCCGAGCTTGTGGTGATGGATCGGCGCTCTGGCGACGCGGAGAGTTTTTGGACCGGCTCTTATTTGCGCGGCTTTCTCTGCGGCTGAGAGGGAAACATAGGCTTGACCTCGTGGCCGGCAAAGACCTGGAATTCGCCCGGACCCAGGGCCACCCGCACGCGCTGGCGCAAGACGTCGACTTCGACCACCCGGCCTTCTCCGGCTTCGGTGATGACCCGCTTGCCGAGTTTGGGCAACCCCTTGCGCAACTCGGCATAGGTGGCCTGTTCGTAGACCAGACAGCATTTGAGGCGGCCACACTGGCCCGAAACTTTGCTCGGGTTGAGCACGAGACCCTGGTCCTTGGCCATCTTGATGGACACCGGGACGAATTCGGGCAGCCAGGTGGTGCAGCAGAGCTCTCGCCCACACGCGCCAATGCCGCCGATCATCTTGGCTTCGTCCCGTACGCCGGTCTGGCGCATCTCGACCCGACTGTGTAGCTTGCCGGCCAGTTCGCGGACCAATTCGCGAAAATCAACCCGCTCGTCGGCAGTGAAGTAAATCAAAACCTTGTTGCCGCTATGGGTGTACTCGGTGCGAAATACCTTGATGGGAAGCTGGTGCCGGCGGGCCGCTTCACGGGCGATTTCAAGGGCTCGGTCCGCCCGTTCGCGGTTGCGCCCGATGGCCCGGCGATCACTGCGGTTGGGCCGGCGAAGCACCCGCTTGAGGCTCTTGGCACCGTGCTGGCGGCGCGTCGAATCGATCGCGACAATGCCGACACGCACTCCTCGCTCGGCCTCCACCACGACGTCTTCGCCGCGCTGGTAGCTCCGTTCTCCGGCATCGTAGAGGTGAATCCGCCCAGCCGTCGCGAATTTGATGCCGACCACATTGCGAACCGAGGTGGCAATGGGTTCGCGCTCGTCGGTCTCGGTGCACTCGGCACCATAGGTGACCGGGTCGGGATCGTCCTCGGGCGGCTCGGTGAGCTGAATTGGCCCCGATGACCTTTCACTGCCCGGGCTGCTGTGGGGAATGGCGTCCCGGTCAAGGGCATCGTCTCGCCCTTGCACCGCCGCGTCCCGGCTCTGCGAGTCGCGGTCCTGTGCGCTGTCGAGCTCGCTGTCGCCAGGCCCGGTCTCACCAGCCTCACCGAACTCGCCATCGGCGATGTGGAGGTCGCTGGCCGGGCCGATACCGGTGTCGAGCTCGCTGGACCCGGCTTCGGCCGATCGGGCGTTCGTCGCGAGGTCTTGCCCGACCACCTGGCCCGGGCCGGCCAGCTCTCTGGCCGCTGGCTGCAGGTCATCGATGTCGGGCAATGGGGCAGGCGGCGTTTCGCCCGGCACTGCATCCAGTTCGGCGCCGGGTCCTCTGGTCGCGGGCCCGCGACCGCGCTGCCGCACGCGACCGCGTCGCCGCCGCCGGCTGCGCGGGGCGCCGGATTCGGTCCTTTCCTCTCCATCATCGGGCCTGCGAGCCTGGCCAGGCGCAGTTGTCTGATCCGGGTCAGAGCTGCCTTCTCGGCCTCGTCTGCGCCGGCGTCGGCGCCGGCCGCGAGTGCCGCTGGCCTCGGTCGACTCGGCGGCCTGGGCCGAAAGACCAGACCGAGCACCGCCCGATCGGGACCGGGTGGATGGTCGCGCCGAATCCCCGCCAGATCCGGCCCGATCACTCACTGCTGTCGAACGCTCGACCGGATCAACTCCCCCTCTGCCAGTCTGGCCAGCCTGCCGGGCCTCGTCCTGATCGTCGCTTCTGGCTCGACGGGAACCGCCCCGACGCCGACGCCGGCGCCGGCCCGGTTCTCTCGGCTCTGCGCGTTCTCTGCGCTCTGCGCGTTCTCTGCGCTCTGCCCGCGGTCGGCTCGCCTGCGTTCCGCCGCTGTCCTCGCCCTGGCTCGATCTGTCCCGCCCCGAGCTGCGCGGTTCCGCCCGGTCGGGCTCGGTCTTGCCGCGGCTGTCCTCGCCGCCATGGCTGTGACGGTCAGCGGCCGGTTTTTCCGAACTCTGTGCTGGCCGCTGGCCCGAGGGCTCTATCGAGTCTTCGCCACGCGCCATGGACTACCTCACGGAAGAGTTGTGCGCAGGGTGTGCAACATGGCTTCAACAGCGAGTAGACCGTGGGCCTGTTGCGACACTGCGCTCTGAGTATCGAGGACAACTTGGGTTTGATGGCTGCGCAGCGACGCCTCGGTGAGGCGATCGCCGATCGCGGCGTTTCGGGCCTCGCCGTGCAGGCGCAGCGCGAGGGTTTCGAGGATTGCGTCGACATCGTCCCTGGCTGCAGCCGCTTCGCTGGCAGCTTGCCGGATACTGTCAAAATCGCCGGCAAACGCGGCTCGCCAGAGCCCGTCGGCCAGTGCCCGAACCCGCTCGACAGTGTCGCCATCGTCAGCCTGCCCGGCCAGTTCGAGCTGCAACTCGGGCGAGAGCGCGGCGAAATTGATGCGCTGACACCGGCTCCGTATGGTCGGCAAGAGCTGGTCCGGGGAGGTCGTGGCCAGTACGAAATGGGTCCGCGCAGGCGGCTCCTCGAGAGTTTTGAGCAGGGCGTTGGCGGCCGTGCCCAACAGCGCCGCTGCCTCTTCGATCAGAAATACCCGGGCCTTGCCCTCGTGCGGGGCCGTGCCCATCCTCGCGATCACCTGGCGGCGAATGGTGTCGACCGGAATGGAACGCGCAGCTCCCTGCCGCTCGAGAGTCTGTACATCGGGATGGATGCCCGCGGCGATCTTGCTGCACGCCGGGCACGTGCCACAACCCTGACCGGGAGCCGTGTGGCAGTTGAGAGCCGCTGCCAGGGCCAGTCCTGTGGTGTGCTTGCCCGATCGGGACGGCCCACAGAACAAGTAGGCATGAGCCACCCGGTCGGTCTCGATGGCACTCCGCAGTTGCGCCACGGCGCGGTCTTGACCGCGAATTTGACCCAGCAGGACCACTCCGGAACGCTACCACAGATAGCGGACATTTTTCGCCGATCCAGGGGTTTCTGGACCATCCCGGGGCCGATCGGGCCGACCGATCGCGGTCCGGGACGGGTCGGGCTGCGGGCCTCTCGCCCGGCGGAGTTGTCGCGGAGTGGAGCAGCCGGGCCTGAACCGGACAATGACGGCGCTCAACAACTTGAGCGGGCAATGGCAAGTGATAGTCTTGCCCGGTCATGGCATCCATACCGTCGCGCTCACAGGGCGCTGCCCGCAAGGCGTCTTCCATCCCCGGAGAACATGCCAGTGCCCAGGGCGAGGAGGCGTCGCCCGAGACACTCTGGGTGCACTCGAATGAATCGGTCGACCGCGAGCGGGTCGACCGAGCAACGGGCCCCGACACGTCGATCGCGGCGTTTCGCCCGGTTCCGCGCACAGGGGTCATCTATGTCACCACCGAGGCAGTGCGGATGGGCTTTGGCAAGAGTCGGTCCGAGTGGTGCAACCTGGGTCAGGGAATGCCCGAGACCAGCGCGCTCGAGGGCGCTCCGCCGCGGGTCTCGGGCGTGCAGCTCGACCCGGCCGATCAGGAGTACGCGCCGGTGGCCGGACTGTGGCAACTGCGCGAGGCAGTGGCCAGTCTGTACAATCAGCAGTACCGGCGCGGCATGCCGTCGCAGTACAGCGCCGAGAACGTGGCCATCTCGAGCGGTGGCCGGGCTGCGCTCACCCGGGTGGTGGCCGCGCTGGGCCACATCAACCTGGGGCACTTTTTGCCCGATTACACCGCCTATGAGGAACTCCTGGACATATTTCGGCTGATCGCTCCGATCCCGATCTTGCTCGATGGCGAGCGCGGGTACAGTTTCTCGGTCGACGAATTGCGCAAGGAGATCACCGGCCGGGGGCTCAGCGCACTGCTCTTCTCCAATCCGTGTAATCCGACCGGAAAAACCGTGGGCGGCGAGGATCTGGCCGCCTGGGTAGAGACCGCGCGCCAGCTCGACTGCGCGCTGATCGCCGACGAGTTTTACTCCCACTACATCTGGCGCCCCGATCTCACCGCCATGGGCGGGCGGCTCAGCGCAGCGCGCTATGTCGATGATGTCGATCGCGATCCGATCGTCATTCTCGACGGCTTGACCAAGAACTGGCGGTATCCGGGATGGCGGGTGACCTGGACCGTGGGACCCAAGAAGGTCATCGAAGCAGTGGCCAGTGCCGGCTCGTTTCTCGACGGGGGCAGCAGTCGTCCGCTCCAGCGCGCGGCCGTCGATCTGCTCGATGCAACGCGCACTCGCCAGGAGACGCGGGCGATCGCCCGACACTTCGGCAAAAAGCGCCAGCGCATGCTCGACGGGCTGCGCGACATCGGCTTTGTGGTCGATTCTCCGCCCGAGGGCACATTTTACGTGTGGGCCTCGACAGCCCATTTGCCGCCCGGATTGGACGACGGTATGACTTTTTTCCGCGCCGCTCTGGCCCGCAAGGTGATCACGGTGCCGGGCGAGTTCTTCGACGTCGATCCCGGCAAGCGCCGCGGCGGTCGGAGGTCGCGGTTTCGCCGCCATCTGCGCTTTTCGTTTGGCCCGCCCATGAGCGAGATCGAACTCGCTCTGTCGAGGATAGGTCAGCTCGTTGTCGATGTCGCCAGCAAGAGTTGTGATGAGACGCCCTGATTCGGATACAGATTTTGCTCTGGACGATGTGCCGGAAACGGCGCAGAAAAGCCGTGCAGCCGATTCATCCCAGCCCGGTGAGGACGAGCCGGATCCGGGGCAACCCGATTCGAGCCAGGCGGATTCCGTCAACGCCTACGCCGATACCATCCTGCCCGGGTCCGGGCACCTGGCCGGACTGGACGATCCGGGCCGGTTCCCGACCGGGCGAGAAGACGATGAGCCGGGCAGGCAGGGCGATGGCCAGCAAGGCGGCGACGAGCCGGACCAGGGAGTCGGCCCGGAACCCACTGCAGCACACCAGCCCGGTCGTGTGGCCCGGCTTTTGCGCAAGGCGTGGTGGTTGCACAGTGTGGGGGCTCTGAGTGTCGGCGTGGGCGTGATGATCCTGGCCCGCAAAGGCCTGTCGTACGCCGACGAGATCCTCATCGTTCTGGCCGTCTCGTGGCTGCTCATGTTTGTCGCCCTGCGCCTTATTGTGGGTCCGAGCAACCGTCCACCCGACGAGCAAGCTCCCCGCAAGGGCGTGCATGTCCTGACCAACTATGTGGTCAAGAACCTGTACCAGCAGATGTTCTTCTTTCTGGTCCCGATGTACGCGTCGAGTGCGACCTGGTCGCTATCGGCGCCCAACTGGTGGCTGGTTCCCCTGCTTCTGGTCTTCGCCATTTTGTCCACCATGGATCTCGTCTTTGACAACTTCGTCATGGAACGGCGGATATTGAACCTGGTCGTGTACGGGGTTGCGCTTTTCGGCGTGCTGAATTTGATGCTGCCCGTGGTGCTCGGCATCGGGCATTTTCCGGCCCTGCTCATTGCGGCAGGAGCGACTGCTCCGGCGGTGGCGTTGCTCGCCTTTCCGGTCCGCTCGGTGGCTCGACCGCGCGGTCTTTTGATCACCGGGGCGGTGAGTGCGATCCTGGTCGTCGGAGTCTGGCCGGGCCGGGTGTTGGTACCGGCTGTGCCCATGGTCATGCTCGAGGGTGCGGTGGGACATGGCACGCTGTCGAGTTACGAGTGTCTGCCGGCCAACAAGCGAGTCATGCGCGGCGACCGGCTCGACGGTCTGCGCTGTGGCTCTCTGATCACCGAGCCGGGCGGTCTGCGCGACTCGTTATTCCACGTGTGGAAACGCCGGGGTGATACGGTTCACCGCACCTCGCCCAAGCTGCTCACGGAGTGCTACGGACAGGTATACCGGTCGTATTTGCACATCGAAGACGTTGCGGGCGATCCGATCGGGGCGTGGTCGTGTGAGGTCGAGACCAGCGGTGGTCAGCTGGTCGGCCTGGTGAATTTCGAGATCGTGCCCGGCCCGGGCCCGGCCGGCGATGGTCGCACGGACGGAGGTACGGGAAAAACCACCGGCGGCTCTGGCCAGAACAGCCCGGACGCCAGGCGCTGATCGTGTGGGGCGGTTTTTTCGTGACCGTCGAGGTGCTTTGCGCGCCGGGAATTTCCTTGCTGGGAGCGGTAGCGGTATGGTTGCGCAGTGGGGTTCAAAGCTCGCGCTCGCAAATCGTCGTTATGGTACCTGACTATCAAACAGGCCGACCACAGCTCGATGGGGTCCCGGGCCGAGGTGGCGGCGTGTCTGAGTGCGGTATTTCCGCGCCTCAAGGTGACGGCCGGGCTGCAGGATGGCTTCAAGCACCGCCAGTTCGAGGTTGCTGTCGATCTCGAGCCATCTGCCGAGGTCGCCGAGGTGGCGTTGCTCGTGCACTGGCAGGGCCGATCGCCGCAGCCAGGCCACAATCATCCGCTGTGGCCGGTGTTGTGCTCGGCCACCTACGCACTGGGCGGCGATCTGCGCGATGCCTATTCGGATGCCCCGGTGGCGATTCCCGATCGGGCACGCAATCGAGCGCTGCCCGAGAACGAGCTCGATCGGGTCTACAGAGTTCCCGCGGAGCCCGACGGGCCGCTGGCCGGAATCGACGACGTCGACTGGCGCCGGTTGCGCCATGCCTACGGCTCGGCCACCGACGTACCTCCTCTTTTGCGGGCGCTTCGCTCGGCAGACCAGGAGGTGCGCAATCAGGCCTGGTACGAACTCTACGGCAACATCTATCACGAGCGGTCGGTCTATCAGGCCACGGTCCACGCCGTGCCGTATTTGCTCGCCCTTCTCGCCGACGAATCGACCCCTGACCGGCCCGGACTCTTGCAGTATTTGCTGGATCTGTCGCTCGGTCTGCCCGAGGACTTCGAGGCCAGGCAAGTTCCGTGGGTCATCGCCAAGGGAGTACCTCTGTTGCAGCAGCTGATCGCGACCGACCCGGAGTTGCGCGTCCCGGCGATCTATCTACTGGCGACTTTGCCGAGAACGGCTGTGCACGCGCGCCCCTTGCTCGGCGAGCTTCTGGCCGAGGAGGCCGACCCGTCGATACGAGCCAATGCGGCATTTGCGGTGGGCATTGCCTGGAAACCTCATCTGAGCGATCTGCACCGGCTCGAGAAGTCGCTGGCCTCGCCCCATGCCGGCGAGCGTCTCGCAGCTGCGCTGGCCATGCACCGGGCCGATTATGTGACCACCGAGGTCATCTCGCTCTTCTTCGATGTTCTCGCCGATTCCCGGCCCTATCGGATATGGGCCGAATCGTGTCCGTGGGGCAGTTTCGATGCCGAAATCATTGCATTGGATCAATTGCTGAGGCTCGATCGAGCGGCCCGCCGTGCCATGAGCCATCGCTTTGTCGAGCTGCTTGCGATCCGGCGAGAGGACGATGATTGGCCTCCTGCCCAGGATATCGCGCTCGATCTGCTCGGCCTGGGCTTTGTCGGTCGATGGGTTTCGTCCGGCGATAGCGCAGACCTGAGCCGGGACCAGCGGAGCATTCTGGCCGCGGTCGCGGCCAGCAGTGGTCTGTGGCGCAGGGAGGATACGCGCTATCTGCTCCAGCGCAAGCTCCACTCTCTCGGCTTGCCATCCGACAGCAAAACCCTGGCCGCGTGGGTCAGCACCGAGCACAAAACTGCGGCCGACTCGAACCGTCCGTGACTGGTCGGCGGTGGCCCGGCCGGTCACGTTGGGCGCGTTTTGGCGCGATTGTATGCCGTGATAATGAGATGGCCGACCAGCACGGTAAGCGCGACAACCGCCATGGTCGCGAGCGACACCAGTACAGCGGCAGCACCAGACGATATTTCGGCGGTGGATGACAGGGCGTGCTCGGCGCGGCGGACCAGTTCCGTCGCACGGTTGAGCATCGCCAGCTCGGGTCGCTTCCAGCCGAGGAAAAGCAGCACGGGCAACGAGGCAACGTGCAAGAACATGACAAACGCGGTTACCCCATTGTCGAGCTCTTGCCGGAGTTCGTCCGCCGAGCCCTCTTCTTCGGCATCGTTGCCCAGGGCCATCAACCGCCGCGCGGCGGGCAAATACCGGGTCAAGCCGTCCATGAACATCCAGGCAAAGACCGCGATGACGATGAGCAACCACGCCTCGCTTGCACTGCGCCGGTGGTAGATCAGCGAAAGCCCACTCGACGCGACCGCGATTGCTGCAGGTGCAGGGATCAACTCGGCCAGCGCCCACAATTTGCGCAGTGTCCTCGCGCCCGTGTCCGGCAGATCGTCTCGACGGAGTTGCCAGCGTGTGCACCACAGCAGAGATTGACCCATCACCACAAAGCTGGCCAGTAGGCAGATGGCCAATAAATGAACCCACAGCGCCACCTGATAATGAACTCGCTGGCCAACTCCGACCAGGTGAAGGCCACCAAACACCGCCAGCACCAGCACAAGTGTCATGGCTGGAATCAGCCGTCCCGCTGTGGCAACGGCGCGGCGAATCGCTGCCGAGCGCTGGCCGACGACATGGCCGACCTGGCCCAGCAACAGGACTCCGCCACAAAACATCGCGCCGGCCAGGACTGGCGGAATGCCGGACAATCCCCTGGTCCAGAAGCCGTGATAGCTCGCCAAAAACCCCAACAGTCCGCCGCAGCCTTCGAGCGCGCACGCCCAGCCGGCGGCGCTCGGGCCGCCGCGGCGCTCTGCGATGATATACGTGATGGCGAAGAACGTGCCGTGGAACATCACGTGGGCCATACCGCCGCAAACCAGTGAGAGCCGAGTGCCGGGCAGCCCGTCGACAGCGATCATCAAGATCAGCCAGATGGCCGCATGGGTGCCCATGACCGCGGCAGTTCGCGAGCGGCTCAGGCGGTTGCGCAGGCCTGTTACCAGAGCAAAGGGCAAAGAGCCCGCGGCCAGGAAGGACAGGAGGAGTGCGTCATGCTCCGATAGAAGCGTGGCGATGAGCTTGCTCGACAGTACTGTGACTCCGACCAGACCGGCCCCGACAAAGACCCCGATTGCGATGCCGAAAAAGCGGTGCTTCATCGGGTAGTCGGCGGGAACCCGCTCGCTGGATGAAACCGCCATGAGATAGCCGATCGCGGCGACTGTCGCGGTCAATGCGACGATGACCGTGTCCGGCGGTGTGACCAGGATGGCCATACCGCCCAGAATGGCATCGCTCGCAGAGATGGCCTGGAAGGCAACGAGCAGGTTTTGCCATCCCTCGCCCAGTTCGATGATCCGAGCGAGCGAGAGGCCAAACGCGATGGCCACGATGGCGCCAGCTGCGGCGCTACCCAGCACTGTGATCGAGATAGCGCAGACAAATGTTCCGGCCAGGCTCAGCGCAACGCCGTAGAGAACGCACAATCCGACGACAGATGGGGCCAAGCCCATGGCGAGAAGTGCGATGCCCGCCGCGCAACCGGCCAGTAGCGGCCATGCTCCGAATCCGAGCTGCATGTCCCGAGGCCAGCTGTACCAGTCGGAAATACCGATCTCGCCAATCGTCCTGGTGAGGCCTGGATGATCCGGTCTCGTATTGGTGAAGACGCGCAAGAGCTGCCCGATGCTGCGTTGCACGAGCCCGACAAGACCCGGATATGATGATGCCGGAGTGTAGTGGCGCGGCAGCCATGCCGGCCCGCCATGCTCTTCATGATTCATGGCTGTGACCATCGTCGTGGGGGTTGCTGGTTTGCTTTGCTTCGGCCGAGATTCTGTCCAGTTCGGAGGTTGGCCTGGCCACGATAGAGGCGATATCCGCTGGTATCTCGTCACGTCCGCGCAGCCTGTCGACGGCTTCGATCAGCGCTCGAGCGATCCGTTCTCGGCCGAGCGGCTCGGAGAAACCGGGCTCGTCCAGGGTCGGGCGGGCAGGCGCGTCATCCTGCCAGCCCTGCTGGATCAGCAGGGCGTGAAGCACAGTTTGAACAATCCGGTCGGCAGTGGCCGTCTCGCCCTGGCTCAGCATGAGGGCAAACCGCCGCGCGTAGTCATCGTGTTGTCGGGCCAGAGCGCGGCACCTGCGGTAGCGCAGCGACGAAAGTCGAGCCATGCAGAGCCCGATCAATGCGTGGATGAGTCCTGCCCGCTGCCGCGAGAACGTCGCCCGGGCGACACCGATCAGACTGGCGAACTTATCATTGGTAACGCGATCCAGGTTTTCGAACCGCTTGTGCGAAAACGGTGTCATGCCCAGCTGCAACAGTAAATACTGCAGAGACTCGATCCAGGTGTTTTCTGTCGACACTCTGGTCAGTATCTCCATGACTTCCGCCACCGCTGTATAGACATCTTGCTCGGTATCGCTGGCGAGTTGTCGGGCGTCGGACAACACGCGACTCCACAGTCGAGCTGGCAGTGAAGCGATCGGCCGAAACTCTTCCCGGGGCAAGGCAACCATGGCCAGAGTCACCAGCGCAGCGGCGAGTGGCTGCCTTTGATCCGGTGCAAAGGGGAGTTCGCCACTGGCAGGGTAGAGTTCCCACCAGTAATGGCGCCAGTGAAGGCAAAGACGCCGACCGTACCCGGCCGGCAATACTCCATCTCCATCGCGATGGATATCGTAAGTGCGCATGATCGAGCCGACCATGAATTCCATATTCTCGGCCGACACAGTGACGTTCTTTTTGCGCCACAGTTTGTTGAGAAGGTTTGTCGTGCGTTCGCGCAAAAGCGCAGATTTCGCTGGCGGATAGGCCTCATCGAGTCGCTCGAGTTCTGACACTGCGCGGAGGATAAAACAAGGGTACTGGCGCGGACACGCTTTGGGCCGGTGAACGATTTGACCGTGTGTACGCAGCTGTCGGACCGGCCAGGCCGCTGTGTGAAACGCGGTGGTGACAGGCGTTCTAGCAGCATTGGGAAAAATCGTTTTTCCCCAATCTGCGTCGACAGTTTCGATCATCGGCACAGAGACGTGCCGGATCCGGACATTTTTTTGTCCTGTCTGGTAACGGATTGAAACTATGAAATGAATTCTGGCATTCGAAAATTTGCTTCACATTGAGACAGCTCGAATCCCGGGGTGTGAAATGTATTTTTGGTGGTGATGATTGCAACCGGTGTCGAGTGTGATCACAGCAGCGTCTGTGAAGCCCATTTCGAGCAGTGTTTACTCAGAGTACAGGGTAGCCGAGTTGGCGATATCTACACACTGAGGAGGACGTTGTGCGTACACTGCTTGATACTGTTTTGCTCCGGCCCCACGGGCGATCGCTGCTCACGGCCACGACGGCGACGTGGCTGGGGGTTGTGGCTCTTCTCGCGTGGATTCTGGCCCTCACCGAGGCGGTCATATGGGGAGGCATAGCATCTTCATATTTCTCCGAAACCTATTGGCCGATCGCCATCGTGGTTGGTGCGGCGGTTGGTCTCATTATATTTGCCGTGGACAGTACGTTGGTGATTCTGGACCTGAAACCGCTGCCTGATCCGGCCGGGTCCCGGGATGGAAAGGCAATGCGGCGAACGGCTGGCACCAGAGTGGCAGGCAGTTTTTTGGTGCGAACGGCCATTGTGGCCATTGCTGTGGTCTTTACTGCACCGATGGCCGCACAGCTGATTGCGGCGTCTGATATTGATCGCGAGTTTTCCGCGCGTGCTGAAGCTGTGCGGGCCGGGCTCATCGACGGTGAGCGCAAGCGATTTCGAGCCGATCCCGAGCGTCTCGAGCTCGAAAGCGAGTTGGCCAGGGTGGTCGGGTTATGGGAGGAAGAGTTGCTGCACGGCGACAGGCGCTCGCGCAGTCCCGGCCGAGGGCAGTCGCGCGGCTCTGGCAACGGACCCGTGGCCAGAGCGCTGGCGAAGCGAATCGACGAGATCAAAGCCGATATGGCCAGGGTCCGCCGCCAGCACGAACAGACCATCGAGTTCATGAATAACGCCAGCGAGAGCGAGCTAGCCAGGCGTTATGGAGCGGTATTTCCGGTCGATACCCTGGCCAACCGGTATCAGATCGCCGACCAGCTCCCGGGCAGTTTGCCGCTCTTGACCAAGCTCTTCCTGGTCATTTTGGCCCTTGCTCTGATTGCGCTCAAGCTGGTTCAGCCGCGCTCGGCCGAGCTGTATTTTTCTGAGTACTACCAGTCGGCCTTCAGAGAGTACAAAAACGGCAAGTTCAATTCCTATCTCAGCCACGACGACTTGCCCGACGGACTTTCGCCCATGGATGGGTTGGTTTTCTGCGCCTGGTACGATCGGCATACCCAGCGGTTAGAAGACGATGAAACGTATCGTCGAGCGGACAACTTTGAGCGAGCGGTCGCCGGGTATCTGCCCCGGGTCGCGAAAAGGCGCGAAGGCGCCCGGTTGCAGGTCGAGAAAGTGAAGCGCGAGCGCGACCAGCTGCGCCGCGAGCGAAGCGCTGCCTTTGCCAGGCTGCGCGATCGCATGGAAAGGCGCGATCGCCTCCAAGAGCAGCGGGACCGGCTCACCGAGAGTCCCGAGCGCACTCTTGAACTCGCCGCCGATGGTCTGCTTCTCGAACGCGAGCTCCAGGTGGAGCTGCGTGAGCTCGAGCTCGCGATCGACAATGACTTTCTCACGATCAAACTCATGGACGAGGCCTTCGAGAGACTCGATGACAGGTACAGCGAGGAGATCGCGCGAGAAAAAAACCTGAGCCAGCACTACCTCGACATCACCCAGCAGCGGGAGCAGAAGCAGCGCGACGAGCTGACGAAACTGTGGCGCCAAGAATCCAAGCAAGGACCGGAAGCGGTTTTCCTCAGCCTGGCAGGGGCGAAATAGTCAGGCCAGACTCCGATTTCGCCGGGCATGTGGCGGGTTGGCTATGGCTTGGTTCGCAGGATATGAACCCGGTCATCGTGGCTGTCGAGCCAGACGATGCCGCGCTTTGACCCGACGAGAGTAAGGCATCGAGATCGGTGATGTGACCCCTGTCGAGGCGAACAGAACCAGCTGCACTTTGACGGGTTTGACGGTTATGACGAGGCGCTATTCGGCTTCTTGCCGTCTTTCTGAACGATCTCGTTTTCTGGTCCCAGAAGACCCATGGACCTTCGGATGACCGCTAGTACGTCTTTGTAGAAGGCCAGAAACAGACCCAATATGAAGGGTAATAGGGCAGCGACTTGAAAGAGACCCTGAAACTTTTGCTTAATGGTGGCGAACGAATCCTCCTCTATCTTGAAGAAAACGGTGTCATGACCTTCTACGATGAGCACGAATTCGTATTCGTCGAGCGCGGACTCGAGTAGAACGACGGAAACTTCAGCGAAGCAGTATCGAAAGTACGCATCGCACTGCATTTTGTCCTGGTTCCCCGTATTGGCAGTTGGGATGCGTGCAGCGGTCGATCTCGGCGATACACTCCAGCTCTTCTGTGACGGCGCTCCACAGTGACGATGGACATAAACACTCAGCTCGCTCTGCGGCGCTCCATGACGTGGGTAGTCGACTTGATAGCTGCAGGCATCTACATTGTATGAATTGGTTATTCCACGTCCAGTCCGCAACCAGGTCGTATAAACGCCCATCAGGAGTGCGGTGAGAACCAGTCCGAATGTCATACGCCGAATTCGCCGACTCTTAATATGCTCTCTCCGGACCAAATACTCCTCGGTATTCAAGCGGAACCATCGCTCCATCAAAGGGACGGATAGCCGATGACGAGGCAAACGAACCAGCGTACCTTGCTTTTTTCGAGCGGTGATGAGCCCGACGTTCTGAAGCGACGAAAAGGCTTTCTTCACCCGCTCCGCACCCATGCTCGCCCCGAGTTGTTCCTGGACCAATCTGGAGGAGTATGGCGCACTCAAGGCGACATGCTGCAGAACCTGCTTTTCTGCCTCATCGAGCCACGACATCACAGTTTCTTCGTAAGTACGGCTGAGCGAAGCGAGCTCGTCGCTTGCCTCATGTACATTGGCAGCCGTGACATGAGCAGAAGCCAGCACATGATGTTCTTCGCGAGCTTGCAACGATCTGACGATATGGCTGCACAGGGACCGCGCCGTATACACGTTGCCGCCGGACAGTTGGTAGATCGCCCGGATGGCGGAGTTTTTGAATCGAAGATTGATGACTACTCCGAGCTCTCGAATCAGTTGCTGAAGCCCGCGATAGGTCAGTGCGGGCACATTGATGGGATACGGGCGCATTGGATTGTCCCAGCCATCCAGAACTCGGGTCGAAAGCACGGAGCCACGCATACTGGTCACGACAACAGTGAGGCCGCGGGACTCACAGTGCTCTGCGATGGAGACCCACAGGCGTCGTATTTCGTCTACCTCGTGCCTGGGAGCAGTCGGCGATACAAGAGCTTTTATCAGCCAATCCGCGTTGTCGAGGACGAGGATCGGCAGCTTGTCCTGGTTCAGATTCAAACCCAGGGTGACACGCTTCAGTACCGTATTGATGTCGCTTTTTTCACCCAGCTCCATCGGCTCGGGCATAGCGTGGGAGATCTTCTGGACGAGCGCGCTGAGACTTCGCTCGGCGGTCTGTGCGCAATGTACGTAGATAAAATTTCTCTGCTCCAGGCCGTACTCGGCCATGGTGACCAAAGACGTTTTGCCCGAGCCAGGCGGGCCGGTAACCGTGATCAGACCGCCTGGCCCGCGTATCCGCTGAACCAATTCATTGAGGATCGACCGCATTCCAAAAAATTGAGTTGCGTCTATGGAGGTGCGTCCTCCCGCATATGGGTCTGGAATCGTGTGAAAATCTTGCAGACGATCGATGAACAGGTCTCTGGATTGGGCGTTTCGATGGGCTCGTCGGATCTCTCCGAGATAGAGTGGAACTACCAATGCCCCGAACTTCTTGCGATACTCCAGAATGCGCTCTCGCACTCCTGGCCCGAGTTCTACCGAATTGGCTACAACAATGACAACGGCCTGACTATCGCCAACTTCTTCGAGATGAGCGTCGAGTGTTCGAGCGCATTGTACGAACGTCCGCGTACCTAGCCGGCCCAGGGGGGCCTGGGTGGAAACGGTTGAATCGGAGACAAATAGCGCGAAGAAACAGTATGACTCCGCATGGTCGATCTTGGGCCCATAAAGACACGCTATGGCGGGGCTTCGAGGTGTAGCCCCGGCGAATAGCGAGCAGAAGAATTCACGTATTTCTGTTCGAGCCTCGGTCATGGTTGCCGGGATGACTCTGTCGAGGGCATCCCATGAACTGGCCATGCTGTCTTTGTCGGCCTTTCTGGATACCGGCAGCGCCAGAGAGCTCTGTTGAGACGACAAAACGCCTTCCGAGGCGGGGAATATCGTGATTTCTGGCGGCGCAGATGCGGCTGCGAAGCTGTCGGGCATGGCGGGAGGAGAGGCAGCTCTTCGTCGACGGTGGGCCATTGCCGACAAGGCAAAGCCCGTTTTGCGCTGAGGTTTCTCGACACCTTTGGGCAGCGGCGGAGGGCCGGCAGGGTTCTTGCCATTTCCGGCGAGAGCGAGCATTGTTTTGTCATTTGAGTCACTTTGTTGGGCTTTTTTGCCCAGGAGCTTGATTACCTCACGCATTGATTGTGGGCGATGGTCCGGATCCTTGGCGAGCATCCTCTCAACCAAGGAGTCGAGATATGGGGGGATCGATGGTTTGAGCGTCGATGGACGTGGCGGTGAGTTGTGAAGATGCGCATTTGCCATCTCCATTAACCCTTTTCCAGCGAAAGGTCTCCTACCGCAAACCAGTTCGAAGAGAATACATCCCAGTGAATATATGTCACTGCGGTTGTCAATATGGGCCGCATCCAGGAGTTGTTCGGGTGACATATAGCTGGGAGTACCCATGATGGCGCCCGCCTGGGTGATAGATGCTTCGTCTCGATCGGTGTGGAGAAGTTTGGCAATACCAAAGTCCAAGACCTTGATCCGCAAGAGACTGGGATCCGACTTATCCTCCAATATATGAATGTTATCTGGTTTCAGATCGCGGTGGATGATTCCAGCATCGTGCGCAGCAGCGATGGTGTCGGCGATTTTGGTGCAGATGTCAGAGATTGTTTTAAGTGGAATGTAGGGCCGCCCCTTGAAATAGCTGCTCAGGCTTTCGCCGTCGAGATATTCCATGACGAAGTATGCCTGCCCGTTGTGCACACCTAGGTCGAATACCTGCGTGATACCGGGATGGGGAATGCGTGATGCTGCGCGTGCTTCGTTGAGAAAACGGCTCACCACCTGTGCATCCTGTGAGTACTTTCGACGAATGAGCTTGATGGCTACCCAACGTCCCAGCCTAAGATGTCGGCCGAGGTACACGGTACCCATGCCACCCTCGCCGAGCTTTCGGGTAAGGCCGTAGGTGTCTCCGAGCAGGTCTTCGTATTCCTTGGCATCGACTGGTGCGCCCGATTCGATTTGCTCTACAGAGAGCGCGACACCCGGAAGAGTGTCAAGATTGATTGTAGTAGCATCATCGTCGTCCACCTCCGACGCAGAAGCGCTGTTGCTGGCGGATGAGCTGATGTTGGCAACCGAGGATGTGGGGAGAAGGGAGAGGCTCTTTTCGCATGCCCTCATCATTTCGTGAGCTGTCTGGAAACGAAGGCTGGCCTCTTTCGCGAGAGACTTTTCGACGAATCGGTGAAGAGGTTCGGGAATCGACCAAGACGACAGGGCGGGAATGGGTTCGCGCACGTGCATCTGTAGCACCTGCATGGGGTTCTCGTGAAAAAACGGAGCCTGCCCGGTCAGCATCTCGAAGGTCAATATTCCCAGGGAATAAAGGTCTGCCCGAGAGTCGAGTGGTAAACCGCGTGCCTGCTCGGGCGACATGTACTGCGGCGTGCCGAAAACGACGCCAGCTTGAGTCCGAATGCGATCGTCCTGCAGGAGCTTGGCGACCGAGAAGTCGAGCAGTTTTACGAAATCTGGCGAATTAGCGATGCGTAGGAGAATTACATTGTCGGGTTTTATGTCCCGGTGAATGATGCGCGCAGTATGAGCCTCCGAGAGAGATGCGCAGCACTGGATCACGATCCTCATGACCCGTGCGGGATCCAGAGGGGCATCTCTAGCGATGAGATCACGCAGGCTCTGACCATCCAGAAACTCCATGGCCATGAACGGCCGGCCACTCGCGGTGAGGCCGAATTCGAACATGCGAACCGTGTTCGGATGCTGGAGCTGGGAGCATGCTCTGGCTTCGTTGTAGAATCGCTGGACCCAGCTGGGATCCTGAGCCATCTGCGCGTTGAGCATTTTGATCGCCACGATGCGATCGACCGAGATCTGACGAGCCTTGTAGACGACGCCCATCCCGCCTGCGCCGATGAACTCGAGAATTTCGTAACGGTCATCTACCAACGACCCCAGCAGGGGGTAGCGATCAGTCCTGGAGGTCAATTTGGCACCATGGATGCGTACGTCCCCAACACGTTCCGAAACATGAGGGTACACGTGGGCAAGTTATCTGATCCAGCAAACACTTGTAGATCCGGCTGTCGAGTTTCATCCATCTCGGCGGTGGTGTAGCGCAGCAAACAGGACAGCTAGAGCAAGGAAGTGCAGTGCCCGGTGCCCGGGCCGCGCCAAAGAGACTACGCGGCCCAGGCCGCGGAAAAATCGTCGACCGAGGATTAATCGCCGATGCGTTCCTCGACGCCTGGATCGCCATCCGCGAGCACCAGACTGATGACATCCAAGCTCTGTACAAACGGCAGTACTTAACAATGGTCAGTCGTTTTGAGCGTTCTGAGAGGCAAACGAGTCGGCTTTCCAGTCGTTTTAAGCTTTTCGAGGGTCAAAAAGTCTGCGCAACGGGCGTTTTAAGCTTTTCAGGGTCGAAGAAATCGGCGCCGTGGGCGTTTTACGCTTTCGAGGGTCAAAACGAGCTTCCGAATGCTCGCCATCGACCGCGCGGAGGCTGTTCGTTGCAGGGACCGACTCGGGCGATCCGCTCGATCGGCCTGGCTCACAGGCGCACAGCCACGACCACGGTTGCGCCAAAGCCGCCGCTGTCCTGGCTGAGATCGCGAAAGCCGATGCGCGCGCCCACATCCAGGTTGGTCGCCGACGAATAGGTCACCGTGGCCAGAAGCGGGACACCTGCATTGTTGAGACCGAAGTCTTTGGCCAGAATTCCGATTTCACCGAGCACGGCCAGCTCGGGGTTGATCTGATAGATAACCCCGCCGAGAAAGCGCAATTCTCCGGCTGGCAGTGCGGTGTTGACCCGGTTCTGTCGGACCAGCTCGGCGTTGCCGATGGGATCGCCAATGTCCGGAAATAAGCGCTCGATGCGGGCGTTAAACAGGTCGCGGCCGGCGATGAATGCCAGTTTCTGGCCGGCGCGAAATTTCACCGGCGCACCCACAGTGACCCCCATGGCAAAGGGATCGAGAAGAAATGGCAGCTCGAGCTGGATGGCGATCCAGCTGGCGATGGCGTAGTGCACATCGATGCTCACTGCCTTGCCGGACGTAAAACCGTCTCTGCCCACTGCACCTGGCGCATAGCCCAGGCCGAGCTGAATGTCCTGGTTGACGCCGTAGCGTGCTTGGAGCAGGCCGGTCACGAAGACGTCATCGGCATCGGCCAGTACGTCGAGGGTGATCTGAGACATGCCCGGCGCCAGAACAATGGGGCGATGGACCAGTTCGCGGGGATAATCGGTACGGGTCATGGCAATTGCCCGGGCCCCGGTCTGGCCGCGCCGGGTCTGGCCAAACTCGGGCAGCTCATCGGGATTCTCGGCAGCCCCGCGGGGGATGTCGAGTTGGTTGCGGTTCGGTGTGTAGTCGTCGTCGGGCTCGAGCTCGACCCGGTCGTCGTCGTCGGGCTGGTCGCTGGAAGGGGATTGCGGTTGCGATTGCGCTCGCGCCAGCGCCGGACTCAGCACTGCCGAGGCGAGCAGGATCGCAGAGCAAAAAAAGCTAGTGCTTGTAATCGGTTTCATCGCTGCTTTGATGGCTCGGGGATGGGGGCCGGCTCGGCGCTACAGGTGGCCGAGCCAGATGGGCGGCCGTTTGCCGCGGGTCGCTGGGTCGCCCGATGGTCCCTCGGCCGGTGCTCGCCCTGCGGCACGGCCGCGGTCATCGCAATGGCGCCGCGGCCGGCCTCGCCGGGCCAGATTCGTGGCCAGTCCCCACAGGGTCGCTGCGCCGGCCAGGGCGGCGGCCACAAGGGTTCGCCGGTGCGGGTGTTGTCTCGGCTGATTTGTGATTGTCGGCGGTTTCATTGGGATGTTCGTGTTGTCTAGTCGGGAAATCCCTTGACCAGCTCCTCGAGCGGTAACTCGGTGTCCGTGACCTCGCCCACGAGTTCGCTTTCGTCGACAAACGAGTCGCCGCTCTCGTCGCCAAAGTCGTCGGTGACTCCTTCGGGGGTCTCTTCGGCAAGAGCCTCGTCGAAGTCGCCAATGCCGTCGTCGGCCAGGGCCTTGGCCTGGAGCAACATCGAGTTGACAAAGCGGACAAATGACAGGGGATGGTAGTGGTACACCACGCCGTCGCGGGGTAGCTTGGCATGCCTGGCAACCTTGTCGGTCCACCAGATGGTCGGCCGTATCTGCCGGTCGACCAGATTTTTGAGCTCTTTGTCGCCCAGGTCTGTGTACTCTTTGGCCACTTTGAGTGAGTCGTACCAGCTCGGGCTGTCGATCCACTCCGAGGTGTGCAGGGTGATCAGATTGCGGGTCAATCGCCGGTCGGGGTTGGCGCGGAAAAAGTCGAGCAGCTCGGTCCGGCTGATCGCGCCGTCTTTGGGCTTTATGTCGATGAGGTCGTTGATCCGCGGGTTTTTGCTGAATCGGCCGCCCACCGTGCCGTCGATGACGTCCCAGCGCTCGCGCAAAAAATCGCTGTTCTCGGCGACGATTCGCTCGGTGACTTCTTCGTTGGAAAAGATCTCGAAGTGCATCTGCGGCCGGCGATGTCCGGGCGGTCCGCCCTGGCCCATGCGCCCGATGATACGCCCGGCCTCGATGGGCTCGTTGAGCAATACGATGCGGCGATTGCCCTTGTCGCGTTGCCACTCCCTGGCCGCCAGCCACTCGGGAACGCCCTTGTCCTTGGGGTCGGTCTTGCGCTCGTCGTACAGGTGAAAATACAGCGAGAAGAACCGGATCGAGCCGGTGCCGACCGTCATATCGTGGCGCAAGAGGACAAAGTTGACGCTGCCGACCTCGCTCATCGAGCCCATGCGCGCAGCCATGAGTCGGCCGGGAAACGGCGCGTAAATGGGCTGTCTGAGCTCGCCCGACAAATGAACACCGCCGTGCCACAGGCGCGATTCGCGCTCGACACCGTAGGGACCGAGGGGAAAATAGCCGCCCTGACCCCGCGCTTCGTTGATCCGGTACAGCTGGTCGGTCTCTTCGTTGAGCTTGTCGCTGGCCTCGGGCACGGCCGGCCGAAAGCGCTTGGGGTCCTTTTTGGCAAAGATCGGAAAGCACAGCGATCCCCGGGCCTTTTCGCAAAACTCCTTAAAATCGAATGGGCCGGGATCCCATTTGCGCCGGGTGGTGTGATAGTGGCCCAGATAGCCCGAAAACTGCTTTGCATTGGGCAACTCGGACCAGGCCTGGTGCCCGGGGCTGTCCTGGGGGTACTCGAGCGGAAGATTGGGCAGGGCGCGCTGCAGTCCTTTGGCCAGGGCGCGCATGGCCTCGTGCTGCTGGGGAGTGAAGCGAAAGCACTTGTAGATGTGGTTGTGGATGCGCACGGTCGTGGTTTCGCGCTTCATCCGGCGTTTTCTGTAGTAATCGGGCCACTTCTTGGCATCGCCGCGATTGGCCATCTCGATGCCGATCGAATCGGCGTTGAAGCCGGCAGCGTGAAACGCCATGTAGGCCAGGTCGAGGGTCTGATAAATCGTCCCGTCGTTGTCGAGCAAAAAATGGCAGGACAGACCGCGCTCATTGTGCAGAACGTGAAAGCACATCTTGGCGTCCTTGCAGCCGTCGTGGTGCAAGACAAACTGGCGGATGACTGCTTGCGCGGCCTGCAGCGGCACCCGGTCGCCGTAGCGGCGCAGCGATGGGCGAAACCGAAACCGATTCGGCCGGCGATTTTTGGCCTTCTCGCTGAACGGATGAATGCCGTCGGGACACTTGGGCGTGTTGATACAGCGGCTCAAGTGGGCGTTGTACCCCGGGCCTTCGTCCCAGCGCACTACTCGGGCATCGACGTCGAAGCCATGTCCTGCGATCCAGATCTTGCCCATAGCAGTTCTCCGGGGTGTGGTCTATTGCGCGAGGAAACGCGCCTCAGTGTTTCCGATCGTGATGAGCATGCCGTGAAACAGCCTCTTTTGGGTGGTTCGCACTCCATTGATGAAGGTGCCGTTGGTCGAGCCCTGGTCGACCAGAGTACACCCGCCCGCGGTGTCCATGAGAATCTGTGCGTGATGGCTGGACGCGTAGTTGTCGCCGATGAGCTGAAGGTGACAGCCGGGCGCTGTGCCGATGACAAAACCGTGATGAATGGGCATGCGCTGTCCCTGCATCGGTCCCTTGAGAACCAGCAAGCTCGGCTGGACTCGGGGCGCTGCCTGGGGTGCGCCGTGGGGGCCGGTCGGCTGTACGACCTGATGGCCGGCGCTGGCCGGGGCCGATGGGGCACGGCCCGATGGCGTGATCGGCGCCGCGGCGGGCGGACCCGGCAAGGCCTGATGGTGCGCGCTCGTCGGCCCGGATGGCGCGATCTGACCGCGCGGTGGCGATGGCGCCACGGCGCCGCCATGGGGACCTTGCGGCACGATTCGATGCGGTGCCGAGGAACTGGCCTGGGCCGCCGGGGCCGGCTCGGGCGGTGCGATCTCCGGTTGCCCGAACGGCGGTTGCCCGAACGGCGGGTCTGGTCGCGGTCTCTGCGCCCAGCCGAGGAGCAGGCTGAGCGCGACGAAGAGGACGACGATGCCGGCCGCGATACTTCCGATGAGAAGGAGCCAGCCCATCAGGCCGCGGCCGTCGTCGCGAAACCTGTCGATACAGACGTCACCGGCGCAGTACTGGTGCTCGCCACTGCACTCGGCCGCTCCGCATAGAAGTTTGCTGATCCGCACCGAATCGGTCGACTCGAGCTGCTGTTTGTCGACCAGGAGTCCGACGCGCTTTCCAACCACATCGTCGCGCGGTACCAGATAGGTGAGTACGTACTGGCCCTCGATCTCTTTGCGCAGCTGCTCAAAATGGAGTTTGAAGCTGTCTTTTGTCCGCACAAAGCGAAACGTGCCCAGCGATTGCTTGGACATTTCGGCCAGGCCGCGCAGCGGCAGTCGGTTCCGGTCCGGAGGATAGGCAATGCTGTGAATGCGGATCCCCTCGCGATCGGCGCGTCGCGATACTTTGCGGTAGTTTGCCGGCCGCGGATCGATGTCCTTGCCGTCCGAGATGACCAAGATGAGCTTGCGCAGGGCAACTCCTGGCCGGTCTGGCTTGACCCTGGCCAGGGCTCGGCGCGCTCGATCGATGGCCTTGATGAGGACAGGACCGCCCGGATCGTTGGATGGCTCGAGACCGGACAGAACCTTGAGAGCGCGCGACCTGGAGCGCAGCCGGCGCGAGCCGTGCAGAGAGTCGTCGTACCCGATGATCGCCACCTGGGTGTCGCGCGGCAGATTGTCGATCAATGTCGTGACTTCGCGTTGAACGGTGGGCAGGGCACCGGAAAACTCGGCGCTGGTCTCGATGACGATGGCCAGCGCGACGTCGATATCGAGATTGCGGAACGTGCCGGCGATGTACGGAATGCGTTTTTTTTGCCTGCCCAGGACCAGAGTCCATGCCCTGGCACCGGAGATATCCAGGATCTGGCCCTGCAGGTTCACTGGGGTGACAAACAGTTGCAGCCTGGCATACCCCTGCAGCACAGCCGGTTCGGCAACGACCCGATCGATGCGCAGCCAGGGAGGATCGGACAGTTTGCGCGGCGCAGCATGCGCCGGACTGGACAGTGCGAGTGCAAGTGCGTAGATCGCTGCGAGCACCGCGAACAATGAGCGAGTTTGCACGCACATAGCCGGGCCGGGCCGGCCCACGGCCTACGGTAGCGAATCGCTGGTGGCCTCGCAACTCGCGTCGAGCCCACGGGCCGCGTTCGGACAACTCGTTTTCGCTGCTAGCCCGGGCTAGCGGGAGGGAAAGCGGAAGCGGTGAGTCACTGGAATCCAATCCAGCAGGTCCATCTCGGACGTGCTATAGCCGTGGGTCCAGTTGTTGATGATCAGGGGACGGCCGCTGCCGCCGATCCGATCGGAGACAATGCCGATATGGTCCGGTCCGCTGCGCGACGGCAAGGTGTCCATGAAGACAATATCGCCGGGCCGCAGAGGATCTCGCTGATCGTCGATTGCTGCGCTGCGGCGTTTCCAATGCCGTTTGAAGTACGGCAACAGAGTTTTGACCCGTCGGTGGTCGATGTGCTGGTTGCCGCGCCGCTCGACCATGGGATACGAGCGCGGCGATCGACCGATATCGCGGTGTAGTTCGCGCTGCAGGTCGATGCCGGCATTGCGCACAGCGCGAATGACAACGTCGGTGCACACTCCCCGGTCGCGCGGCACATCGCCCATGGGATAGCTGATCTCGATGTAGCCGGCCCCGTACCGCGCCCCATTGAGGACAGTTTTTTTGCCGCCGATCAGAATATCGAGCGGATCGGGGATTCCGTCGCCATCGGAATCCCCTGGCCGGACCGCCGAGCCCCGAGCCAGCGTTTCAAAATGAGCAATGCGAAGAAACCGGGCCAGCTCGCGGCGATCACCGGGACGGAGTGCGAGCGCTGGGGGTTTTTTCTGCCAGGCCGTGGAATGGGCCAGCGGGTAGACTTTGCGCGGCCAGCCGTCGATGTACAGGACAAGAAGCCGGCGTCCGGGGTCGATGACTGCCTTGACCCCAGGATCGGTGGCGCTTGTGGGGCTGTTGTGGGTGGGTAGCTCGATCTGTACGCGGCTGTCCAGATCGGAAAAAATGCCCCGGTCCGCGACCCCGAGCGAGTCTTCCAGACGCTCCGCCTGGGCTTGATGGTCGGTTGCCAAAACCATTGTATTTCGGATTGTTGTAGGCTCGGCAGGAGGATGAGACCGGGTTTTTTCGAGATGACTCCACAGCAGGGACAGCGAAATGGCAAGAGCGATGAGAGGAAAGGGAGTGGAACGAACAATGGCCGCCAGTGTCCTACGCAATGCAGATGAGTTCACGCCGCTATCGAACGGATGGTCACCAGGCTGGGTCTGCCAGTGACAGAGTCGCGAGCGCAGCTCGATCCGACGGCGAAATTGACCAGACCTCGGACCAGGCGCTATGATCAGCTGCGATTGCGCGGCCCACCTCTCGATCGGGAATTGCTGCTATGAGTGAGTACAAAGATTTCACCTCCCTGCCTCCGGACAAAGAACGGCAATTCGTCGTCTACGAGAAACGGACGGTCGAGTCATCCAAAAAGGCGATGTTGTTCGGAATCGTCATCTCGGCCGTTTTTGCGGTCGTCGTCGTGATCGTCGTGTTCAGCTTCCCACCCCCCGAAAACAAGATGGCACACGACGACATGGGCATGCTGAAGCGAGCGACGCCCAAGGACAACGCCTCTCCGTCAGCTCCCGCTGTCAATCCCCCCGCCGATGTCGCGCCCACCGATACTCAGCCAGCCGACAGCCCGGCCGGCGATAGCCAGCCCGCCAATACAACGTCCGATACACCGGACCAGGACCCAGACGAAGCGCAGTAGAGGGCAGCTCGGCTCTCGGCTCGGCACGGCTCCACATCGCAAACTGCAGTAGAACGTGGCACTCTTGCTGCCCGCGTAGCGCGGCAAGGCAAAGGAGACGCGATCATGTCCGACGAGGTGTTTGCAGAGCTGCGAGAGGAATACCCCGGCGAGCCGCTGACCAGAGAATCGGCCGACCCGAACCCGGTCGTGCAGTTCGGCCGCTGGTTTGACGACGCGGTCAGGGCCGATATCCGCCTGGCCAATGGGATGACCCTTGCGACCGTGGGACCGGATGGTCAGCCATCGGCGCGAATCGTGCTACTCAAGGGCTACGACGACCAGGGCTTTGTTTTCTACACCAACTACGATAGCCGCAAGGGCCGAGAATTGGCCGAATCTCCCCTGGCTGCTCTGCTTTTCTGGTGGATGCCGCTCCAGCGACAAGTCCGCATCGAAGGCCGCGTCCACAAAGTGACCCCGGCAACGTCGGATGAGTACTTCCGCAGCCGTCCCCGCGCGAGCAATATGAGCGCCATGGCATCCCCGCAGAGCCAGACCGTCCCCGACCGGCAATGGCTCGAGAGGCGCGTCGCCACTCTGGAAACCGAGTGGGATGGTCGCGATCTGGTCCGGCCAGACAACTGGGGCGGATATCGGCTGGTCCCTCGGCGCTTCGAGTTCTGGCAAGGACGAGCCGATCGGCTTCACGATCGGCTCGGATACTACAGGCATCACGACCGATCGTGGACCATCGAACGCTTTGCTCCGTGACAAGAGATGTCGTAGTCCTGGATTATACTACTCAGACTTCGTCGTACAAAGTTCTACAGGTACCGCGTGGTGTCACCTAACTCCTTACCCTGGCACATTTTTTTTGGACTGCGAGTTACAGTCAGGGTGAGTTTTTGCTACTTAATTACCGCTGTGCCTGGTTAAATCGGCAGTATGGGAGGTTCACCTCCGACGAAGTCACAGAATATGCCTGCTCACCAGATCCCGATGCCTCCAACCGACGATGACGAGACCACGACTCCCCCCCCGGGGGCTGCGCCTACTCCTGACGACGATTTTGTTTCCTCGACGATTCACACCTCAGTGGACGAGGACGAGGAGCATTCGGACAGCCTTGCTGCCGGGGATGTGATCGGTGAGTACGTTGTCAAGGAGGAGATCGGCTGGGGAGGTTGCAGCACAGTGTATTCGGCGGTTCACCGCAGAAAGGGCGTCCGGGTTGCGGTCAAAGTCATGCATCCCGGCCTCGCGCAATCGCTCAAGCAAGTGCAGCGCTTCGTGCAAGAGGCCAAGGCTCTACGGCTTATCGAGCATCCGACGATCGTCGAGGTGTACCACGTGGGATGTATGCCCGACGGTCGTCCATTCATCGTCATGGAGTTTCTGGATGGGGTCAACCTCGGCACATTCATCCACGCCCGTGGCCGTTTTTCGCCCGCTGAGGCGCTGGAGATCCTCGCTCCGATCAGCGAGGCGCTAAATCTGGCCCACGAGGCCGGTATCGTCCATCGCGATGTCAAGGCCAGCAACATCATCATCGTGGATAGAGACAACGAGCGAGAGGTCAAGCTGCTGGACTTTGGCATCGCCAAACTGGTCAATGTCGGCTCCGGTGCCATGCAGACTACAGTCGGCCACATACTCGGCTCACCGCATTCCATGGCGCCAGAGCAGATCCGCGGCCAGCGGATCGATGGACGTACAGATGTCTATGCTCTGGGTGCGCTGCTGTATCGTCTTTTGACCGGCAAGCATCCCTTCGAGGGCGCCGATGCGCTCGCCCTGACCAGGATGCACGTTCACACGCCGCCACCGCCGCCCAGTCAATCCGCTCCAGTATCGCCGGCCCTCGACGCAGTTGTGCGCCGGGCCATGGAGAAAGATCCCGATCACCGCTACGACACGGTCGCTGCATTCGTCGGTGCCCTGGAAAACGCGATCGGCAACGTTCCGGCCGTGGCCGAGGCCAGTGCTCGCGCCATAGGCATCTACGTCGATGGCCGGGTAGAAGCGGGCAGCGAGGCGGATGACGAATTACACGACGACCTCATGAACATTCTCGACATCGCCGAGGAAGCGTTCGAGAAGCATCAATTCCTGATCCCCCTGCAGACTGGCAACGCCATTCTGGGCGTTCTTTTGGTTGCCCAATGGGACACGGAAGAGGCGGCGCGGGGGCGTGCGATGGATGTGGCTGCCGAGCTGGAACAAGCCATGGGCACCCGGCCGGAGGCAGATGATCGCATCGACGTGAACCTGTGTTTGCACATCGCTGATGCGGATGTGCGCGCTGCGAGCGATTGCCCCGAGGTCACTGGCGGCCCGATCGTCGACGTCGGTGCCTGGGCCCCGCAAGAGACCATGGACGGGGTATGTGCGACCCCAGAAACACTGGGCTTTGCGGCTGGCTCTCGCGATCGCACTGCGCGCTCCTACGTGCGCATCGGCTCACGGCGCGGCTCGACTCTGTAGCGTACTCAAGCAGTGCTGGATGCGTACCTCGATGAGGTGCGAAGCGGTGCGACAGACGTCGAGCGCCTCGTTCAGCATGGCGGTTGCGATTTCGGTGTGGCCGTCGCGCAGCGCGACCAGGCCTCCGATCTCGATCACCTCGGCGATCTCGAATGGCTGGGCGATGGACTCGGCGCGTTGCTTCAGGGTTCGCCATGCCGATTCGGAGAAGGAGCGGGTTGCCATTCTGACCATGTGGTAGAACAGTTCTTCAGTCTCGATGAACAGGGCATCGAGTTGTCCGTTCACCCGGGCACGACTCTGCGTGGCTTCGATTTGTTCGGTGACCTCGGTGGTTTCGCGCAAGCGCCCGGCAAATACCAGGAGCCGCGCCTTGAGAAGCATGGTGCTCGGTTTGGGCGAATTGCTCGGCTCGATTTCCAGTGCCCGGCCAAGCGGCGTCTCGGCCGATTCGAGATCGCCCGCGTAGTAGTAGAGCTCGGCCAGGTTGTATGCGCACATGTATTCGAGCTGGCTCAGACCGATATCACGGCCGATCTGGCGACAGCGCAGACAGTCCTGGGCGGCCCGCTTCACGTCCTTGCGCAGGATCCAAAGGACGTAGCGATTGTTGAGTGCACCGGCCAGATGCAGCTTGTCGCCGCGTTCTTCGCACAGGGCGATGACGCGATCAAAGGTGTGCTGGGCCTGTTCTTGTCGGTTGACCAGAGTGCATAGAGCAGCGATCAAAAGCAGCGCGATGACCAGTGTTTCATAGCCGGGATCGCCGAGGTCTGCCGCCTGGCTGGCTGCTCGCTCGAGCAGGCGTTGCGACTCCTCCCACTTGCGAAAGCGGTATTTTGCCCGACCCAGGCCCAGACAGAGCCGGGCTTCGATGAGTGGCGTGGCGGCACCGGCGGCCAGAGTTTGCGCCTGTTCGACCAGGGTCGTTGACTTGCGGTAGTCCTGCATCCAGTCGAGGACCGTAGCCTGATCGAGAATCTGCTCGACCTCGGCGCCGGAGTCGCCGAGCTGGCGCGCGATCGCGCGGGCCCGATCGAGATCGTTGAGGGCGTCCTCGTATCGGCTCAATCGGTAGCGCATCAGGCCGCGGCCGTTGTATGCGCGCATTCGGCTGTGCTGATCGCTGTCGTCGAGCCGGCCCAGGGCGCGCGAGTACATCAGCTCGGCGTCGACATAGCTGTGCCGATTGGCCGCCTGATCGGCCAGGTCGAGATAGAGCGCAGAAGCTGTTTTCTCAAGGCCGCTCTGAGCGGCATGACGGGCCAGCCGGGGCAGACGCTGTTGATCCGGGATGGCGTCGGTGTCGTGGTAATAGCGGAATGCCGCGCCGTGGATTCGCTGGCGCAGGACCCCGGGGGTGGACTGGGCGACGTGGTCGCGGATCAGCTGATGCCGAAAGCCGAATCGGCCGTCCTGATGAGTGACCAGGAGACCCTGCGACAACAGGCGGTGAATGCCGACCTGCGCGTCGAGAGGAAAGGCATCGCCCAGACCCTGGGCCTCGAGTTCGGCGAGCACACCTTCGACTTCGGCCACGGTGAACGCGACGCTCAGCTGGGCGACCAGCCGCGCATGCGCGGCCAATCCCGGTGGCAAGGTGGCCAGTTCGCGCTCGGCCAGCCATTCCACTTTGGGCAGATCGACCAGCTGCTCGAGCTCGTCGTGGGCCAGATACCAGGACTCACCGCGGGCGTGCTGTCGGATCAAGCCATGGCGCTTGATCCCCCGGACCAGTTCGACCAGGAGAAGCGGGCTGCCGCGGGTTTGCTCGACCATTTGGTCGATGCTCTCTTGCGACACGTTCTCGGCAGGTCGCAGCAAGTGCCGGCACAGCTCAGCTGCGCTCTTGCTCGACAGCGGAGGCAGCCAGATCCGGTCGGCACGGGCTGCTCTTCGCGCCCACGCCGGGCGAGCATTTTCGAAACTCGGGTCGGCCAACACGCATACCCACAGCGGCGCCATGGTCTCGGCCAAGCTGGCGTACTCCAGAACATCCAGCGTGATGTCATCGGCATAATGGGCGCCGTCGAGGACCAGGCATACCTTGCGCTCTTGGCACAGGGCACGCAGTGCTTCTCCAGCGGCGCGGGTCGCTGCCGAGCGCAGTGCCGTGGGAGCCGCACTGAGCTTGCGAACCTCGGGACGATCGGGCGCGATCCAGCCCAGGGCCAGGGCCGCTGCCGGCCATACTTCTACGCCCAGGCCCGAGCCCAACCGAGAGACCAGCAAATCCCGGCCGCCGTCGGGCGGCGCCTGGCGCGGCAGGTCGAGAACTGCGCGGAGAAGAACCCGCAGGGTCTCGTTGCTCTCGCCTCCCAGGGGCTCCCGTGCGCGCAACTGGATGACGTGTACGGTGGGCAGCAAGTCGTGCAACCTGGCCAGTACGGCAGCACACAGGTGGCTCTTGCCGTGGCCGGGTTCAGACAGCACGGTCGCGATGGTCGGCCTGGATTCATGAAGCGCCGTTGTCGCGCTTGCCAAGAGCTGATTCAGTGGCTCGTCGCGGCCGACCGGAGGACTCGAGTCGAGCCCCAGTACCGGGCTGTCGGACTCCATATATGTATCGGAAGGCGCTTTTCGAACCACACCTGCGCGCACGTCGATGGTTCGCATGTCGGCCAGCATGTCGGCTGCGGCCACGGTAAAGAGCAACCCCGACTGGTCAGTGGGCCGGGGAAAGCGGTCCTTCTGCGTCGTGGCAGCGCTGAAAATGCGCAGTGAGCCGTCTCGGCGCCGGCGTACCCGCACCCGGTCGTAATCGATCAGTGCCCGGACACAGAGAGCTTGACCCATCAACGCCAGGGCGCTGTCCACTGCGCGCTGGACTGGATTACCGCTCGACTCCAGCCCAAAAACTGCCGCACATCGTTTCCCTTCAACAGCGATCAACTGGCCGCCGAGAGAGTTGAGGGCTCGCTTGATCTTGCCCGTGCCGGCCGTGGCCTCGAAGAAGAGCAAGGCCATGTACTGACGTTCGCTGCCGGCCGGCGCGGTCGCCGCGCGCGCGGCCGCAACTCCGTGCAAAACCGGGGAAGCTGCCAGGTCCGGCTGTCCCGGCGAGAGCGGCAGAGCAACCGCTACATCGGAACCGGCCCGGCCGGGCCGGCGTCGACCGCGCCGAGCCGGCCGGGAACGCTCTGTCTGGCCACGCGGTGCCGAGCAGCCGGGCGAACCGATGATTTGAGCATCGGCGTGGGAGTGAGCTGCGGGCGATCGATGGTGATCGGCTGCCTCGACTCGTCGATGTGAGCGCCTGGGATGTTCGGCAGCGCGGGTCAGGGCTCTTTTGAGCCCCTTGACACTGGTGTACCGGCGCGATGGATCTTTGGCCAGACAGCGCAGGAGCACTTCGTCGAACACCGGCTCGACCCTGGCGATTCGCGATGGTCGAGGGGGTCGCTGTGCGATATGCGCTTCTTGCACCTCCGTGGCAGGACCGTAGAAGGGCGGACGGGTGGTCAACATCTCGTAGAGCACGACGCCAATGGCGTAGATGTCTGAACGCAGATCGATGTCGGACCGCCCCTCACATTGCTCGGGCGACATATACTCGGGCGTGCCGATCGCCATGCCCTGCGCAGTGTGTTCCGACACCTCGCCCGTGGCCTTGGCAATGCCGAAGTCGATCACTTTGACCACCAGTGGACGTTCGCTGAGGAATATGTTTTCCGGCTTGAGATCGCGGTGAACAAAGCCATGCTCGTGGGTCGCCTCCAGGGCGGCGAGAATCGCGTGCGCCAGGCGCAAGAACCTGGTCGTCGCCAGGGGCGCACCCCATTCGACCAGCTTGGCATCCAGGGTGGGCAGGGTCAGGTGCTCGAAGACGAAGTACGGTGTGTCGTCATCGAGGGTGCCGGTCAGATAGAGCTCGGGGACATGGGGAGGGCCGATCATCTCCAGAGCCTGCGCTTCCAGACGCAGTCGCTCTCGTGCCATGAGGCTGGCTCGGTGGACCAGCTTGATGGCCACGGGCATATCATCAGAAGCGCGCCTGGCCGCCAGCACAATGCCGAATCCACCAAGGCCAATGACCCGACCGATACGGTAGCCGGGGATCTCGATCTCAGTCGTGAACTGGGGTTCCTCGAGCGGACCCGATACACTGGCTGAGTTGTGCGGTTGCTCGTGGGCACAGGGCGGCTCTTCGCCCATGAAGCGACGGCCGCAGATCATGCAGCGCGCCATGGTCGGCGTCCCCCTGTTGCGTCTCGGCGTCGTCGCCGGTTCATTATGGGGGGAGATTCTAGCCCGGATTATTCAGCCCGACACCTACTGTGGTCTCATCTACTGTTCTTTCACCCGCAGTGTGCGACCGAGCGGCAAGGATGGCTCAGGGTCACCGCGAATCGCTCGCCCGGCGCCGCTTTGCTGTCCTGGTCCGAGA
>JAKSDA010000085.1 GCA_022360315.1 Pseudomonadota bacterium
CGCCGAATTTCTCCTCAAATGCTGAATTCTGCTGTTCTCGGCCAAATCACACTGCACAGAAAGGGCGCAAAATGGGCGGATTTTCGTGTAATATCAGCACATTAAGGATTCCGGGACGGGAACTAAGCTAACAATTTACACCGTTCTCTCTCAACCCTGCAGGACAGCGATCAGATTTTCCATGCGAATGGGTTTGGTCAAGTAGTCGTCCATGCCCGCGCGCAGGCATTTTTCGCGATCGCGGTCATTGCTGTTGGCAGTGAGCGCGATGATGCGGGGCGAGCGAGGGTCGCCCCGAGTCTTCGCGATGCGACGAGCCGCTTCGTAGCCGTTCATCTTCGGCATGTGGCAATCCATGAGGACCACGTCGTAGTCCTTTTGTTCGAGGGCGCCGAGTACTTCGACGCCGTTGGACACGACATCGATGCTGTATCCGAGGTGTTGAAACATGCGCTCGGCCAGCCGTTGACTCATCGGGTTGTCCTCGGCGACCAGAATGCGCAGCGGCAACGCCTCGGCGAGCTTGCCGTGGGGCTGATTGCCGTTGGCGCAGTGCGATCGCGCCCCGGCGAGTGCAGTCCGCCCTCGCCGCACCTGGATGGTGAAAAAAAAGCACGACCCCTCGCCCTCTTTGCTCTCGGCCCAGATCCGGCCACCCATCAGGGAGGCGAGGTTGGAACAGATGGCCAGCCCCAGCCCGGTGCCGCCGTGATTTGTGGCGGTCGAGCTGTCGAGCTGAGAATAGGGCAGAAAAAGCCTGTCCATGGCCTCCTGTGGGATGCCCACGCCGGTATCGCGAACCGCGAAGAGAAGCTCGATTCGCTCCTCGTCGACGGCTTGCAGAGCTCCCGACAAGAAATCCGAAACCGTGTTCTTGTCCGGCCGAGCGACCGAGCAGCCGATTTTTCGATCATCGACCGCTCGCGCGCAGACCCGGATCAATACCCCGCCGCGCTCGGTGAATTTCAGGGCATTGGAGACCAGATTGTACAGGATTTGTCGAATCCGAGTCACATCTGACACGATCGACGACGGCAACTGGCGGTCGATGTCGCCGCGCAACCACAGCTGCTTGTCGAGCGCCCGGGCCGAAAACAGATCGACGACGTCCTGCACGCACACTCGCAAGTCGAAGGGGACCTCATGGACTTCCATCCGCCCGGCCTCCATCTTGGCCAGATCCAGGATGTCGTCGATCATGGTGAGAAGGTGATTGCCACTGCGGCGAATCGTAGCCACACATTCGGCGTGCTCGTCCGGCAGGTCGGCGCGCAGAAGCAGGTCGGCCATGCCGAGTACACCGTGCATGGGCGTGCGTATTTCATGACTGAGTCGAGCCAAGAATTCGCTCTTGGCCCGCAACGCAGCCTCGGCGACCAGCTTGGACTCGCGCAGCTGCTCGTTGGATAGCTTGAGCTCTCCGGTCCGGGCCTCTACCCGGCCCTCCAGTTCAGCATTGAGCGCCCGTATCTGTTCCTCGACCTTGTGGCGCTCGGCGATCTGACTCTGCAACTTCCGGTTGGTCTCGACCAAGTCGCGGGTGCGATCGCCGACCAGCCGGGTGAGTTCGGCGTTAAACCGCTCTTGCGCCCGGATCGCCTCGACCTTGTCGTAGAATTGCCCGGCGATGAGGCCGGCAAACTTGAGATCGAGCGGACTGAACTTCTGCTGCCGCGAACTGAATAGAAAAAGACTGCGCGTCTCGCCGCTGACATAGCTGGGCAAGCCGTAGATCAAGCGGATATAATCGGCCGAGAGATGAGACGCGAGTAGCGGCTTGGCAGCGGCCAGCTCGTCTCCCGACAGACTCCCGGGCTGGCCACTTTGCCAGAACCGAAGCTCGACCTCTGACAGCTTGTTGAACGGGATGCTCGTGATCGACGCCTTGTTGCGAAATGCATCGATCACAAAGGCGTTGTGGTAGTCGGGAATGATAAAACGCCACGAAAATACGCTGGCCACGTATTTGATTTTTGCGGCCATTATCTGTGCGATGGACGGGATATATGCGTGGCGGTTTAAGTGAGTGATGAGGTCGAGAAGGGCTTCATGCCGGGCCAGATTTGCATGTACCTCTTTTGGCATGGAGTCTCAGCATGTCGGCTTGTTGCGGTGGTACTGGTCGTCGATGGCAAGATTGGCCGTGGCAGTGATAGTATTGAACATGACCGCCAGATCGGCCTGAGCCAGGATTTCCATGATCTCCCGGTCGGAAAAACCATCATCGACCAGCTCTGCCAGATCCGACTCGCCGACTGCATTGGGTTCGAGCGCCGCTTTGAGTGCGACTTTGACAGCGGACTGGAAACTGACTGGAAGATCGCTGTGCTGGTTGCCCTCGACGATCTCCAGCAGGTCTTCGTACTTCAGGGTCTTGTCGAGCTGCAGTGCCGAGTGGGCGTGGGCCGCGGTGCAATAACTGGATCCCCGCCGTATCGAAATCGAAAAGATGATCAGTTCTTTGAGTAGTATGGGAACGTCGCCGATGAGCAGGGTGCCCTTGACCTTTTCCCAGTTCGCTCTGAGCAGGTTTTCATTGCTGCCCATACACTGAATCCAATTGGGGACAAAATCGATTCCCATGAGGGCCATGGCTTCGTCATAGATGGCTTTTACACCGGGGCTGGCATCATCGTATGGTATGAGTTTGTAGGGGTTCATTTGCTAGCGGGTCCCTGATCACTGCAACCGGCAGCGTTCCTGTATCTCACCTGCCGTACAACAGTCATTCGGATCATTTGTCCTGGGGTGTAGCCCGCCAACCAAGAAGGGTGTGGATGGCGGCCTGCCAGCCTATGAGGCCAGGTCGGATCGCGCATCGAGTGCGAAACCGGGCTTGCCGGACGCTGCCAGCTCACAACAGGTGCTATTTTCCGACCAGGCCGATGAATGAGATCCGCAGTTCAACAAGCGATACATCAACAAGCGATACAAATGAAGTGCTCTGGCAATTCTGGATCGACCGCGGCGGCACGTTCACCGACTGTCTCGGCCGCGATCCAATGAACGGCGACATACGAGCTGTCAAGGTATTGTCATCGGATCGAGCGCCTCTTATCGGGATTCGCCGCATTTTGGGACTGGCCGGCGATGACCCGATTCCGCCATGTGAAGTGCGCATGGGCACGACCATTGCCACCAACGCCCTGCTCGAGCGCCGCGGCGCTCCCCTCGCCCTGGTGATCACGCGCGGCTTTCGCGATCTCCTGGCCATCGGCACCCAGGCCAGACCCGAGATCTTCGCCCTGGACATCAACAAGCCCGAGCTGCTCTACCGCGAGGTGATCGAGGTTGCAGCGCGTGCCGACGCCGGTGGCGAAATCGTCGAGCAGCCCGATCTCGATGAGCTCGAAAACGCCCTGCGAGCTGTCCACCAGCGCGGCATCGTCAGCCTGGCAGTGGTTGTGCTCCACGCCTACCGAGCTGGCAATCTGGAACGGCAGATCGGCGAGCTGGCCCGGCAGATCGGCTTCGATCACGTGTCGCTGTCTCACGAAGTCGCCGCCGAGATCGGCATTGTCGGTCGCGGCGACACCACAGTGGTCGACGCCTACTTGACGCCGCTGATCCGCGACTACGTGGCATCGCTGGAGGCCGAACTACCCGGCAGCAAGCTGCGTATCATGCAGTCCAGTGGGGGCTTGACCGACGCGGCTCGTTTTCGGGGTCGCAACGCGGTCCTGTCCGGTCCGGCCGGCGGAGTGGTCGCCTGTGGCCACGTGGCCCGAAGCACCGGGTACGATCGGGCTATCGGATTCGACATGGGCGGCACGTCGACCGACGTATCCTGCTACCAGGGCGACTTCGAGCGCGAATACGAGACCCAGGTCGCCGGCGTGAGACTGCGGGCACCGATGATCTCCATCCATACTGTGGCGGCGGGCGGAGGATCGCTGTGCCGCTACAACGGTTTTCGCTTCACCGTGGGACCCGAGAGCGCGGGCGCCGATCCCGGGCCGATTTGTTACGGCCGGCCCAAGGCCAGGGAACTGGCCATTACGGATGTCAATGCCATGCTGGGCCGCATCGTCGACGATCGCTTTCCCTTCCCCCTGCACCGGGCCGGGGTCGACGCAGCTCTCGACGGCATGGTCGAGACATTGCGCGAACACGGCGAGAACTATACGCCGAGCGAGATCGCCGCCGGTTTTTTCGCCATTGCCAACGCCAATATGGCTGAGGCAATTCGCCAGGTATCGGTGGCCAGGGGCCGTGATGTACGCGAGTACGCCCTGGTGGTATTCGGCGGCGCCGGCGGCCAGCACGCGTGCCCAATCGCGCGGCAACTGGGCATACGCACGCTGATCTTCGACCGATTTGCCGGTGTGCTGTCGGCCTATGGCATGGGCATGGCCGATGTGACCTGGCACGGCGAGGCCGATGCGAGTCGCATGGCTCTGGACGAAAACCTGCCCGTACAACTGGCGCCCAAGTACGCGAAGCTGCTCGACAAGGGTGTGCAAATCCTCGAGGACGAGGGATTTGCCCGGTCCGAGATCAGCTGCATTCGGCGCATCGATCTCCGCTACCGCGGCACCGACACACCGCTCACCATCGATCTGCCTGGTGAGGTGGGCGATCGCCCCGATGTGGTCTGGCTGGGCGAGCGCTTCGCGGCCGAGCATCGCGCGCTATTCAGCTATTGCCGACCCGAGCATATTGTCGAGGCCACAGCCATTCGAGTCGAGGTGCGCGGCCATCTGCGCCGTGACGCGATCGGAACGCCTCGGCCTGCGTCCCGCAGCATGGACAGTGCCAACGCCGAGGGGAACAGTGCCGGCCAGGCCAGCACGGACCGGACAACCGGGGTCGATGCCCGGCCCATTCGGCGCTCTTCGATGTGGACCGGTAACGGGTTCGAGGACGTGCCGGTCTATCGCCGCGAGGATCTCGGCCCCGGCCTGCGGATGACCGGTCCGGCACTCATACTCGAGGATACCGGGACAGTAGCGCTGGATCCCGGATTCGAGCTCGAGGTCGGCACAGAGGCCCGTCTGATCGTGCGCGACAACGCCCCCGAGGTACGGGTCGGTGCTGGCCCGGGCAGTGGAAACACCCGGGTCGATCCGGTCCGCCTGGAGATCTTCAACAACGTGTTCATGTCCATTGCCAGGCAGATGGGCGACACGCTGCGCCGCACCGCGGTATCGACCAATATTCGCGAGCGGCTCGATTTTTCGTGCGCCATCTTCGATGCCAGCGGCGGATTGGTGGCCAATGCACCACATATTCCGGTTCATCTCGGAGCCATGGGTGAGTCGATCAAGGGTGTCCTGGCAGCTCATCCACAGCCGCCTGCCGGCTCGGTCTACGCGGTCAACGACCCTGCCGCCGGCGGATCGCATCTGCCCGACATCACGGTCATCACTCCGGTACACGACGACGCCGGTGAGATCGTATTCTTCACTGCCAGCCGCGGCCACCATGCCGACATCGGCGGGATCACGCCGGGTTCGATGCCGCCGTTTTCCACCTCGCTGGCCGAGGAGGGCGCGGTATTTCGCTCTCTGGTCATGGTGCGCGATGGTCGCCTGGACGAGGCGGCAGTGCGCGATGTGCTCACTGCCGGGTTGCATCCGGCGCGCGATCCACAGAGCAACCTCGCCGATCTCGAGGCTCAGATCGCAGCCAATCAGGCCGGGGTGCGCCTTCTTCACCAGCTCATTGCCCGCCACGGGCGCGCCACGGTCATGGCCTACATGGGCCATGTTCAGGACAATGCCGCAGCTCAGGTGGCCGCCGAGATCGCGCGGATACCCGATGGCAACCATCATTTCGAGGATGCTCTCGACGACGGCACCCCCATCCACGTCACACTGCGAGTCAACGGCGACCACATGGAAATCGACTTTATCGGCACCGGACCGCAGGTCGCGGGCAATCTCAACGCACCGCGGGCGGTCACCGTGGCTGCAGTCATCTATGTCACCCGCACTCTGGTCGGCGCTCCGATTCCGCTCAACAGCGGCTGTCTGCGACCGGTCGACATCGTCATCCCACCGGCTTCAGTGCTCGATCCCGAGCCACAACGCGCGGTTGCGGGCGGCAATGTCGAGACTTCGCAACGTGTGGTCGATGTGCTCTTCGGCGCACTCGGCAAGGCCGCGGCCAGTCAGGGCACTATGAACAACCTGACCTTTGGCACCGATCGCTTCGGTTATTACGAGACCATCGCCGGCGGCGCTGGTGCCACGGCAAATGGGCCCGGTGCATCTGGCGTGCATACCCACATGACCAACACACGCATCACCGATCCCGAGGTGCTCGAGGCTCGTTTTCCGGTCCGTCTGATCGAGTTTTCGCTGCGCCGGGATTCGGCCGGCCAGGGGCTCCATGCCGGCGGGGAGGGGGTGGTGCGCGAGTTCGAGTTGCTCGAGCCGATGCGGATATCCATTCTCAGCGAGCGACGCGACCGGGCGCCATTTGGTCTGGCCGGCGGCGGTCCCGGAGCGATGGGGCGCAATCTTCACAACCGCCGCGATGTCGGTGGAAAGGCCAGTTTCTCGGCCGACGCGGGCGATCGCATCCGCATCGAGACCCCGGGAGGAGGCGGCTTCGGTACACCGGGCAGGGCGGACAGCAACTCCCCTGAGCAGCCCGGATAATCACAAAAACACGCCAGTCAAGGACTTGCACAGCGAGTCGCGATGCTTACCTCTAGAGAAGACAACGCGGCAACCAAGAACCCAAAGAGTTGCCGCGGAATGCGACGACCAGCCGATCTGGCCCACGGTCGTCAGCCAACACCAGCCCCGACAATCAGCCCCAAGGAGATTGCTATGTATATGGTAGGTACTCGATTTGCGCGCAAGCACGACCCATTGACCCTGGCCCGCACCATGCTCGGTGTCGATCCGTTTTACCGGGTCCGAGCCGAGCGCAACAAGCCGGCGTTTAATCCCAGCTTCGAGGTTGTGGAGAACGAGAGCGGGTACGTTCTCAACGCCGACCTGCCGGGGGTCAAAGAGAGCGACATCGACATCTCGCTGCACAATAACGTTCTCACCATCAGCGGCGCTCGCGCTTCTGAAGAGCGCGTGGAAGGCGAGAAATATCTCGTGTATGAGCGCCAGTACGGCAGCTTCTCGCGATCGTTCACGCTGCCCGACAACGCCGACGCCAACGCGGTCGATGCGCACCTCAAAGACGGTGTTCTCTCGCTGTCGATCGGCAAGAAAGCCGAGGCCAAGCCGCGCAAGATCTCGGTGACACAATAACCCGGATACTGAGTACATCCTCAACCACCCATTAAGAGCCAGTCCATCCCGCCGATGGCTCGTTGCTCGTCGGTCACGTAGGCCACTATGCTCCCTCCTCGGCGCCTTTGCCCTCGACGCGCTGGATCGACCCTACTGGACACTGTCTTGCGCGGACATGTACTCAGTCGACGGACCAGGACAAAACAGGCCGAACCTCCACCACCCCCATTTCGGCATCGGGATGGGCAGCTGCCCATTCAATAGCTTCATCGAGATTCTCGCACTCGACCACGGCAAATCCCAGGAGCGCCTCCACAGTTTCGGCAAAGGGTCCGTCGGTAAGCTGCCGCTTGCCGGCTCGTACCCGCACACTGGTCGCCATGGCAGTGGGTTGCAATGCCTCACCAGAACTCATCTGACCCGATTTGATCACCTTGACGCCATAATCGTGATACCGGGTGTGCAGGTCTTTTCGTTGATCCTCGGTGAGAGCTTCATACCGGGATTGGTCGCGACAAAACAGTAGCATGTACTTCACGTTGGCCTCCGATGGCAACGGGTTGGAGTCTGCACCTGGGGTTCCACACCACGACGAGCTTGCCCCGGCGCCTTTCGATCGCATCCTGCAGCAAACGAAACCCATCGTGCCAGTTCTTCGGCGGGACCAAATTCGCCCCACTGTAGTAGACCCTGGACAGCGACTCCGCGAAGATGCGGAGATGGCCTTCCAGGGTGCCTTGAAACCGCCCCATCATCTCGAAGTAGACCACCGGCTCCCGCTCGAAGAAGCGCCGGATAAGGAACGTCTTGCCGACCCGGCGGCGCCCGTAGACCGCGACGAACTCGGATTTCTCCGAACGCAGAATGCGCGCGAGGATCGCTCGCTCGGTATCACCAGCAGGATGGTCCCCTCGCCGCTCCACGTCGACAACCACACCGGTCCCGGGAATCGCCATAGTATCACGACACTGATTGGTTCATCGGCCGAACGTTCCCGTCCACCCTGGGTTTGGAAAGTTTGGAAAGTTGCATCGCCGGGGGGGTCTCATTGACGCGGTTTGCCGATGCGCGCCAAGATCTCGCCCGTGAATGGCGACGATCCCGACCTCGATCAGTCCGATACAGAGGCCCATCCGGGCCTTCGCTGTCCGCAATGCGACGGCGAAATGACCTACCAGGCCGCCGAGCAGAAGATGTCGTGCGGGCATTGCGGCCACTCGATGGCAATGCCACACAGCGAAGGCCACCGGGCGATCGTCGAATACGACCTCGAGCACGGACTGGCCATGGCACGCCAGCGCGGCTATGGAATCCGTGGAGTTCGCGCGTCCCTGTGCCAGGAATGCGGCGCCTCGGTGAGCTTCACCGAAAACGTCACCGCGACCAACTGCGATTTCTGCGGCTCGTCGCAGGTTCTAGCTCAAGACGAAAACCGCAATGTCTTGCGCCCCGAGTCTCTGGTGCCATTTCGCACCGCGCGCGGCACCGCCGAGAACGACTTCTCGAATTGGCTCAAGAGCCTGTGGTTCCGACCGTCCAATCTCAAACACAGGGCGCGAGTAACCGAGATGAGCGGGGTCTACGTGCCGTACTGGACCTTCGACGCCACGGTCGATTCAAACTGGACTGCCCAGGCCGGTTACTATTACTACGTAACCGAGACCTACACCGAAAAAGATCCGCAAGGCAACTCCCTCACCAAGTCCCGTCGAGTTCGCAAGACCCGCTGGAAGCCTGCCTGGGGCACGCGTCGCGATCGCTACGACGATATGTTGGTATGCGCATCGCGCGGCTTGCCCGAGGACCTGGCCAGCAAGATGACCGCGTTCAATACAGCGGCCCTCGTCTCCTATGACCCGTCGTACCTGGCTGGCTGGAAAGCCGAGGAGTATGCAATCCCGCTCAACGATGGCTGGCGGCAGGCAGTAGACCAAATGGAGTCGAAACAGGACCAGCGCTGCGCCTCGGACGTACCCGGCGACACAAAGCGCTATCTCAACGTGACCAACCGCTTTTACGACGAGACGTTCAAGCACATCCTGTTGCCGATCTGGATCTCATCGTATCGCTACAAGGGCAAGGTTTATCGGTTTCTGGTCAACGGCCAGACCGGCGAGGTCACCGGCAAGGCTCCGCTCAGCACGGTCAAGATCGCCCTCCTCATCCTGTCTATCGCCGCCATCATTGCGGCCATTATTCTGGCCACCAGAAACGCAGAATAAGACCGCAAGCGTTGCCATGTTGGTTACTGAAAATCCATTTCTTTTGGCTTGTTATCGAGCAGGGATTCGATTTTTTTCATCTCGCTGTCCGACAGCTGATCCGCTACTTCCAGGGCCCGCATGTTGTCCACGACCTGCTCGGGACGCGACGCACCGGTGATCACGGTACTGACATTGGGGTTTTTCAGGCACCAGGCAATGGCCAATCGAGCCATCGTGGTTCCGAGCCCCTCGGCCAGTTTGGTCAACTCGCGAACGGTGTCGAGTCGTTGCTGCCAGGCATCGCTTTCGAACATCCTGCGCAGCCATTCGTAGCCGGGCAGATTGAGGCGTGAATCGTCGGGAATGCCGTCGTTGTACTTGCCGGTCAAAATACCCGAGGCGAGCGGAGACCAGATCGTCGAGCCGAGCCCAATGGTCTCGTACAGGCGGCCGTACTCGACCTCGACCCGATAGCGGTGGAACATGTGGTACTCGGGCTGCTCCATGGATGGCGGGATGAGGTTGTACTGTCGGGCCACACCATGCGCTTCCATGATCTGCTGTGCCGACCACTCCGACGTGCCCCAGTAGAGCACCTTGCCGCGCCAGATGAGCTCGGTCATCGCCCGCACTGTCTCCTCCATGGGGACCTCGGGATCAGGTCGGTGGCAGAAATACAGGTCCAGATAATCGGTTTTCAAGCGCTCGAGGGCCTGGTCACAGGCTTCGACCACATGCTTGCGACTGAGGCCGAGCTGGGTTGGTTTGGGGTCATCCACGCAGCCCCACCTGACCTTGCTCGACACGATGTAGCTATCGCGCCGCCAACCGGCTTTCTTGAGCACTTCGCCCATGATGTCCTCCGATTTGCCTCGCGCGTAAACCTCGGCATTGTCGAAGAAGTTGACGCCCGCGTCATAGGCGGCGCTCATGCACGCATGCGCGTTCTCGATCTGCAGTTGATTGGCAAACGTCACCCACGAGCCAAACGACAAAGCGCTTACCTTCAGGCCAGTTTTGCCCAAACGGCGGTATTTCATCGGTATGTCTCCTTGACAACTTTCGGTAGAGGTTGCGATTGTGGACTACCTGGCCCGGCCGCGCCAGCATGCCCTGGCCCTGATTGCATACTGTGACCCGGGTGTCGAAACTGTCCCAGGGTTTGGCGGTGGCTGGATGAGATGGTCGCGGAGAACTGGAGACGGGTCGAGTGCATCGAGTTCAGCGAGCGCTCTGGCATCGCCTTCGGGCGCACTGGCAGCGGGCCGGGAACCTCGGGCAATGCCGGCCCCGCCGTGGCACCCCTTGTATCGACGATCGCGGGCCCGCCCACAGACCTCATACCACGCCGTGTTCGATGAGGCTGTTGCCCATCGATATGACCATTTCTTCGAGTCCGCGCGGCTTCCAGCCCAGCACGCTTTCGGCCCGCGCGCTCGATACCCTGCGCTGATAGCCGAGGTCGTGAAGAACCAGACGGGTGGTCTTGTCGAACACCGCCACAGTGCGAACCAGCCAGTCGGGCAGACGACGAGTGGGCACTTTGTAGCCGCGAGACTCGAATTCAGCGCGCAAGATGCGCGCGACATCGACCATGGTACCCTCGGCGTTGGCCACGATAAACCGCTTGCCATTGGCCTCGGGGTTGGTCATGGCCGCGATGTGTGCATCGGCGACGTCGCGAACATCGACCATCGCCCATGCGATGTTGGGACACCCGGGCAACTCTCGCTTCATCAGCTTGCGCACCACTTCGCCAGACGTGCCGTAGTCAGAATTGAGCACCGGGCCCAAAACCAACCCGGGATTGATGGTTGCAAATGCCATCCGCGAATCCTCGGGCAAACTGTCGATGTAGTCCCAGGCAGCCCGCTCGGCAATGGTCTTGCTCTTTTCGTACGCACCCATGTCATCGCCTAGCTGCGTCCAGTCACTCTCGTCGAACACCCGCGTGGTCGCCCGGTCGTGACCGTAGGCCACTGCCGCCACCGACGAGGTCATCACCCACGCCCTCGACCCCCTGCACATGCGCGGCCTCGAGGGCGCGCAGCGCTCCGCCCCGGGCCGGCTCGATGAGCTCGTTCTCGTGCTTCGGCGGCTTGCGCGGCAAGGGCGAGGCCACGTGCAAAAGGTACCTGGCCCCCGCCATGGCATCCGCCCAGCCGTCGTCCCGGGTCAGATCCGCGATCGCAAACTCGAGACGATCAGCAATGTCCACGTGCTTTTCCAGCGTTGCCCGGATCGATGCACCGCGCGCCGCAGAACGCAGCGTGCCGCGAACCCGGTAACCCTCGCGAAGCAGCCTCAGAACGCAGTGCATGGCAATGAAACCAGAAGCTCCGGTCACAGTGACCAGACAGTCGGCAGGATCGTGTGTCATGAGCTAACCTTTGCTTGATCTAAAAGACTATTGTTCTCTTAATAGGAGACTGGTAGTCTCTTGTTAACCAGAATGAGCAGAGTGAAGTGGCAGCGGGCACGCCAGCCCGAGCAGAAGCAACAGCGGCGGCAGGACATCCTGGACGCTGCGGCGGGGTTGTTCGACGAGCGTGGTTTCGAGGGGGTGAGTCTCAACGCCATTGCGCGCCATGCTGGTCTGGCCAAGTCGAACCTATACCGTTACTTTGGCAGCCGCGAGGAGATTTTCCTCGGCCTGCTGATCGACGATTACGCCGAGTATGTCGACGGGTTGGACGCACTGCTCGGGCCGCTGGTGGCAACGGATGACCCGGCTGCGGTGGCCGCGGCCATTGCCTCGGCTGCAGCGGCCCGGCCGCGCATGTGCGCACTCACCGCTGTGCTGCCCGGAGTCATCGAGCAAAACCTTTCTGAGGACAGTTTTTTGGCTTTCAAGACCCATGTACTCGGCGTATCTGATCGCATTGCGCGGCTCTTGCGCGTCGCCTTGCCGAGCCTTTCCATCGACCGGGCATACCAGTTTCAGCGCTACGTGCAGGCACTTGTCGCCAGCCTGTGGTCGATGAGCACGGTCGCCAGCAAGTTCCCCCGGGTGATGGAGCGACCCGAATTCTCCCGCGTTTGTGTCGATTTTGAGGCCGATTTGCGGCAATCGGTGACCGCTGTGTTGCGCGGCCTGCTCGGGTAACACAGTCCTGACTCGGGTCGGCTTTGGCATCGGCAAAACGGAAATCGGTTTTCTCGGACTCTCCCATGGCTGACCGTTCGACTCCGCCATGAATTTGAACCTCGATTCCTACCCGTAGAGCGATCGATTCTGGCTGCCAAACGCTTCGGCACCGAGAGTGGCGACGAAAGGCACTCCCCTTGGCGGCGGAACTTCGTTACGTTCCGCCCATATGAAGTTCTCATTGTTTGCCAGTCTGGTTTTCACAGTCATTACAAGCTGTTACGGAGACAACATCCCGTTTTCCACCGGCGATGGCGAGACTTTCGACGACACCATCGAAATCTCGGGGCTGTCGTCCTCGGTAGCCGCCTACTTCGACAACGCGGGCGTTCTCCACGTCCGCTGTCAGACCGACGCCGATTGTTTTGCGGCGCAGGGATATTTCCACGCCGCGCACCGTTTCTTCCAGATGGACCTGCGCCGGCGTCTGGCCCGCGGTCGCCTGTCCGAGGTGATCGGCGTGGTGGCGCTCGACATCGACATCCACAATCGTCTGATCTTTGCCAACCGTGACGGGCAACCGATGGAAGAAGTCCTTCTGGCCAACGCCGATTCCGACTCGGTCGCCGCCCTGGAAGCCTACACCCGGGGGGTCAACGCCTGGCTCGCCGATCTGCGCGCTGGCCAACACGGGGCAAAAACCGCTGCCGAGCGCCAGTACGACATGATCGATTCGAGCATCCTCGCCGACTGGGAAGTACTCGACTCGGTGGCGAGCTCACTGCTTTTGATCGACGATCTGACCAACGACACGGCCAGCGACATCGAATTCGGCGCCATCTATGCTGATGACGCGCTCGGGACCGATGCCGCCGGGGATATCTTCACCCGCCGGCCGGCCAGTCCGAGCACCATCGTGCCGGCAGCAAACGCATCCGAGAGACCGACCACGCAGGTGCTCACCCCCTCGCATCTCGAACAACTTCACCGGGCCAAAAATCTGTTTAAAAATGTACTCAGTCGCATTCCCGACAGCAGGCGTTACCCGGACCGGGGCGGGTCGAACAACTGGGTCCTGGGTCGAGCCCTTGGCGACGGTTCCACTCTGCTCGCCAACGACCCACACCTGGCTCTCAGCAATCCGTCCGTCTGGTATCTGGTCCACCTCGATTCCAAAACCGAGGGTCAGGGTGATCTGCATATCGCAGGAGTATCGTTTGCCGGGCTGCCTGGAATCTTGATCGGCCACAACGAAGACATTGCATGGGGCTTGACCACGACTCTCGGTGACTTTACCGACGTGTATATGGAAACATTGACCGACGATAACCAGGGGGTCGTAGCCGACGGCGACGATGTAGCATTCATCAAACGAGAGGAGACATTCGTGGTTTCCCAGGCCCCCGACGCGGTTCGCACACTGCTTTATGTGCCCCACCACGGCCCGGTCCTCGGTGAGCTCGACACAGTGGAAAAGATGGCGCTGACCATGCGATGGACGCTTCAGGATGCCGAGACCGACCTGAACTATCTGAACGGCCTGTACAAGGCGTCTTCTGTACAAGAGGCGCGAGATGCGCTTCGAAACGTCACGACTGTCGGACAGAATTTCGTCATTATCGATCGGAGGGGAAATTACGGCTGGTTTCCGTATAACCGGTGGCGCGAGCGGCCATTTATCACCACGTTTCCGTCCAATCTACCCCTGCCCGGCACTGGCGCTGCAGAATGGGGCGACGTGATCCCCTACGAGGACATTCCGCAGCTGCTCAATCCAGCCCAGGGGTACATTGCGACGGCAAATAACGACTTTACCGGCGCGCTCGCCGATGGTGATCCGAGCAACGACGGCCAATCGGTGATCCAGTGGAATGTCGCTCCAGGCTACCGGCACGAGCGAATCGTGCAGCGCATCGAAGCCGAGACCAGCCACGATCTCGAATCTATGCAATCGATTCAGAGCGACGTCTACTCTCTGCTCGGCAAGAGCGTGGTACCGGCTATCGTCGCCGAGGCCAATACCATCTCGACGCTCAGCGCCGAAGCGCAGCTGGTCGTCACTGCGCTGTCCAGCTGGGACTTCGAGTGCCCCACCGGCCTCGATGGCAGCGATGCACAGGCTTCGCCTCCGATCACCGACAGCAGAGTGCTCACTTCTGCCGTGGGTTGTACGGCGTTTCACGTGCTATGGCCCCGCCTGCGCAAAGAGATCTTCGGCGACGAACTGATGGCGGCCAACGTATCGCGTTCCCCGGGCCACAACTCGACAGTTTTTGCGCTCACCGAGGCAGACCCGTTTTCCGGTCGGACATATTTCGATGACGTCAGCACACCCAGTGTCGTCGAGTCGAAAGCCGATTGCATCGCAGCTGCCCTGGAATCGGCGGCAGCATATCTGGTCGGGCAACTGGGCAACGATTCGAATGACTGGTTGTGGGGCCGGCTGCATACAGTCACCCTGCGCGCCAGTCTATTCTCCGACTTGGGGTTGATCCAGTTCGACAGTCCGACCTTCGCCAATGACGGTGGCTTCAACACAGTCGACGTCGCCTCGCCGTGGCGGTCGGCTCGAGATGACTACAGCCACACCAGAGGCGCTTCGACGCGAATGGCGTGCCAGGCCAACGCCAGTGCGCCAGTACAATGCACCATCGAACTTCCCGGAGGACAGAGACATCATCGAGATGATGACTTCTACCTGAGCCTGCTCCCCCTATGGCTGAAAAACCAGCCGATTCCGCTCATCTTCTCGGTTGCGGAGGCGCAGAGCAGCGCGGTGCAGGCGATCGAGTTGATCGCCGAATAAGAGCCGGTCCAAAAACCCTCCGCGTCGCCAGAGCGGCGATCCATCACCGCCAGCGGGCTTGCTCGTCGGTCAAATACACCCAGTATTATCCACTCCTCGCGCACCCACTGGCGGCGCGCCTCGTCGCTCTGGCTCGGTCCGAGGTTCTTGGACCGGCTCTAAGACCACTCTCAAATTCATCGGGCCGGACGGCGGTCCGCCCGAGTCAGTTCGTCGAGGAGTACTCGACGAATACATCGGCTTTCAGTGAGGACCGGTTTTTCCGCCACCGTAGGGACTCACCGGAGCCGCACCGCCGCCGTCCACGGGCTCGGAGTCCTCGCGTACAAACGAGATGAAGGCCATCGCTGGCCGGCGCGACGATTCGGTGGTGACAAAGCGAATCCCGTCCAGGATCCATCCCTTGGCCACCCATTCATTGACTGTGCGCTCGATCGTGTCATCGGTGACGATCGATAACTCGACAAATTTGTACCTCAGGCCGTTACTCTTGGTCAGGATAGGAGGGTCGTAATGTTTGGACATCAGCGGCGGGCCAGGATCTTCGCAGCTTCGACGGCGTGATACGTCAGGATGATATCCGCACCGGCCCGCCGGATCGACAACAGTGTTTCCATCATGACTCGGTCGTAATCGATCCAACCTTTTTGTCCAGCGGCCTTCAGCAGCGCGTACTCACCGGATACGTTGTACGCTGCCACCGGCAGGTCGAACTCGTCACGTACCGTGCGTATGATATCGAGATAGGCCAGCGCCGGCTTGACCATGACAATATCGGCCCCTTCGGTCACATCGAGGCGAACCTCGCGGATCGCCTCGAGCGCATTGCTCGGATCCATCTGATAGGTCGTGCGGTCGCCCTGCTGAGGCGCGCTGTCGACCGCATCTCGAAACGGGCCGTAATACGCAGAAGCGTACTTGGCCGAGTAGGCCATGACGACGACATTTTCGAAGTTCTCTTCATCGAGAGACTCTCTGCACGCAGCCACAAAACCGTCCAGCATACCGGACGGTGCGACCATATCCACGCCCGCTCGGGCATACGAGACCACGGCGCGGCCGAGGTTCTCGAGCGAGGAGTCATTGTCGAGATAGCCGTCGATGAGCACGCCACAATGACCGTGATCGGTGTACTCACAAAAACAGGCATCGGCAATGACCGTCAGATCGGGCACGACCTTTTTGACCGCACGTATGGCTCGCTGAATGATGCCGTCCGAGTTCCACGTGTCCGAGCCCACCGCGTCCTTGTTCTCGGGTATTCCGAACAGGATGACCGCGGGAACGCCGGCGTCGAAAGCAGCCGAAGCGGCGTCGACGGCCCTGTCGATCGAGTAGTTGTATTGTCCCGGCATGGACGGGATCTCTTGGGCCACTCCCTGGCCTGGAACCACGAATAGAGGATAGACCAGATTGTCGCGATCGAGACGGGTCTCGCGCACCATACGCCGCATGGCCACACTACGGCGCATCCGGCGGGGTCGGTAGTTGGGAAAATCCATATTCTGTCCACTCTTTTGTCTTCTTATGCCTTCTCACTATTTGACCGGGCCCGGTCAGAACGTCCAGCACGTTGGGTTTCATGATAGAACGTGGCGAGTTCTTCGGCCATCACCACCGCGTCCGGCCTGGATGGCACCACGTGAACATCGACACCTCGCCGGTTCAAGGCCGCCTTCGTGGTGTTGCCAATGGCTGCGACATGCCGACAACTACCGACAATCTCCACAGCCGCCGGGCCGAGCAGGTCGAATAAGGCACGTACTTGAGACGGCGCAAAAAATGCCATCACGTCGATATCACCAGCCCGCAGGCGAGACAGGCCATGGCGAATGGTCGGATCATCCGAACGAACCATTTCAGTGTGATAAACTGTCGCGACGTCGACTTCGAAGCCAGCGGCACGCAGTGCGATCTGCGCCTCGTCCCGTCCCTGTGCCGCTCGGGGCAGCAGAATCCGGCCACGGGTTGACGTCGAGTCGGCATCTGCCGGCTGCATAGCCCGGCCGCCCGGGCTTTTGCGCGCGGCGATCACTGCGCCGGCCAGCTTCTCGGCATTGCCGTGCCTGGGCACCACATCGGCAACCACGCCGTGGGCTCTGGCCGCTCGTGCCGTGGCCGGACCAACACATGCAACCAGAGCCCGGCCCAGTGCGCGGGTGTCGCGAGCGCGGGCGTGCAGTTCGGCAAAAAATCGGTCGACGCTATTGGCGCTGGTAAACAGGATCCAGTCGTAGGCACCGAGCTGCGCCACCACCTGGTCGAGCACTGCCCGGTCGGCGTCACCGGCGGGCGCGATGCGGGTGACCGGCATGAGGACTGGCTCGCCACCCAGTTCGGTAATTGCGCCAGTGAAGGCGCGCGATTGCTCGACATTGCGGGTGACCAGAACACGCGCGCCGGCAAGCGGCCGCATTTCGTGCCAGGCCAGCTGACTGCGCATGCTCACCACCTCGCCCACCACGACCAAAACCGGCGGCTTGAGTCCGGCCGATGCGATCGTGCCGGGCAATTCGCCGAGGGTCGAAGTCACCGTCTTTTGTGCCGCTGTCGTGCCCCAATACACCGCGCAGGCCGGCGTTTCGGCCGAGCGGCCGGCGGCCATGAGACGCTGGCAACAATCGGCCACGGTGCGCCATGCCATGTACAAAACCACTGTGCCGGCTCGGGCCAGCGCTTCCCAGTCGATATCGGACGACGGCTTGCCAGCAGCTTCGTGGCCGGTAGCAAACACCACGGTGGATGCGACGTTGCGCGCGGTGAGCGGGATGCCGGCGTAGGCGGTAACCCCGGTGGCGGCAGTGATGCCCGGAACGATCTCGAACCGGATACCGGCATTGCGGAGTTCGCGACATTCCTCGGCGCCCCGGCCGAATACCAGCGGATCACCGCCTTTGAGGCGAACCACACGCTTGCCGGCGCGGGCGTGCTCGCACAGAACGCGATTGATTTCGCCCTGAGTCAACGCCTGCCCGCCTGGCGGGCGCTTTTTACCGGCGTAAACTCGCTCGGCGCTGGCCCTCACGTGATCCATGAGAGCCGGATTGACCAGACCGTCGTAGACCACGACATCGGCTCTGGCCAGTAGTTCGGCGCCTCGCAAGGTGAGAAGGCCCGGATCACCGGGGCCGGCACCGACCAAAAAAACCACACCAGAGGAGACGCCAGCCGGCGTGGGGTCCTGAGAACTAGCCGCTGTGGAACGCACCCCTCTACTCTATCCGAAGCGCACACGGCCGTCATGATGTCTCACCTGGCGGATCGCCATCTGCCGCGATCCACCGCGCGCGGGCAAGCGATCCGTATTACCGGCTCGTCGTGGTCAGAAATCGGCTCTGAGAATCGCGCCCCCACAATCGACTCGAAGCTCGCGGCGGGCTGCATTAAGATCACTGCGACCATGGACATCGAGATCTTTCAGCCTGGAGAGTTCGAGCCAGAGCGCCATTTTTACCCCCGGACGCTCAATGCTCAGATCCATCCGCTGGTGACCACGTTTTTCCACATGCCGATCCAGCAGCTGGTCAGCCGCTACTGCCACCTTCACCCCTACGTCAGCCGGACCACGCTCAGCGAGATACTGACCACAGAACCCCGTTATCTCCGCTGGTCTGGCAGCGACATCTTCAACGTATCTACCGAGACCGGGGTCAAGCAGAAACTCATCGTGGAAACCAATTCGTGTCCGTCGGGGCAAAAGTCGTTTCCCAGATTCGAAGAAGACCAGGACGAGGGCGGGTACTGGTCGCTCATCAAGAGCACCTTCCTGCCGCTGGTGTCCAAAACCCTGCGCAAAGCGTCGAAAGAGACTCCACACGGCATTGTCGCGGTTCTCTATGACAAAAACCAGATGGAGTCGTCTGGCTACGCCCAGGTCTTGGCCACGTTGATCGACCGCCCGGTATATCTGATCCCGTGCCCGCGTTCGGCCCCGAGGGCATTCACCGAGATCCAAGATCGCTGGCTCTACGCCCATATCGGCGGCAGGACCGTTCCGGTTATCTGCGGTTTTCGCTACGTCACCCAGCGGCCCTGGGATCGGCTGCCATTCAACCTGAAGACGCCGCTTCTCAATCCGATCGTGGCCTGTCTAGCTGGCGGCAGGAACAAGACATCTGCCTCCAAGGCGTACGAGATGTTCAACGGCCAGTACCGCGCTCATGGTCTCGAAATTCTCTCGCCGGAATCGTTCACCAATGTTCGCAAGGCAGAGGTTCCCCTCCTGGTCCAGCAACTGGGCGGCCGAGCTGTGGTCAAAGTGCCTTATCTCAACGCCGGTCAGGGAATCTACACCATCGTCAACGACGATGAACTGGCCGCGTTCATGGACAGAGACTATCCCTATGACGAATTCATCATACAACAGCTGGTGGGCAACTACCGCTGGTCATCGACCAGCAGCCGGGGCAAGGTTTTTAACATCGGCACCGTGCCCGACAAGAAAGACCGGATTTACATCTTCGATTTGCGAGTCATGGTGTCCTGGCAGGGCGAATCGTACGCCCCGGTCGCCATGTACGCGCGCCGCGCGCCCATCGCCATGGAGGCCGACCTCCAGCCGGGTACCGATTCGTGGATGGTTTTGGGCACCAACCTTTCGCTCAAAGTCGGCGAAGAAAAATGGGATACCGAACCTCGTCGTCTTCTCATGATGGATCGCAAAGACTTCGGCAAACTGGGTATGGGGCTCGACGACCTCATCGAGGCTTTTGTTCAGGCTGTTCTGGCCAATCGCGCCATTGACGATCTTGCCCGCAAGCTGGTCAAACGAGGGGGTGGCTTCCGCAGCGACCTGTTTCGCTCGCTGAACCACGACGAAGCGTTGCTGAACGAGATCAAATCCGCATCACGTCTATCATGAGCGCCGAACACAAACCCCATACCAGGGCCAAACGCGCCACCGCCGCGGTTCATCCCCGTCCCATCCAGCTGGAGGACTACCGGGCTGGCTCGCGGACCGACCTGAGAATTCCACTCTCTCTGGACTCTCTTGCCAACCCTGTGACCGTGCCCTTCGTGGTCGTGCGGGGCCGTCACCCCGGCCCGGTCGTGGGTCTTACAGCTGCGATCCACGGCGACGAACTCAATGGCATCAAGATCATCCACCACGTACTCGATCGCGCCGATCCCGACAATATGCACGGATCCCTCTTGTGTGCCCCGGTTGCCAATGTTCCGGCATTTCAAGCCGGACAGCGCCGTTTCCCCGACGATGAGCGGGACTTGAACCGGGTTTTTCCCGGCAAGGCAGACGGCACGCCATCCCAGCAATACGCCAAGGCCTTTATCACCACGTTTCTGACTTCTTGCGATTATCTGCTCGACCTCCATACAGCGAGCGAAGGGCGGATCAATTCATTTTATGTGCGCGCCGATCTTCATTCGGAGCAGACGCGAACCCTGGCCTTGCTCATGGACCCGCAGATCATCCTGCACGCCAGCGGCGGAGATGGAACCCTGCGCAACGCCGCTCGTCTGCGCGGAATTCCGGCGATCACGGTCGAGGCAGGCAATCCCAATGTCTTTCACGGCCGGATTGTGTTGGAGGGAGAGCAGGGCGTATTCAATATTCTCATCCACCTCGGCATGATACGGGGTGAGACCACCCGCACCGATGGTCCGGCCCCGGTGATCTGCAAGTCATCCAAGTGGCTGCGCCTTCGATCTGGCGGTTTCCTGCAGACCAAATTCAAGCTGTGCGAGACTCTCCGGCGCCGCCAGGTAATCGCCGAGATCAACGATCCATTCGGCTACCAGGTCGAGACGTACAAAGCGCCCTACGAGGGAATCGTGATCGGCATGTCGCACCGTCCGGTAGCGGTGCCCGGAACCCGCTATTGTCATCTTGGTGTCATTGGCGAGCCGCCGCCTCCCAAACAAGCCCAAAAACCGAACCAGCCCGATCAGCCCGACGCGCCATCGCCAGCTCGACCTTAACCTGCCGCTCCCCACCCACGCAATGTGCTCTGCTGGGGCGCAGTTGCTTCATCGCGAAGCACAGCCCCGACCGGCGACGGCCTGGGCGTGTTGTGATTTCGAGCCAAAGGCAACCCCCGCCAACTCACCGTGAGCCCGGCCGCTTCCGGCTGCGCATCCCCCGGAAATTCTCGTTAAATATCAGAATATTGCGTACTTTCGACAGGAAGACTGGCCGGCCCGATGCAGGGTGGTGCCGCGGCCGTGCACTGGCCGGGCAAGAATTGCCCGCGTGCGCGAGCCATGGCACCGTGAGCCGATGGCGAGTCCCCGAGCAGCAGACGATGCCTCAATCCGGTGGCACGACGGCGTCCACATCCGGGGGACCCCGATCTGGTGCGATGCGCTCCGCGCCCGCGATGTGTGCTTTGTGTCGAGTGCGCATACAGTGCCCAATTCAAAACACGGCCAGCTCCTGGCCACGGCAGAGACACTGGCTCTACTCGGAGAGGCGCCGGGAAACACCCGACTGGCCGTGCCGTACGGGCGGCCGTTCAGTCTGGGAAAAGTGCGGCTCGAGCTCGTGCGATCGGGCCACGGCCTGGGCAGCGCAGGACTGCTCGCCGACGTCGACGGCCGTCGCGTACTATACGCAGGTGCGATCAACCTACGCGGCGGAGGACTCGGCGGTGTGGCCGACATTCGACTGTGCGATACGCTGGTCCTGGCCGCGTGTTACGGCGTTCCTCTGTATCGCATTCCGCCTGTAGATCAGATAGTTGCCCGGGTGGCCGACTTTGCTCTTGAGGTCACCAAGTCAGGGGGTACAGCCGTCCTCCTGGTGACCTCGCCGAGCAAAGCTGTCGACGTGGTCAGCCGGCTGGCAGATCTCATCTCTTCGGGCAATCGCCCTGCACTGTCGTTTTTCGGCCATCGACGCATCTACGACGCCGCGGTACGGCTGCGCCGCAGCTTGCCCATGTTGCCGCGCATTCGCCGGTACATCGGCCGGCCGCTGGCCGGCCACGTGCTTCTATGGCCGGTGAATCGACGCGACGCCATGCCGGACAATCTGTCCACAGCGAGCCAGCTCGCCCTTATCTCTGGCCTGGCCATGGATCGCGACGCAGTGGCTCGACTCGATGTGGCGGCGGCGTTTGCCTGGAGCAACCAGGCCGGCTACGATGAATTGATATCGTATATCGATCAATGCGGCGCTCGGCAGGTATTCCTGACCCATTGTCAAGCCGATACCTTGGCCACCGCAGTGGCCAGCGCTGATCGGAACGCATACATCCTCGGCCCTCCCATGCAGATGAATCTTTTTGACAATTGGCCCAGATGAACCCCGGATGAACCGGTCGCGAGGTCGTGGCTGCCGGATGGAGGTGAGATGTCGATACACCGCTGGCGAGCTGATGGCGATTTAAAATGGTGAAACCGCCATCAGCTGGTAGACCTGAGCGCGTATGCCAGCCGCTCAAACGGCTACAGCGAGGAGGTTGCCTGGGCCCTTCGCCGTATTGAAGGGACTTGGCACCTACAACTCCTGGACCTCGGACTGAACTTCATGCCTTCATGGTATCTTTCCAGCCGTGTGCTCATTTTCGCAAATAGCGTATAATCGTACTGTCTCAATACAGCCTTACCGGACACCGCGCCATAGGGGTTTTGCCGGATGGAAGGCGCTGAGTCCACAGCCAGCCTTCGCCGCGGCGTTGACCCTGCTCGTTTGGTGCCTCGGGTGCTCCCGGGCTGAACCTGATGCGCGCAAGGTCAAGGCCGATCCGGACGAGTGGCCAATGCGGCGACTCGATTCGCATCCGATCAGCGAGCTCGTCGCAGCGATGCGCAAAGGGCAGCGCTATCCCGGCATCGATTCAATGCTGGTCGTTCGCGATGGCCAGCTCATCATAGAAGAATACTTCGGCACCTGGACAGCTAACAAACTACACGACTCGCGCTCGAGCTTCAAATCGGTAACCAGCCTGCTGCTCGGCATCGCCATCGACCGCGGCTTGCTCGCCCTTGACAGCCCTGTCGCGGATCACCTACCGGCGCCGCTCGTCGCCGATCTACCCACCGACTCGCCCAAACGCCGCATCACCGTACACCACCTCGTGACCATGACCGCGGGATTCGACTGCGAAGAGTTCTACGACCGCGGCCCCGACTGCGAGTCGGAGATGTGGAATACCGACGACTGGGTGGCGTTTTCCTGGAGCCGCCCACTGGCCCATGCCCCGGGCCAGGTGTGGTCCTACACTTCGGGAGAGCCGGTCCTTGTCGGTGCTGTGATCGCCCACGCCGCTGGCGAGTCCGTGTTCGAGTTCGCGCGCGAGCATTTGTTCCAGCCGCTCGGTATCGTTCACTATCGATGGACCAGAGATCGCAAGGGCAATGCAATGACCGGTGGGAGCTTCTTCATGCGCCCGCGCGATTGGGCCAAGATCGGCCAACTGGTGCTGGATCGCGGCACATGGCGCGGGCGACAGATCGTGTCCTCGTCGTGGATCGATCGGGCGACCCGGGCTACACACGAACTCGCCTACGGTATGAACTTCGCCCGTATTGGCGGGCGTATTGCATCCAGCTCGCACGCGAAAAAATTCGCCTCGCGCAACGTATGGCCCGGCCAAACGCCGACGCGATACGGCTTCTACTGGTATCGCGAAAAGCTGCGATTTGGCACCGCGTGGAAACACGCGACCGAGGTTGTCTTCGCATCGGGCAACGGTGGCCAGTACATCATGGTGTTTCCGGCTGAGCGCATCATCGCCGTATTCACCGGGAGTCACTACAACAACTGGCGCGGCAAATGGCCGTTCGATATCATGATCCACCACATCTTGCCGGCCCTCGACAGTACGGCGCCCGACCGGGCACCCGACCACCCCGAGGCAGTCCAGCAGCGGCAATGATCCCGGCCTGCACCCATGGCAGGTGGCGGGCCGCCGTGCTGCGCACCTGCCCGGACAGTGCCCACAGAGCAATTCGATTGTCCTGATCCCGATGGGTTAACGCCTGCCGTTAATGGTATCGCCCTTGCTTCAAACAAACTCTGTCAAGGGCAACGTTTTGGTGACGATCCACAGAGAAGTCAGTACCCATGTCGAAATCCGATGCGAAGCAAAAGGTATCAGGTAACACCATCGAGAGCGCGTTTGCGGCGGCCGGTATAGAACCGTGCGAGATCCGCGAGCTGACCCGTCTGGATCCCCGCATCACCGCAGGGTATATCCTCCTGCAATGGGCCTTGATCGTGGCTGCGGCACTGCTTTGCTGGCATTTCTGGCATCCGCTCTTGTACCTGGTCACGGTCGTCTTCATCGGCGCGCGGCAACACGATCTCGCCACCATGTTCCATGAAGCCGCCCATTACCGCTTTGCCCGCAACCGGCGACTCAACGACTGGCTCGGCGAGGCCATGTCCTGGCCGTTTGTCATTCTGAGCATGAGAACCTATCGGCAACACCACGGAGCACATCACCGATATCTCAACACTGACCGCGATCCGGACTGGATCTACAAACAGGACGACAGCGAGTGGCGATTTCCCATGAGCAGGACCAAACTCGGTCTCGTCCTTCTCGGCGATATGCTGGGCATCGGTCTGGTGAAGACGTTTATCCGGACTCTCCACCTGACCAGGCCGCAAACCGCCCGGGTTCTACCCGACGCCACTGCATTGCGAATCGCGCGGGTGGTGTTTCTCGCCATCGCCCTGTCACTGATCATAGTTTTTGATCTCGGCGCAGCAGTGGCGCTGTTCTGGCTCGTGCCATTCGTTACCTGGCTGCAAGTCTGTCTCCGCCTGCGCAGCATCGCCGAGCATTTTGCATTCGATACATCACACGACCGGCCCCACTCGCGCTCGGTGATGCTCACCTGGCTCGACCGAGCCCTGGTGCTGTCAAACGACACCAGCCTGCACGGCGAGCATCACCTCTATCCCAGTGTTCCATTTTATCGGCTGCGCGATCTACACGAATTGCTCGTGCGATCGCCCGACTACCGCCACGGTATCGAGCTGACCCGCGGCTACTGGTCGGTCGTCAAAGCAGCGTTGGGCCGCTCGGCCAGCATCGGCGTCCCGTCGTGAGGCGTTCTGGTCCGGATCCGATTCAATCGTCGTCGACCAACGTGCCCTCGGTAACACCGTCTTTTGGTGACGCGATCCCGTCGACCTTGATACCGTCATCAACACTGCGCAGGTGAATACGGCCGCCGGAACCACCACCGCCGCCGGCGTATTTGGTGCCGGCATTGGCGATGTCTGCATCCACGCCAGGCAGGCCTTCCTCGTCACCTCCGGCTCCGCCGAGCCCGCCCGCAGCTCCGTCGCCGACTCTCTTGCCGGCCGGAGCAGCTACGGCACTGAGCGATCCGGTCTGACCCGAAGCGCCGGGATCGTTGCCGTTTGCGCCACCGCCACCGCCACCGCCATTGGCCGCGAGTATGCCGAAAACCGCAATTTCCATCGCTTCGAGCAGAATCGCGCCACCCGCACCAGCGCCTCCGCCGCCACTCTCGCGCACCCCACCCTGACCACCACCGCCACCACAATTGATTCCACCCGTCGCACCAATGCGAATGCTGCCGAGAGCAGAAATCTGCACGACACCACCACCACCGCCGCCGAGACCGCTTTCGTCGGGGTTGTCATCACTACTGCCCAGTCCGCCGCCCGAGCCGCCCATGAGCGGAACCAGGAACTCTGAGAGCACTGGCTGGCCGGCCGCGCCACCGAGGATCAGTTCACCGCGATCACCGCCCTTGCCGCCCAGCGCAACGTGGCCTGCGCCACCTCCGCCCGCGCCATCGGTGCCCGGCTGGCCGCCACCCAGACCGCCTCCATTCGGAGTGGTCGGATCGCCTCCGGCAAATCCGCCCGGACCGGCCTGATTCGGTGTATCGAGCCCGCCGACCGCGCTGACCACACCGTCGACTTTGACATCGCCCGCGATCGCAAACACCAGCCCGGCAGAGCCTTTGACAGTCACTCTTGCCCCGGCCTCGATGACCAGCTCGCTGGCGCTGAAGATGCCCAGCAGCGGAGCCAGGTTAATACCACCGCTGCCCTGCACTTGCGACGCGAAGACCACCCCGGGAGGACGAAGATCCTCGCTGTCGGCCAACCGAGTGATCGTACCCTGATCCGTGTCGATCTCCACCGCACCGTCGGATGCTCGCAATTGCAGAGGAGCAGTTCCACTCGACATCGCCGATGCGGCAATGTTCGAAGGAGTGTAAGGAAGCGCAATACCGACAGCGGAAGAGTCGGCCTGGGCCACGCTAGCATCGGGCAGCGGACCGGTGTCGTTGGCCACGTCACCGATCTTCGCATTGCAGGAAAACGCCCACAACACGGTCAGGATGCAGGGAAGAATACGGGAATCGGCCATTTGCCAAACTGCTCTTAGCAGTTTTCGTGCTAGCCAGTAACGCATTGATTTTTCACAGCGTCTCATCGACCATGCTGGGGAGTCTGGTCTCTTTGTGGGGACTCTTGTGTCTCCGGCCATACTGCTCGTACGACCGCCGGGGGCACCGATTGTCGAGAGCGGCATTGCCTTGCCGGGGAATCCGTGGTGAGCGCTTGACCCGGGTTTGCCGAAACGCTACGCAGGCTCATGTCCCGCATTGTCGATTCGGTGCTCGATCTGGTGGGCAATACTCCGATGATTCGATTGAACCGGCTGGTCCCGCAAGGGGCGGCCGAGATCCTGGTCAAGCTCGAATCATTCAACCCGGCCGGCAGTGTCAAAGACCGAGTCAGCTTGTCGATGATCGAGGCGGCGGAGCGAGACGGTACCCTGCAGCCGGGCGATACCATTGTCGAGCCGACCAGCGGCAACACCGGCATCGGGCTGGCATTCGTGGCTGCGGTCAAGGGCTACCGGTTGATCATCGCGATGCCCGACGACGCGTCGCCCGAGCGGCGGGCGCTCCTCGAACACTACGGAGCCCGGGTCGTGTTGACCCCGGCGCGCAAGCTCATGCAGGGGGCCATCGACAAAGCGCGCGAGATCGTGGCCAAAAACCCGCGTTGTTTTATGCCCCAGCAGTTCAACAATCCGGCCAACCCGGCAGCCCATCGCGCCAATACCGCCGTCGAGATACTCGCAGCCACAGATAGAAAGATCGATGTGTTTGTCGCTGGCGTGGGCACTGGTGGGACCATTACCGGGGTCGGAGAAGTGCTCAAGCGCGAGCTGCCCGAGGTCCGGGTGATCGCCGTGGAGCCGAGCAAATCAGCGGCGCTTTCCGGCGGCAAGGTGACGCCGCACAGCATCCAGGGCATCGGAGCGGGTTTTATCCCCCCGGTGCTGAACCTCGAAGTGATCGACGAAATACTCAGCTGCGATGACGAGGTCGCGTATCGAATGGCCGGCGAGCTCGCTCGCGCCGAGGGGATTTCGGCGGGAATTTCCGGCGGAGCTGCGGTGTGGGGTGCACTGAAGATCGCTGCCGACCTGCACAGCGAGCAACGCGTGGTCACGGTCATCCCGGATGCCTGGGAACGCTATATCAGTATCGATCCTCCAGCTACGTCACTCAGTGGGGTCGATTTCATCATCTGAGGCTACCCATTGTCCAATACCCGCACTACCGTTGTACCGGGGCTCGTGCTTTGCACTGCCCTGGCGTTGCTCACGTATGTCATCCACACCCTGCCGTTCCCGCCGTTCACGCTCGATAGCGGGCGGCATCCGGTGGACGCGATCCTGCTCGCCATCGTGCTCGGCATGGTTGTTCGCAACACCCTGCCGATTCCCGAGTGGTTAAAGCCGGGCATCAAATACTCGGTCAAAAAAGTGCTGCCCCTGGCCATTGTATTGATGGGGGCCAAACTCAATTTCTTCGACGTACTGCGGGTATCGGGACAGGCCCTGGTGATCAGCATATTGTGCGTGGTCACCGCTCTGGCCCTGACCATGTGGCTGTGTCGTCGCACCGGGGTCGGGCAAAAACTCGGCATTCTGATCGGAGTGGGAACCGCCATCTGTGGTGGCACGGCCATCGCGGTGACCGCGCCAGTCATCGAGGCCGACGACCGGGATACCGCCTTTGCAGTCACCGCAATTACCCTCTACGGCCTGGTCTCCATCGTGGTGTTTCCCCTCCTGGGTAGCGTATTTGACCTGTCGCAGTTCGAATTTGGAGTGTGGGCCGGAGTCGGTATCCACGCCACTCCTCAGGTCATGGCCGCTGGTTTTACCTATGGCATCGAGGCCGGCGAGGTCGCAGTCATTGTCAAACTCGTGCGGGTATTGCTCCTGGCCCCCCTAGTCGTCGGTCTCGGCCTGTGGTACGCGCGGCAGGTTCGCCAGCATCGCGCCCACGTCGCCCGCGAAACCAGCTGGACCACACTGTTTCCGCCATTCATCGTGGGCTTCTTGGTGGTCGCGCTGGCCAACACACTGCACCTTCTGCCCGACTTTACCCTCCACCTGACCGATAGCCTGCTGTGGTCCGCGCAGGAACTGCCAGTGGCCATGAGCACCCTGTCCACCAAGGGGGCCGTCTTTCTCGTCACCATTGCCATGGCGGGGGTCGGCCTGGGCGTCAATCTCCGCGGACTGGTCCAGATCGGGCTCAAGGCCCTCTACGTCGGGGCCTTTTCCACCGTCGTTCTCGCCGTGTTTGGGCTCGGTCTGCTCTACGTCCTTCTGTGACCGCACCGCTTTCGATCAAGCTCGCTCGATGCCGTAAAGCGCCCGAACCACCAATTCGGTGAGCGCAGTGACCGCGCGCTCCCGCGATACCGGACTCTCACCGCTGATGCCGGCAATCGACAGAGCGCATTCGACAACAGCGGTGTGAATGACGTACGCGGTCGCCTCCGGGTCGGGAACATCTTCGCGCGGACAAACCGCAGCGACCAGTTCGGTGAGTCGCTGGCGCGCGGCGTTCTCGAACGCCACCTTGAGCGCGGCGACCTGATCGTCGCGCAGCGACATTTCTATGAACACTCGCTGCCGCTGCGGCGCGCGGGTGACCATGCCGAGCAAAATCTCGATCGACTCGGCGATGGTATCCCGCCGCGCCCGGCCGATAAAGCGATCCGGGGTGAGCCCGTCCATCACCTCGTGATATGCCGTGGCCAGATCTCGCCGCGTGATCTCGAGATACATCTCCTTCTTGTCGGAAAAATACCGATAGAACGTGCCCACGCTAACCCCAGCCGCGGAGGCGATGTCCGGGGTCTGAGTCGCGTCAAAACCGCGCTCCATGAAAAGCTCCGAGGCGGCCTCGACCAGGGCTTCAAATGTCTTGCGCGCCCGCTCCTGGCTAAATTGGCGCTCCGGCCGATCGAATAGCCCGCCGCCCGGCCGCTCCGCTCCGTCAGAATTCCGCTTCGCATTGCTCGCCGGAACCTCCGGCCGATCGAAAGACTGCATCTCGTCTGGACTACTCACTGCTTTCACTGACTGCTTTCCACCAGGCTACCTGTAGATTGCACTTGACCTGACTGCCGATCGTAGAACAAAATGAATTTGAGTTCACGTTTTGTTTAGCTGACCAGGAGGCATCACAATGGTCGAACCTCAAACAACTGTCGGCGACGTCAAGGGTCCGTCTCTGGATACGCTCGAGGCCATTCTCGACATCAACTACACCTGGGGCTACGAGGAGACGCGGCAGCAGCTTCGCAATCTCTATACCAAGGCCAGGCGCGGGCAATGGATTCCGGAGGACATCCTGCCCTGGGAGACCGAGGTTGATCTCGCCAAGCCCAATGCGCCGGAGCACATACTGCCGCTCTACGGCTCGTCGATCTACGCCAACATGGCCGAAGAGAAGCGCAGGGAGATCAACATCGAGATATTTTCGTGGACGCTCTCGCAGTTTTTGCACGGGGAGCAGGGTGCACTGCTGGCAGCGGCTCAGCTGGTCAACTCGGTCCCCGAACTGGACAGCAAGCTCTACGGCAGCACGCAGGTTGTCGACGAGGCCCGGCATGTCGACGTATACAACCGATATTTGCAGGACAAAATCGGTTTTTTGTATCCGGTCAATCCGCACCTCAAGAGTTTGCTCGATCTGATTCTCAAGGACAGTCGTTGGGACCTGAAGTTCCTGGGTATGCAGATCATGGTCGAGGGTCTGGCGCTGTCGGCATTTGGAATGATCCGCAACTACACGACCGAGCCGTTATTGCACAAGCTCACGCAATATGTGATGCAGGACGAGGCGCGTCATGTCGCGTTTGGCGTGTTGTCATTGCGCGACTACTACGATTCGATGTCGGAAAAGGAAGTGCGCGAGCGAGAGGATTTCGTGTACGAAGCGGCTGTTCTCATGCGCGACCGATTTCTCTATCAGGAAGTATGGGAAAAGACCGGCCTGCCCATGAAGGAGTGCATGGAGATTTCGCTGAACAACACCGGACAGATCATGTTCCGGCAGCTCTTGTTCAGCAAGATCGTGCCGGCCATCAAGAAGGTCGGTTTATTGTCCAATCGCCAGCGCGAGCGTTTTCACAAGCTGAACATCCTGCAATACGAGCACTGGACCGATCCCGAGCAGGAGGCGATCTTCGCCGAGGTGATCGCCTCGCCGGTTGCGTAAACGCCCGGGCGGATAATCGCCCGACCTCGCCACGGCGAAGAATCGCCGCCAGATCCGGCAGATTCACACCTGGGGTAGTATGTGTGCATGGTTCGACGACAGGACGATGCAATGACCGACGAGCAACTGCAGAAAGCCGAAGCGCTGGTCGACGAGATGGCGCAGAAAAGCGATAGAGCCGGGATCGACAAGCTCGACCGGCAGTTTGCCAGCAAACTGGCCCGGCTCGAAAAAGACCGAGATGCGCCGCCTGACATGATCGAGCAACTGCGTTTATTCTGGCGGATGCTCAAGGCCCCCGACGACAGAGTGCCATGGAAGGCAAAAGCGCTCATCATGGCGGCCCTGGCCTACTTTGCCGCGCCGTTCGACCTGATTCCCGACCTCGCCGGCAAGCTCGGCTACCTCGACGACGCCATGGTGCTGCGCATCGTGACCAGGCGCCTGGGCGATGAGATCGCCCGGTTTCGCGCCGAGTAGACGCTCCTTGTAGCTGGGCGAGCTGTTTGAGAGTCGCGTTACACGGCGCCGGAACTCCTCTAGCTTTGGGGAAGCCTCCTGCTCGACAGGCGGCCCACAGATTCGGCTGAGGAGGAGGAAAAACGTTGTGAGGGCATAAACAGTCCCGACAGTCCCGACAGTCCCGACAGTCCCGACGGTCAGTGGCGCCGATTTCCGCAACCGGCGAGCCCACTGCGGGCAATTGGCTGGCACTCGCGATCGAACGTGTTCCAGTCTGCGCTCCAGAGGCCGCAACGCTTGGTTCTGTCGTCGATAGCCGTCTGCGACTACCGGACATCGACTTTGTTTTGCGGTGTGGAAGCAGCCGTCGTCGTCGGCTTCCGTGTGGCCCTCAGCTTGCAATACGGGACACCACAAGTGATGGAAGATGTACTGGACCGACCTCCGCGCCGACCTCGACGGCGGCAATGTGGAGGTTCTGATCACGTCGACCTCGACCGACTGCCCTGGCACTTGGTGCATCGCCCGGAAGGTATCGCGCTGGATGTCGCAGATGCCACGATGCAATGGGGCAACCGATTTAACCTCCTCGTGCGATTGGAGAGAGTGATGGCCGAAACCGAGTTCGCGACTCAGCCTGGTTACGCTGTGGAACATACGCGCCGCACAAATGGAATTCGAACCATAGCGAAATCGCTAATTCAGCAGCTGTCCGAGCAGGGCTACGAAAAGCGTCATGTCATACAACTTGCAACCGAGCTGATTGGACTGCTCTGCAAGGCCATTCCGTCGAGGAATACCAATAACGACCACAATATGGGGTAAAACTGGTTCTGTGGCAGGAATTCCATCCGCGAGATCGACGCTGGCTGAGCCGGTTCGCTGTAAAAGAGATGAGTGAGTTAACTCGCGTGAGTGATGATCGTGGGGACGACCACCCCGCAGTGACGCACGGGGTTCCCTGGCACGCTAGCGCGCCAGGCGGAAATCTCCGCGTCACAGTTAACCTCCGTCCCGAGCCTCTCGTCCACGATGCGAAGTATCGGCCGTAACCAGTCCGCGAACGCGTCTGCATTCCCGCGGCGGAACACGCCAATCGCGTAAGCGCGCATCCGCACCGCTGCAAATCCGGCCTCGACGCACAGGTCGGGCACGCGCGGACCAATCGCAATGTCGCCGCGCCGCACTGTGGAAACTAACGCCGCCGATGCTGCGGTCACGCCTGGCAGTCGCTCGCCGAAATAGAACTGCTGCGCCACATTATCCGGCTCTACCGCGACAACGCGGTGGGCCACGCGTCGCGCCTCGCGCAGAACGATGACCGGGTCGTCCACGTGCTGCAGGGTCGCAATGAACAGCGCCACATCGGCGGCGCCATTGGGGAATGGAAGCGCTTCAGCGCATGCGGCTACATAGGTCGCCGGCGCGGCCAAGGCCAATCGCATCCGGTCAATATCTACGCCGACGTACTGCAGCCCGGGCAGCTCAGGTAGTAACGCTGCGGCTGCAGCCCCCAGGCCGCATCCGATGTCCACAAGTCGTCTCGGGTTGGCGAGTTCCGCAAGCAACATCTCCGTGAACGCGCGGTCCCACCACATCGCGCGCGTGGACCGAAGCTCGTCCACTGTGAGTCCGTCGGTACCGCTGCGATTCAAAAACGCCTTGTCTCGATCGGCATACGAGGTCATCGTGGGCGAGCTTATCGGATCGCGCGCAGACTCGTACGTATCCGACATCCCCCCAAATCGACCAAAGGTTTGGGGGAATTTGGCCGAACTTCCTGTACGACATGGATGCGCTGCGAAAGTAGTCAGTGGCCAGATCGAGGAACCGTCGACACCGACGGGTAGTACTTTCCACTTATCTGATTACATCTCCCCACAATTAATCCGACCAGCCCGCCGATGGCTGCATTGCTCGTCGGTCACGTAGGCCACTATACTCCTTCCTCGACGCCTTGCCCTCGACGCGCAGGATCGACCCTACTGGGCACTTCCTTGCGGGTCGCGGTACTTAGAGACCTCGGCAGGAGATATAGTCTTGAGCGCGCTGAAGGCGACATTACGGTAACCGAGGTAAACGATGGAGATACTAGCGTTCGCAGAAGGAGCTACGGCTAGAACAAGAATCGCTTTCAACGATTCCTGGCGATTCTCGTTAGGAACGCTGGCGGCGTCCTCGCCGGATTTCGATCATTCCTCCTGGCGGGAAGTTCGCTTGCCTCATGACTGGGCGATCGAAGGGCCTTTCGACCGCAAATACGACGCTCGTTGCGGGGGTCTGCCATTTCACGGCGAAGGCTGGTATCGAAAGGACTTCCGAGTGTCGGAGTCCTGCCAAGGCAAAACCATCGCGCTCCAATTCGACGGAGTCATGAACAACTCCGAAGTCTGGATCAATGGCCATTCGCTGGGCCTTCGCCCCTTCGGGTATCTCGGTTTCGAATACGATCTGTCACCCTATCTGAATTTCGGTGACAAACCGAACGCCATCGCGGTCCGATGCGCTCCGGAAGACCTTTCCAGCCGATGGTATCCCGGCGCCGGGATCTATCGAAACGTTTGGCTGGAAATCAAAAGTCAGACCCGCATCGACCACTGGGGAACTTATGTGACCACAACGACGATAAGCGAGGACGAAGCCCTGATCCGGATCGCGACGCGATTGACGAACGCAAGAGAGCCTTCGTTCGAAGGCGTATTGGAAACGACGATACTCGACGCCGAGGGAAACGCGGTAGCGGAAGCCGCCACTCCCACGTCCGCCCTAGACGGAGAAGGAGAGATGACGCAGGAGATACGTGTGAGCGCTCCGCGACTATGGGATTTGGACGATCCGTATTTATATACTGCAGTCAGCTCTCTACGAACCGAGAGAGCCTTGATCGATCGCTACGAAACGACATTCGGCATTCGGTCCATCGAGTACACGGCGGAGAATGGCTTTCGACTCAACGGGACGCGACGCCAATTCAACGGAGTATGCCTTCACCACGACTTAGGTCCTCTGGGGGCGGCGGTGAACCACCGAGCCACCGAGCGGCAGCTGGAGATCATGGCTAAGATGGGAGTTAACGCCATCAGAACCAGTCACAATCCGCCTTCTCCAGAGCTTTTGTCGCTTTGCGACAGGATGGGATTTCTGGTTCAAGTTGAAGCCTTCGACGTATGGGAAATCGCCAAGGTGGAAAACGACTATCACAAGCATTTCGCCAACTGGCATGAGAGAGACCTGAAGGACATGATTCGTCGTGATAGGAACCACCCCTGCGTAGTGATGTGGAGCGTGGGCAATGAGATTCTCGAGCAGGGCGAACCTGAAAAGGGAGTCGAATGGACCAGGCGGCTTGTCGCGATCTGTCGCCAGGAAGATGATACGCGTCCGGTTACGGCGGGTTTTAATCAGTACCCTGAAGCGATCGAAAACGGTCTGGCGGCGGAAGTCGATCTCGTGGGCTTGAACTACAAGCCCACTCAATACGAGGATGTTCTAGCCGCCCACCCCAATTGGATCGTCTACGGTTCGGAAACGTCGTCGTGTGTCAGCAGCCGCGGAGTGTATCACCTGCCGATCGAAAAGTACGAAAAGCATGCCTCCCTGCAAGTCACCAGCTACGATCTGATCAGCCCGGATTGGGCCTACCCCCCCGATGTGGAATTTCACTATCTGGAAGAGAATCCGCGCGTTTTGGGCCAATTCATTTGGACGGGCTTTGACTATTTGGGAGAACCCACGCCCTTCGGAGGGGGCGATAACAGCACGGACGGCTACTGGAATGCGGATTGGCCATCGCGCAGCAGCTATTTCGGAGCGGTGGATCTATGCGGATTTCCCAAGGATCGATTCTATCTTTATCAAAGCCAATGGTCGAAAAAGCCCATGGTCCACGTCTTGCCTCACTGGAATTGGGAAGGGAAGGAAGGCAAAGCCATACCGGTTTATGGATACACGAACTGCGACGAGGCGGAACTTTTTCTCAACGGAACCTCGCTGGGAAGAAAACGTCGCTTTCAAGAAACCACTCCGCTGATCGTCAAATTCCAGCGTTACCAATCGGGACGTTTCGATTCGAAGTATCGCTTGCGTTGGGACGTTCCCTATGAGCCAGGAGAACTGAAGATCGTGGGCTACCTGAACGGTTGCATCGCCGAGGAAAAGGCGGTCCGCACCGCTTCGGAACCGGCGGGAATCGAGTTGACGCCTGACCGCTCTTCCATCGCGGCGGACGGTCAGGATCTGTCATTCGTAACCGTTCAAATCGTGGACCGGAAAGGCAACCCCTGCCCCACAGCAAACAATCAGATCGATTTCGAAGTCCGCGGAGCGGGAGAGCTCATCGCGGTGGGTAGCGGCAATGCCGCCACTACGGAGCCCTTCCAAGCCAAAACGCGAAAGGCATTCAACGGCAAGTGCCTGTTGATCGTTCGGTCCAAGAAAGGCGTTCCCGGCTCGATCGAAATCGTCGCGAATTCCGAGCGGCTGAGGACGCAATCCGCCGAGGTGAGCGCGCAAGCGGAAAAATAAGCCGCGAGCGCTGTGACGATGGGCCCCGGTTGTCCCCTGTGCCCGTAACAGTTATACACTCATCTCGAGCATGCGCTCGATGGGGCGGAGAGCGCGAATGCGCACCGGCTCGGAAACATCGACCTCGGGTTTGAGGTCGCGCAGGCTCAAATACAGCTTCTCGACCGTATTGAGCCGCATGAATGGGCACATATTGCAATTACAGGTGTCGTCTTCAGGAGGCGCCGGGATGAGCTCCTTGTCGGGAGCTTGCTTTTGCATCTTGTGCAGAATGCCCGCCTCGGTGGCGATGATGAACGTCTTTGCATCGCTCTCCGTGACGTATTTGATCAGTCCCGAGGTCGACGCGATGTGGTCGGCATGGCGCAGGACCGATTCTTCACACTCGGGATGAGCTACGATTTCGGCGCCGGGATGTTTGACCTTGAGGGCGAGAATCTTCTTCTCGCTGAACGTCTCGTGCACCACGCACGTACCCTGCCATAATACAATATCGTCGCGGCCAGCCTGTTTGGATACATAGCGACCCAGATGCTTGTCCGGGGCAAACACGATCTTGCGGTCGCCGAGCGCCTGGACGATCTTGGCCGCGTTGGACGAGGTGCAAATAACGTCGGATAGCGCCTTCACTTCGGCGCTGCAGTTGATGTACGAGACCACCGTGTGGTCCGGATACTTTTCGAGCCATCTGGCAAACACCGGTGCCGGGCAGCCGTCGGCCAGGGAGCAGCCGGCGTCGAGGTCGGGCACGATAACTTTGCGCGTGGGATTGAGGATCTTGGCCGTCTCGGCCATAAAATGCACCCCGGCAAAGCAGATGACGTCGGCCTCGGTCTCGCGGGCTGCCTGGGATAGCTGCAGCGAGTCGCCGACAAAATCAGCCAGGTCTTGAATCTCCGACTCCTGATAGTAATGGGCCAGGATGACCGCATTGCGCTCTTTCTTGAGATCGACAATGGCGCCCTCGAGGTCGTCCGGAAGCTCGTTTGCGACGCTGCCGCTTGCCGACGCTCGGCTGGAAATGGTCGGCAAAGCCGAACCCGCCAGTTGTCCAAGGTTCGAATCCGTTGCAGGCCGGCTCGCAGAGCCCGCCTTGGGAAGGGTTTTTTCCATCACTACCTGTTGTTACCATTGATTCTCACAATGTCACAACGTTATATAAACCATTGAAATGAAAAGCATTTTTCCCGGAGCGCACAGCTACTCCGGGACCGGGCCTGCGACTCTTAACCGGTTCGCCGGGCTTGCTTTTCCGAGCCGGGCGAGTATCGTCGGGCTTCCTGACAACATAGCTGGGGGAGCTTTCATAGCTGAGAGGCACGGACACAGCGTGCGACCCCTTGAACCTGATCCCGGGTAATACCGGCGAAGGAAAGCGAGGATGTATGAGCAAATCCAACGGCTCTAACGGCAAGAGCAACCACGACAATCGGCACGCAGCTGGCACGGGCAACGGCAAACAGCGCAAGCGCCCACTGCCCCAGGTCAGCGCGGATCCCTTGCAAGGCCTGGGCCCGATCGAGGGATTTCCCAGTTCGCGCAAAGTCTATCTCGAAAAAGACGATCTCCAGGTACCGATGCGGCGCATCGAGCTCGCGGGCGATGAGCCGCCGTTCGATGTGTACGACACCTCGGGGCCGGGCAATCACGATCTGCATCGGGGTTCGCCCAAGCTGCGCCGGGCGTGGATCGACCGGCGTCTGGCCGACGACGACGGCAATCGCACGCAGCTGCACTACGCCCGCAAGGGCCTCATCACAAAGGAGATGCAGTTCGTCGCGCTGCGCGAAAACATGTCGCCGGAATTTGTCCGGGACGAAGTGGCCCGCGGCCGCGCCATCATTCCGGCCAACATCAACCATCCCGAGTCCGAGCCGATGATCATCGGCAAAAATTTTAAGGTGAAGATCAACGCCAATATCGGCAACTCGGCGGTGTCATCGTCGATCGGCGAAGAGGTCGACAAGCTGCGCTGGGCGATCAAGTGGGGTGCTGACACGGTCATGGACCTGTCCACTGGCGATCACATCCACGAGACTCGCGAGTGGATCATCCGCAACTCGCCGGTCCCCATCGGCACGGTGCCAATCTATCAGGCCCTCGAAAAAGTCAACGGCGTGGCCGAGAACCTGACCATCGATATTTTTATGGAAACCCTGACCGAGCAGGCCGAGCAGGGCGTGGATTACTTCACCATTCACGCCGGCGCGTTGCTGCGCTACATACCGCTCACAGCAGACAGGGTTACCGGCATCGTGTCGCGGGGCGGCTCGATCATGGCCAAGTGGTGTATGACTCACCACAAAGAAAACTTTCTTTATACCGAGTTCGACCGCATCTGCGAACTCATGAAGAAGTACGACGTATCGTTCAGCTTGGGCGACGGTCTGCGTCCCGGTAGCATTGCCGATGCCAACGACGCCGCTCAGTTCGCCGAACTCGAAACCCTGGGCGAGCTGACTGAAAAGGCCTGGAAGCACGATGTCCAGGTCATGATCGAGGGCCCGGGTCACGTGCCCATGCACAAGATCAAGGAGAACGTCGAGAAACAAGAAGCTCTGTGCCACGAGGCGCCCTTTTATACCCTGGGGCCACTGGTTACCGACATCGCACCCGGCTACGACCACATCACCTCGGCCATCGGTGCAGCCATGATCGGCTGGTTTGGCACCTCGATGCTGTGTTACGTCACGCCCAAAGAGCACCTCGGCCTGCCCAATCGCAACGACGTCAAAGATGGCGTGATCGCCTACAAGATCGCCGCTCATGCCGCCGATCTGGCCAAGGGACATCCGGGCGCCCAGGCCCGCGACGACGCCGTATCCAAAGCTCGCTTCGAGTTTCGCTGGCAAGACCAGTTCAACCTGTCTCTCGATCCCGACACCGCGCGCGAGTTTCACGACGAAACCCTGCCCGCTCCGGCGGCCAAAGGCGCTCATTTTTGCTCCATGTGTGGCCCGAAATTCTGCTCGATGAAGATCACGCAAGACGTGCGCGACTACGCGGCCGAACACGGCATCAGCCCCGACGAAGCCCTCAAATCCGGCATGGAAGCCAAGGCCAGCGAGTTTCGCAAACGCGGCAAAGACTTTTACAGCACGCCGTGAAGGGGGCAGGCCCTGCCCTGCTGCCGGGCCCTCCGCAAGCAGCGCCGCAGCGCGCTAGCAGTAGTGTACAAAATACACTTTCCGCTTGACACATCCGCGCGCGGCGGCTATCTACATTCATGAGAGTCGAGATCGTCCCGCCAGCATGAGCTGGTATGCATGCCGGTGATAACCGGCATGCACGTGTCACTCGGCGATTGGTCGCAGAGATCTCCCCGGCGGACTGCGGCAATCTATCGTGTAATACGTTCGATGGTATCGGACAGTCGCCCAGCGGAGCGCGACAATCGATCTGTGCAATGTGATGGCAAACGCGATCGCGGATGGGGCCGCGCTCGCAGGTGATGGTCGCGGCTAGTGATGTCTCCCGCGACAGCGCCGTTTTTGGCCAGTCAGCCCCGGTACATTGAGAAGATGAAATGGCAGAAATAAGAAATTTTGGTATTGTCCGTCATTTGCGGGCCGACTCGAGCTCGCACGTGGTCAAGTACAAGCGGGGTCGTGTCGACAGGGAAGGTCGGGGTCTGGCGTTCTGGTTTCTGCCCATGAGTGCCAGTATTGCCGAGGTGCCGGTGGACGACCGCGACCTGTCGTTTTTGTTTCACGGCCGGACGGGCGATTTTCAGGATGTCGTGGCGCAGGGTGTGATCACCTATCGCATCGTCGATCCGGCCCGGCTGGCCGAGCGGGTCGATTTTACCATTGATCTGTCGAGCGGGGCGCACTTGCTCCAGCCGCTCGAAAAGCTGGCAACGATGATCACCGAGTTGGCCCAAGAACTGGCTCACGACTACGTGATCCGGTCGACCATTCGCGATTTTCTCGAGCGCGGTCCCGGCGAGATCCGGAGCCGGGTTGCGACCGGGCTGAGCAGCGACTCGACCATGGCCGAGATGGGAATCTCGGTCGTGGCCACTCGGGTATCGTCGGTCAAACCGACAGCTGAGCTTGAAAAAGCACTGGAGACTCCTACGCGGGAAGAGATCCAGAAGGCGTCGGACGAGGCCACGTTTGATCGCCGGGCCCAGGCAGTGGAAAAAGAGCGCGCGATTTCCGAGGCCGAGTTACAGAATCAGATCGAGCTGGCCTACCGGGAAGAGAAGTTGATCGATCAGCGCGGCCACAATGCGCGCAAGCAAGCCCAAGAAGAGGCCGAGGCGCGCCGCATCGCAGCTGAAGCGGCGGCCGGGCGCAATCGGATCGAGGCCGAAGCGCGGTCCGAGGGAATCAAGCTGGTCGAGGGTGCGCGGGCGGCCAGCGAGCGCGAGCGTATGGATATCTACCGGGCACTGCCTTCGCGGGTTCTACTGGGCTTGGCCGCCCGTGAATTGGCCGGCAAGCTCAAGCGCATCGACCATCTCAATGTGTCTCCCGAGCTACTCGGCCCGCAGTTGCTCAGCCTCATCGACGCCGGTACCCGGCGGCTCGAAACCGCCGGCGAGGAAGATGAGGCATGAGCGCCGGTATCCCGCGGGTGGTCGTTTTCACTCGGCCTACTGAGTACGAAAATCTGCTCGAACGCCACGGCACCTATCAGCAAGCTCGATTTTTTCTGGCCACGCGCCAGCAGTCGATCGAGCCGATGCGTGCCGAGCACGAGCTGTGCAAGAGTGCGATGGTCAGGGTAGACCAGGCGATTCCGCTCAAATGGCGCCGTACCCGGGTCTTGCGCCGCGACCTGGACCGCTTTTTATTCGCCCCCGACGATATCGTGGTCGCAGTCGGCCAGGATGGACTGGTTGCCAATCTGGCCAAATACCTGGACGGACAGCCGGTGATCGGCATCAATCCAGATGGGGGACGCAACGACGGCATTTTGTGCCCGCATGACGCGACCCACGCCGACGTTCTGCTCGATGCGGTACACGTTGGCAAATGCGACATCGAGTCGCGTACCATGGTCGAGGCCGCCACCGATGACGGCCAGCGTTTGCTGGCCTTGAATGAGATCTTTGTCGGTCAGCGCGGGCATCAATCGGCGCGCTATCGCATCGCCTGGCGCCGGTCGCGCGAGCGACAATCGTCCTCGGGGCTGATCGTGACCACCGGAACTGGATCGACCGGATGGGCGCGTTCGGTGCGTCGGCAACGCGACACCAATGTGACTCTGCCGGCGCCGTGTGAACAGCGGTTGGCGTTTTTTGTGCGCGAGGCATTTCCCAGCGTGGCAACCGGTGCGGACGTGACCGACGGTGAGATCGTGACCGGCGAGGCGATCGAGATCACTTCAGAGATGAATGAGGGCGGAGTGATTTTCGGTGACGGTATCGAGAGCGACCGCATCGCATTTCACTACGGAATGCGTCTTTCGATCGCGATCGCTGGCGTCCGGTTGAATCTGGTCGCAGAAAGCGATCGCGCCGGCCGGCGTTCTCGCCGGGTCCGGAGTCGGAAGCGCCGCGATAAACGGCGCCGGGCCGGCCCCGGCTTGCCCGAACGTGACCGCCTTGCGACCGAGTTGCCGGTCGCCCGCTCTCTGACCGGATCTTCGGGCCAATACAAACCGCACCGCTAGCCAGACTGGCCCGGTTGGCCCCAGTGGCCGCGGCCACAGCAGTCAGCAGGATTCGCCGGCCCCTCGGGATCGTCCACGGGGTAAACTAGCGCTCAATGTTCATCGGTGCTCTCCTCATCGGCTTGCTCACAGCCTATTACTTCGGGCTCAAACCCGGCATCATAGCGGCAGCGGCCTCGGTGCTTCTGTTTATTGTCGCCGACGCCGTTCCCCCCGCGCAGCTCGCCATCTATGCAGTCATCGCGGTCTTCATTACCGGGGTGTGTTTCCTCGGTCCACGGACAGCGCGGTCGGACGAGACCGACCCGCAAAACGCAGTCCGGCGCTGGACCAGACGACTGGTCGGTGAACTGTGGCGGCGCCTGTGAACCAGTCCGGCCAGATCGGACTCGCCCTGGGTGCTTGCGCCATTCTTTGGTGCAGCCCTTCGTGTGCAATGCGCGCCTCGTCGGCCACATCTGGATCCACCGAGGCCGATCGGACGGCGCTCGATCAGACCCCCGACCCGGTCGAGGTCGACGTCCGGGTTTCCCGTCGGTTTGGACGGCTGGTGCGCCTGGATATCAAAGGTCTGGCCCGGCGCTACAAGGCCGGCCAGGACTTCGAAAAGCCCAAATACTGGGTCATCAGCGCCATGACCGGACAACAGGTCCTCATGCGCACCATCAACGGTCCGGCCCGGGTCGTACGCAATCCGGTCGGCGGGCCCAGGAGTGACCTGTGGGATGTCGAGATCACATTTTGGGTCGCTTTCTCGGTGCCCGAGGACGCCTCATCTCTGGTCGTCCAGGTCACTGCACCCAAATGTGATGTATTCGAGACTACGCTGGACCTGGGCTGGGGAGAGATCGAGCCCTCCGACAATGCCGGCCTGTGAGTGCAATTTCCAGCGCGGTCATTTTTTGTGTAATACATCGCAAAACCGGTTCGTCTCTGACAAATAAGAGCTGATCGTGACTACAGATCAACAATCATCTCAGCAAGCATCTACACCGCTCATACGCGACGTCGACGACCTCGGCGGGCTGCTCCGGCGCGGTTATCGCTACGCCCTATCGCTCACCCACGACGAGGCCTCGGCCGAGGACTTGGTGCAGGATGCCTGGCTCTCACTGCTCAAGGCCGGATCGGCGCGAACCCCGGCCTATCTATTTCAGGTGCTGCGCAGCCGATTCATCGACCGCTATCGGCGGCAACGCCTGGTCGTCATGACCGGTATGGAGGAGGTCGAGGAACCACATAGCGAGCAGTCGAGCAGTGCAGATCTGGTAATCGAAGGAGATCTGATCAGGCGTGCACTCAGCCAGCTCCGCTCGGAAGAGCGTGAAGCCATTTTTCTGTCCGCAGTCGAGGGGTACACGGGAGAAGAAATCTCGGCCCTCACCGGGCGAAGCCCGGGCGCGGTGCGTACCATGCTCCACCGCGCCCGGGCCAAAATGCGCAATTCTATCATTCAACAGCAAAGCAACGAGGTGACAGCATGAGCCGCGATGGCACCAGCCCGACCACGCTGGGCCGCGACTCGGCCGGAAATCCGCCGGAGCATGAGCCAGGCGATGCCCTACGAGAACTATCGTCCGGCCACGGCGATCCGAGCGAGTCGACCGACCGAAATCACCGCGCCGACATCAACGACCCGCTCGACATCGCTGTGCGCGAATTCTATCAAAACGTCTCGATCCGGCCCGAGCTCGTCGAGCGACTCCGTGGCCTGGCCGAGCTTCCGGCCCACCCTGGCAAGTCCGAGCGAGTCGCCCGCCTCGAGCGCCTGGGCAACTGGCGCCGGCGCGCCGTGGTGGCTGGAATGATGGCTGCAGCCGGTGTGGCAGCGCTCGTGGCGCTCCGCCTTGCCGCCTCGCCAGGTCCGATCACAGCCGACCAACGGGCTCTTCTCATCGCCGAAGAAATCGCAATGAACCACCGCAAGCGCCTCGATGTCGAGTTTCGCACCCCGGTCTATCCCGAACTGGCCGGTGCGATGGATAAGCTAGATTTCGAGCCCCAGCCATCACGCAGCGACCACTATAACCTGATCGGCGGCCGCTATTGCTCGATACAGGGATCGATTGCTGCCCAGCTCAAACTTGCCGACAACAACGGCAGATTCCATACCCTGTACCAAACCCGCTGGAAGCCAGCCTACAGCGGGTTGCCCGAGCGGAGGATCGCGACTGGTGATGTCGAGGTGCAATTCTGGCGAGAGGCCGACATACTGTTCGGCCTGGCCAGTTTCACGACCGGGCACTCGCAGTAAATCGAGTCCGGCGCTCAAAATCAACTGACACCCCCTGAAAGCACGCGTCCAGCGCGACGCGGGTTATTTGACAGTATGCAGTAATCGAGAGCTCGCCGCGCCGCCCCGGCAACAGGCACCACAGCTCAACCGATCGAATAACAGGCCGACCGGCCTAACAGACACTTTTGGAGAGAGACAATGAAAACGATCAAAGCCCTATCAATCGCGTTTGTTGCCGCCGCAGTGGTGGCTCTGACCGGATTCGCCCAGGCAGGGTCCGAACGCTCCACCGCCGCCGACCTCATGGCGGTCAAGTTCCACGCCGATTGGTGCGGCTCATGCAAAGTCATCGGCCCCCATTTCACCAACCTGGGCAACAAATTCGACGGCAAAAAAGTCCTGTTTCTGACCCTCGATATGACCAACGAGTCCACCCAGCGCCAGTCCGAATATTTGGCCTCTGCACTGGGCCTGGGCAAAGTGTGGAAATCCCATGCACCCAAGACTGGATACATTCTCTTGATCGAGCCCAAATCGAGACAGATCGTCGGCAAACTGACCAAAAAAGACGATTTTAAGGCGATGAGCACCGCGATCGACCGGGTGCTGGCCCGATCCCGCTAACCGGTGGGTAAATCGCCTGGCTCTCGGGCCAGTAGTGTATCATGGCGACAATTTGAGTGTTCGGCGTAAACTCATCGTCATCATTCTATTTGTCGCAATTATACCGCTAGCTGTGTCGGCGTCCGCTGCGCTCAGCGTTCATCGCCGCGCAGTGGAATACAAACTCGCCGAACTCGAGCTGGGCACCGCGCGCCACGGTGCCTCGGTCGCTCAGCGCTGGTTCGACAACACCGAGCACAGCCTGGTCGCGTTCGCCGGACAGGTCCCCTGGTCCGAGCTGTCCACCCAGGAGCGCCAGGGTGCGCTCTCCGTGATCTACCGCCAGCTCACCCAGGTCGCGGTGGTTGGCCTTCTCGATGAGCGCGGCCAGCCGGTCGGCAATGCGGTATTCGCCCGGCCGAGCGATGAGGGAGCTCGCGGTCACCCGCGCATTGACCCGGCGACTCTCGATCAGCTGGCCAGGCGTATTCCCCGCCTCGAGCCAGGACAGCGCGCCCGCGCCGGCGAGGTCTTTCTGACCGCGGCCCTGCCGGGACGTCCACACCCGGGCAACGGTGGCCAAGCGGCATATCGGCCACCGGTACCGCTCCTGCCGTTGTCGATTGGCGTTCCGGGCGGTGCCGCGGACTGGACCCTGGTCGTCGCGGTCGCGCTCGACCGGTTGTGCAATGCTCTGTCCCGGGTCCCGGACGGTGAGATCGAGATTGCGCTTTACGACCATCTAGGCCGCACCCTGTGCCCGGTCGAAGGCGGGCGTCCTCTGGCCCGGGGGCCATCCCAGTTGGACGACCAGCTGGCGGCGGGACAGCGGCGTCGCATCCGCTATCGCGATGCCCGGGGCGCGCTTTGGCTGGCCACCGCATGGCCGGCAGCAGCGGGCTGGATTGTGGTGGCGGGCCAGCCCGCCGATCGAGCACTGGCGCCGATCCGGGCATTGCAGCGGCAGACCTGGTTCTGGATCGCACTCAGTGTACTCATCGGCCTGTCGGCCGGCCTGTATCTGGCCCGCGGGATCACCGCATCGGTGCACCGGCTGATCGAAGGAGCTCGCCAGTTCGGCAGGGGCAACCTCAATGTTCGTCTCGACGTCACAGGCCGTGACGAGATGGGCGAACTGGCCAGGACATTCAACCAGATGGGTCAGGAGATCGCCCGGCGGGATGAAGAGCTGCGGCAATGGAACCGAGAGCTCGAAAAACGAGTCGACGATCGAACTCTCGAGTTGCGCCAAGCCCAGGACCAACTGCTTCAGTCGCGTAAAATGGCCGCGATGAGCGCCCTAGCTGCCGGGCTCGCCCACGAGATCAACAATCCTCTTACCGGCATCTCGGGCATGGCCCAGGTGCTGAAACGAGACTTCGCGGGAATGAATGGACGGCCTCGCAAGGCCCTTGACACCATCGAAGAGGGTGCCAGGCGCATCCACAGTATCGTACAGATCCTGCAGAGCCTGTCCGACCGGGCCCTGGACGCCGGATTTGTGGCCACCGACGCCCGGGATATCATTGCCGGTGCTGTGGACACCATGGCAGGCGATCTCGAGCGCGATCATATCGATCTCATTGTAGACATGCCGCCGCACGTGCTCGAGCTACAGGGCAATGTTGCCCAGTTGCGCGAGGTCTTCACCCACGTGTTGCGCAATGCGATCACCGCCAGCGAGGCAGAAGGATGCATTGAAGTGCGAGCCGACCTATTGGACAAAAAATTGATCCGGATCGAGGTTGTCGACGCGGGCATCGGTATCGCGCCCGAGCTCCTGGAGCGAGTATTCGAACCGTTTTACACCACCAAGCAGGATTGGCAGAACCGGGGCAGCGGGCTCGCCATTGCCCACCGCATCGTGGAAAACCACGGCGGTTCGATCAAACTTCACAGTACCCCGGGCAGCGGCACTACGGTTACAATTGTCCTGCCGGCGTCGGTTGGCGGAGCCCATTTGGTATGATGAGGCAAGATCGGTGAGCTTTCGCGAGGTGAGCGACAACGAGACCCTTTTTTGGCTCCTCGGCGACCGAGTGCAACGAGTGCTCGACGAACACGGTGTGCGCGTCCGTATCGAACTGGACTGGCCGGAGTTCTCAGATCAAGCCGACGTTCTATCCGCGCTGCGGGCCGATCTCGCCAAACTCCACGATGGCCAGGTCGAGCTCAATCGGCTCGCAGCCATCGGCGAGCTGGCAGCCGGGACCATCCACGAGACCCGCAATATCGTGGCAACAATCTGTGGCCTGGCCCAGGTCGCAGGCCGCAAACACGCCGATCCGCGAACCCTTGACGAGCTCATCGCCACCATCAGGCAGGAGTCCGCGCGCTGCGCTGAGGTCACAGGCAACTATCTAGAACTGGCCCGCAAGGGAGACAGTGCGCACCAGACCATCGAGGTCAATGATCTCGTCCATGTCGCTGCCCGCATCGTCCGGCATTCACTCGGTATGCACGGTATCCGCACCGCAGTCGACCTGGCCCCCATACTGCCCGATATATTCGGCGATCGAAACCGGCTTTTGCAGGTCCTGATCAATTTGTCGCGCAATGCGCAGCAAGCCCTGAGCGACGGAGGACTGGTCACGTTCAGCACCGCGGAGCAAAATGGCAACGCCATCATCACAGTGACCGATGATGGACCCGGCGTACCCGGAGACCTGCACCAGCGCATTTTCGAGCCGTTTTTCACCACCAAAGCTGCCGGGACGGGCAGTGGATTGGGCCTGGCCATCAGTGCGCGTATCGTGAGCGAGCACGGCGGCAAACTGAGCGTCGAAGACGCGAGCCCACACGGAGCCAGGTTCGTCCTGTGCTTGCCCCCGGACCCACAGGATGGCTAGGCGGCTCGCCATAGCGAGCTTGATTGCCGCGCTCATCGTCCTCTTCGGCATCTTGACTCAATCACTGCTATTTCAAGATACAGATATAATTCCGATCGGTCGACCCGTTGGTACAGTTGCCGGCACGGTGCCCGATACGGGCAGCTCGATGCGGCCTATTCCGGGGTTTTTGGTTACCGCGGTTGAAGGCGCGGCAAAGCGCCGGCAGGGCGGAGCCTGGCGACCTCTGCGCAGTGGCGAAGAGCTGGCCATCGACGATGCGATCCGCACCGGCGAGCGCGGCCATGTGTCGCTAAAGGTCGGTGCTGCTCGGGTCGAGTTGGACGCCGACGCGGAGATCGTGGTCACTCAGATCGCCGAGGCCGTGTCGTGGGTCGAACTCGGGCGCGGCCGCGTCGAAGCCAGTGTGCCCGGCGATGGGGCCATGGCGGTAGGTGTCGTCGTGGCGGGTACCGACAGCACTGCGCAGACTTCAGACGGCGAATTCGCCGTACTCAAAACCGGCCAACGGCAGGCCACGGTCGCGGTAAAGCAGGGCAGAGTTGCCCTCACCGGTCGGAATGCCACGATCTCGGTGGCGGCGGGCAAGCAGGCAGTCTTGCGCCACGGCCAGCCGCCCGCTCAGCTGACTTCGATTCCACCGTCGTTATTTCTCAAGATTGCACGGCACCATCGAGTCCAGCGGGCCCGGCACTACGTGATTCGCGGCCGGACCGCGCCGGGCTCGGTAATCAGTGTCAACGGTGTACCGGTCCCGGTATCGGAGGTCGGTGAGTTCACCGCCAGAGTCGGGCTGCGAGAGGGCGACAACCAGATCCGCGTCGAGGGCCGCGATGCCCTGGGCCGGCGTGCGCACACCACCACCGACGTGACCCGCGACTCCACCGCCCCCGAAGTCGAAGCTCAGGTGCAATGGAGTGGCGAGAAATGACCAGCATGGCACTGAGATGGGCGATGGTCGCTCGGTGCATCGCGCACATTGCCCTGTTTACCTGGGCATTAAACGGTCGCCAGGTGTGGGCCCAAACTCTGTCCATTGCGGCACCTGTCGCGGCGGTCGGCGACGGGGCCACATCGATCGAAATCCAGGTCCATATGGTGCCGGCTGGTCGTCGTGCATCCGCCAGCTCCCCGTCGCGACGCGATGTCACAAAGGTGGTTCTGAGCGCAGATGCCGGCCGGGTCGGTCCACCGGCGATGACCGAGAGGGGAGGATTTTCGTTTCAGTTCGTACCGCCGCGGGTAGCGACCGAGCATCGGGTAAGCCTGGTTGCTCGGGCCAGTCTTCGGGACCGGCGGCGCCTCTATGCCAGGGCGACAATCGCGGTCCGACCCGATCCCGTGCAGCCGAGCGAGTTTGCAACCGGTGGGGCGTTTGACCTGCGCGGTCCAGACCGCATTCGGCTGACCAGCGGAATGACTGCGGCCATTTCGATCCGCAAGCCGAATGGGCCCAGGCCGGATTTGATCGCCAGTGTGGGCACTCTGTCACCTCTGGTCGCTGCAGCCGATGGCCGGCTCATCGCTCGTTACACCCCGCCACCGACTCAATATCCGCAGACCGCAATCATTGCCGCGGTCTCGGCCGATCGCTCGGCATATGACTGGATGTCCATTCCCCTGCACGGCGACGCATTGATCGACCTGAAAAGCGAATCTGGAGCCAGTGTAGCTGTCACGGTTGGCGACCAGACCTTCGGCCCAGTACGCATGAACCGGCAGGGCAAGGCCAGCATCACGGTGGTCGTACCGCCAGGGGTCAACGACGCCCAAACCACCGCCACCGATAACCTGGGCAATACCAAGCAGGCGATTTTGCCGCTGCCTCTGTCGTCATTTCCCCGAACAGCTGTCCTGTGTCCACGCGCCTCGGCCCGTATTCTGGTTTTTTCGATCGATGCGCTCGGCCAGCCGCTCGGCAATGGCCGGGTGTCGCTCACACCGTCCCATGGTGGCATTATCGGTCTCACTCCGGTCGGGCCAGGCGTCCATTCGGCACAATACTCTGTCCCACCCGGGATCGCCGACAAGGAGCAAGTGACATTCACCGCGGCTGTGGATGGTGAAATCGCCTGGGCCAGTCGTTGTACAGAGCGAATTTCTGTCGAAAAACCCTCGCGACTCGTCATCCATTTCGGCGTGCCGGCCTATGTTGCCGGTACCGGCAACAGTGTGGAGATCACTGTCCTGGCCGAGTATCCCGATCACCGGCCGGCGCTGCCCGTTTCGATCCAGCTGGACGTCGACGCCGGTGCGATCACCGCGCTCAAACCCCGGGCGAGCGGCGGCTACACCGCGCGCTGGACCTTGCCGGATCAATTCGAAGGCCGCAGCGAGGCCCGGGTGACTGCCAGGGCGGCGGACCTGCCCGCGGCAGTGGGGGCGTTGCCGCTGCGACCCGGGCCAGTCGCCGAATTGCAATTGTCGTCCAGCCATACTCGTGTGACCGCCGGCAGTCGTTCCGCGGCGTTGTTGCGAGCGGTCGCACTCGACCGGCACGGAAATCCAGTTCCACAGGCTCACCTGACCGCACGATCGAGTGGCTCGATTGAACCATTTGCCGGCCAGGGCAGGGGGATTTTTACTGCCCGCTACCGCGCTCCGGATCGACCGCTCACCGATCGGATCGTGGTGAGCGAGAAGACCTCGGGTGTTGAGGCAACACTGGCCATGGCTGTCCTGCCGCACCGTCGCTTTGCGGTATCGATCAAAGCCGGATACGTCAGCAACACCAGCGTGGTTTCGGCTCCTTTTTTGGCCCTGGGCGGAGGATATATTCTGCCCGTGATGGGCGGCGCCGTTGCGCTCGGGGTCGACACAGCAGTTTATGCCAGCTCCAAGAAACAGCGCGCAGAGCCGCTGGCCGAAGATATCCAGACCGATGTAGTTGCAGTGCCGATCCTGGCCCGCGCGACTGCGGTCATGGAGCTGACCCGCCTGGCAATATATGTGGGCGTCGGCTCTGGCGCCGTGCTCGGCAGAGTATCCGTGTCGTCACCCGAGACCGGCGACAGAGAGGCCACACGGGTGTTTTTGGCCGTATCGGGTCTGTGTGGGGCCGATATTCCAGCTGGACCGGGCCGGATCCTGGGTGAAATTTCCTATCTCCACGCGGCTGTCGATGAACCGTTTGCGGTGGGCAATGTGGGCGGAATCCACGCCGCATTCGGCTACCGCTACCGGTTCTAGCCCGGCTTGATCCGGGCCAACCCGACGCCGGGTCTGACTCATTCGGCCCCGATGCCGGCAATCTCTGCCATACGGCGCTCGATCCATCGCGCCTCCTCATCGAGGCCGTGCTCGCGGTAAAACGAGCCCAGGTTTCGGTAGCGGGCCAGCGGCTCGAAGCCGATCGAATGGTGGAGTTTGCGCAGATCGATCGGACAGAGATGCAATGGCTGGGCGTCGGTCTCCCGCAGATGATTGGACCCGTTCATCACGCACAGATAATAAATGCAGTGCTCGACACCGAACATGTGACCGAGTTCGTGGACCAGGACCTTCAAGCTGCGCCGCAAAACCAGCGCGTCGACCTCCTGTGCCGCCGCGCTCGATTCACCGTAGAATGCGGGATGATGGTACCGGGCCAGACTGTACACGCCGACTCGTTTGCTCAGCGACGCCTGGCCAAACACGAAATTCCACGCCGGCTCGGGATAGAGGTCGATGGTCGTGAGTCCGATGAGGGCACGGGCGTCGTGGGGCAATTTTTTTTCGAGATAGGCGAGGATGTCCGTGCTCAAGAGCTGGCGTTGCTTGCTGAACCGGTTGATGCGACCGCGCGCACCGACCTCGACGGCTGTGATCCGGGGCAAGACCCGCACGGGCAGGTCATAGAAGAGGCCCGCGTATTCGGCCAGGACGGCGGTCGAGACCCGATCGAATGGCCGGCTGTCCGGCCGCTCCGGCGACTCGCGCAGCCAGCGACCGCCATCCTGTTCCGGGTCGATGGGCAGGATATAGATGGTCCGCCGGTGCGGCGAGGCACGGTTGGGCCGAGCCTCGACAAATTGGTTGAAGCTCTGTCCAGTCTCGCGAAACTCGGCTAACCATTCGCCGGGTGCCGGTGTCGGCATAGGCCGAAACGAGTCGCTCACGGCAAACGACCGGGTGAGCACATCGGACAGTCCGTGGGTCGTTCCCAGGCCGATCTGTCGCTCCCCGGGATTGGGCGGGACAAAACCGCTGTGCAGCGAAGACAGACGGGGCTGTGAAACCGGTTCGTCCCGGCAGCTCGCTGGCTCGCATGCCCCGGCCCAGCTCGCGGTCGACACTATCACCACGAGATGCCTCGCCATGCGCTTGCAGATTGTGGGCCGGGTACGGTCGCCTTGCATCCTTTCCAATGTGACTGTGTACAGATTGGTTCGCAACCGAGCTCGTGCGACCATGAAGGCATGTCAGACCCAGATTCTCGGACCGGCAAACGATATGCAACCGAAGCGATCCTGGCCTATCTCGATCGAATACACGCCGGCCACGACACCGGACTCGAAGCGGCCTTTACCACACCCGAACGAGAGGGCATTCCCGCCATCATGGTGTCGCCGTCCGAGGGCCGGCTGCTCGAGCTCATCCTGCGCATGATAGCGGCCAAAAAAGTGGTCGAGATCGGCACTCTGGTCGGCTACTCGGCCATTCGCATGGCTGCTGCTCTGCCCGCTCACGGCAAATTGTGGTCGATCGAGGCCGATCCCAAACACGCCGAAGTGGCGCGCCGGAACATCGCAGCTGCCGGGTGCGCCGATCGTGTCGAGGTCGTCGAGGGACCGGCGCGCGATATTCTGTCTTCCCTCGAAGTGCACGGCCCGTTCGATGCTGTGTTTGTCGACGCCGACAAGGGCAGTTACGACCATTACGGCACATGGGCCGAGGCCAATTTGCGCCAGGGCGGTTTACTCCTGGGTGATAATGCGCATCTGTTTGGCAATTTGCTCGACGAAAGCGATACTGCCCGGGCAATGCGCCGCTTTCACGAACGCGCCGCCCAGGTTTTCCACTCGACATGCATTCCGACCCCGGACGGTTTGCTTCTGGCGATCAAGAAATAAACAGAAACGCGTCGGCTGGTCGGCCGTAATGGGTACTTACTTGCGGGTCGCGGTACTAAGACAGGTCGCGCTGTCGAAACAGACCGAACGAGCTGGTATAACTGTGTAGCCAGGTCCGGCCACCAACCGGGCCGATTTCGCCGTTGCAGAAAAAACCGCCCAGGGCCACGTCGCCAAACTGGTCGCGAAATAGCTCACTGTCGTGGTCCGAGCGGCCGTACATGCCCGTGCCTCGACTCAAACACGAAAAGAGCAGTGCGCCGTGCGGACTGGCACCGTGGTGGGAGGCGAGTAGATGGCGAAGGTCTGCCGCCGAGGTCTCGGCGTCCAGCACGTGGAATTGCACTACTTGGTTGTCCACGAGATCGGCGGCGACCATGAGAGCGTCCATGTCGGACTGTACACCGATGATATTGCGGATGAGAAAGTCGCCGTGGCGATACTGCTGCTGCTCGCGATCCATGACCAGGCCGATGAATACCGACTGACGGAAAAGCTGCTGATCAGAGGTCGGCAGCTGCTTGTACAGAGACTCGAGGACGGTCAGAGCGGGCTGGCCGTCGAGCTCGAAAATGGCGTTTTTCTCGACCCGGGTCGCGAACACCGGCGTGCCTATCGGCCGGCAGCCCTGGGCCACAATGGTGTCGACCTCGATATTGCCGGAAAGAGCGATTCCGACTGCGCCACCGAGTTCGGTGTTCTTTCCCGCATAGAGCGTCATGGTTCCCGGTTCGGTACCGCCGCTGGCCATCCCGCCGATTTTTGTGCTGGTCGGGTAGACCTGGTCCATCCAGCGCAGGAGCGCGTCGGTTGGACAGGTGAGTGGATCGGGCAGAAGTACAAACGCCCGGGCTTCATGTGGATTCACACCGATGCGCGCTCGCCAGGTCGCGGCATCGTCTTCCAGGTGAAACGGGGTGATGGTCACTCCGGGCAGCACAGCCGCGGTGAGTGACAGTGCGCGCTCGTGCTCGATCTCGCGACCCCCGCCGATGACTCCCCTGGCCGAGCAACCGATGAGCACTGCGCCGGGGTGACGTTCGGTCACATGTGGCGGTAGACGCGATGCGTGGCTCACATAATCAGGGCTGGCAAACGCGGCGATCAGGTCGGGCTCTCGGCCGCCGAGATCACCTGCGATCGTGTCGAGCGCTTCGTCGATCGCATCCTCGATGCGCGCCGCCTGAGAAATCGCGGTTGCCCACTGCATGCGTTGTCATACCGCAATCAGCGCGGGATCGCCAGACGCCCGTGGAGACCTGCGCGATACTCCGGACCTCGCTGCCGGGTGCCAGATGTCCGCGCCACTCAAGCCAGGCCGAGTAAACGGCCGCCCTGGTAGACCAGGAAGCTGGCGATCCACGCCAGTGCAGTCATATAGCCAAACAGAAATAGCGGCCAGCGGTAGCTCCTGGTCTCGCGTCTGACCACGGCCAAGGTACTCATGCACTGGCAGGCCAGGGCAAAAAAGATCATCAGAGACAGGCCGACCAGCGGGGTATAAACCGGTCGATCGTCTTTGCGTCGGGCCTCGCGCATGCGCTGGCGCAACGTGGTGTTGGTCTCGTCCGCGCCTGCGCCCGCGCTGTACACCACGCCCATGGTCGAGACAAAGACCTCGCGCGCCGCGAATGCGCCGATGATTCCGACCCCGATCTTCCAGTCGAAACCCAGCGGCGCGATGGCCGGCTCGATCGCGCGACCGAGGCGACCGCCGTAGCTCTGATGCAATTGCTCGCCTTGGCGTTGGTTGTCGAGTTCAGCCGCAGTATCGGCCGAGGACATCCGCGCGATCAGATCATCGTGGGACGGCGCGGTGTCAGGCGTCACTCGGGGAAAGCTGAGCAAGAACCAGAGCACCGCAGTGCAGATCAGAATCACCGTGCCCGCCTCGGTCAAGAACAGGCGCGATCGCTCCCACATCATGCGAAGCACATCGGCCAGCCGCGGCCGGCGATACGGCGGCAACTCGATGACGAAGGGCAGCCGTTTGGCGCGCAGTGGAGCGACCAGACGAGACAGTACCCAGGCCGCACAAAGGGCCGTGACCGTGCTGAACAGATACATGCACACCATCAAAAGACCCTGGATCGGAAATACTCCCAATACCTGCCCGGCCGGAAAAAGCGCCGCGATGACCAACGTGTACACCGGTAAACGCGCCGAACAGGTCATCAGTGGTACAACCATCATGGTGAGCAGACGATCGCGGCGCCGCTCCATGGTCCGGGTCGCCAGGATCGCGGGAACCGCGCAGGCAAAGCCCGAAAGCATGGGCACAAATGCCTTGCCGTGCAGATTCATCGACCGCATGATCCGATCCATCAGATAGGCGACTCGGGCCAGATATCCGCTGTCTTCCATGAGGCCGATGAAAAAGAACAAGAGCAGGATTTGCGGCAAGAACACGAGGACCGAGCCGATTCCGGCGATCAGGCCGTCGACGATGAAATCGCTGAAAATCCCGGCCGGCAAAATAGCTCGCACCTCGCCGCCAAGCCAGGTAAGGGCGTCCTCGATCAGCGTGATGGCCGGATCAGACCAGGCAAAAAGGGCCTGAAAAACCACGAACATCGCGCCCAGGAATACGGCGTAACCAGCCACTCGGTGCAACAAGATGCTGTCGATGCGGTCGGTGAGACTGTGATCGGGCTGGCCGGGCAAAAGTGGCGCAATGCTTCGGTCGATCCAGCGATAGCGACCCTCCACTACCTCGTCGTCGATAGCCCGGGGATCGTCGCTGACTTCGGCGACGACCCGGCGCAGCCGGTCGTCGATGCCGACCAGTTCATCCTCGCCGTCGATGCTCATCAAGGCCCACAAAGCCATCGCGTCAGTGCGCGGCCAGGATGCGGGCAGAGCGCTGTTGACCCGGTCGAGTCTGCGGGTCATGGCCGGCGAAAACGACCACTTCCACAGCGGCTCGGGCGCGGGCCGGGCGATCGCCCTGACAATGGCCTCGCGCAGGCGATCCAGCCCTACCCCCCGGTTCGCCACAATCGACACGACGTCGCAGCCGGTCGCCCGGCCGAGGGCAGATGGGTCGGGCGCTGCGTCACCCGCCTCGTCGACCATGGTGAGCGCCACGACGACCCGTACGCCGTGCTCGAGCGCCTGAAGTACCAGATACCAGCCGCGGGTGACCTGCGTGGCATCCACGCACAGGACGACCACATCGGGCTTGCGATTGGTGCCCAGGCCAAGCATGGCCTCCAGGGCGATCTGTTCCTCCCCGGTGTGAGCCAGCAGGGAATACGATCCCGGTAGATCGGCAACCTCGATCGAACCCCTGGCCGCAGCCGCGCCGTCCAACTTCATGGTCGCCTGCCTGCGCTCGACCGTGATGCCGGGATAATTGCCGATCTTGGCCCGCCGCCCAGTCAGCGCATTAAACAGTGTGGTCTTGCCCGTATTGGGATTGCCTCCAATGACGACCAGGGCACCCTCGCTCACGATTGCACCCCGGTTTTGGCCTTGCCTTTCACCTCGATCGACTCCGCCTCTCGAAGCCGGATCGACAGATGGCTGTGACGCGCTTCGATCTCGATGGGATCACCGAGTGGAGCCACCTTGAGAACCTTGACCGCCGTGCCGGGCGTCAAGCCCATCTCCAGAAGCCGGCGGCGAAATCGCCGCTCTCCGCCGACCCGCACCACCGTGACCGTCTTGTGATGAGGAATATCCGCCAATGACCTCACACCCGGCCTCTCGACAACTGGCTGCTATCGGTCCAGCTCCCATGGACACTCCGGCCCCGGCCCGACATCCCGGCACGCAACGCGAAGCGAGATTCATACAGAACGGGGCGGCCGCGCGGCCGGCTGTTCGGGCCTTCCACATAAAATTTGAAAATCATTATCAATATCGATTACCATCGACTGCGCGGTCGGTCAAGAGAATGCGCGAGGTGCCTAGCAGTGGGGGTAGAGTTTCGTCATATAGGTTTGTCGCTTCACCAGGAACTCGTGATCCGACAGAATAGGAGGAACAGTGTCGCAAGAGCTTGTTTGGACGAAGTTGGTCAACTTTATGGGTCCGAGCCGGGCCCATGTACTGATGGATGAAGTTCTGGATGAGCTCGGCCTTACTGAACTGCGCAATGCCGACGATCGTCTTCGCTTTGCCTGTGCTCTCATCGAGCGCGGCGGTGCGAATCGTCTCATCGGTCGGACGATCGCCGCACAGGCGCGCCTACACGGCGCAAGTGAGATTGTGGGTTGCCGACCGGGATGAGGGACATCTGACCGAGCGGAGCTGATTATTCGATTCGTCTGTTTCAGCCATCACTTCAGGTGTCCAGCCATTGTTCCAGCAACTGAGATGTCTTCATCCCGATGGCGGTGCCGGTTTGCCTCGATCGCCTCGAGACGGCTAAAATGAATCCGTCCGTCCAATTATGACCGGGTTTGGCTGCAAACCCGGGACCGTCCTGGCAGCACAGACAAGGTGGCGATCGACGTCGGCCAAATACTCGATAAGTACGAGATCGTCGAAAAAGTCGGACAGGGCGGTATGGCGGTGGTTTATCGGGGACTGGACCGGTCGCTCAAGCGTCCGGTAGCGGTCAAGGTGCTGCACCACCACCTGGCCGAATTCAGAGAGGCACGCGATCGCTTCGAACGCGAGGCCCACGCGGTCGCCAAGCTGCACCACGAAAACATCTTGGAGATCTTCGACTTCTCCGGCAACGAGTCGGAGGAGAGTTATATCGTCACCGAGTTCATCGAGGGTCAGACCCTCAGAGACTTCATCGCCGACTACAAGTTCAAGTTCTGCGAGATCGGAGCCATGATCGCAGTCCAGGTGTGCCGTGCTCTGGGCCACGCACACAGCGCGGGAATCCTGCATCGAGATGTGAAGCCCGAGAACATCATGATCCGCAACGACGGATTGGTGAAGCTGATGGATTTCGGCATCGCGCAGATGATCGACATCGAGCGGATGACCGTAACCGGTCAGCTTTTGGGCTCACCGGCATACATGGCTCCTGAGCATGTAGAAGGCCGAAAACTCGACTTTCGCACCGACGTTTTTTCCCTGGGCATCGTGCTCTACCAGCTGGTTGTCGGCGATCTGCCCTTCAAAGGCAAAAACCCCCACGAGATTCTCAAACGCATCGCCGATTGCCAGTACGACGATCCGCGTACCGCCAACCCGCTGGTCGGCAATGAACTCGGCCGTATCATCCAACGTACTCTGGCCCACGATCCCGACGACCGCTATGCCGACATCTCCGAGATGCTGGGCGCCCTGGAATCCTATCTGTCCGGCAGCGGGCTGACCGATACTCGAGAGGAACTAGCTCGCTTTTTCGAGGCACCGGCGTCCTACGAACTGGCCCTGCGCGAGCGCTTGCTCTCGCACCTGGCCACACGCGGCTTCGAGTTGATGGCCACGGATCGGGTCGCTGCTCTCGAACTGTTCAATCGCGTCTTGACTGTGGAGCCCGAACACGGCCGGGTACTGGAGGCCATCGATCGGATGTCGCGGCGCGGGCGCCACGTGCGCCTGCTGGTCTGCTTAGGCGCGATCCTGATCGCGGCCACAGCCGCGTACGCAACCCTCTCGCACTGGCTCGACCCGGGGCCGAGCCGGGCCACGATAACGATCGATTCAGCCGTTGTGGCGTCCTCGATCGGGCGGGCGACCGACTCTTCGAACGAGCGGATATCAGTGCCCGGGTCGCCTCTTGAACGCTCGGCCGGAGGCCCACCCGACGGTGCTGTGGTCATCTCGGCGCCACGAGATCTGGTCGACGCAGGCAGTACTCCGGTGGCAACCCGGGAAAATCCCGACGCTGCCGCACCGCAAAATCCCGGCCCTACGACCAGGATACGCCGGCCCGCTCCGACCCAGCCTGCCAGAGCCACCCCCGAGCCGGACCGGCCGGTCCCTGGTGACGCCGGGCTGGCCCGGGCCGAGCGCTGGTTTACCCTGGTCGTGTTCCCTCACGAACAGCACACCGAATACCGCATCGGCGGGGGCGCCTGGCAGCCGGTCAAAAGCCGGCGTACGGACATCCAAGTCCCCGCAGGACAACAGATTATCGAGGTGCAAAACACCAAATGCTGCGAGTCGCACAGCGAAACCATCGACGCCGACGACCCGGGCGGACGAGCGATCGAGGTCCGGCTCGGCTTTCTGCCGACGTCGATCATACCCAAATGCGACCGGCCCGGAGTCGTGGTCCGGGTCGATGGAAAGTCTGCCCGGCTGGGCAGGGCTCACACCATCACCTTCAACCGTACCGGGGGAAAGAAGACCGTTGTGGTCGAATTCTTTGGCGATGGAACCGACGCGCAGAACATCGAGGTGCGATATAACGACCCCCAGGTGGTCGTGACGTGCCGCTTCGACTGAGCTCGGTTTTCTCTTTTTGCCTCGCGGTGTGCGCCGTTGCAATGGCGCTACCGGCCCTGGCGACTCCGGGCCAAAAATTGGCCCAGGCACGGCAGGCGTTCGAACTGGGCAAATACGACCAGGCGGTGCCATTGCTCAACTATCTGCTCTATCCCAACGCCCAGCTGTCGAGTCGAGACGACCTGATCGAGGCCCACCTGCTTTTGGGACTGGCTCATCTCGAACTGGGCAATGCTGGCGACGCCGGGCGAGAGATCGAAGAAGCACTTTACCTCGACAGCACCCTCACTCTCGATCCGCTGGTGTTTTCCGAGAAGGCGATCGCGTTCGTCGAGCAGCGCAAAAAAGAAGTGCTCGAGCGGGCCCGCCGGGACACCGAGGCCCGGGCCGAGGCAGTGGCCCGTGAGCGACTGCGCCAGTTGCTCGAAAACACCATCGTGCTCGAACGGCGGCCCTACTATATCAACTTCATTCCGTTCGGCGCCGGTCAGTTCCAGAATGGACAGAGCGGCAAGGGAATTGCGTTCTTTGTCTCCGAGATGGTCACGGGCGGGGTATCCCTTGGCCTCTTTGCCTGGCAGGTGAGCAAATACGGCTACAACGGTACCGTCCCAGACGACGAAGCCGGTACTGTACGGCGGGTCCAGCAGGCCCAGATCGTCGCGGGCGGATTGTGTCTGGCCATCATGGCCTGGGGCATTCTCGACTCGCTCAGAAACTACCAGTCGACCACCCGGGTTCCCGCCGACGAGTCGCTGCTACCAGACGACCTCAAGCCAGACAAGCTGAAACCCAAGAAACGACAACGCGACCGGGACAACCTGACATCGTCCTTTCGAATCGCACCGTCAATCGGCCCCACATCGGGCGGCCTCGTCATGACGTTGGAGTTCTGATGCCTTCGCTTCGCGTACAAGCTCCCGGGCACAATCCGGTCATCTATCACCTGTACAAAAAGATCACCTCGCTGGGTTCGTCCACCGAGAATGACATTGTCATGCCCGATCCACTGGTTCAAGAAGCGTTCGCCCATATTCACTTCGATGGCCAGACCTACACCATTGCCACTCTGTCGCGCAAAGCTGAAGTCGTGGTCAACGGCAAAAAGCGCAAGAAGCACAAGCTCAGCCACGACGACAAACTGGTCGTCGGTGCCATCGAGATGCGCTTTTCGCTGGTCGACGCCCAGCCCCCGGCCGAGGAAGAAGCGGCGGCGACCATGGCCGAAATCGACGTCTACCACATGCTGTACGAGTTTTCGGCCCGGCTGATGGAAAAACACGAGCTGAACCTCTTGCTCGAGGCCCTGATGGACGCGGTCATCGAGATCACCAATGCCGACAAGGGATTCTTGATCCTCTTGCAAGGAGAGCTTCTCGAGGTCGCGGTGGCCCGCAATCTGAAAAAAGAAAACATCGCCGACGCGGTATCGCAACTGTCCGATTCAATCGTCGAAAAAGTCGTCAAGAGCAAGAAACCGCTCATCATCTCCGACGCGATGAAAGACCAGGAATTCGCCAACTCCAAGTCGGTCATGAAGCTCCAGCTCTCGTCGGTCATCTGCGCGCCACTGCTCGACAAGGGCAAGGTCATCGGCCTGATCTATCTGGGCAATGATTCGGTGGTCGACCTGTTTCAAGAGCAGACCATGCGGGTGTTCACCGTGTTTGCAGCCCAGGCCTCGCTGATCGTGGCCAACGCCATGCTGCTCGATCAACTGCGGGTCGATAACCGCCAGCTGCGCGGTCGACTCGAACAGGCTCGCTTCGGCGAAATTGTCGGGACTAGCGCGCCGATGCAGGCAGTGTTCCGCAAAGTCGAAAAGATCGCTGCCACCGATATCTCAGTTCTGATCACCGGCGAGACCGGTACCGGCAAAGAGCTCATCGCGCGCGAAATCCACAACCGGTCGCCCCGGGCACAGAACCCGTTCGTCACCATCAACTGCGGCGCCATTCCGGAAAATCTGCTCGAGTCCGAGCTCTTCGGGCACGTCAAGGGGGCCTTCACCGGAGCCGTGGCCAACAAGCGAGGCAAATTCCAGGCGGCCGACAGCGGCACCCTCTTCCTCGACGAGATCGGAGAAATGCCGCTCAATCTGCAGGTCAAGTTGCTTCGCGCCATCCAGGAAAAAGTCGTCATCCGGGTCGGCGATACCCGCGCCGAACCAGTCGATATCCGCATTTTGACCGCGACCAACCGCAATCTGGAGGAGGAGATCGCCGGTGGCCGATTCCGCGAAGACCTGTATTACCGGCTCAACGTGGTCAACTTGCACCTGCCGCCCTTGCGCGAGCGCGGCGAGGACACCCTGGTCATCGCCCGCTACTTGCTCAGCCGCTACGCCAAAGAATACGACCGCAAAATACGCGGCTTTTCGCCCAACGCCTCGGTGGCCATCCGCAAATACAACTGGCCCGGCAACATCCGCGAGATGGAGAATCGCATCAAAAAAGCCGTGATCTTGAGCGAAAGCGCCACCATCGGACCCGATGATCTCGAACTCACCCCCGACGTTCTGCCCATCATCCTATCCCTGGCACAGGCCAAGGAAAAATTTCAGCGCGAGTACATCAACGAAGTCCTGGCACTCAACAACGGAAACCGGACCAAAACCGCTCGCGACCTCGGCGTGGACCCGCGCACGATCTTTCGACATCTAGAAAAAGAAAACGCCCAGTAACCCCGAGGGCATTTGGCGACTCATTTACAACTGATTCCGCAATCCACTGAAAACAAAGCATTTCCTTCTATGGCAAGCATGTCGGGCGCCTGTTCGACATAATAAAAATATTGTAATATCATACGATTATGGAAACATAACCATACCTGGGCGCAAGCGGGCTGACACGAGTGTCTTGGTTTTATCGCTTCAATGCACTGCCCAATGTGACCAAGTGCAAGAAATGCAAAAAAAAATCAATAGGCGCACAATTTGCTTCGGCTGGGTAGAGTGAGGTTGCAATCGTTTCTCGGAGCGATGTTTTCGCTGCTCCTTTCGATGTACTGGGTGGGAGGATTATATGGCTGTGTCTTTCCGCCGCCTCTGGAGCGGGACAGTCGCGATGCCGGTGTCAATTCGATCCCGGTGATCGTGAGTATCGATTCCGAGCATCAGCCGCCCGGGCCTCTGGTGATCGACACGACGCTTGTCGAGATGGGTGAAATTCCGGCTCCGATCACCTTGACGGTTCGCGATCTCGATCTGACCGATCAGGTGCATGTCTACTTCTACGTGGATTATGACAATCCCAATCCGACACCGCCGCGCAACGAATGCCGGGGGCCGGCTGGACAGCTGGACCGTGTGTTGTCGTGCGAGATCGATCGCTTGTGCCAGGATGTGGAGATCCCATCGAACCGCGATTATCTGGTCGAGGCCATGGTCGTCGATCGGATGCCGAGCCTCACCGGCGAGCCGTTGTTTCGCTCTGTACCCGAGGGAACCGGGGTCTCGTTTCAGTCATGGCTGCTGAGATGTGAGGGATAGATGATACCTGGTTGGACTGTATCGCTTCGATTCTCGCCTTTGATGCCGGTTGCGTTGGTCGGCTGGTTGGGCTGTCTTCCCGGCGGGGACGATGCCCTAGTAGAGACCATGTGCGACGTGCAAAGTGACTGCGACTTTGCCGAAGTGTGTGACGAGGGCATCTGCTGGGGCAATCCGCCGACTGCCCAGTTTGCCGCGCTGCTCGTCCCGCCCGCCGATGAAGGCGACGATCTGGCAGTCACCGAAATTCCCTGGTTGGACATCTACCCCACTGGATGGGTGGAGAATCTGCGCTTTGCGCCGAGTGCGACGATTTCTGGCCGGGTGGTCGTCGCATGTGAGAACGATTTGCCGCCGGCAGAGTGCGACCCCGAGGCTGCGATCGACGCTCTGATCTTTGTCCGTCGCACGTCGACGATTCCGGGACAGCGTTATTATGCCCGCACAGTTACCAGCACGGCCGAGGTTTCGCGCGATCAGCCCAGCTTTGCGCTGTCTCTGCCGGTGAGCCCCGACCAGCCCTACGAGATCACCGTTGTGCCGAGTACGCCATCGAACCAGAGCCACGATGCGCAGCTCAGCCCGGTCGCGCTCGCTCCGCCGTTGACATTCGCCATGGAAGTCTCCAGCTCGGAACCGCGCGACAGCGAGGTCTGGGTGGTGGGCAAACCCGACGACTACATCACGATAGACGGCGAGGTCGTGAGTTCGGTCAACAGCGGGGTGTCTGGAATGAAGGTGGTTGCGCAGTTGCAGAACGGCAGCTCGCGGCGGGTGTCATCGCTGGTCTACACCGATAACAACGGCAAATTCACGCTGCGGCTTCCGTCCGGACTGGAGGATTTGATCGATGTCGTGGCCCAGCCCATCGACGGGTTTCACGCCCCGACTCTGATCATGCGCGATGTGTTGATTGCCGAGGCGGTGCCGGCCGAGTATCTGGTATTCGAGATGCCGAGCTACGGGGATCCGGCCCCGTTCATGCTGCCGGTTGCCGGGACCGATGGAAGTGGCGACACGAGACCGATAGCCGGTGCCACGGTGCGCGCCACGACCGAGCTGACCGGTGTCGATGCTCCGGTTCAGGCCACATATTCGGCCTCGGCCACGACAGATGAGGAGGGCAAGGCGCGATTGATGCTCATTCCAGGCAACGCGCTCGAGAATCGCGTATACCAGACGGTGATCGAGCCACCGCGGGGTGCGGAGCATTCTGCCCTGTTTGGCGACACCATCGCAGTCGGTGCCGGCGATGGCGGTACTCTGGCCACCATACAACTCGAGCGACGGGTATCGGTCGACGGTCGCATCCGCGAATTGGACGGCACCGCGGCCAACCTCGCCGCAGTCAAGGTGCATCTATCGCCGCGCTTTTTGGATTCACTGGACCCACCGGCTCGGGTTGCGGTGGACAACGTTGCCCTGCCTCGGGTCACGACGAGCGCCAATGGTCGTTTTGTGCTCTGGCTCGACGAGACTCTGGCCGGTTTCCCGGCCTTATACGACATCGAGTTTCAATCCAGCGATAAGCTGGGTGCATCACTCACCATTCGCGATATCGACATCGGTCGGCGCGAAGGGGAAGGATTTGGCTTTGGCGACATTGATTTGCCCGATGCTTCCTATGCTCGCGGCATTGTCGAGCAGGCCGACGGCCGCCTGGTGGTCGACGCCGAGTTGCACCTTCTGGAAATTGCCGGACAGTGCGTCCTGTTCGAGCCGGAGCTGGGATGCTCGCCGCCGCGCGAACGGGGTATGTGGACCAGCGACGAAAACGGCGAAGTCATGATGATTTTGCCCAGGCTGTGAAGCGGCGGGCAGTTCCGGACTGAGACCGGCCCGGCTGCGCAGCCGAAACGCCTGGTTTTGTCCGTGGCGAACCCGTATCTATTCGATGCGTTTCGGTTCAGTGAATGCGCGGCCGGATGGGTAGTCCGGCGAGGATGGCCGCCTCGGCCTCGGCCAGCTCGGCAAGCCGGTCACGCCATGACGTCTCGTCGATCACGCTTGCCGCCAGATGCAAAAACGTATCTCGGTGGCGTACCTCGGCATTGGCCAGGCCGCGGTAGAGACTGTCGAGTTCGGGGTCGGACAGGGCATTGGCCAGGAGGCCGAGGCGCTCGGCGCTGCGCGCCTCGATGAGGGCAAAAACAATCAGTGAGTCGAGCAGACGCTCGGGTTCGCGTTTGCGAATGTGCTGGCGCAAGGCATGCGCGTAGTCGTCGCCGACATCGTAGCTCAGCAAGGCGCCGCGTTTCTGCAAAACCTGGCTCACCTGAACCACATGGCTGGTCTCCTCGTGAGCCAATCGCGCCACTGCCTCGACCAGTTCCATTCGATCGGGATAGTTGCGCACGAGGGATAGTGCCGACTGCGCCGCCTTGCGCTCGCAGTGCAGGTGATCGCAGAGCACCGCGTCAAGATCCGCGAGGGCAACCTCGACCCAGCGCGGGTCAGTGGCAGTTCGCGGAATGCTCTGGCCTGTCCCGGACCCTGAGCTCATTGCGAGACGGCGAGTTTTCTTGCGTGAAACCGACACGTTAAACAGTGATCAAAGACCGTAGCCGGGCCGCGCTCCGCGGTCAAGAGCGGCCAGTTGCGGCCTGAGCAGGATCTGTCAGAATCCTCGCGGGACAGCTGTGCTAAGAACGCGTTCATGTTCATGACCACGCGAGCTGGAATCGGCCGGGCGGCCGGCTATTCGATCGTAACCGCGTCGGTGGTATTCCTGGCCGCCTGTCCCGGTTCGACCACGAAGACCGAATCCCCGGTGTCCGAAAAGAGGCAAGGCAAGAGCGACGTGACTGAAAAACAGCAGAACAACAAACCGAGCGCGGAAACCGAATCATTTGCCGCAAGATGCCGCGAGGGCCTGGACAGGGCCAAATCACTGCTGCCGCAGATCCTCGCGGCAAAGAGTCCGCGCAGCATAGAAAACACCCTCGACGTCTACAACGACATGCTGCTAAACATCAACCGGTCGGCAGGCACCGCCGGGCTGATGGCCGCAGTGCACCCGGACGAGACCATCCGGGAGGCCGCGCGGGCATGCGAGCGCGAGGTCGATGCCTTCACCTCCGAGCTCAAGCTCAACCGGGACCTGTACGAGGCATTTGTCGGTCTCGATACCTCGACCTACGACAGCGAAACCAAACGCCTGGTTGGCCATACGTTGCGCGACTTTCGCCACGCCGGCGTCGATCGCGACGAGGCCACCCGCAAGCGGCTCAAAGAGATCGACGACAGGCTCACCGAGCTGGGCCAGAATTTCCAGAAAAACATCGTCGACGACGTCCGCCACATCACCACAAAAAACCCCGGTGACCTTGCCGGCATGCCAGATGATTTCATCGCTGCACACAAACCCGACAAAAACGGCGAGATCAAGATCTCCACGGATTATCCCGACTACATGCCGTTTATCTCCTATGCCGACTCGAACGAGTTGCGGCAAAAACTGTATATCGCGTTCAAATCGCGCGGCGGCGAAGAAAACGAGCGGATCCTCGGCGAGATTCTCAAGCTGCGCGCGGAAAAGGCCAAGACCCTCGGCCATGCCCACTGGGCCGATTATGTCACCGAAGACAAGATGATGAAGAGCGCCAAGAACGCAGCCGAGTTCATCGAGCGAGTCGTTGCAGTGGCCAAGAAGCGCGCGCGCAGCGACTATGAGGAACTGATGGCCCGCAAGCGAAAGGACCATCCCGGTGCAGCGCACGTCGAGGACTACGAAAAAACCTATTACGAAAACAAGATCAAGGCGGAGAAGTATTCCTTTGATCCCCAGTCGGTGCGGCCGTTCTTTCCCTACCAACAGGTCGAAAACGGCCTTCTGGCCATCACCTCCGCGGTCTACGGTATCGAGTACAAGAAGGCCAGCGATGCCGAGGTGTGGCACCCAGACGTCAAGGCCTACGATGTCCTTCGCGGCAGTGACAACCTGGGTCGAATCTATCTCGACATGCACCCGCGCGAGGGCAAATACAAACACGCGGCGCAATTCCCCTACCGCACCGGCCTCAAGGGCAAACAGCTCCCCGAAGGCGTTCTGGTTTGCAACTTTCCCAACCCGCGCACCTCGAGTGGTCCGGCGCTCATGGAACACGCCGACGTGGTCACCATGTTTCACGAGTTTGGCCACTTAATGCACCATATATTTGGCGGCCACAAACGCTGGTTCGATCAGAGTGGCGTCGCCACCGAGTGGGACTTTGTCGAGGCGCCATCACAGATGTTCGAGGAATGGGCTTGGGAGCACAGCACCCTGAGGACCTTTGCCAAACACCACCAGACCGGCGATGAAATTTCGGCCGAAACCGTGGCGCGAATGCGCCGAGCCGATAAATTTGGCCTCGGTGTGGCCACCGTGCAGCAGATGTTTTACGCCTCCATCTCGCTCAACTTCCACACCGCGGATCCCGATTCTCTCGATATGACCGAAACGGTGAAACAACTGCAGGCCAAATACACTCCGTTTCGCTACGTCGAGGGCACGCGCTTTCACGCCAACTTCGGCCACCTCTACGGCTACTCCGCGATCTATTACACCTATATGTGGTCGCTGGTCATTGCCAAGGATCTGCTCACGCCATTCAAGAAACACGGCTTGATGAATACCGAATGGACCTATCGCTATCGCGATCGCATCCTGGCTCCCGGCGGAAGCAAGGACGCCGCAGACCTGGTTCGCGACTTCCTCGGCCGCGACTACACCTTCGACGCCTTCGAAGAGTACCTCGGCAGCTGATCCGGCGGCAGCCAGGGCGAGACATTATTCGCCGAGGCGCGCGACTGGATGTACGCTCACGGCATCGTCAGACCGGCGCGAATCGCCGCCATGCTGGCCCCCGGTTGGTGAACGGCGAGAGTCATGCTGCTTTCAGGCCAGTTTTCTGGTTATAAACATGAATATCGCGCTGGGGGAATGGTATGGATATGTCGTTGTCATCGAACCGCTTTTTGACCTGTTCGGTAACGTCGAACATGACGTCCCAGTAGTGGTCGGGGTGGACAAAAGGCCGTACCACGAAGTTCACGCTGCTCTCGGCCAGTTCAGAGACAGCCACACAAGGAGCGGGATCCTCGAGCACGCGCGAGTCGTCGCGGAGGATGTCCTGTAAAATGGTCTTGGCCTTGTCGATGTCCTCTCCATAGCCGATGCCAAAGATCATATCGACGCGGATGGTACCGAGCGTGCTGATGTTTTCGATGGTATTTCCGGTGATGTTGCCGTTTGGGATGATGATTTTGCGGTTGTCCAGCGTGACGAGGACCGTATTAAAAATACTGATGGCCTCGACATTGCCGGTGTGTCCCGACAGTTTGACCAGATCGCCGAGTCGGTAGGGTTTAAACAGAATGATCATCACACCCGCGGCAAAATTGCCCAGTGAGCCCTGCAGAGCCAGCCCGACCGCAAGCCCCGCAGCACCGATGACCGCGATGGCTGCCGTTGTCTTGACGCCGACCCTGTCGAGTGCTGCAATGACCACCACGGCCAGGAGCAGAGCATAGGCGAGGTCGCACAGGAATTTGGTCAGAGACTGCTCTATTTTGGCGCGCTCGAGCAACTTGCCGACCGCCTTGACGACGAGACGCGCAACCAGGCGACCACCGTAGAAAATCAGGATAGCGAGCAGTAGATTGATGGCGAACGGAAATACATAATCATTTGCAAGTTCTCGCAGATAGTTGATATCGAAGAATTCCATCATTTCTCCCCTGAAAGAATAGCGTCACAAATGCGGTGGATGGTGGTGCTCGAGTCGGTTATAGGAAGCTGACAATCAGCGAAGCCTTGGTCGTCGCGTCGAATTTGTCGGCGCGTTTGGGCACGTTGCTGATGGACAGGAACGCTGGAAAGCGGTCGTATTTGGCCGTAAAGCCGATATTGAGGCTGATATCCTTGAACAGCACGGTGGTGAGCCCACCCTTGACCGTCGCCCGGGTATCGTCGAAGGGGCTGGCTTGTGCGCCCCCTGAGTCCGACATCTGCGGCACCTCGATGTTCAGCGTGTTGACGTTGAACAGGGTTTCGACGGATAAGGTGATGCCCGTGGTCTCGGTGAGCTTGCCGGTGTAGCCGGCGAACAGGCGTCCCGAGTGAATCGAAACCCCGTCGCCGGCAACCAGGTTTTCGTAGCTGAAATCGTAACCAACCTCGCCGACAACCTGATGGGTGTCATCTTTGTACAACTGTCGGCTATAACCGGTTTGCCCGCCGCCGACAAAGTCTTTTCCGGCTGGCTCGTCCCCGCTCACCAGGGCGGTGATATAGAGTGAGTTGTACTTGGTCAAAAATCGGTCATACCGCGCGTCGAGCGCCCAGGATTGCGCTGTGGTCTGGGTGTTTTCGACCAGTGTATCTGCCGTGTTGTCATCATTGCTATCCACGGCCTGGACAGTTGTCGAGCGAGCGTACTGCGCCGAGGCTCCGAACTGCAGCTTGTTGAAGCCCTTCTTGCGGGATACCCTGGCACCAGCCGAAAGCAGCGTTTGCTCGGTGTTGCCAGTCGACAGGGCAAAACCAGCTTGAGCCGATGCGCTCCATTCGACGCTGTTGGCCGCTTTTTTGTCCTTAGTTGGCGCGACGAAGTTGGGATCTTTCTGCGCCCCGGCAACGGCCGGAAAACCCACCACGAATACAGTTATTGTTGCAAATACTCTGCACATCTACTTATCCTTACATCGAGCGGACGCAGATCTCCAAGTCTTGCCCGCGATGGGCGAATCGGACACATGGGCCGATTCTGCACCCCTTGAGTCAATCGGCACGAATAGAAAAAAGCTCGTGATTCAGGTCGGTTAGAGGATTGGAAATGGATTGGCGGGAGAGATGATACTCTCGGCTCATGTTCTACTCGGCTCATGTTGCGACCGAGACCGTCTGCTTTTTGCCCATCGAGTTGGCCGCCCTGGGCGGTTTCGACGACCGGTTGCGGTCGACCGTCTAGAGGTTCGTGATCATCTGGCGATTCCGCGCTGCTTTGCTCGTGCGACTGGTGTTGCTTTTTGCGACCTTGTTTATTCTGGTGCATCTGGTAACGACTGCGCGATACGTCGCGACCACGGCGCTGGTCGCACTGGCAGCTGTGGTTCAGGCCTTGGCTATGGTACGGCTTGTCGACCGCACCAACCTCGAGCTGACCCGGTTTTTGCAGTCCATACGTCATCGTGATTTTTCGCGGTCGTTTTCGCCGCGCTATGGCGGTAGTGGATTTGACCACTTGGCTCGCGTGTTTTCCGAGATCACCGGCAGTTTCCGCGAAATCGACACCAAACGCGAAGAGCGAGAGCGCTATTTTCGCATCCTTGTGGAACACGTTCCGGTGGCCCTGTTGACTGTTCACGCAGATGGGCGGGCCAGCCTGTTAAACCATGCGGCGAGTCGTTTGTTCGGGGTCAGCCAGATACACCGGGTGGAGCAACTGGCCGAGTTGGGCGGGGATCTATTGTCGTGTATCGAACGGGCCGAGCCCGGACAGCGAATCCTGGCCAGGATCGATATCGACGGTGCCAGGAGGTATCTCAAGCTATCCGTAACCGAGGTGAGTGTATCGACCGATATACAGCGTTTATTTGCCTTGCAGGATATTCAGCGCGAGCTCGACGCCACTGAACTCGACGCTTGGCAGGATCTCGTCCGTGTGCTGTCTCACGAGATCATGAGTTCGATCACCCCTGTAACCTCTCTGGCCAGAACCGCGGTAACTCTGTTGGATGATGTTGTGGACGAATTTTCGGAGTTACTTGCCGAAGGCGCGACTGTTTTTTCTGCCAGCAAGAGTGCCGAGTTCGGCGAGCGGCTTGGCGATGCGCGCGCTGCGGTGGACACTGTGGCCCGGCGCAGCGATGGGCTCATGCAGTTTGTCCGGAGCTACCGCAGGCTGACCCGGTTGCCGCCAGCCCAGTTGCAGAATACAGCGTTTACCGAGCTATTTGCCCGATTGGCCGCACTCATGCGAGCTGAATGGAGTGGCGCAGACATCGAATTGTCGGTTGAGGTCATCCCCGAGTCGCTGGAGGTCTCGGCCGATCCCGAGTTACTCGACCAGGCTTTGATCAACCTGTTGCGCAATGCAGCGGACGCGGTGGGCGGCAGTGAGAAGCCACATATCTGGCTCAGTGCACGCATGTCCCGGCGGGGCAGGGCGATCATCGAGGTGGCGGACAACGGGGCAGGTATCCACCCGGACCTGAGCGACGAGATCTTCGTGCCGTTTTTCACCACCAAGCGCAATGGCTCGGGCATCGGCTTGAGTCTGGCCCGCCAGGTCATGCTGGCCCACGGCGGAGCCATTTCCGTCGGCCAACGCCCGGGCGGCGGCGCATTGTTTCGATTGAGCTTTTAGCGTCAAGAGGGCCCGCCATTGGCAACTGGGCGTGGCTGGCAGATACCGTTTCCGCGCGCCGCCAATTGGTAACGACTTGACATGTTCCTTCCCTATCCATAGACCGAAGCCATCATATGGGCACGCTTTTACAATCGAACTCCAGGAAGGTGAGGGCTACTTCATCGAGATACGCACGCGCGGGCGCGTGGCAGACATGCCGTCGATTAGAGTGACCAGCCAGGTGCGAGATCATCGCAATGTTGCAAGCTACGGCGTATTCTTCGATTAGTTTGATTCGATTATTTTAAATTGCGCAACGTTCTAAACATGTTGCCCTTCGAGAGGCGTCGCCATCATTCCCCCTGTGGGCCTCATTGAAGGAGTCTTTGGATCGGGATTGGGAAGGGACTGAGAGAGTGTTTCCACGGCAATTACGCCGTGGCCCCATTGCCATCGATTGCCGTGGAGGTCGCGCCGTGGCCCTGTGCCATCGGTTTGCTCCTCCGCCGCGCGATGCCTCACTGGAAGGGGCCGCCGTACCCCTGGCGGTCCCTTCCACGTCGGGCTCTCATCACCTGCCCGCTTGCAGCGATCGGGCGGGCTGATGTGGTCGTCCTCGCCGGTGACCGGTTGGCTCTGTCGCGGTGCAAACGGTAGGGTAGACACTCCATGACCAAAACGACGGCCAGTTCGGGTCCGGCCAGTTCGGATCCACCCGAAAGCCTGTCGGCCCTGCGCAAGCTCTTGCGGCGTCGCGGGCGGCGGCACGTGCCCTATGTCCAGGGCCTCACTCGAGCCGACTGTGGCGCCGCCTGTCTGACCATGGTGCTGCGCTATCACGGGCGCGAGGCCAAGCTCGACGAGGTGCGCGCCGCCATGGGAATCGGCCGCGACGGGGCCGACGCTCTCTCCATCCTGCGAGAAGCGGAGTCGTACGGCTTGCGGGGCCGCGGTATTCGCCTCGAGGTGACCGATCTCCGCCATCTCTCACCAGCGACGATCTTGCACTGGGAGTTCAATCACTTCGTGGTGTTCGAGCGATTGAGCCAGAACGGTGTGGCCATCGTCGATCCCGCCATTGGCCGGCGTTTTTTGCCGATGAGCGATTTTTCGCGCGCATTTACCGGCGTGGCGCTGCAATTGGAGCCGAGCGACACGTTCGAGGCGACCCGCGGCCACAAGAGCAATGTGTGGAGTTATCTGCGCCAGCTTCTGGTCCAGCGCCATCTGATCGCGCGCATCGTGGTCACCTCGGTGCTCTTGCGCCTGTTCGCGCTGGCCCTTCCCGTGCTCACCGGCCTAATCGTCGACCAGGTAGTACCGCGGGCCGATCGGCATTTGCTCCTGGTGGTCGGCCTCGGTCTCGCCGTGGTGCTGGGCTTTCAGTTCCTGTCCGAACTCATCCGAACCCATCTTTTGCTCCAGCTGCGCACCAACCTCGATATCCGCATGACTGTGGGTTTTCTCGATCACCTGGTCGGGCTGCCCTACGGTTTTTTTCAGCGGCGCTCGACCGGCGATCTCATGATGCGGGTCAACAGCAACACCACAGTCCGCGAACTCATCACCTCGCACACTCTGTCGACCTTGCTCGACGGCTCTCTGGTACTCCTCTATCTGCTCTTCATGCTGCTCTTGAGTCCGCCCCTGGGCCTCGTCGTCCTGGCCCTGGGCGTGCTGCAGATCGCGGTGTTCTTGCTGTCGCGGCGCCGGATCCGTGAACTCATGACCCGCGATCTCGAGGTGCAGGCCCGATCGCGCGGCTATCTCGTCGAGCTTCTGTCGGGGATCGAAAGCCTCAAAGTTGCCGGCGCCGAGTATCGCGCGGTCGAGCACTGGTCGAATCTCTACATCGACGAGCTCAACGTCTCACTCGAGCGGGGCCGATTGCGCGGGCTGATCGACGCCCTAATGAGCTGGCTCAGAACCGGCTCGCCTCTTCTCATCCTGAGTTATGGCGCCATCCTGGTCCTCGACGGCCAGCTGACCCTCGGCACCATGCTGGCACTCAACGCGCTCGCAGCGGGTTTTTTGGCCCCACTGGCAACACTGGTCGAAAGCGCTCTACAGCTCCAGATGCTCGGCAGCTATATCGAGCGCATCGACGACGTGCTCGATACCGATCTCGAGCAAGACCGGACCAAGGTCGCGCGCGCGTCGGCGCTGCGCGGCCGGATCGCTCTCGACAATGTGTCATTTCGCTATACGCCACACTCGCCGATGGTAGTGAAAAACGTCACGCTCACGGTAAGCCCGGGCAGTAATGTGGCCATCGTGGGCAAGTCGGGGGTGGGCAAGTCGACCCTGGCCAACCTGCTCATCGGTCTCTATCAGCCCACCGAGGGCCGTATTCTGCACGACGGCCACGACCTGGCCAATCTCGATGTGCGCACGGTCAGGCGACAATGTGGGATCGTTCCGCAGCATCCGTATCTGTTTGGCTCGTCGATCCGGGAGAACATCGCACTCACCCAACCCACCGCGCCGTTTGGCAACATTGTCGCGGCGGCCAAGGCGGCCTGTATCGACGATGATATCAGGGCCATGCCCATGGGTTACGACACCATCATATCGGACGGCGGCGCATCGCTATCTGGCGGGCAGAGGCAACGTCTGGCCCTGGCCCGCGCCCTGGTGCACCGGCCGGCGGTCTTGTTGCTCGACGAGGCGACCAGTTCGCTGGACACTGCCACGGAAAAAGCCATCGCGCACAATCTCGAATCGATGCGATGTACCCGTATCGTCATCGCCCACCGGTTGAGCACCATCATGGGAGCAGACATCATCCTGGTAATGGACGACGGCGCGGTCGTGGAAACCGGAAATCACGACCAGCTGCTGGCCCTCGGCGGTGTATACGCCGAACTCATCGCGGCGCAGGCGATTGGCGATCGGCCCCACCCGGGCGATTCTCAGGGTGAACGCGACCGAGGCGATTCGGGACAGCAGCGCGAGGGGGAGCCGTGACGGGTAGTGGCAGCGGGCAGCGCGGGGTGCGGATCGCACTGGTCGCAGGGGTCGTGGCGCTGGGCCTGGCCTGCGCCGGCGAAGTTGCAGCACCGGGCGGGTCTGCTCCGACCCGAGTGCCGACTCGGCTGATCAGCAACGATGTTCCAACTACTCAGGACGAGCGCTACGTCGCGGTGATCGCCGCACTCGAAGCCGTGGATGTGGCGTCCAGGCACGCGGGCACCCTGCTCGAAGTCCGGGTTCGCCCGGGCGATCGTGTGGCAGCGGGCGATGTTCTGGCCCGACTCGACGAAACGCCCATGCGTGAAGCTCTGGCCATGGCCCTGGCCGAGAGACGGTCGGCCAGGGCTGTGCTCGCCCAGCGCGTGGTCGAAATTGCCGAAGCCAAACGCGCGCTCGAGATCGAACAAGAGCTTTTTGCGCGCGGAATCGGCGCGCAAAAACACCTCGAAGAAGCGGGTTTTGCCCTGCAAAAAACCCACAAGGCCAGGGAGTACGCCCTGGCCCAGGTAGCCGAGCAAAGCGCCCGGATCGAGCAGCTCGAGCGCCAGCTGACCGAAGCGGTCATCGCCGCGCCATTTGCCGGTACGATCTCGCTGCGCTATCGCGATCCCGGTGCCCTGGTCAGTGCTGGAGCTGCGATTGCACGGGTGATTCGCACCGATTCTCTGTGGGTCCGATTTGCGGTACCGGCGGACCGTGCCGCTCACCTTGGCGTCGGCGATTTTGTGACTGTGAAGCTGGATTCGCCGCGCGCATCTCTGCCTGCCCAGATTCGCCATATTTCGCCCGAACTCGACCCGGCTGCGCGAATGGTCTTTGTCGAGGCCAAGCTCGACGCTCCCGACCACCTGCAAGGCAAACTCCGCGCCGGCCTGCCGGCCTGGGTCGAGCGCACACCGAGCCCGGCCGGGCAATGAGCTCGACAGTTTCGCGACGACCGGACGTTCCGGCGTTTAAATGCCAAGCGGAGTTGTCACGGAGCGGCCGGCTGTTCGCTGGTGTTGGCAAATAGATCCGGCGCGTCCTTGCAAGAGCGGCGAAAATGGGCCCGGTTTGTTGCAAGGAGAAAACCGTGACCAGAAATTCCCGTGCGATTACCAGACGCCAATTACTGGCACGAGTCGGCTATGCTGGCGGCGGTTCGGCCATGTACCGCTGTATGAGCGCCCTGGGGCTGCTGGCGACGAGCAGCGGTTGCGAGGGTGACCTGCCGGCACCGGGGAGCGGGGACGGTAGCGAGGTCATCATCCTGGGCGCGGGCGTTGCCGGCCTGACCGCAGCCTACCAGCTCGGTGAAGCGGGATATTCGTGCGCGGTTCTGGAAGCCCGTATGCGCGCCGGCGGCCGCAATGAAACGATTCGTGCCGGCGATGTCGTGGACGAAATGGCAAGCACTCAGCGTTGTACGTTCTCGGATGACCCTCAGTTGTACTTCAACACTGGACCTGCACGCATACCTCATCACCACCGCGCAGTTCTGGACTATTGCAGGGAGTTTGCCATTCCTCTCGAAGTCTTTGTCAACGACAATCGTGCCGCCGTGATGCGCCATGCCGCGGCCCGCGGCGGAAACGCCATTCCCGGCCGGGTCGTTCACAGCGATACTCGAGGCTTCATCGCATCCCTCCTGGCCAAGGCGGTCAACCGGGGCGCCCTCGACGATGAGGTCAGTACAGAGGATAAGGCCAAACTACTGGACATGCTGGTCGAGTTCGGTGACCTCGACGAGGACTATTTCTACGCCGGAACCAGCCGCGCCGGATATGTGGACCAGGTGAACCCCGGACTGGCCCCGGGAGATCTCGAGGATCGCCTGGATATGACCGAGTTACTCAATGCCGATTTTTGGCGGTTCAAGCTCCACTACAACCATTTCATAAACCAGGCGCCCACGCTGCTGCAGCCAGTTGGAGGCATGGACATGATTCCGAAGGCATTCGTGGAGCGGATCGGCGACATCATCGAGTACGGCGCGGAAGTGACCCAGATTCGAAAAGTCCAGAACGGTGTTCGCATCATCTACATCGACGCATCGGGAGTTGAGAGGGCCGTCCAAGGAGACTACGCTCTTGTCACCATTCCTCCCTGGTTACTGCGCGACATCGACAGTGACATCTCGCCCGAGTACCAGCAGGCGATTGCGGCAATACCGCAGGTACGAGCGGCCAAGGTCGCATTCGAATCCCGCCGCTTCTGGGAGGTCGACCTGGGCATCTACGGCGGAATCTCGTGGACCGACGAAGACATTACCCAGATCTGGTACCCGTCGGGCGGGATTCACTCGGAGCGCGGAATTCTCGTCGGTGCCTATATATGGGGCAGGCAAAGCGCGGTCGAGTTCGCCGCTCTGAGCCCCGAGGACCGCCTCGCCATGGCCATAGAACAGGGCAATCGCATCCACCCCGGCTACGGTTCCGAGGTGACCAACGGCATCAGTCGCTCGTGGTTGAATACGCCCTACTCCCGGGGCAGCTGGAGCGCGGCTCCCCCGCCGCAGATCCTTCTCGAACCAGACGGCCGGATCTTTTTCGCCGGGGAGCACCTCAGCTACCTGCAGGGATGGCAAGAGGGTTCGATCCTCACCGCCCAGCACGCGGTGATGCGCCTTCACGAGATGGCGCAGAGTCGATAAAAGACCTGCACGCTTGCGACCGCGCTGCAGTAAATAATCCGGGCAAATGGCGCCTAGTTGATAAAAATCAAGTAATTTCAATGGAATAGCGATGGCTCAGATGGCTACTATGCCACCAATGTGTCACCTAGACGGCTCGTAGGGCGGGGGGATCAGTGAAGGGAGCTTGTCGACGAATGGAGCGAGTAAGCGGCTGTCGTGGACATAACCCATCGAGGTCTGAAATGAGGCGTGGCGCATGAGGCACTGGACGATCTTTGGATCGCCCGTGCGTTCGTAGACCCAGGTGCCGAACGAGTGGCGGAAAACGTGCGGGGTGACGTGTGTGTGGATGCCAGCTCGCTCTGCGGACTGGTGAATCTTGCAGACTTCAGGATAGGATGAATAGGCAATGATTTTTCCGTAGACACCGGGAAAGACCCATCGCGATGGCTCGCCTTGCTCTGCGCGCCAGTGGCGCAAGAGAGCGGCGGCATCGCTGCTGATCGGGACGGTAGCCGCGCTGGCTTCATTCTTGGGCTTGC
>JAKSDA010000452.1 GCA_022360315.1 Pseudomonadota bacterium
CGGGATAGGGTGCGCTACCATCAAAATTGACAAAGATAAAAAATGCGAAATGGACATCCTCGTAAATAAGCCAGAAAATAATTGCTACATAAGAAATGCACTTCCACTGCGAAGACCCGAGGGAGATCTGCCAACGGAAAAATGCTCATGACTGCTATGGGGCGCTGTCCTCCACATCTTCGACGGCAAGTACAACATCATCGTTTCTCGAGAGCGTGGCCCTCAAGGGCGCCGAAGAGCTCCAAGCGGGGGATTCAGCCAGTTGGTCACATTGGTGGTCACCGACGTTCAACCTCCAGTGCAGACCCACGACCGTGCGTTGTCACGTCGTTCGTTTGGCAACCGAGCGGGGCGAGGAAGCGAGCGTGGCACCAGTCGGTTGTGGACGCAGGCTCCCTTCCACCGTAGGGAGGCGGGAGCTCGCGGCCCAGACAATTGGCGCGGTCGGAGGACCTGCAAGTAGCGAACCTCAAGGGAAACGATTTCTCGCATGCCAGCGCTCGAGAAGTGGCTCATTGCCGCCTGTTTCGGCTTCTAGCGGCGATCATACATGGTAAGGTCTCGGCTCTCGCAGTTGCTTTCGAGATCAGCCGCGCCAGCCAAGGAGCTGTACATGACGCGCCATCGCCACGACAAGCGCCAAAACGCAACGCCGGATACGACCAAGCCCGTATCCCGGCACGTCGTCGCACAGGGAAAGCGCATGTTGACCGACAAACTGGCGGCTCCGACGTCGTCGCCGGACGAGGTTGTACAACGGGAGCGGGAGACGTCACCGCAATTGCCACAGAGCGAGCAAACGGGTCTTATCGAAGACTGGACCGACGTTGCATTGCGCCCCGACCTCTACCAGAGTCCACTGTTGCGCGCCAGCCCGGACGAAATCGGCACCTCGGCTCCACCATACTATGGACCCATCCAGGCCAAGCGGGGGCCACAACGCCCTGTAAGGCAAGGGGAGGTCGCATCGCCCGAGAGTGGGTCTGGCAGCAAGCTGCCCACCGCCGTGCAAGAGAAGATGGAGAGCGCCTTTGCCAGGGATTTCTCTGCTGTTCGCGTTCACGAGGGACCGCAGGCACAGGCCATGGGCGCGAAAGCCTACACGCAAGGGACGGACATCTTCTTTGGCCTGGGAGAATACGACCCGCACAGCCAGGCTGGTCAAGAACTGCTGGGACACGAGCTGACCCACGTCGTGCAGCAGGTGCAAGGCCACGTGAGCGCAACAACCCAGGCCAAGGGCGTAGCCATCAATGACGACGAGTCTCTGGAACGGCAAGCAGACGAGATGGGAGCCCGTGCAGCCCGTGGCGAGCAGGTGGGAATCGTCGGGGGACCCACGTTAAGGAGCGCTCATGGCACTGTCCGTCAACGCCAGGCAGCGACAGACCCGCGTGGTGCCAGCGATAGCCCCGAAGCCATAGCCGAGGCGATCTACGACGCGTTTCACGGCAGCATGTTCAGCGAAGACGAGGAAGGCGCGCTGGGCCAAATTCGCGGCCGCGGCCGTGCCACCCTGCAGGCGGTTCGGCAGATCTATTTGAGCCGATACGACAGAGAACTCGAAGACGATTTCCGATCCTATTGCAATGCCAGCCAGAGTGCCCAAGCGCTAGCCATCCTGTGGCCAGCGCTGTCGGTGATCGAGCGGCTCGAGACCAACCTGGGCATGCTCGACGACAACGAAGACGGCATGATGCAAGTCCTGCGCACCGCCACGCGGGCAGAGCTGAATCAGGTTGCTGATGAGCCCCGTCTCACTGAGTTACTGAGCGAACTCGACGATGACCAACACTATGAGGCTCGCAAGTTGGTTTGGCCCGGGGACATCATGGACCACGTGGTCTGGCGCATTCGCAACGCTCGTGGCTGGCTCAATGATGACGAGAGCTCGGTATACAATGCGGTTCTCGATCTGTCGCCGGGCCAGCGGCGCGAACTATGGCAGAATCGTGGCTCTCTGCTGTCATTCTTGAATGACGCCGAGCAAACGAGTCTGCGTCGCATGTGTATCGGTGACCAGGGCCAAGTGATCACCGAAGCACAGGCCCTCGACGTGCGTATGGAGCTGGCCACGACCGGCCTGGGTACCGACGACGAAGGTGTAGCCAAGGCCGTCGAGCGTGCTGGAGCGCTTGCCCGCGAGGAGGACCAGATTGCCCACACTCTCGAGACCGGGCAAGCGCCGGATGGACGCGAGCTCACGGCACAGCAGCGCGCCGAGCTGCTGGCCAGGCAGCAGGAGCTCGGTGGAGTGCGGGAAACTCTCCTCCGCACAGATCGCGGTGAAGAAGGTGCGCTCGACGAGACGAGCTTTCTTGGCCGGCTACATGGTGACATTGGCAATGATGAATTTGCCACGTACGGCGAGTCGATGGGAGTCACTCCCTATGACGTCGCCAAACAACAGATCCTCGATGCCGTCGGTATCATCAATGACGACGAGGAGGCCATCAATCACGCGTTTCGGGATCTGCGCGCCCCGATAGCCGTTCCCGAGGGGCGGACGGTATCGGATTTAACGCCAGCTGAGCTACGCCAGCTGCAGGCGCAGGCCAACGCGGACATGCGCAGTCGGCTTCGGCAGGATCCCGACCTCGACCACGTGTGGGCGTATTTGAACCAAGCAGAGCTCGCCGAGGTCGATGACTACGCATCGGGCGACAGCTATCGCATCGCCATTCGCGAACTCGAAGACGCCTATGAAGGGTTTGACACCGACGAAGCGCGCATTTTTCGCATCGTCGTGCGCATGAGTTCGGAAGATCGCCAGCGCATGCGATCCGAGGTGCCCGACATCTACTGCAGGCTGATGGTTGGTGGCGGGCTCAATCGTGATGAGAAGCAGCTCCTCGACGATGTTTTCGTCACTGGCCGGTTGCCTGCTGATCGCGCTTTCGACGTGTCCATGGGCGGATGGGGAGACGGTACCCACGAAGAGATGCTCAATGATGCGCTCGACCGGATGGCCGACGAAGAACGTCGCGCGTATCGGCTGGGCTATTTCCTGCACAACGAAGGGAGGAACCCGGACGAGCTCGACGAGCGACAGGTTCATGCTCTGGAGACCTATCGCTCGTTGCGTGAGCGTATGGAGGGTGAGCTCGATGACGAGGAGCTCGACAAGTCCATGGAGCGCTTGCTCGGCGTGCCCTCGGCGGAGGAAATACTGAGCCCAGAAGGTCGCTCCATGGCTGCCGCCATCATGTCGCATCGCCACAAGGAGCGACTCGAGCTGTCGGGTGGCCTGGCCGACGCGCTGACCAGCAATGACGAGACCGCCGAGCAGGCGGCCATGATATTCGACGCCCAGTACCGTCAAGCCACTGCCGAGGGGGACATTGGGCTGGCCGAGTTCATGGCACTCGCCGGCCTC
>JAKSDA010000036.1 GCA_022360315.1 Pseudomonadota bacterium
AATCCCGAGCGGTAACCCAGTTGTGGCGACGACGTTTTCGCTCATGCAATCGGCAATACTGGTCGCGAGACCGCCGCCTTGGGCCAGCCAGGTGCGCGACTCGGCCGACAGTCGTCCGCTCTCGTCGATATGGGCCCGGCGCTGGCCGAGGGATTTTCGATAAAAGCCGGCGATGCGGCTCGAGATCTCTGGTCGATTGGGCATAAATCACCTCGATTCGGTCGCTTGGCTTTTGGTTATCCCTGGCGGTAGGCGGTCGCCTCGGCAACGGTGATGAGTGCGGTTTTGCCCGGTCCGTCGGTCAGTGGGTCCAGGCAGGTGATCGCCCGGGCCACGTGCTCGGCGGCCAGCTTGCGACTATCGTCGAGCGCCCCGGTGCGCTCGACCGCGGCGACCACCTTTCTCTCCACGGTTTCGGGCAATGGACACTCGCCGCCGGTGCTGTCGGCGAGGGCTTGCTGAAGCAGAGGTGCGAGGGATTCATCGCGCTGCATGGCCAGGATCAGCGGATACGTGCTTTTGCCCTCGCGCAGATCGGTGAGCAGGGCCTTGCCGGTGACCCGTGCGTCGCCGCCAAAGTCGAGACAGTCATCGACCGCCTGAAACGCGACGCCGAGGTGCAGCCCGTACTGCTCCAGGACCTCACACTCGCTGTCGTCGAGTTTGCCCGCTCGAGCGCCGGCCACCATGGCCCAGCAAAACAGCGCCGCGGTCTTGCCCTCCACGATGCGGAAGTATTCATCCGCATCGGCGCGCAGGTCGCCGCGCCGCTCGAGTTGCAGCGATTCGGCCAGAATCATCTCCTCGATGATGGTCAACATGTAGTCCAGTAGTCCCGGCACCCGGGCGCGGCGAACTCGGCGCAGCGCCTCGACCAGAAGCCAATCGCCGGCAAAGACCGATGCAGCGTTGCCGTATACCGTGCGCGCGGTACCGGTACCGCGCCGGGTATCGCCGAGATCGACGACGTCGTCGTGCAGCAACGTGGCACTGTGCACGAGTTCGACAGCCACAGCGAGATGCCGTGCCGCTTCGTCAAACCCCGCGCCCAGTTTGGCGGCCAGGGCTACACACATGGGCCGCAAATGCTTGCCGCCCAGGTCGAGCAGGTGGTGCGCTGCTCGCTGAACGGCTCGCACACCTCTGCGCACTGTCGCCAGTTCGGTCTCGAAATCATCGAGATCACCTTCGACCCAGTGATGAAGTGATCTCAGCCGGTCGGCCAGATCGGGTAACCCGCGACTTCGACAGAGATCTCCCAACTGTTGGATCAGGCTGGCCGAGCCAGGACTGGATGCCGGAGCTGGTAACAACATGCTTCTCTCTCCTGCAACCTCGTTCGATTCATTTAGATATTTCAAAGATTCATGAAAACTCTGAAATCTCAAGAGATTTCAGGCACGTTTTGCCAAGTATCTCGAAATAATAATGTTTCTATTCGATGTGGGATCCCCGGGAGGGTAGGTGCTACTCCCACGATTGGTGTAGCTGGGATGAGCTTTCTTCAGGGCTGGTAGCTTTGCGACAAGCGGAGCAAAATTTCCAGCCCTCGAGGCGCTTTTTTTGAAGTGCCGGGTGAAGGGACAACCTGGATAACGGAGACGATCGTGAAACGCTGGCTGATTTTCATCTCAATCGCAGTACTGGTCTATGCGGGATGGCAGTATCTCGACCGCGACGGCGAGTCAAGTCTGGACGGCGTGGCAGCAGAGGATCCGGCGCTCATCTTCGATCGCGTGTGGGTCGACTCCAAGCCCGCAGGGCCCACCGATCATGTGCACGTGTTCATGATGCTCGCCGACGTACCGTATGGCGCGTTTCAAAAGTCGTCGTCCTACCATGGCGAGTTCGAGATCTTCGAGTACCGGCGCCAGGGCGACAAGGTTCGCACGTTGTTTCCGCAGACCGAGAGCAAGAAGAGGTTCAAGTACCGAGTGACGACGTGCGACGATCTGCCGCCATTCGATCTCTGCCTCGAGCTGAGCAAGAATCCGTGGGGTGGTCCGAAACGGTACTACGGTATAGGCGGAGACAGCGACGCGGCCGTACCGGGGTTTGTCGAGCTCGGCGCTCGGATGCGATCGTACGTTCAGACGCAACCAGTCCACGCAACTTCGGTTCTCGATGGTGATCGATGAATCGTTGACAGGGTGCGGCGCTGTTCTACGGTTTCTATCATGAGCCGCTTTACCATCGTGCTTACCGGCTGGCTTGTGGTCGCGTTGATCGCTTGTGGATGGCTCTATCGCGACAATCACGATTTGCGTGAGCAGCTCGCCGCGCGAGGCAGTGCCAGCCTTGCGGCGACTGCCGCCGGTGCCGGCTCGGCTGACCAGGTCGATCGGGCACAAGCCGAGAGCCGGGCAGCGACGCCCCGGCGTCCGATTTCCCAATGGCTTTTCGGCGCCGATCGGGCTGCCCGCCCCGCGGTTGCCGAGGAGCCGAAAAAAGAAACCCGGCAGGAGCGCCGCACTCGCCGGCAGGCCGAGATTACAGCCATCTTTGGCCGGCTGGACGGCGAGAGCGAGGTCGAGTACCGGGAGCGAATGGCCCCGTTGGTCAAGTCCATGCTCGCCGGGCCCAGAAAACGCCTGGCCGAAGCGCGCAGTGCGGCCGAAAAATTTGCCCACATCAGCGAGGAGCAGCGCGCCCAGCTCGACACTGCCCTCGAGGATGCCTACAACGAAGTCATCGAGCTGGCCAATTCTGCCGTCGAGTCGGGCGAACTCACGCCGTATTCGCGCAACTGGTCAGGACTGCTCGGCTTCGCCGGCGGTATGGGGGCAGTCTTGCAAGGTACCGAAAATCGCATCGCGCAGATTCTCAGCCCCGACCAGCTTCGCATCATCTACGACCAGGGATTCGAGTGGGGTGAGTACCTCGGCGTTTCGGTCCCCTGGGAAGAGCTCGACGCTCCGCCGCCTCCGCCCAAGTGACTGGTCCGGATGATCCACCGCGACATCCATTCACACCGACTGCTTTGCAAGTACCGCCGGTAGCTGCGAGTACGTGCTATCCGCACCGCGACGACGATCAGATACCGGTCGTGTCGGCGATCCACTGACGGAACGCCGAGATGCGGGTGTAGACCGACGGATTTTGCGGAGAGCATCCGCCCACACCATAGCTGGTGAGGCCGATGACGGTGCCGTTTGTGCGGAACATCGGGCCGCCGCTGTCGCCATTGCAGGCCCCCTGTCCGCCCGGTGTGTCTTCGACGCAGATATGGGTGTCGAGCACGCCGTTAAATGTCTGCCGGCATTCTGCGGTACTCAACACCGTGGTATCGGCCTCGAGCAGCTCGTCTGGCGTCGGAGGACAGCCAATGCCAAAGAGATAGCACCACCACGCTGGCTGGGTATCAAAACCATAGCCGCTGATCATTACAGTCTCGCCAGCGCTGGCGTCTGTACCGTTGTTGGCCAGTGCTATCGGCGATGCATTCTGTGGTGCGGCGTCCAGACGGACAACGGCAATGTCGTTAACCAATGCGCTCGAGTCCCAGCCGGGATGGGAAACGATCTGGGTCCATCCAACGGTGTTGCTCGTGTTGTACGCGGAGATATTCAGGCCACCGAATCCGAACCGGTGACTGGACTGCAGGGCGTCGACGCAGTGAGCGGCGGTCGCTGCCCAGGCCTGTCCCTGGGCGTTGGTACCCAGATAGACACTGCCGCAGTAGCCACCCAATGACGAGCCGCTCTGCCGCAACATGACCCCCTGGACCGACTTGGCCATGGCGCCGGCCGACACGCCGTTGATGATGGGTTGCGTCGTCACATTGGTATCGTCCTGTGGCACCGTATCTGCATCGAGCGGCTCGACACAGGCGAGAGCTAACGTGATGAGCGATGTAATACAGAAGAGTTGGGTCGACATTGTTCGGATTCTCATACGGTTTTAATTCCTGTAAAAATAGTTATGCTTATTACCGCAAAGTTCTGATATAAAAATCATGTATCGCTTTGCAAAACGCGTGAGGCGATTAGATAGCAAAAAAGTCAATCAGATGTCAATTGCACTGAATATGCATTTGTAGAAAGTACGAGAGGCTCGACCGTAGAGCCAGCTCGAAATCTTCCACTGCCAGGCCCGCTGTCTTGCTCGCCGCCTTGCGCCTCGCGACCGATAATCGCTGGGGTTGTTGTCAATTGTGGACCGTCGCGGTGAGTCCTGGCACGGTTGCGCGGAGATCGGGGAGGAGCCTGGATTGCAGTGCCGCGTCCACTGCCCGCCGGGCTTTATCCGATGTGCTCTGGATGTGGACCACAAGTCGGTTGCGGCCATTGTACCGGTATAATTCTGAAGCGGACCATTGTATTCGTACATCGATGAATTGGGTGAGGGGGACAAAACGACCGTTTGGTGTCATGAGTTGCAAATAGCGTATCTGTGCAAATAACTCGTGTATTTCACCGTCCCCTGCATCACCGATCCGCACCTTGACTGGAATTTTGTCGCGGCCGTCCCAAAACCGAGCAATCACCTGACCATATAACGCGAGTTTCATAAAGCGAGCCACATCGGTTGCAGTAACGCCAGAGGCGAGTGCCTGGTCACGGATCTGCATATTCATACGTCGGTCTACGCTACCGGCGGTTCGACGCACGGAGAGGACTTCCCGGTGTTTTCTGACCGCGCTTTCCAGCTGGGTCGCAGCGCGGTCCAGGACGGCCCGATCGCGGTGCTCGATGGCGACCGTGACCAGGCCGGTGCTCGGCTCTACCACGGCGGTAGAGACGCCAGGACGCATTGCCAGTGTTTCTTGCCACGATCGAACGAGCTGAGACGCCTTTCTTGGGTGTGGAGGAAAACTGATGATCTGCGCGGTGTCGACCTCATGCGCGCGAGCGGCGAGTAAACTGGCTCCTTGCAGGACCAGGATGGGTGGCTGGCTGGCCGTGGGAGCAGGGATGGCCCGGGCAATGTCGGTGGTGTCTCCGCTCACCTCGAGGATGGCGATGGGGCCTGATACCTTCGGCGACCTGAAATGACAATGCGACACGGATATCGGCCGAGAAGTGAAGAGCTCGACCTGTGGGGGCGCGACTTGTCGAGAGAGCCTGGACACATTGGCAAACAGCTCGCGGTCGGGGAGATCCGGCGCAGCCCGGACCACGAGGAGGATCGCCCGGTCGCGGCCGACGCGAACTGTAGTTCGCTTGGCGGTGGTCAGCTCGATGTGAGCGACATCGGAGAGGTATAGCGGCCGATCGGTGCCTTTGGCCAGTTCGATTCGTCCCAACTGGCCAACATCGAGCATATCTGCTCTTTGCGGCTGGGTCATCGACGATGGCGCCAGCATATTGGCAAGCGTATTGGCCAGATCGGCAGCGCGAAGTCGGTGTTTTTGCAGCATCGCCGGATCGACGCGAATGGTCATTTCTCTGCGCATGTCGCCGATCAGCTCGACACGTTGCACAGTCGGCTGCATTTGCAGCCTATCGCGCAGTGTGTGTGCCCATTCGCGCAGCGCAAAAGGCTCGATCTGGCCGAACGCGGCGACCACGACGAATCGATCCCGGCCCGGTTGCACAGCGATCAACGGCTCGGAGTCATTGGGCAACGAGGAGATGCGATTCATCGCGCGTCGTACCTGGCTTTTCAGATCGTGCAAATCCAGCGTCTCCAACCCAGCCAAGATCCGAGCTACATCCGGAGTGGGGAGTTTTTCGCGTTGGATGACTCTGATGACTTGTTTGCGGACCGAGTCCGGATTGGGCAGATCGAGGGTGTCGAGCACCTGATCGATCAACTGCTCGATCCGCGATCGCTCGGCGTTGGCGAGATCTCGCGGTTCGAGCACGAGCATTGCCTGCGATTCGCGAGCGATTCCATGCACGGCGCGTACCCCTGGAATTTTCAGAAAGACCTCCTCCAGTTTCCGGACCACATCGGTATCGACTTCGGTGGGCGCAGCGTCGGGATACCGGACCTGCACGACCAAAAAATCACGGCAGCTGGTGAAACGTCCAGGCAGCTGGTTGTTGGTCGGAGCATTGGTCGATTGCGCCCCGGTTTCGAGCGTTCTCTTGCATCCACCGACGGCCAGCATCAGTATCAGCACTGTGCTGACCCGCGGTAGCCGCGATATCCCTGCCGCCCGGCCTGTGCTGGTAAACTGGCCGTGTCGCTCACGGGGGTGGGAACATCCCGCAATCAAGGGATAGAGTTCCATGTTGAACCGAGCATATGCCCGGCGAGACAACAACTGAAGGCCCGACAGAGTCTATTCGGTGACGATTGCGGGCCAAGAAATCCGGGTACCGCAACCGCGGGCACCGTCGCGCCAGCAAAATTGACAAGCTGACGGTAATATCGGTAGTTGGCGAGCTGTAAAAGTAGCCCAGTATCGATGGCGTCCAGTCGGCGGTGAACGCGGAGCTGGCATCGCTACAGGCGCAATTGGTGTTGACCAAAACGACATATCGTTGCAGATTCAGGGCTCCGAGGAGGAAACCATGCATCGCATCATTGTCATATCAGTCATGTCGTTAGTGCTGTCTTTGTCCGCCGCGTGTGGCGACAGCTCCGATCCCTGTGATGGCATCACCGGTACCTGTATCGAGCTCGAGCCCGGGCCAGACATCCAGACCCGAGCTCAGACCGCTCTGATCGAGGCCAAAACCGGGGATGGCATCGTGTTTCTCGCCGGTACTCATCAGTTCGACCGCGATCTGTCCCTCGACGTGGACGGTGTCACGGTCCGCGGTGAGGGTATGGACGAGACGATCTTGTCGTTCGCGGACCAAACCGAGGGTGCGCAGGCATTTCTGGTAACTGCCGACGACTTCACCATCGAGGATATTGCCATCGAGGATCCGGCTGGCGATGGTATAAAAACCGAGGGCACAACCGGGGTTTTCATCCGCCGCGTGCGCGTTGAATGGTCTGGCCCGCCCAGTAAGGACAACGGCGCCTACGGACTGTATCCGGTTCAGAGTCGCAATGTGCTCGTCGAGGACTCGGTGGTCAGAGGGGCATCCGACGCTGGCATCTATGTCGGCCAATCCAACACCATCATTGTGCGCAGGAATCGCGCCGAGTTGAACGTGGCTGGCATCGAGATCGAGGCATCCTACAATGCCGATGTGTACGAAAACATCGCGACTGACAACACCGGCGGACTGCTGGTTGCGAATGTGCCCGGTTTGCCGATGCCCAACGGGTCCCGCACGCGCGTGTTCAACAACGAGATTTACGGCAACAACACCGATAACTTCGCCCCCTCGGGCGTTGTGGCGCAACTGCCGCGCGGCACCGGGTTGTTGCTGCTGTCCGCGCACGAGGTCGAGGTTTTCGACAACCAGATGCGTGACAACAAGACATCCAACATGAGCATAGTGAGTTATCTGGCCACTGGATTCGATTACGACGACCCATCGTTTGATCCCTATACGGATACCATCTACGTACACGACAATACTTTCGGCCCGGGCGGTGATGATTACGACAAGACCAGGGTCCTCGGTTCTGCCGTGGTCGAGGCCCTGCGCACGATCCTGCCCGAGCCGGTGGAGGTGCCGAGCATCGTGTTCTTTGGCATGGTCAACCCGGACAAGGCCGACAGCAGCGATCCGCGCCGTTTTCAGGCGGCCTACAATCTCTGTGTGCGCAACAATGGCAGCGCCAGCTTTGCCAACCTCGACTTCGCCAACAACCATGCGATGGTATCCACCGATCTGTCGCCCCACGACTGCGAGCACCCCAGCCTGCCGGCGGTTACGATTCCCGGGATACCATGACCTGGCAACAGAAATACCGCGTATCGATCGCAGTGGTGGCACTGTCTTGCTCGGCCTGTGGTGGCGACGACGAGCCGCAATCCCGGGCCGACGCGGCTATCGTCAGCTGCGCTGTGCCGGCGGGTTCGGGTGTTGCGTTCGACGCCGATGCCGAGCTTTGCGACAAGCTGTCGAGTTATCGCTTTTTTGTCGGGGATATGGTCGATCAGGTGCCCAACGATCGAGTCGTGCCCTACGACGTGACCACGGCCTTGTATGCTGACTATACTTACAAGTATCGTTTCCTGTGGTTGCCCGAAGGCACTGCGATGGCCTATCGCGCTCGCGATGCCTTCGCCTTTCCGACTGGTTCAGTCCTGATCAAGACGTTTGCGTATCCCCGCGATATGAGGAATCCCGAACGCGGTCAAACCCTGCTTGAGACCCGTCTTTTGTATCTCACATCATCGGGCTGGGCCGTGGCGACCTATGTCTGGAACCAGGACCAGACCGAGGCGATACGCAAGGTAGCGGGGGATCGGATTCCCTCGCAGTGGATTCACACAGACGGTACTGACCGGCAGATCAACTACTCGGTCCCCAACGAAAACCAGTGCAAGAACTGTCATGAAGAGAGCGATGACGAAATTGCTCCACTCGGCCCCAAGGCGCGTTACCTCAATAGCGACTTCGCTTATGCCAGTGGTACCGAAAACCAGTTGAAGCATCTGGCCCAGAGCGGTTATCTGACCGGATTACCCGCCGATCCGGCCCAGGTGCCGCGCGCGCCAGTATGGAATGACCCCGCGACTGGCAGCCTCGACGAGCGCGCCCGGACCTGGCTCGACATCAACTGCGCCCACTGTCACAACCCGCGCGGCGCCGCGCGCACATCGGGTCTCGATCTCTCGTTCGATCAGAGCAATCTCTATGAATTGGGACATTGCAAGCCACCGGTGGCGGCAGGTGGAGGATCGGGTGGACGACAATACAACATTGTCCCGGGCAAGCCCGGCGACTCGATCTTGATCTACCGACTCGAGTCGGACGAGCCTGACGAACGCATGCCGGAAGTGGGTCGCCAGCTCGAAGACGAAGATGGTGTGGCATTGATACGCGAGTGGATCACAGCCATGCCCACGGGCAGTTGTACTGGCGGTGCCGCAGCGCGGCCATGATCACGCCGACTTTGGCCGGGTCAGAATTCGTCGCGAAGAAAGCGAGTAGACCTCAAGCTCGCTGGCCAGCGTGGTGGTGTTCCACAGCCTCGTAGTGCCAAGTTTGGAGCTGGGCTGGATGAACTGCTCAGTAAGCATGGCGTTTGGCTGGCAAAAGCCATTCGACATCAGTGAGATAGCAGCCCTGCCCGGGGCGACTATGGGCCCCTGAAAAAAATGATTCTTTCAGGAAGAGATTCCGCGGAGCTCGCACTACCTGGTCACAGGACGAGGTTAGTCACTGCAAACCAAGGAACCACCATGACGTAAAAAAAGTACGATCTCAGCAATTACCGTCATTCCATTTATCGCCAGCTGCGCGCTGGAAGAGGAGTTTGCGGAGATTGCCAGGGCTGCATCCCACCGCCCCGCAACAATCTACCCGACACTCTATCGTCACGACCATCCCGAAAGTCTGGAATCCAAGCCGCGTCTGGCATTTTGAAGGGCTCGTAGGGATCGAGTCCGACAAGCATCGATCTAGCCGCCGAGGGCCCGTAAACCGGGGTGCAAGATGTCATCAGGATGCAGCCTCGTAGACCTGAGGGGCAATCCCGCTTGCGGCGGCGATCGGCACATCCACCATGGAGTGATTTCATGCCACAGTTTTTGCACATAGCGCGTCGATGGACACGCGAACCACTGATCTACTTTTTTGCGGTTGCCCTGGTCCTGTTCGCCGTCGATAGCTGGCGGGCCAATGGCGCCGACGCCGACAGCGAAATCGTCATCGGCGCCCAACATATAGAGTCGCTGATCGAGCAGCATCGCAAGCGAGTGGGCCGCGCGCCCAGCGGCGAGTAGCTCGAGGCCATTGTGCTGCGCCACGCCGAGGAAGAGGCGCTGGTGCGCTACGGGCAGTCGCTGGGTTTGCACAGCGGTGATCCGATCGTGCGCCGACGCGTGCTGCAAAAGGTCTATTTCATGGCCGAGGCTCTGGCCACGGCCGACGAACTCCCGAGGACGAGCTGTCCGATCATCTGCTCGCGCACGCGCAGATGTACCGGCGGCCCCCGCAGCTGCGCGTGGACCACATCTACTTCGACACCAACGCGGCCGACGATTCCCGCATCCAGGCCGCGCGCAACGCGCTTGCGGCCGGGGCCGACCCAAAGACCCTGGGCACCACTCTGCCCATGGGCCACCGCCTGGGCTGGCGGTCTCCGTCCGACCTCGACCACCTCATGGGCGCCGGCTTTGCCGACGCGCTGGCCGATATCCCCACCGGGACATGGGCTGGCCCGATCGCGTCGCGCTACGGCCAGCACCTGGTGTTGGTGGAGGCGCGCCAGTCCGAGCGCGAGGTCGCGCGCGGCCGGGGCTCGTCGTCGCTGGCCAGCAAGCGGCCATGGCTCATCGCGGCTGGCTTCGGCCTCTTGCACGGCTTTGGCTTTGCTGGCGCGTTGTCTGAGCTGGGCGTGCCCGAGGGCGCCATCCCGCTCAGCCTGGCCGCGTTCAACGTCGGCGTCGAACTCGGACAGCTTTTGTTCGTGGCCGTGATCTTGCTGGCGCTCGACCTTTTGCGCTGGTGGGGGCTGGCCAGTGGCCGCGGCTGGCGCATGGCGCCAGCGTACGCCATGGGCATCGTGGGCGGGTTGTGGGTCCTGGAACGAGTGGCCGCGGTCATGGGGATCGCGGCGTTTGCCTAAACCATCAAAGCAAAGAGATAGAACAATGAACCTACGAGACTTTAGAGCGAGCCATCGGGCTCAGGCGGGCTGGCGCCCGAGCCCGGCCGGCCCGAGCTTCAGGAGCGCGTGCCTGCTGGCGTGCACACTCACCGCCTGTGGCGCCAAAACACAAGCGCCGGTCGCGGGCGAAGCCGGCCAGACCGCGGCCCTCACCGCCAGCGATACCTCTGAATGCGAAAGTCAACCTCGAGCGGAACGCATACTTTGGCGATCTGCACGTGCATACCTCGTACTCGTTCGACGCCTATGCGTGGGACACCCGCAACGACCCGGAAGCCGCGTACAAGTTTGCCCGCGGGGAGCCCATGGCCATCGCGCCTCTCAACGACGAGGGGAAAGGCACGGTGACCATCCAGCTCGATCGCCCGCTCGACTTCGCTGCGGTGACCGATCACAGCGAGTTCTTGGGCGAGGTCGACCTGTGCATCACCGAGGGCTCCGAGAGCTACGATACCGCAGCGTGTCGCCTCTACCGCCGCGGCGGGCCCGTTTCAGTCGTCGACATGTCCAGCCGTATAATGAGCCCCCACCCAACGCGCAACAAGGCCATCTGTGGACGCCTGCCGCAGTCTCATTTTGTGCTATCTTTCTATTCGGTTATGAGCAGTCGTACTCACTCTCGCCCCATGTATCTCGCGCCCGGTGTGAGAAGCTCGGCTCGGGTTGGCTTACCCGGGGGAAAATCCGATCTATGCAAGGTGGATTTTCCAGCGCCAGACGAGCATTCGGTCGAACCAGAAACGTATCAGGAAATGCTCGATGGTCAGGTGATCCAGGTGGCGCCTTCGGAGCCGCCTCACGCCGACCGCCAATTCGATATCGCCTATTCGCTGCGTGCCCATGTGGCAGATGGCTATGTCGGTTCCACCGAATTACTCACTCGAGTATCGGAACACAACGACTTTGCCACCGATGCGTGTATTCGCAAACAAGGCACGGACGCCGACGGCCACCGGTATCTCGAGGAGCTATCCTTCGAGGTCAAACACAAACAGAGCGAAGTCAGTCTGAAAAAACGTGCCCGTTATTTGATCGAGCGCGGAGTGCGTCGGGTATTCGCCATCTACGTACAAGCCCAGCACGGTGGCAGTAGTGCTCGGAAAGGACGAGTGACAGCAGGCCCGGTAAAGGAATGGTCTGCCAAAGACGACTGCTGGCTCAGCCTGGCCGACGACTCGTACATCGAAGACCCTTGCTTGCGCAGGCCGCTGAAAGTCCGCGCTCTCACTGAGGCGATCGAAGCCGATAACGCGGTGGCTAGGGCTCTCCTCGACAAGGAGAATCCGGTCGCGCTTGAATTGAAAGCCGATATTTACAATCAGGGCTACGACCAGGGCGCATCCGACGGCTACAACCGAGGCAAATCCGATGGGCTCCGCCAGGCCATACGCGTTCTATGCCAAACACTCAATATAGCGCTCACTCCCGAGCACAATGCTCGACTCCACTCCTTCGATGCCGATGAGCTGCAAACCACCCTGGGTCAGATCCAGAAGACTCACTCCTGGAATCTCGAATAGAGCTTCGAGGAAGTACCGTTCCTCGAACCCTTCGCCGAAGGAAAGACTCGGCCTGATCCGACGCGGAAGGCAACGCCAACGAGGCTAACGGTCGTGGCATTGCCCAGCGGGCATCAACATGAGCATTAATTAGTGTGAGCGTTTTGCCCGCTTCTTGTTCCTCCTGAACCTTCTCGGCTGCGTCGCGGCTCGCGTAACCAGCCGAGATGGCAGCACCTTCTCACCACTCGAATTGTTGTCAATGTGTATCGCCGTGCGCCGGTCAAAACCGGCAAGGTGTCTATGGTGAAAGTCCAAACCGTTGAAGGAGTAGCGAACCACGACGTCCCCGAGTCATGCGCGGGCGTGGGTAACCACGTACGTGGAGCGTTGACAGGGGGAGGCGTAGGTCAGGTATTGAGCCGCGAAAGGATTGAAACACTTCGGGGTGCCGACCCAGTGGCGATTAGGGGAAGGCAACACCTGCTGGCGCGACATCGCGAGTGTCGGCAGGACCCTGCGCGG
>JAKSDA010000443.1 GCA_022360315.1 Pseudomonadota bacterium
CAGCCGCTGCATGCGGATATGAGGAAAACCCCGATCAGAAGAGTTTGAGCAGGACCGCTGCGCGTTTCTTGATCTCGGGCCACTCGTCTCTGAGCAACGAATACATGACGGTGTCGCGGAGGAAGCCGTCCCGAACCCTCATGTGTTTGCGGAGCACACCCTCTTTGGTGATACCAAAATGCTCCAGCGAACGCTGGACTCGGCGATTGCGACCGTCAGTCTTGAGAACTACGCGGCCAGCGCCCAAATTCTCGACGGCATGCTGGGCCAGCAAGAGCTGGCACTCAAGGGCCGATCCCGTACTCCAGTAGTCGGGATGCAAAAACGTATAGCCGATCTCCAGGCTCTCGTTGTCTGGTTGGATGTCCAGATAACAAGTAAATCCAATCATCTTGTCGGTTCTCCGCGACAAGACCGCAAAGGGTATCCATTGACCTATTGCCCGCAACGCGATGAACGTATCCAGAAACTCTCTGGCATCCTGTTCCGAGGTTAGCGGTCCTCGGACCATGTATGTCCAGATCTTCTCTTCTTTGCCAACCTCGTAGAGCTCGGCGGCGTCGTCGATAGACGAAGATCTGATTTTGACTTTGGTTCCCTCGAGATATAACGGCTCGGTAATTGTCTCAAACATGGTTGTTGCTATCGAGTTCAAGCGAGTGTTTCGAGCAGCCCGACGGGGAGACAGGATTTCAGATCTGCCCGCGAGAGCGGTGTGGCGATGGGTTGTAAGGGACCGGGCACGGGCTCGGTTGAGACATCAAATGATTCGAGACTCGGGGTACCGCTCGCGCCTAGCCGGGTCCATAGCTGGGCAAAGAAGCCCGGCATGAGCGGGTAGGCGATAACACAAAGAGCTTTCAAATACCAATACGCCGTCTCTTCGCACCGCCCGGCCTCGGCATCGATCTCGGCGCGGCCCGCCTCCTCGGCAGCTTCCGTGACCTCTTTCACGATGCGCATCCAGTTGCCGACGAGAGGTGGCACCTTGTGGAGCCGGAATGACGAGAGCTCGAAGCGCGCGCGCATGTCGACCATGGCGGCACGGAATGCGGCGACGAACGCCTCTGGCGGCCGCTCGGGACGTTTGGCCGGCAAGCGGGCGAACGCGCGCTCCACAGTCGCCTGTAACCCTTCGATCAGCTCGTCGTTGACCGTGCGAATGAAGTCATCGATGTTGAAGTCGGTCTCCTCGTCGTCCGGGCTGATCGTCGCCAGGTAATAGCGTATGGCATCGGACGTGGCAGGGGTACGCTCGGTCAGCATGGTGCCGGAGATAACGTGCCTTCGGCTGGTGGAGAATTTCTCGCCGTGCAAGTTCAAAAACTCGTTACCCAGATAGTAGTCGAAAGGTTTGTGTTTGCCATCCTCCCACGCGAATCCAGCGGTGCCGAAAACAAAGCATACTGTGACATCGACGCCGTAGGCGATGACCGTCACGATATCGGAATCTACCTCGAGGGCGTTTCGCTCGCCGCCGGTCTGGCGTCGAAATAACTCGCCCTCCGCAAGGCTCCACGGATATGTCACGCCGTAGCTGAATATGACCTGCTCGCTGTTGTCCGGTGCGTGGCGCCACGGTATGCCCCAGTCACCGGGAACCGTGAGTTCCATCTCCCCGCCGAACCGGGTGATGTGCTCGTAGACAATGGCGCGAGATCGCTCGGGCAGGGCGAGCTGGTCCAGCTTTCGCAGAAAACTCTCCTTGTCCTGGACTCGCATGACCAGACATTCGACTTCCCGCCACTCGATATTGCTATCGCCGTCGCGCAGCCTTGGCTCGAGCAGTTCGCCCGACAAGTGCTGATGGCTGCAAGCCTCGCACACGCTGCCCGCGGTCTTTGTTGTGCACCCCGGGCAGCGACCGACGATATAGGATCGGGGGATGTAACCACGGCGGACCGGCGAGTAGGGGTATTTCTGCTTGCGGTACACGGCCGCGCCGACTTCGATCAGACGGTGCAATACCCAAAGGTTGGTCTGGTCGTATAGTTCCTTGCCCGGGGAGACCAGAGGATCGATAAAGCCGTCCTGCTCGAGCTCGAGGGCCCGGAGATCCTCGATGATCCCCTGGGTGTAATGAGCCGCCACCTCGGCAGCCGGGCGTCCCTCGTGCAGCAGCACATGAGACTCGTAGCTGTCGACCCCGGATAGCACCCGCGCTCGAGCACCCTGGCTCCGCAGATGCCGCGCGATGACATCGAGCTTGAGGAACGGGCCGGCTATGTGGCCAAGGTGCAGCCGACCATTGGGAGTGGGCATGCTGGGAACCAGCAGGTAGGCGCGAGAATCACGCGGTAGATCCAAAAATTGCGACATAAATGCCTCAATGCGCAGTCGACGCCGAAACTGCCGCAGCGGCGTCGGGCGAATTTGGTGTGGACATATCAGGAAGTGATCCAGTTCAGAGCCGCTCTGGCAATCTCTGGTGCCAGCCGGAATCCCGCGCCAGACCCACCGTTCGCAGTCGCCCATCTCCCTCGCAGACCGCTGATACAAGGTACGCCGGTCGGCGAATAGGTGTCGCTGAACACTCGCCCGGCGACACAAGCGTCCCGCAACGAGGGCGCAAAACCCGCTAGAATGGCGCGACCATGAGCTCGCTCGCTCGACGAGATGAAGAGTTTGCTCGCATCCACGTCGCAGTCCCATTCCGTGGACGTGATACTGAGGAGCCACATCGAAGAGTCGGCCCAGGGCAACAAGAATGCCTCGTCGTCAAAGAATACAAACACCGGAGCGTCGCGCGGCGGCGGCGCCTGAACATGCAGCGCCACGATCTTCTTGCGCCGGATGCCAGCAGCTCGCACCGCCTCCTGACCGGGGCCGGATAACCCCCACGGTCCGGTCGCCACGATGACCTTGGACGCCGAGAGCCGACGCCCATCGGCCAACGACAACTGGCACAGCTCTCCCTCGTCGTGCAAATCCACAGCCTGTACACCGTCCCATACTTCAAGGCCAGCCCGCTTTCTGGTCCAATGCAGTAATCTCGCGGTCAACTGACTGGGATCAGGGGACTGCAAGGCTCGGGTCCGAAACGCCGTCCAGTTCGGTGGAAGCACCACATAGGGATGAGCCGCGAGTAGCTCATCGGCCGGGAGGATCTCGCCACCCAGCATATCAGGTATGCGCCCAGCGCTCTCCGGGGAAGTAATCCATACCACGTCGATGTCTCGCAAGGGCAGATTCAATCGCTGGTGCCATTCCCGATACAGCTGCAGGCTGCGGGCCGACATTTCCAGCTGGTCTGGGCTCCTGCCGAAGTGGGGAGCCAGTGCGGCCGAGTACGCCGTGGCGTTCCCATCACCGATGAGCTGGCGGTCGAGGACCAAAATACGCCACCCCGGGTGACTGATCGCCGTCATGTACGCCGAACAGGCACCTACAATGCCACCGCCCACGATCACCAAATCGTAACGGGACGACGTCATACAGACCACCACGTGGAGAAGATGATCAGGTCTTGTTCGGTTCTATTCTGGACGAAATGCGGTTTTTCCGACTCGAAGTACAACAGGTTGCCTTTCTCTATCTCGAGCTCCTCGCCGTCGTAGACGAGTACGCCCTTGCCGTCGACGACCAGCCAACACTCGCGTACGGCGTGCTGATCCCGCGGCGTGCGATGGCCAGGCCCAACCGTGAAAAGCGAGGCTTTGAACGGAGTGAGAGGGACTTCCTCTCTGGTCAGTGAAAATTCTCCGTACGAAACTCCGGGGTCGTCCACGTCGATGTACTTGAAGGGAAGCTTGGGTAGCATAAAAACTCCCGATGAAGCGCTATTGCATCCAGTCGACCATCGTCTGCGAAGCGAGGTCGCTGTAGACGTTGGAATCCAGCAGGCTGTTGAGGATACGCGCGCTCCTCCAGGCGACCAGACTCAAGTTGGGGTCAGATATACCCCGCTGGCTCCGCGCCGCGTTCTGAACATAGATCTGCCGATTGGGCGGGCCGTCCCAACGGATGGAGAAATCCTCATTGAGCAGGTAGCCACTGGCGTCCTGTTCGATGCGATTCATGAGCGGCTCCAGGTACTGCGGAAATCGGTATTCGTATCCAGTGGCGAGGAGCACCAGATCCACGTCAGCCTCGGCCATCCGGTTGTCCCGCGAGGAGAAGGCGACGCGCCACCCCTGGTTGCTCGCGCGTAAATCTGTCAACTCACGCCGCGGCAAAAAGCGAAACCTGTGATTGGCCTGACCGTCGAGGAATCGCCGGTGGTACAAGCGCTGATAGATCTGCAAGAGCAACTCGACACTGATTCCATCGCTGGCCAGGCGCTGCTCCTCGAGCAGGCTCAACTTATGGGGGCTGCGAGAGTTAAAAAACTGATCGGAGAACTCAGGCGTAAACCACTCGTTGACAAACGGTGTATTGTCCAGCGGCAAGAAGTTGCTCCGTCTGCTGATCCACACGATCGACTCGGGGAGCGCCGCGTCGTCGAGAAGCAGGTGGTAGACCAGCTCGGCGCCACTTTGACCGCCACCGATCACGGCGATGCGGCGCCCCTTGGTAGTGGGGTTGTACTTGCCGTACTGGCTGGAATGGATCACGGTCTCGCACAGCCGATGCCGGGCACAATCGGGGACCGACGGTATCCTGCCAGTACCGAGAGAAATATTGCGAGCCCGGAAGGTCTCGTCGTCGCTCTGTAGCTCGAAGAAATCGTCCTTCCAGGAGATTGCCCTGATAGGCGCACCAAATTGCAGGTTGGGCAGCCTCTGCGTCACCCACTCCATGTACTGGGAAAACTCCGCCCGGGTGACCTGCGCGAAACCCGCGTGAATGAATTGATAGAGACGCCGGTTCGCGACCAAGAACGACAAGAACGAATACGGACTTGTCGGATCGACAGGAGTCACGAGGTCTTTGAGAAAAGACGTCTGCATCATCGACTCACTGAATAGAAAGTCGGAATGCCACAGGAACCTGTCGTCTTTCTCGAAAAAGCGAGCATCGAGCCCCTCGATCGGAGCGCTCAATGCGGCCAGGCTCAAGTTCGATGGGCCAATGCCCACGCCACCAAGATCGATTATACGGCTAGTCATGATG
>JAKSDA010000145.1 GCA_022360315.1 Pseudomonadota bacterium
CCACCGCTTGTGCGGGCCCCCGTCAATTCCTTTGAGTTTTAGTCTTGCGACCGTACTCCCCAGGCGGAGTGCTTAACGCGTTAGCTTCGGCACCGACGGGGTCAATCCGCCGGCGCCTAGCACTCATCGTTTACGGCGTGGACTACCAGGGTATCTAATCCTGTTTGCTCCCCACGCTTTCGCACCTCAGCGTCAGTATCGGTCCAGGCTGCCGCCTTCGCCACTGGTGTTCCTCCCGATATCTACGAATTTCACCTCTACACCGGGAATTCCGCAGCCCCCTCCCGTACTCAAGTCTCGCAGTTTCGAATGCACTTCCTCGGTTGAGCCGAGGGCTTTCACATCCGACTTACAAGACCGCCTACGTGCGCTTTACGCCCAATGATTCCGAGCAACGTTTGCACCCTCCGTATTACCGCGGCTGCTGGCACGGAGTTAGCCGGTGCTTGCTAAGGAGGTACCGTCAACTCAAGGGCTATTAACCCTCAAGGGTTCGTCCCTCCCCACAGAGCTTTACGACCCGAGGGCCTTCATCACTCACGCGGCGTGGCTGGATCAGGCTTTCGCCCATTGTCCAATATTCCCCACTGCTGCCTCCCGTAGGAGTCTGGGCCGTGTCTCAGTCCCAGTGTGGCTGATCATCCTCTCAGACCAGCTACCCGTCTTTGCCTTGGTGAGCTCTTACCTCACCAACTAGCTGATGGGACGCGGACTCCTCCTTCAGCGCCAGCATGAAACAGAGGCCGACTTTCCCGCAAAAGACCACAGTCTTTCGCGACGTATGCGGTATTAGCCACCCTTTCGGGTGGTTGTCCCCCTCTGAAGGGCAGATTATCCACGTGTTACTCACCCGTTCGCCGCTTTAATCAGGAACCGAAGCTCCCTTTCTCGCACGACTTGCATGTGTTAAGCCCGCCGCTAACGTTCGCTCTGAGCCAGGATCAAACTCTCCACTTGATTCCTTGCTCTTCATGTCACAGGGCCTCTCGGCTCTGCGCCATGTTGGTTCTTCTTCATTGACTCCGGGATACATCCCGCAGTCTAAAACTCACGGATTCTTCGCTATTCAGTTTTCAGAGACCGAATTGATGAGACGCGGCTGGCCGCGCCGAGGGTGCTGCTTATACCGAAACGGCCAAGCCGGAGTCAACGCCATTCTCGCTTTTTTCTCGGTCCTCCTATCTCATCCGTCGCGATCATCCAAACGTCTATAATCACTGCATTTTTCGAGGTTACGCTGAGCAGAGACGCGAGGGTGGCCAGCCGGCCTGGCCGGCCGCCCGACCATCGATCGGGTCACCTTGCTGCATTCTACCCGTGCCAATGGCAGCGGTCTACTCGGGCATAATGGGTACTTAATTGCCGGAAACTGTACTAAGGTCGAGGGTTCCATGCTGGAGCGCATCGGCAACTGCCGAATTGTCGAAGAAGTGGCTGCGGGCGGCATGGCCGTTGTGTACCGTGCCATCCAGGATGATTTGCGCCGCACGGTTGCCATCAAGGCGCTCAAGTCCACAGCTGCTTCCGAGGAGCAGCTCGTCACCCGCTTCGAGCGCGAGGCGCAGTCACTCGCCAACCTCCAGCACGAAAATATCATCCACGTCTACGACTTCTACCGCGAGCGCGGCGCCCTGTTCATCGTGATGGAGTATGTCGAGGGCATCGACCTCTACGACGTGCTCGATCACTGTGGCCGGCTGCCCTATGACGTGGCCGCGGTGATTGCCATGCAAGTGGCTCGTGCCTTGGATTACATTCACTACCGCGCCATCCTGCACCGCGACATCAAGCCGGCCAACATCATGGTCTCGCGCCAGGGCGGGGTGAAGGTAATGGATTTCGGCATTGCCCAGGACCGCAACTTCGAGCGCGATCTCACCGAGACCGGCATTGGCATCGGCACCCCGGCGTACATGTCGCCCGAGCAGATCATCGGCGATCGACTGGACGCTCGCTCCGACCTGTTCTCGCTCGGCATTGTTCTCTATCAGATGGTCACCGGGCACAAGCCCTTTGTGGAAGACGAAGAAAAGTCGGTGATGCACAAGATCCGGCTCGAGCCCCACAACCGAGTGCGCCAGCTGGTTGCCGACGTGCCGCGCGAGTTGGAGCGCATCATCGACCGGTGCTTGCAGAAACAGCCCCGCGATCGGTGGAATTCGGCCCAGCCGCTCATCATGGCGCTGGAGCGTTTTCTGGCCAAGCACGTCGAGATGAACTACCACGCGCGTCTGGTTCTATTTCTGAAAAACCAGGACATCATTACGCAATACGAGGCCGATGAGTATCTGAATCCATCCCTGGGCGGTCCCACGGCCAACTCGCTGGTCTTGGCCAAGCAGGCCAATCGCAAGCTGGTCCGCCTCGGCGCCATGGTTCACAGCGCCATTGTCGCGCTGGTCGCATTGGTGATCGGTATCATTCACCTGACGCCGCTGGGCGAGGTACAGCCAGCGCCGCTGGCTCCGGTCGTCGAGAAGGGCTCCTTGCGGGTCGTCGTGATGCCCTGGGGGCACGTCGAAATCGACGGCAAACGGGTCGCCACGACTCCGATTGCGAGTCCGCTGAACGTGTCGGCGGGTAGCCACAAGCTCATCATCAGAAACGATTTCTTCGAGCCGTTGCACCTGACCATCGATGTGCCCAAATCGAGCAAAAGCCGGCCCAAAGTTCTCTTTGTCGACCTGGAGCGAGAGGCCGTGCCCATCGAGGGCACAAGAGCGCAGTCGGCCGAACCGGACGACGAGATCCAGTTCGACGAAGACGTGATCGGAGAGGACGAGAAGACGTCGAGGTCGCCCCGATCGGGGCAGCCGGGAGCCAAACGCAAATGAAGCGGGCGATCGGTGGAAACGTGCGACGTGTGTCGCCGCGATTGGCAGTCGCGGCGATCGCGACTGCAATTGTCACCATTGGCGTCTCGACGCCGGCCCTGGCCCAGCGAGTGGTAACTCACAGGGTCAAACGGGGCGATACCCTGGCCCTGCTCGCGGGGGAGATCTACGGGGATCGCAGATACGCCATCCTCATCATGGCGGCAAACAATCTCGCGCACGAAGCCGAGCTGCGTCCGGGCAGTCGCCTGAAAATCCCGACCAACCACGAGATCACCACCAGTGCGGGCGATACCCTGGAGAGTCTGGCCGAGCAGTATCTCGGCGACCCGGAGCGCAAAAAGTTCCTGGCCAACTTCAACGACATCTCGTCCACCGCGTCCCTGCCCGCCGGCGTGGCCATCAAGATACCGCTCGTCGTAACTCACACAGCTGCCGATCGCGAGAGGATTTCGAGCATCGCGGCCAGCTATTTTGTCGCGTCCAAAAAGGGCAAAACCAGGCTCATCAAGCAGTATAACTTTCTCACAGGCGACGTTCTCGAACCCGGTCAGTCGATCGAGATCCCGATCGACAATGTCGAAGTGCGACCGTCGCGGCGGTCCAGGCCCGACGCCGATTCGCGGGCGCGTGCGCGCAAGCGCATACAGACCCAAAAACAGGCCAGGCGAGTTCTGGCCGATGCGCAGAGGGCCTGGTACGCAGGCGACTACGACGCGGTGAAACAGCTCCTCACAGCCGTCGATACGGCGTATCTCGACGCTGAAGACGCGATTCAGCTCGATCTCCTCGTCGGCAGAACCCACGTCGCGTTCGGCGAAACCGACAGTGCGTTGGCGCGCTTCAAGAAAGTTCTGGAACGGATGCCCGACCACACACTAAACCCGTATGAATACTCGCCCAAGGTTCGCCAGTTGTGGCGAACGGCGGGTGGCAAGGTCGGCTCGTCTAACTGAGTATCGCGATGGGGCGACGCGCTGTCATTGCCAGCGGCACCGCCGGAGTCATTGTCGTGGCAGCGCTGGTCGGCTGGACGTTCGTGCAAATGCGCAGCGGCGCGTCTGGCGACCAGCTGGCAGCGGCGAGTCTGGCGGCAGGGCTGCGCGGCGCGCGCGCAGAAGCCCTGAGCATCGGCGAACCTCACCACTGCGCCCGGCTGGCCCGGGGTTCGGCCGACCGAATAACTGGACGCCGGGCCGAGAAGCGGGAGTACCGCGCAGGTGGGCACAAGTGGCAGCGCTCTGGGTACACGCTCCGCATGCACCCTCCGGCCGCGCGACTGGTCCTCGGTGTGGTGGCCGATGCCCGAGGTGTGGCGACACATCTGTCGTGGATCAAACGCGCATTCGCCGACCGAGGTGTCGAGCTCGTCGTATCGCTCGGCGGCATGGGAGGCACCGAGACCGAACTGGCCGAACTTCTGTCAGCTCTCGCCAAACCGGCATCCTGGCCATTGGTTGCGATCCCGGGCGAGCGCGAGTCGGTGCTGGCTCATCGAGCTGCTGTGGCCTCACTGCGCGATGCCGGGGTTGTGGATGGATCGCGAACGCGTCTCATCGCGGTCGGCCTGATCGCCCTGGCCACGTTGCCGGGCGCTCCGTATCGCCGGCGACTGATCGCCGGCAGCGACGGATGTCTGCACACAGAAGAAGACGGGCGGGAAATCACAAGCCTGCTCGCCAGCATGCCGGGGCCGCGGATCTTGCTGTCCCATGTACCGCCGCGCCAGCGCGGCACTGCAGCCAGCGACGTAACCTCGAGCGGGATCCATGTGGGCGAGCTCTGGCTGACCCGCGCGATCGTCGAAGCGCGCATCCAGCTGGCCGTACACGGCCTCATCGCCCCACTCGGCCGGTCCGGGCGCGGCGAGCGCCCGGTGGGCGAAAGCCCGGTATTTCTCGCGGCAGGCTCGGCCGACGGCACGCTCGATCCCTCGACCGAGTCGGTGTTTCATCTCGAGTACAGGCCGAGCGGCTCGACAATCCACCCCACCCTGGCCCTGGTTATCACCGTCGAACAGGACCGAATGCACTGGCAACGTATCGGAAGGGGAGCAGCAACTCGATGACCGATCGCGTTCATGGCCTCGGACTACCAACTCCTGCGGTCAGAAATTCAGCGCCAGATGGCCACTGTGAAGACCCGATCAATGCGCTGGCCTGTTCTTGCATGCGTGCAATGGGTTCATATTCGGCGAGGCCGAGCTGCTCGATGCCGTCGAGACCAAGGCGCTCGCTGCTGTCGCGATCCCCGGCGATTGTCAGGGCCAGAGCGCGGCGCAGCGCAGCGACAACGTCTTGCCCGGTATCGATACTGGTGACAAACGGCGGCGCGGGCAGCGCACGGGTTCGATGAATCACCTTGAGTGACGTCACTGCCTCGGGCCGGTAGCGCGCGAGCAAGCCAAATGTAACGCAGTCGATGGCAGCCACATCGACCGCGCCCTCGCGCAGGAGTTCGAGGCTGCGCTCGTGGGCCCCGCTGACCACGATGTCGCGGAAGAATCGACCATTGGCCGAGAGCGGCGCGACCAGGGCTCGCAGCATGTTCATGCCCGAATGCGACGTCGGTGTGTTGATCGCGCAGCGCGCTCCGCGCAGATCGACAATTGCGGTGGCGCCCAGTCGCTCTCTGACCACGACAAAACTCCGGTAGCGAGGACCGTCGCAGCCGTCTAGCGAGTAGCGTGGCGTGGCCACCAACTGCAGCCGGTCGGCGAAGGGCAGGACCACATCGTATCCGCACGCCTGACTGAGGAACAGCTGTCCCGACTTCCATTGATCCTCGTAGTGCGTCTCGCGGTCGAGAGTGCTCGGCGCCGGCACCCCCTCGGCTCGCAGTCTCACTGCCAGATGGGCCCACAGTGAGTCGGTGGCGGCTCGGAGTTCGGCGACATCGTACCAGGGTAAAGAGGCGAATTGCATATAGTAACGCTACCATACGATCGGAGCAGTGCCCTCCGAGCTCTTCCCTAGCGGGCCTCAGGTGTTTTTTGCGTCACTTTTGCGTCACCTTTGCGTCACTTTTTCTTCAACGGCGGAAACGGCGGGTTCCCGGGCAAAAGCACGTGGCCCGATTTGACTCGCAGCGCGATGCGCTGGGTATTGCTCGGGTGGTCGAGGGGGTTGCCTTCGAGCACCAGAAAGCTGGCCTCGTAGGCGGGTTCCAGGCTACCGATGCGGCGGTCGGGAAAGATCATGCGCGGTGTGTCGACGCACCAGACCTGAAGCAGTTCCAGGTTGGTGTACAGACCCAGCCGTGACAGTGCCCTGGCCTCGACATCGGTCGTGCGGCGGAACTGATCCGAGCCGATCAGTACCGGAACGCCAGCAACGCGGAGCTTCTGAAAGTTAGATCGGATGACGTCGTCAAAGTACTCGTGCAATCCGGGCTTGACGGTCATATCGTCGTAAAACTCGGTCAGCGTGGAGATCACTGTGACCCCCTGCCTGGCGGCGCGCAACGCGTCCTCGTCGGTGAGCCGGAACCGATCCCGACCCAGCTTTTCATCATAGCCAATACCCGGCAGGTGCGCGATCTGATCGACACCGGCATCGACTGCGGTTCGAAAGTCAGCCGCGGTATAAACATGAGCCGAAACGGTCAACTTCGCGGCACGAGCCCGCTCGACAATGGCCGGGACCAGAGCCGGGTCGATACCCCGCCGATACTGATAGGCCGGATCGTCTTTGCGCTGGTCGTGCTGTTCTGAATAAAGCAAAAAGACTTTGACGAAATCGGGCTTGCCGGCGAGAAAAAGCGGCCACTTGTCGCGCACATCTTGCAGATTTTGTACAACAAAGACCGCCTGTCCATCGATGTCGCTGGCTGTCCACTCGGCCGGCACTACGCCCAGGGTTTGCATCTGATCGATGATCTGCAGCGGATGGCCGCCCGGGCCGGTGACCCCCTGGTTGGCCGAGATGTAATCGATACTCGCAGGTCGAGCGAGTCGCTGCGCGAGAACCCGCGGTAATTGGGGGGAGGGCCATCGTATAAATGATTGATTCTATTGATTAAATCGGGGGGTTTTCCTGCTTAAGTACTTTTATGTGCATTAGCGCTACCGCTCAGGTCGTTCCTACAACCCCCCATCTTGCTATGTGAGCGCTAGCTGGCGCGCCAGCGCTTCACTGCCTTCGGCAAGCGCGAGACCGCATTGGACATCAGCGGATTCACCGGCCAAAAGGTGCGCGTTAGGCGCCAAAATTTGGCGCTTACAGCAGTCCGAACTGTCAGTAGTTCCCCTGCCCCGCTCGGCTTGCTGCGCAAGCTACTCCTCTCTGTCTTCTCCTGGTTGGCGAGTGGGGCTGTTGAGTAAGCGGGGTAGGGGGGCTAGTAGGGGGTTGGTTTGAGAGCAAGCTAGCGGCTTCTCAGGCGTCGAGACATGAAGGGAGCAGATGCTGGTCAAGTTGTGGGCCCAGGGCGAGTTCAGCATGCCCTCCATCAACCGAATCACACACGCCACTACCATGAAGAGACCAATCTCCGCCCGCAAAAGTCGGCCGATAAGATCCTATTCCAACGCAAATCAATCGCCATTGGATCACACATCCACACGAAACGGCCTCTCTAACCTCCCGACTCCAGGTCGCTCAAACCACCGAGCGTTCATTTCCCCAATGCGTCAAATCGCCTGTTTTATACTCGAAATCAGCACTTCCCCCGGCATTCGCCAAACCATTCGCTAAACCATTTGTCGATCGCGTCTCCTGTGTAGCTTTAAGAGCACATCGTTCTCTTGTGCCTTGACAGATTTAGGGCAGGAGCGGTGACAACTTCGCCGCTCACCACGAGGTACTCAAAGAAGCCTCGATAGCCAGGTTTGCCGATACTACGTTGGTACGCGACCTTACTGTCCGGGCAACGTACTAATTATGCGCGCCGGCCAGTTCGTGTCCTTTCTAACGACCTGCCCGTGCAACACCTTGCACCGCTCATCATGGCAAGGCATTGTGCTGCGCCTTGTAAGAGGGAGCGCGATGGAATTGTCCTGCCGAGTAAGCTATTTCTGCACCGCGGTTGGGCGTGTGCACGCCAGCAGGACCGCACTGTTTGCGTTGGCGCTGTCTGCGTTCACCGCGTGCAACGGCTCCGAGCCGCTTGGCACGCCCATGGATCCG
>JAKSDA010000579.1 GCA_022360315.1 Pseudomonadota bacterium
AAGTCGACGACATCGACGCAGCCACACCACGCCGGGCCGCGCCTTCCCCGGCCGCACCGCGCAGAGCCGCACCGCCGCCAGCTGCACCGCGCCGGGCCGCGCCGCCCCCGGCTGCACCGCCGCCAGCTGCACCGCGTCGGACGCAATCTTCATCGACAGCAGCACGCCAGGCCCTGTCACCCGCGCCAGCGCCGGTCCAACCAGTTGCAGCTGGCCCGGAATTTCGCTCCTCCGCCGGCTCGGACCTGGAAACACGTATGCAGGAATACCTAGCGTGGGTAATGCAAGAGCTTCGTCTGGCAGGAGCGGCGATCGTCGACCAACAGGGGCTCGTCGTGGCGCAAAGGCGGGTGGGCGAGCTGGATGCCGCCATAGCGGTCGGGGTTGAACTCCTTCTGGATCATGTTGGCCAATTATTCGCTAACGATCTTGGCACTGCGGCCATTGCTCGCGATACAGTGGCTGGCGACATGACCGGCCCCACTGATGGCCATGTCGCCTTGAAACACGGAGAACGTCATCTCGGAGCAGTTTGGGTACAGACGAATCACGGTCGGCTCTACGGGGTACTGCTGGCCACGTCGGCGTCCCCCCTGGGATCGCTGACCCGGGCAGGAGAGGGGCTTCGAACTTTATTTGCCGATTAGATAGCTGGACTCAGGGACGGTAAGACGCCCTGCGGAAACAAAGATGAGACAGAGCGAAATGGAATCATTGGTCTCGGGCATCAAGCAGTTGAACGGTGTCCTTGTCGTGGTCATGCCGGATTGTCTGCTTTACTCGGCGTGGCAACGGCCAGGACAAGCGTGGGATGCAGAAGTAGTCGGAGCATTTCTCGGCGAGCTCGCTCGAGACCACGAAGATGGACTCGACGCCATTGACGGTTGGTCGAGAGTAAAGCAGATGACTGTCGAGATCGAAGAGGCCCTGGTCGTCTTACGCAGGTCCGGAGACTCGTTCGTCATCGGATTTGTATTCGAAAGGGGCACCGCCATCGGCTGGGCGCGCCTACAGGTCCAGAGGACCCTGAAGGCTATCGAGCGAGTCCTCGAAGAAGACCCGGATGAGGCCGCCGTCAGCGCTCCGGCTGTTCCAGCCCCGCCACCTTTACCACCCAGATCAGCAGAAAAAGCCCAGGTGGCTCAACCAGCCCCGGTCGTCCCGTCCGGGGCCGCGCCAGCTGCAGAACCACCAATGCCGCCACCTCTACGACCCAGTGCAGGCCCGGCAGAGCGAGCGGCAAAACCCGACTTGGCCCCGTTCCAAGAACCAATCGTCCAGCCGACTGGCACCGGCCCCAACTACGGCTCGGTTGCGCCTGCTCCTGAAGCAGTCGGGGAGGAGGGACCGGAGGAAGCCAGTCCAGTGAACTCGGAGGAGGAGATGCCCAAGGGAACAAGGCTCATAAAATACCTGGATGCTCATGCACCGGATACTCATGCCGCCCTGCTTCGCGTGTCGCTGCAGACTGGGCTGCCGCTGACGCTTTTGCGCATGCCGGACAGCTTATCCGATGACGAGTTTGCACAGGTCGAGGAATCGGTTCGGCGTATCTTGGGCGTCGAGCAGCTCAATTTCTAAAGGCAAGGTTTCATGCTGTCTCTGATCAACGACAACCGTTCACACCTCGATCAGCACGACTTTCAATTCGTCGCCCAGAGTCAAACGGTCTACCACTGTCATCACTTCAATCTGTTCTGGGATCAGACAGTGGACGACGCGCTGGGCAACGAACGAGGCATTGCGGTCCGCACCAAGGCCGCCTACGAGGCTGCCTCGCAGTTCTTGAACGCGCTCATCAGCGCAATGCCCCCGACCACTCCCGAGGAACGGCTCGACATTGCAAGCTCGCTTTTCTCGGCCATGGGGCACGGTAATTTGGAGTTTCAGGTCACGCCCAACGGTGGCAAGGCCATTGGCTACAATCTCCACTACGGCCTGGCCTGGCGAGAAAAATACGGCGCGCACATCAAACGCCATCACCCGGCCGACGCGGTTGCGGCCGGCTATGTCGCGGCGGCGACCGAGGCCGCGTTCGGATTGCCGCTCGGTTCGATCGAGTGCAACGAGACCATATGCATTGCAATGGGCAGTGAACGCTGCGAATTCGAAGTGCACCAATCGGGGGAAACCAACCCGGCCTTTGGCGTCACCAAAGAAGACGTCATGGGGGTCATTCCCAAGTCGTTCCCGGGTTTGCACGAAGAACATATCTCGGGGGTCGCCGCCGGTCTGCGCAAGTTTCTGGCCGATGTATCCGGGGACAAACGCGGCCTGATCGAGGCGTTCGGCGTCATGGTCACCCAGCAATGGTCGAACTACTACAACTTCACGGTCAACCGAACTCTCGACATCATCAGCGAGGAAAAGCCCGACGCCATCGAAGTGGCCAAGGAGCTATTCCGCGAATGCGGTCATCAATGCGGCTTCCACACCTTTGGCGGCATCATGCTCTCGCCGGAGTGGGAGGCGTTGGTCGAGCCGCTCAACGGAGACCCCCTGCAGATCATCAATGGCAGCCTGGCCATCTCGCGAGCACTGGGGTTCGGACATTGGTCGCTCGAAGCGTACGAACCGGAGAAGTTGCTGGTACTTCGAAGCCCGGCCACCTATGAGAGCGTGTATCGCAAAGCGGCATACCCGGTCGATGACAATGGCTGCTGCTATCTCTACCAGGGCGCAGCTCTCGCCATGATGCAGCTCGCTCATAGAGTCAACTGGAAGGAGAAACCGACGCTATCCAACAGTCTCTATCTCGAACTACGGCAGGGGGTGCCATGGCGGGTCGAAGAGTCGCATTGTGTCGCTGCCGGCAACTCGATGTGCCGTGTCGTTGTAGAATAGGATGCCTGAGCCCCTTGCTCCTCTCACTCGTGATTCGGGTTGCCGCAAGGATTTGATGTGGGCGACTCGACTGCACCCTGACGTTTCGGTCATCCGATTCATGGAATCCCTCGAGCGTCATGATTTCGCCACAGGAGCAGGGGTCATTCCCGAACGACTGGCGGTGTACGATCAAGCTAAGACCGGGCATCGCATCATATTTGTATACCGGACTGGGCGCATCCAAATACGCCTCGACGCGCTCACCCGACACGAAGAGCGAGTCGAAGCTGCCCGGTGCGTTTACGATGTCCTTCGTCGCGCTACCTTCGAGGCGGCCGGATTGCATCCGCGTCGCGACAGCGCTGCGGACCCGAGCAAGGCTTCTTGATGACTTCCCGCTTGATGGAGTCGGTTCATGACAAAGCGCACCGTTCTCATCGTTGACGACGAACTCACTCTCCTGCGCACTCTGCGCGACGCGTTGCGCCGGAATGGTGACCAGCTCGAGGTTCTCACGGCGGGCCGCGCCGATGAGGCCCTGGAGCTGATGCAGCTCACCACAGTCGATCTGGTCGTGACCGATTTTCGCATGCCAGGCCAGGATGGCATCTCGTTCATCGCTCACATCTCTCAGAAATATCCCAATACTCGCTGCATCTTGATGACCGCCCATGGCGACAGCGAGACAAAAAGCAAGTCCCTGGCCAACGGCGCAGTATCGTTCATCGAAAAACCTTTCGACCTCAAGTTCTTCATTTCCGAGGTCAATCGTCACCTCTCGGTATCCGGTTTTACCGGGCGCAGTCTGGTCGGTTTCAGTTTGCTCGACATCTTGCAGCTCGTCTCGATGTCCCAGCAGAGTGTGACGATCACGGTTCATTCCAAGGGCGGTGCTGGTTCGCTGTTCATCGAAGACGGCGTCTTGATTCACAGCGAAACCGATGGCGGACTCAATGGCATGCGCGCCGCGTACAAGATCGTATCGTGGAGCGACGGAGACATCGCCTCGAGCCGTGGTGTGACTGACGGCACCGAGCGCAGTATCAACATGCCGCTCATGACGTTCTTGATGGAGGCAGCCAAGTATCAGGACGAGGTCAACCGCCTTCGGCCACTTCACAACGTCAGGGATGTGGTCAAGGAGTGGACCGAACTCCCCGGTGTGGCCGCCGCCGCTGTCCTCGACGTCGCACAAGGGGCGGAGGTCTACGGCGACAGCGCAGAGAAAGGCGTTGCGCGCATGCAGATCGGAAAGGCCATCATGGCGGCCTATAAAGCGATCAGCAACGGCGTATCGGAAAACGGCGAGCCGTCCTTTCCCAGCGAACTCACCGTGTCATTGCCAACCACCGAGTATATGGCTCTTTCCCTGCTCGACGGACGCTTTCTGGCCCTCCTTGCCACGCACGACAAAGCGGCCATCGAACCGGCCAAGGCGTCCTTTGCCGAAAGAAAGAGCGGCCTGGTCGCCGCTCTATCGGAATACGCCGAGCAGATCGGAGCGGCAGAAGGCTCTCTCGAATCGCTTAATTTCGAGGAGGTCGAAGATTCCCTCGACCTCGGCGGCATCGGCGATTCGTAACGGTATACGAAAATTGCTATACCGTTGCGGACATCAGGTACTTTGTACGGAATCCAGCGAAACCGTAGTTTCATGGCGAGACGCCAGCAGCGACGTGTGTTAGGTATACGATTGGGCTCGTATTTTGGAACGCCGTCGATTCCCCTGCGATGTTAGACGAATTACGCACCATGTTGGAGCTGCGCGGGACTGGGAGTCTCCGCGTTTTGTATATAGGCCAGCCCTCCTACATGGACGCGGAGCGTATGTCGTCGGGGCGCATAGGCTTCTTGTCCGAGTGGATGGTTGTGTCATCGCTCGACGAAGCCCTCGCGCTTCTGCACTCCGAGCCAAGCCACAGTTATAATCTCAACCTGATCATTTTTCATATTGCTGCCCTGGCGGCCGAGCCGCATCTTTGTGTCAAGGTCTTGGCGTTTGCTCCGGTGGCGGCCCGCGTCCTCATGTACGAGTCGCCGACCGATCGCGCGGTCATGGAAATGTCGCCATTGTTCGACATGACCTGTCCGCGGCCCGACAGCGGCGTGCTGCGGCCCGAGGCCCTTTACTGGTACCGCGCAGGCATGTCCGGGACACTGCGTGCATTCAACGAGGTGCCCACTGCGTTTGCCTTTGTGCACAAGGAGACCAAATTCGTACTGTGCGTCAACCAGGCGGCACTGAGTCTCCTGTCCACCGAGAGTTTTGACGGCGGCACGCTGTCCGATCTCATTGAGTTACCAGAAGAAGCGTTCGTGCAGAATCCATGGCGTGGCGACATTGCGCTATCGGATCAGCCCCATCAAGTGCTCGGCGTGAGCGTGCGTACTCTGGAGAAAGTGTGGTTATTTGTATCGCTGCGCGACATTACTGCGATTTACGCCGACCGAGAAGAGCGGCGCCAGGACGAGGGCCGCATGATTCTCGGCCGGGCCGCAGCGGTTTTGGCCCATGAGGTTTCCAACCCACTGGCCGCGATCAAAAGCACGCTGCAGTTGCTCGGCGGCGTGGGTGCCAACTTCACCAAGAAAGAGGTCGACGAGTATGTCGCCCGCGCTCTGCGGGAGATCGAGCGCCTCAGCACGATCGTCAAAAGCTACCTTTCTATCGTCCGGCCACCCGCCAACATGGACGAAGTCTGGAGTCTCAGAGAACTGGTCGAATCAGCCGGAGTGTACATGGATGACTATCTCAGGACTGTGGGGATCACATGTACAATCCAGCCCATCGACCCCGATCTCAGGGTGCATTTCGGTGCCGATCAGTTCAAACAAATCGTGTGGAATATAGCCAAGAATGCCGTGGACTCCATACTCAAGAATCGGACATCCGAGCCCCGTCTCGAGGTCGGCTATTACCTCAAGGGCCAGAATATGGTCTCTGTATATTTTGACGACAATGGTGAGGGGCTCGACCCGGGGCTTTTGGAAAAGGTATTCGAGCCGTATTTCACATCCAAGGGCTCTTCGGGCACTGGACTCGGACTCACTATCTGTCGCTTGCTGGCCGGTCGCTACAAGGCAACACTGACTCTGAGAAACAACGATACCGGCGGCGCACGGGCGATCCTTTCGATGCGCCTGGCCAAGAGCTGACGTCCACAACCGATGTGTTTCTGTTGATAGCCGGCTCTACTCCAGACCGAGCATGGTATCGGCACTGATGCCGAATTCGAAGACCATGCGTGCAAGCGTGACCATGTTGGGCATGGATTGCCCTCTCTCGATAGAGGCGTAAACCTCAGCGCTGATATTGATCCGCTCAGCAGCCTGTTCCGGGGTCAGCTGCAGGCCCTCACGCGCTGCACGCAATGTCCTGCCAATTGATTCTGCCAGCTCTCGATTCATACCCGCTCCACGAGATAACAGTGGCTGCCGTTATCGCACATCCCGGGCAATTGTCGAGTCAATGGTACGCCGGTCGAACACGCTGAGCCGTCTTTGCCGCATCGCGGCATGGCCAGCTGGCCGGATTATTCAGTGTAAACCCGACTGCCATAACCCGGATCAGTTGCAATGATGCCACGCTCAGGGTTGGCCGGGTGCTACGGCGTCGAGGAAAAAAGCGTAGCTCGACCGCTGCTCCGATCGCGGCACCGACGCTACGCTGGCGGTGAGTTGCCGGGGTGGAGAACGGCGACAGCTCTCTGCCTGGTTGGGAACCTTCGCAAATGACGCGATGGATGCGGGCGTTGGCCGGAGCTATTAATACCGGCGAGGCGACTGTTGGAGCGAGAGGAATGCTGGAACTGGCCGGAGCTGTCGAATCAGACGCGACGGCTACTGGGCTGAATATGGGACATAGCGGCGGACGCCGCGGCGGCGGATGCCCGACTGGGCAACGGGCAAGAGACAGACTGGCCGAAACGCTCAAAACCTCAGTACGACGCCTCCAAGGCATTGCACTGAGGTTTTGAAAGCTACCAGCCGACGCTGCTGAGCTGTCGGAGGCGTTCGGGATTGTGGAATTGGACCGGGCTAGCTACTCACGGGCAGGCAAGAGTTTCGAGAGCGGCTTCGAGCGCCGCCACGACGTTGCCTTCTTCGTCGATAGGTGCTGCCGCAGCCTCGGCGTTGAGTTCGGCAGCTTCGGCATTGGCCGCAACATCCGCAGCGCCAACGTCATCGGCGGCTTCTGCAGCGGTAGCAGCAGCACCGGCCGCGGCCTCGATGGCGTCATACACAGTCGTCTCATATCCCGCGGGCGGTTCTTCATTGACCAGTCCCGCAGCCAGATCGGCAACAAAAACCAGCTGAGAACAAGCACTTACGCTGGTCGCTGCCTGTGCCACTGCGAGCGCCGCCGTGGAGAATTGAATGGTTGATCCACTCGCCTTGTTGGTGAGGGTTATGACCTGATTGGCATCGGCGATGGTGGCTGCAACAAGCTCGTCTTCCGCGTTGGCTTCAGCCGATTCGGCGGCGAGTTCTGCTGCTGCGGCGGCATCCAGAACCGCCCTTGCAGAGGCCTCGAGGGTCGGCGTGCCGGTGCCGGGATCGGTACCGGGATTGGTGCCGGGATCGGCGCCAACCGGCGTGTTGCCGCCTTCATCGTCGTCTTTGCTGCCGCTTTCGCCGGGCAAGGGCGTACCGTCCGAGTTGTCATAACCATACGAGCATCCAAAAGAGAGCAGAGCTGCAGCGGCAAATAGGGTGATTGCTTTCATGGCATCCTCATTGTGTCCTGAGAGTTGAAAATCATTCGTTGGCACTAGGTACAGCAAGTCCCATGCCGGCTGAGGCCATGTACGATTTCTGCACAGTTGCCTAGCTGCACAGACGTATTAGTACATTGACCCGACCATGCACCTGCAATACGCTTGGTCAGACCAGTTATCGATAATCAGGCCACGAGCAGCTGCATCGAGTATCAATCATCTTTGGCTGGCGTTTGCCGCATGCGCTTGACTCCGGCGCGGTGCTTCTTGTCCTGCAGACGGCGCCTGCGGACTGCCCGCGACGGACGTGTGGGTTTGCGTTTTGTGGGTCGGATGGCGGCAGCGCGCACGATCTCGGCCAGCTTGGCCATCGCGTCTGCGCGGTTTCTGGCCTGATCCCGGGTTTTCTGCGACGTGACCACGAGTTCGCCAGCAGTGGTGGTGCGGTCGGCAAGACGGTCGAGCAGCGAGGTGCGGTCATCTGCGTCCAGGCCAGCCAGCGCACTGCTCTCGGCCGGATTCCACCGCAGTTCGACCTTGCTCTCGACCTTGTTTACATTTTGCCCGCCCGGTCCGCCCGAGCGGGCAAACGACACCTTGATTTCCGCACATGGTATCGCGAGTTGCGCGCTAATGATCACATCGTCCATGGGCTACTAGCTAGCTGCATCTTGCGCGATCCCGGCGTTCTGGCAAGCAATGCGCGGAGCAGAGTTGCCACCTGCAAAGCGGCTGAGCCGAGTACAGCTCCCCGCCATCGAGTACCCATTATGCCCGACCAGACCGCCGATGGCTGCGTTGCTCGTCGGTCACGTATGCCACGAAAACATTGCGAGGCCAAGCTGGCCCAACCATTGACACAGAGCAACATGGGCGCCTACGATCGAGCGTTCTATGCGCGACGAGGATGCTCGCGGAGGCAAATCAGCCGGGTCGGACCCAGGGCACGGAGGGCGTGACGACACGTTGTCGTCGCCGCATCCGGTGGTGCGCAGAAATCAAGCCAGCGACGGTGCCGGGATGGGCTCGGCCGATACAGCAATGGCCCCGCAGGCGCAGACGGTGAACATCTCGGCATCGCCCGCGCCGGCAGCCTCGTCGGAGCCTGTGCCTGCCTCGTTCGACCCCAATGCAGATACCGAGATAAACACCAGCGGGAGAGAGAGTAAAAAGAGCAAGCCCAGTGATTCTCTTCTCGGCGAGAAGTTGCTCGGGCGTTACGAGATCACCCGCAAGATCGGGCAAGGCGGGATGGGTGCGGTCTACGAGGCGATCAACACGCGGATCGGCAAACGCGTGGCGATCAAGGTTCTGCTCGACAAATACGCCGAGCGCGATCAGATCGTCGCCCGGCTGAAGCAGGAGGCCCGGCTGGCCTCGTCGATAGGCCACGAGCACATCATCGATATCACCGATATCGATAAAACCGATGACGGACGCACGTTCGTCATCATGGAGTTTCTCGATGGCCAGTCGCTCGGCCAATGTCTGCACGATATTGGCCAGCTATCCGAGGAACGTGCGGTCCAGATTGCCTATCAGGTGGCCAGCGCTCTGCACGCAGCTCACGAAAAAGGCATCGTGCACCGCGATATCAAGCCCGAGAACATTTTTTTGCTCGACCGCGGCGGCAACGATTTTGTCAAAGTGGTGGATTTTGGTATTTCCAAGGAGATAAGGCCTGATGATCCGGATAGTGATGCATCGCCACGGCTGACCCAGACCGGCATGGTGCTGGGCACGCCACTCTATATGTCCCCAGAACAGGCACGCGGTGCCGAAAATCTCGACCGGCGTATCGATATCTACTCGCTCGGGGTGATCATGTACGAGATGGTTACCGGCGAAGTACCGTATCGGGGTACCAACTATCTCAGCATCATTTCGCGAGTGTTGAACGACGAGCCGCGCCCCCCCCGCGATCTGCGGCCCGATCTCAGTCCCGCGTTCGAGGACATCATTCTACGTGCGCTTGAAAAAAACGCCGACGATCGCTATCAGACCTGCGAAGAGCTGGCTGGAGATTTGGCTCTTCTGCTCGAGGTACGCGGAACCACGACAACCCGCCGGCGCATCACCATTCCGCGCCGGCGCCGGCGCCGCCGCCAGCGCCGCTCTGGTCTGCAGATCTTGGGCTGGGTAGCGGGCATTACTGGCACGATATGCGCGATTGCGGTCACTGTGTATGTCCTCATGACGGACAACCAAAGAACCGTGATCATTCAACAACCGATGGACGTTTTTGCCAGCCCGCCCGAATTGGATGCCAGCGCGGCGCAGACGACTGTCGACGCTGCTCCAGCCGTGTTCATGTCCAGCGTTACCATCGTATCCGAACCCCAAGGTGCAACGATTCTGGCCGGTGGACGCACCATCGGTCAGGCTCCGTTGAACTACGATTTTCCCAGAGAAAACACCATCGTGAAACTGACCGCCAGGCTGGATGGTTACGAGGATACTCCCTTCATTGTCAATCCATTCAAGGACGGTGGAAACACGGTCTCTGTCGGCCTCAGAAAGAAGCCAAGGGTGACCAGGCGTCCCCCTGCGACCCGCAAACCACCCAAGAAAAATCATCGGGGCCGTCCCGTCGACAAAAAAAACGACCAGAGCGGCACTGCAGGAGGTGAACTCAAGGGCAATCCCTACAAGCCGCCGGGCAAAAATGAATAGGGATCGGAACGGACGGCTGACCAGGGAGGGCTGGCTATTCGGCGCGGTACTGCGCATCGCGTGGATGGCCTCGGCGGTATTTTTGGCTGTGCTGCCCGGTGCCTGGGCGCAGCGCGCCGATCGACCCGACAGCGAGCCCGGCGACGCTTCGCCCAGACGGTCGATCAGTCGCCCGCTAGCGCAGACCTCGGACACCCACGAGATCGACTCGTGCAAATCCACCCTCGCATCGCGCAGCAAGGGCAACGAAGCCAGGGCCTACGAGCATTACCAGCGCGGTCTGAAGCTCTACGAACAGGGCGATTACGAGGCTGCCATCGAGGAATTTGTCCGTGCTTATTGCCACAAGCCATCAGCCACGGTTCTCAGAGACATCGCCCAGTCCTTCGAGCGCCTGGTTCAGTATGAAAAGGCAGTGGCCTATCTCGAGCGTTATATTCTCGAAAATCCGGACAGCCAGCGCGAAGAGCGCCGGGTGCAATCGGGCCGAGTTCAGGTATTGCGCAATCTGCCGGCGCGGGTACACATCGCGACTGATCCGGCACATGCCGAGGTCACCCTGATCAGCACCAGCGGCGTGCGCCTGGTCGGTTTTTCCAACGCCGCAGAGCCCATGCGAGTTCCCCGTGGCACGTACGCCATGACCATCGAACTGGCTGGTTATGAAACCATAAAGGAGACCATCCATGTGCAGATTGGACAGCCTTATAGCTACTACTACCAGCTGGAGCCCAAGAAGGGCACCCTGCGGGTGGTGGCGGTGCCGGCCACTGCACGTATTTTTGTCGACAAGCGCGAGGTAGCGCTGGGCACTTACGTCGACCAATTGCCGGTCGGCGAGTACACGATCAGAGCCGAGGTCGACGGCCGTCTAGCGCAGACGCGCACGATAGAGATCATCGCCGGCGGACAGAAGAACGCCACCTTTGATCTAAAACGCAAGCCGCGTTCTGGTCGGTCCGAGTTACTGATCTCGGCCGCGGTTGGCGGACTCGGCTTTGGCAGCGGGACATTCTCGACCATCTTCGGCGACGATACTCTGCTGGGCACCATCGGCGGTATCGTCGGACTGGGGCTCGGCTTTGGCAGCGCTTATATTGCCGTCCCGAGCGACATTCCAGTCGGCCACAGCTCCTATATTATCGGCAGCAGCCTGATCGGCATGGCCGAAGCGGGTCTGGTATCAGCATTCATCAGCTGTGGCACCGGTGGCGGATGCAATCAGAGTCTTATTGTCGGCACTACCCTGGCCGGCGGGACGGCCGGACTTCTGGTCAGCTCACTCACTGCCGATCAGATCAACATCGATGCTGGCGACGCGGCCATCATCAACTCGGGCGCCCTTTGGGGCTCGATCAGCGGCGCCTTGTTCTGGGTTGTCTTTGGCAGCAACGATCTTCTCGACAAGCCACTCATCTTCGGTGGCCTCAATCTCGGTCTGCTCACCGGCGCACTTCTGGCCAAGCGCTACCGGGTCAGCCGCAGCCACGTCGCGCTGATCGATCTGTCCGGGTTACTCGGATTGGTCGTCGGCGCCTCGTTCGTCGATGTCGCCGATCTCAGCGATAGTATCGGCGAGCGAGTGCCCAACTTTGCCCTGCTCGGGATGTCCATTGGACTTCTGACCGGGGCGTATTTCACCCGCCACATGGATGAACCCCCCAAGTCGTTGAACCTGGTCAGTCCCTCGGTCGGCGCGACCACCGACGCCAGCGGCAAGGCCGCCTTGACCCTCGGATTGCAGGGCCGATTCTGACCGCATGCACCGGCTTATCCATGACAGAGACGCGCGATTTGATCCACAACTACACACGGTCTCATTGGCAAACTATATCGAGATGACAACCTGGTCTGCCAATGTCGCCAAAGCCCGCGATCGCGGTGCGGCTGCGCTGTGCGCGACCGCGGCCGCACTTGCGTATGCAGAGCCGTTTGCCGCGGCCATTTTGCGCGCGTCGGCTGCGCTGGGTCACCCGGTCGATGCCGAGCCGCTGCTCGACCACTGGTCCACGCGCTCCCCGGGCAGTGTCCTGGGACCGCAGCGATACCGCTGGGAGCTCAGCCACAAGCACGTACCGCTGAATCCGGTCTACGCCGGTGATGTAGGCACCTGGCGTGCCTGGAGAGCCGGGGAGCAACCATTTCTCGAGCGGGACCCGTTCGCATTCGAGCAGCGCCTGGCCGTCCCGGTCGTGCTCTGCGAGACTGCTGAGCTCTTGATCGAGTCAGCTCGAGCTGGTGGCCCGGTCGGTGAGAAGGCCGCCGCGCTGCTCACCGAGGCCGAGCCGGTCATGCGCCGCGACCTGGCCTCGTTCATCACGGCGCGGTTCACCTGGACCGATACCTTCGCACTGTGGATGCTGGCGCGGCGGCCGCATGCCTTGGCCCGGCTTCACCCCTTTGCCCTCGCCATCGCGACCTGCTACGCGGAGTCGGCTGCACGCGCGGGTGGCGTGGCCGTGGGGCAGCGATTTCCGTTTTACGACAAGCCGCTGGTCTCGGCGAGCGCACAGCTCGCGGTCGGACTGCTGGCTCTGGGTATGGAGCTCGAGCTGGTGTCGTCGCTCGTCGAGTACTGCCGCTCGCAACGCCAGCAGTGCGGCGGTTGGGGCGATGCTGGTGGCGCGGTCGATATCCTGACCACGCTCGCGGTCGCCGACCTGTTGACCCATTGCGATCCTGAGTTCGACCCCGAGCCCACCGCAGATATGCTGATCTCTCGCCAGTTATCCGGTGGATGGTGGCGCGTGCTGGGTCCAGAGGCTCCCTGGCTCACCGCCGAAATTCTGTCCTGGATGAGCAACACAATGCGACCGTTTGCCGAGCGATTCCGCTGGCCGCATCTGCCCGAAGCCAACCGCGACCGCAAGACCGGGGCCCCGTTCTACGCCTACTTCTGCGACCTGACCCGGCTTTTCGCCAGTGTGCGTGGGCTATCTACAGCTCACACCGAGCTGGCGTTCATCGATCTGGCCGGGTTTGGTGCGTTCAACAACCGCCATGGGCAGGAGCAGGGCGACGCGGTGCTGAACGCCTTTGCCGGGGCCCTGATGGCCATTCCCGCGGCAATGACCATCCGTGACGGCGGGGACGAATTCCTGGTCGTAGGGGCTCCGCTGCGCGATGGGCTGGCGGCTGACCTCGATCGCCTGCGCGTGAGCTGGCCGGAGCAATTCACGGCACGGTTCGGTGCAGAAATGAAGCCAGTAGCACCGCGTATGCTCGTCACCCGCGTAGGCGCCGGCCGATTGATCGAGGCCCGTGAAGAGCTGGGCCGGGCGATTGCAGGACTCAAAGATCGCGCGCCAGAACCAGGGCCAACCGGCGTGCTTACCGAGTTGGCCCTGAGCCCGGCAATGACTGGGTGAGGCCAGTACTCTCATGTTTGGCAGAAGGCGCTCGAGTAAGCCTCTCCCTTTTGGGCGTTAACCCCCTGCTAGTCGATGCCGAGCAGTGGATCGACGATCGAGTCACCCTGGTCGGCAGACCGGGCATGCGGCTACGCGCACTACTGGCGGCGCAATCCGATGATGCGCAGCGTCTCGGCGTTCGGGGTTTTGGCCAGATGTACCAGGGTTGCAGGCAGGTCGCGGCCACCGCGCTGGGTGACGATGAGCACGATGGTGTAGCCATCGCGATTCGCAGCAGGGACGATACCCTTGAGGCAGGTACGTCCTCGCTGGCCGGGTTTTGCCCTGGCACTCCAGCCAGTTGGCTGGCCCGCGTAGTCAAACGCCTCACCGCGGTACTCGGTGACGATTGCGGCGATATCGTCGAGTTCATACTGCACCATCAAGTCGTCGAAACAGAGCGAGTGGCCGTTCTGTTCGGCTTTCACCTCGAAGCGATCGAGAGGATTGACCTGTTGGAACCAGTATCGCGCTGTTTTGCGCTGGCGCGCGATGAGTGCGCGGACCATATATTCCGCTGCGCGGGGGTCGGAGTACTTTGCTTCGGTCACCACTGCGCGCAGATGCTCCGGGGTGAACCGGATGAGGATCTTGGCGCCCCAAAAGGCGTCGAAGCGGTCTTTGTCTTTGAGCGGCCAGTACGGGCTGTTGGCCTTCCACGACCCGGGCTCGTAGCTGTCGACTTCGTACAGACCCAGGCCGCGGATCGGTGGTGTCGAGATGTCCTCCCACGGCCGCTTCCACAGACCCAGGGTCAGAAACGAGCGGGACATGAAGCTGAAGTCGACCCGATGAGCATAGCCGATCCACGTCCAATGGTTAAAATATCCCATCACACCGAGCGCCTTGCCGAAGTCGACCAGATAATGCATCACATAGTGCTTCTTCGGGTCTCGGGGGTCCTCGGCCCACATGTCGAGGGTGTTGTCCTCCTGCAAGTCGGTGTGATTGAGCCAGGCAAAGATGGGGTATTGACCGCGCAGCTCGCGGCGCAGCTCGTGCGGGATGCGATCGTTGGGATCGTCTTTGCGCACCCCCTCGCGGGCGTAGGGCCCGATCGGGATGCCCGAGAGGTATTTGCTGGCCAGGCCGCGGTAGCTACCATCGGGCAAGACATCGACCTCGGCCAGACTCTCTTCGAGGTCGGACACTGTCATGGGCGTCTTGGTACCAAATACGTCTTTTTTGCTCGCATCCGCCGCCAGCACCAAGTCTTCACGCCGGAAATACACGATGCTGTCCTCGGGCACGTTGTAGCCCGCTGCCCACAGAATGCGCTGGACGATCACGTCTGCGGCGGTTTCGACTTCTGGGCCTTTCTTGTCGTCGAACTTGAGCAAATACTTGATGCCACGCCCGTCTTCCATGATAAAGCCGACCGCGGTGCCGCCGACCTTGCTGCTGGTGATGGTCCACGGTTTGTAGTTCTCTGGCCCTTCATCCATGTTGGGACCGCGCCGGACTTCCTCCACGCTCAGCTCGCGCATACCGATGCGGTTGTGAAACCAGGTCGAATCCGGCACTTCGTCGACAGCGTTGATATTGGCCGCGCGGGACGGTTCGCGAAACTCCATCTTGCGGGTCAAGCGGCGCACGACAAACCCGTCGACGTGATACAGAGTGCGGGCGTATTTGCGCTCTTCGGGTTTTTTGGGCACGTCCATGCGGTCGTTGATTTGCCACACAATGGGCTGATTGCGAAAACGCAGGGTGCCCACACCCGATGCCGGGGCACAGGCGGCCAACAAAAACGCCAATGCCGCTGTCGCGATCGCGGCGCGCAGTCCGAGCATGCTAATACCTCCCGACCCGAGCCCGCTGCTGGTAGGCTGGGTCGAAGCTGAAGTTGACAAAGATGTCTCCGTCGCGGTTACTGGCCACATGGGTGCGGAGCAGAAAGCTCCCTGTGGTATGAAACTGCACACCGCCGCCAAATCCGATATGGAGGTCTTCTGGCGCGATATCGCGGATCCGGCGGTAGGGCCGACCGACATCGACAAAGAGCACGCCCGAAGCCCACGGGCCCAGGTCGTAGACATACTCGGCCGAGGCCAGCGCAACGATGCGATCGCGATAGCGGTCGGGGTCGTGGCCGCGCAAAAACTGTGCCCCGCCCAGGCGTGGCAGATCGACGAACGGGATGGTATCGATCTGACCATCGGTGCCTCGAATGCCCTCTAACAGAAAGCGCAGGGCCAAGATGCGGCTGCCCCGGTAGAGATCGAAATAGTGCTGCACATGGGCGCCGTAGCGCATGAACTCGGATGGGTCATCGCCAAAGCCGATCTGGTAGCCGGCGTAGCCGCTCAACAACCAGCCCCTGGCAAAAACCGCCTCGGTCTGAAACGGGGTCGAGCGACGCCGACTGTCATAGCGCAGCTCGATCTCGGCATAGAGATTGGACAGGCCTTCCTGAAATCCGACCAGAGTGGTGGGATCGTAGTTTGCCGCGATATTCTCTGTATCGCTGTCGTCGCGGTCCTCGAACTCGCGATACATGAATGCGCTGGACAGCACCGCCGACAGATCGCCGACCAGGGGGGTCTTGGCGCCGACCATGAACCGGGCGACACGCTGGCGAAAAAGCGATTTGACTGCGGTGTCGTCGTTGATGGCATCGATCATGGTGCCCGGCTGTCCCTCGTCACCATTGCCTATGCCGAAGAATGGCTCGCGCGGCCGAATCTCGTAACGCACCTCGACATCGAGCTCGATTCGCTCGCTCAGTCGATCGCCAGAGTTGAAGCTGACCGCGTAGATCTGCTGAAAGCGGCCGCCATAACCCGCGCGCAGACGGAGGCCCTCCGCCTTGCCAAAGAGGTCCTTGTGGACCACGCGAAGACCGACGTTGAGGCCAAAACCGGTCTCGAAAAAAGCCACTGGAAAGATGCCAAAGGTGCCATCGACATTAAAGAAGATCTGGTCGAATCGATCGCGCAGCTGATAGCGCTCGTACAGATAGGCCGACAGGCGCACTGGCGACGCAGCGATGAAAAGTGCCCATCTGGGCACGAAAAACACCACTCGCGGGATCCACAAAAGCCAGATCGGACCCCGCTCCTCAGCCCGAGCGATTCCGCCCGCCTCGGTGGCCAGTGGGGCCCTGTCCCAATCGACGTCGGCCTGACCCAGTGCCGATTGTTCGGCCGGGTCGGGCGCCATCCGAGCCCGATCTGCCACGCCGGGTTTGGACTGGCCGGGCCGTGATGCCGGTTCATCCCCAGCCCCGGTTTTGTCCTGGGCATATGTGACTCGGGGGATCGCAAAGAGGACAAGCACCCATGCAATACAGAGCCAACCGGTCCGGCGGGCTCTACTCTTCACCGAGTTGGCTCGCGTCTGGCCCCCTGTATGGGGGAAGCCGGACAGGTGGCCTGCGCAGTAGTCTCTCATCGGGCCCGAAATTACCACGCCATCCGACCCGACAACGGCCATAGCGGCATCATTTGCGGGTCGCGGTGGGCCAGTTGCCATGTTGGCCGACCGGGCGGTACTCGGCGCCGGGCGGCCGCGACCGGCGAGCAGCGCGCCCGCTGATGCCGTACCACGGTCTCCGTGTTCGACCATTGGCCCCGGCTTGCGGGCGCTCGCTGGCGAAGATCTGCCCTGGCCATATCGGCTCGAATGTCGAGTCGATATGAGTACTTGCATATGGAGATCTCGATACGTGCCGAAGCAATGCCAAACAACGCTACAATGTCATATATCAATTTTGGACAATGAGCGATCGTGAGCCCTCTGAGGGTCATCGATTTGTGATCAGCGTATTTCGTACTTTCTTGTTCATAACCGATTGACACCTGTATGTACACTTGTTGTAGGTTGGGTGCTGCGTCGAGGGAAACAAAAGACGGGCAATGATGACACCACTCAGCAAAGCGCAGCTCGACTTGGCTGTGGACTTCAACCGCAGGCGTCATTACCCGCAGGACATGTGGGTTCGCGTCCAGCAGCACGTCGGCAGCGACGACGACGGCGTGCCGGGTCGGCAGACTGCTTCTCGGGTGGCTGAATTTCAAGCCAAAAACGGGCTACCGGTGGACGGCAAGGTCGGCGAGCAAACTCTCGCTGCCATGGGCATCACCCGGACCAAATTCGACCGCATTCACCGCTTTCCCGGCGATAGCGCGTTCTTCTACCTCGGCCAGATGGCAGTCGACGCCGACGGTGCACCCAACGCGTACAATCCCGACAACACCGGTATCGACGCCCTGGCCAACGCCGGCAAGCCAGGCAGGTGGTGGGGTCTGGCCACCGACGAGGACGGCGAACCATTCATCCAGCGCGCGGATGACCCCTATCCCGGTTATTATGTGTCGACCACAGCCCTCTGCGATCACCGCTACCCCAGGCACGATCCGCGCGGTTACGTCGACGCCACCCAGATTCCTTATATTGTTCTACCGGGAAATCTCAAGAGCCTTATCGATGTCGGCCCGCTACGCAAGGGTGACCTGGCCGCAGTGTGCCTGATCGACAAAAGAGACAACATCGTATTTTCCATATACGCTGATGTCGGCCCGCGCTGGGTCCCGGATCACGAACCGGGCGAAGGCTCGGTGGCGCTGGCCCAGGCGCTCGGGCACGATCCGTACGTCGAGGGTCGGATCAGACGAGGTATCGTCCGGGGTGTATTCTACCTGATATTTCCCGGCACGGGCACCGGACAGCCGCTCCCGATAGACGAAATTCGAAAGCGCGGCAGCAAGGCGTTTGAAGCTTGGGGTGGCCAGACCCGCCTGACCGAGGCCATCCGCGCCACCGGCACTGAAGTCCCCACGACGGTGCGGTGATAAAATACGTTGGGCTAATACAGGCTTCCACCAGGTCCTCGTCTAGTTCTTTATCGGGCTCTTCGTCCCATTCTTCCTCGTCGAGGTCTTCATTGTCCCACTCCTCCTCGTCGAGGTCTTCATCGTCCCACTCCTCCTCGTCGAGGTCTTCATCGTCTTCATCGTCCCACTCCTCCTCTTCATTGTCCCACTCCTCCTCGTCGAGGTCTTCATCGTCCCACTCCTCCTCGTCGAGGTCTTCATCGTCCCACTCCTCCTCGTCGAGGTCTTCATTGTCCCACTCCTCCTCATCGAGGTCTTCATCGTCCCACTCCTCCTCGTCGAGGTCTTCATCGTCCCACTCCTCCTCATCGAGGTCTTCATCGTCTTCTTCCAGGCCCTCGTCTTCTAGCTCCCCATCGGGTTCTTCTAGGTCCTCTTCGTTTTCTAGCTGCTCGTCGTTTTTCTGGTCTGGGTCCTCGCCGTCGAGCTTCTTGCCGGGTTCGAGGTCCAGGTCCTCGTCGTTGAGTTGTTCGGCGGGTTCTTCGGGGTCCGCGTCGAACTCGCCCCGGTTTTGAGCAAACTGGTCGCCGAAAGACTGCTCGATGTCTTCTTCGCGGTCACTTGGTGACCACTCGTCCACTGCGGCTGGGTATATCTCGCCCTCCGTTTGCCCGTCGGGCAAGTCATCGTGCTTGCCGACGGCAAGCGAGTCGGTGCTGCGAACCTGTACTATCATCTGGGTCCAGCCCAGGCGCCGGTTGTAGTCGGCGACTCGGCGGTCGAATCGAGATGCGCTGGTTCCGACCGATCGTTCGGCAAAGAAAGAGCGCGGATCGCCACGCCGGAGGGCCCGGAGAGCACGCTGGTGTTGTGGGTAGACATCGGGTCGCCGCTGCGGCGATCCGGCCCGAGCGACTGCTTCGTGGGGCGCAATATCGGACCTGGACGAAGGACTCTGGCCAACCAGTTCGTCGAGATACTCGATCAACCGCCCGCTGGACTCGCGTGAACCCCGCGCTGTCATGAGTTCGAGCGTAACACGCGTCCCGCCGAACCGGATACGCCAGGCGGTCGGCAGCCGCCTGTATCCCGTGCCTGCGCCACTACTCCGCGATCATGCGCCGATTCGCGCTCATGGCGTGGTAGTTCGGCACGGGTATGAGGCGCCGCGCAACGCGACCATGGGCAACAGACATCGGACAGTTGACACCATTCAAAAGCACCAATTAGTCGTAATGTTGCCAACGCTGGTCAACTAAACAGAACCATATTAAACAGAAACGCATTCGTTTTAGATCAGATAGGGCGCTATTATTGCGAGGCCACGGCTCGCCACAATGCATCGAGGCGGACAGCTGATTCCACTCGGCTTGACGATGTATCTCGTTTTTTCTATCGATATCGCTCGGACATATCTGCGCTGAGCAGCGTTCAATGTGTAATGTATAACAATGAAATATCTTGCGATTAGACGATCTTTATTCATCCTTTTCGCGCTGCCTCTGAGCACCAGCTGCTCCGATCAATCCGAGTCGCAGAGCACTCTTTTCGAATCTGTGCTGGCGACCCCGGGATCGGCACGCACGGAGGTTTTTGTCGCAGAATACATCGATGACGGTCAATCGCATCGGCAGGTCGTGGCCCGCCGAATGGAGTGGAGAGCGTGGAAAGACGGACCGGACAAGGTGTCGGAAAGCAGCTATCCGCGCATCGTGGCAGAGCACGAGGAGGCCGGACACGAGCGCATCGTCCGGCTGGCCAGCCCGAGCCGAGCCGCGCTCGAGCTGGCCTTGCTGGATCGCCAGGTCAGCCAGGTTCAAGCGGCGGCCATCAATGCCAGCATGGACGAAGTTCACACCCTGGTTTCCAGTGGCCCGCCGGAAAATCGCATCGACGTCGTATTCATGGGTGACGGCTATACCCAGGAAGAGCGCGATAAATTCCTCAGTGACATGGACCAAATGGTGGGAGAAATGTTCGAAGATGTGACCTTCCGGTCGTATCTGCCGGTCTTCAACATTCACGCGGTATTCCGCCCCTCGACCGAATCGGGTATTGGCCGCGGGCGGGCGAAAAACACCGCTTTTGGCCTGTATCGGCCGGGCAATACGCTGCGGGCCATCTATACTAGCAAAGCCCAGGCCGCGCGCGACGCCTGCGCACAAGCCCCGGATTGTGACTATCCGGTCCTCATCGCCAACGATCCCTATTACGGCGGTCTGGGCGGCGAATTCGCCATCTCGACGAGTTCACCGACCTCGGGCACGGTGGTATTGCGCCACGAGCTGGGGCATAACTTTGGCAATGTCGGCGAGGAGTATGACGGTGGCGGGTCTTATTTCGGGGCCAACTACTCGAGCTCTCTGTCGGTAAAATGGCTACACTGGCTCACCGATGGCGCGCCGGTGCAGGCCGAATCGGGCGCGTCGCGGGCTCAGGATTGGCCCTGGTACAATCTGCAGGGTGGCCCATACCGGGTCACGTTCAACAGCAGCAACGGCTATACCACCGGGGCGATTCGGCTCAGCGCCTCGGGGCTCGAAGAGGTGGACGCCATGTCGATCACGCTGGACGGCGAGCCGCTGCCCTTTTCCAGCGCCGGCAATGCCGACCGCAACTTTTACGACCTGGACATTACCGACGGATTCGGCCCCGGATCGCACGAACTGGTGTTTACCGAAACTGTCGCCGACGGGGACAATTGGCTATCGTCATTTCAAGTTTTGGAATTCGGCCCCGACTATAAATTCGATCCCGACTATATCGGAGCCTATCCCGTGTCCAATCGCGAGGGTGGGGTGATCGGGTATCGCTCCAACCACGCTACCTGTCTGATGCGAAACATGAAATCCGACGTGTTCTGCTCGGTCTGCCAGGAGAATAACTGGCCGCAGTTCTTCGAGCGCATTCGCCTCATCGACGATCTGCAGGCGACCGAGGAGGACGGGCAGGTCCGCATTGCGCTCTCCACGCTGGCCCTCGGTCAATTCCGACAGTCTCCTGTCGACGTGGTCACCCAGCTGGACATCCGCTGGTCTCACGACGGCGTGCAAGTCCCGGCGTTCGACGGTTTGGCAAGTTTTTTCCTTCCGGCTGCCGATGCGCGGGGCACCTGGGAGGCCCGTGTCGACTTCATAACGCCCGAGGTCAGGGAGTCTCAGGGCCTTCTCTCCGACTCCATGAGCATCACCGTGACTCCGACGTTCTGGCGAGACGACTTTGAAAACGGGGCATCCGGGTGGACAGCGTCGGGCCTGTGGCATCTAGTCGCCGATTCGCAATGTGGAAATCCCGGCTATTCGTCGCCGACCCACGCGTACTATTACGGCCAGGATTCCAGCTGCAGCTACGACACCGGCAGTCGCACCTCCGGTGAACTGATCTCGCCGGTCATCGTCAACATCCCGCCCAGCTCGTCTTTTAGCTTTCGCTACTACCGCAATGTCGAATCGTACAGTGGCTCCTATGACCGCACGATTGTCGAGGTGGTGACCGGGAGCGGAACAACCGAGGTGTTTTCGCTCGACTCCCGCGACACTTCGGCCTCTGGATGGCAAGACAGCGGCGCCATCTCCCTGGCCAGCTTTGCCGGGCAGGATATTCAGCTCCGCTTCTACTTCGACAGTGTCGACGCGGTTTCCAATGACTTCACCGGATGGCTGATCGACGACATTGCCGTCCATTGAGCATGGCCGGCCTGTCCATGACGAGACTGTGACAGCCGTGCCGTTTCGCCGCGTGTAGCAGATTGCCCCGACCGGGGCTAACCAGTTGGAATACTGGGCACAGCGGTTGGGCAGTGCCCGCCTGGTAGCGTATGGCCGCGCGTCCCGGCGATGTAGGTGCCGGAATGTAGCTGTATTTCGCTGGCATCGTCTGTGCAGAAGGACGCACCTTATCCTTCCCAGGAGTGCGATTACCAGCCATGCTACAGGTACACAGGATGTCTCAGCCCACGGCCGATCGCCCGTTGTTGTCCGAAAACGAGATACTCGATGAGTGTTACGAGATACGTCGATTGCTCGGCGCCGGCGCGATGGGACAGGTCTATGAAGCTCACGATAGAGAGCTGAACCGGCTGGTCGCGATCAAAGTGTGCCGGCCAGGAGTCGACGCCGAGCAGCTCAGGCGCGAAGCGCGCATCATGGCGGCGTTTCAACACCCCGGGTTGACTGCGGTGTACAACCTGGGTGTCCATCGCGGAATGAGCTACGCAGTCATGGAACGACTGCGTGGGCGTTCCATGGCCAGCCACCTCAACGAGCGGCTGTTCAGCGCTGGCGAGACCTGGGACATCTTGCTTTCGACTGCCGAAAGTCTGTCTGTGCTTCACCGCGCCAATTTGGTCCACCGCGATCTCAAGCCGGCCAATGTCATGCTGGTACCGCCGCGTCGGGTCGTACTCCTGGACTTCGGCATCTGCGAGATGGAGCAGTTCGTTCCCCAAAAAGCACTGGCTGGCTCACTGCACTACATCGCGCCCGAGGTCGCGACCGGACAGGTTCGCGCCGGCGATGCTCATCTGATCGATGTTTACGCGCTCGGGGTGATCGGCTTTCAAATGCTGACTGGCCGCATGCCGTATCTCAGCGCCACGGTCGCCCAGCTCATGGGCGATGTGGTCACCAAGGACGTCCCGTCGATCGCCACGCTCAGACCCGGAGTGCACCCGCCCCTGGCCGAGCTCATCCAATCCATGTTGGCCCGCAATCCAGCTGAGCGGCCAGCCACCATCGATGTGGTGGCGACACAATTGCGCGCCATGCTGGTGTCGGGAGTCTTCGATCGACCACATGGCCACAGCGGGGCGGCAAACCGATCCCGAGCCACCTGGGAGTCCGGCTTCGGCGACGGTCCAGCGTGGAATTCGGACACCGGCGCGATTGCGCGAAGCAGCCAGGCTACCACCTCGTCCGAGCTTCCCGGCCACTCCCAGACCGGCAGCTACAATGCAGACCTTCAGCGGACCGACGAATCGCTCGACCGCATCCGGATCCTGGTCGCCGACGACGAGCCCGCTATATGGAGCCTGATGTCGTATGTGCTGGAGGAGCAGGGCTACGAGATCGTATTTGTCGAGGATGGCGAACGCGCGCTGGCAGAGTTTGAGAAACAACCATTCGAAATTGTGATTACCGACAAGAACATGCCCAAAATGGACGGGGTCGAGCTCCTCCGCGAGGTAAAAAAACGGCGGCCATCGACCGACGTGGTGCTCATCACGGGCTATCCTTCGCGCCAGGCGGTACGCCAGTCGATCGAGGGCGGCGCGGTGTCGCTGATAGAAAAACCTTTTGATATCGATGAGATGGCTGAAACAGTGGCCAGGCTGGCGAAGCGACAGCGGGCACTGCGCGCGAGCGCAGCTCTGGTATCCTGACAGCGAACGCCGCGAGTGATGAATGAGCAGGCCCGATCGACACGACAGACGAACGCGCAAGTTTCCCGCAGTGGCGCCGGCGCCCCAGGAGGTGACCGAGGAGTCGACGAATCGGATCACGACGCATTCCCTATCTTCCGGCGATGGATCCGGCTCGGCGCGAGAGCCGGATCTGAACGGCATGACCGTTCTCGCGATCGACGACGACTCGTCGGTGCGCGAACTGTTGATCATGATTCTGAGCACCGAGGGCTTTGCCGTGACCGCGGTGGACACGCTGGGTGCGGCCATCGCCATACTCGAAAAGAAGTCGTTCGACGTGGTCATCACCGACAAGAATCTGCCCGACGGCACCGGGCTCGACGCGCTGCACTGGATCGCCGAGCGCGGACTGCACTGTGCGACGATCATCATCACGGCATACGCCAATGTGCGATCGGCCGTGGCGGCCTTGCGTCTCGGCGTGTGCGACTACTTGGTCAAGCCATTCGACGATATCGAGCTGGTTCGCCAGTCGGTACGGCGTGCGGCCAGGATGCTCGCGCTCGAACGCAAAAACGCCCAGCTCTACACAGCACTCGAGGCGTCCAACCAGGCACTCGCTTCTCTAGCTGTGCGCGACCCTCTGACCAAGCTATTCAACCACGCCTATCTGCAGGAGGCGGTCGAGCGCGAGGTCGCGCGCTGCCAGCGTTTCGCAGCGCAGTTCAGCTTGCTTTTCGTCGACCTCGACGATTTTCGCTCCATCAACGACGTGCATGGCCACGCGGCTGGCGACAGCGTATTGAGGTCGTTCGCCGAGATCATCGGCGGCTACCGGGCGAACATCCCGAGCAGCGTGCCCTTTCGCCCGCAAGACGTGGCCGCGCGTTACGGCTACGACCGATTTGTCATCCTGCTACCCGAGACTCCCAAGGGAGTCGCGGTGAGCAAGGCGGAGTCGCTGCGTCGCAGTGTGGTGGAATTCGATTTTGCCGGCCGAGATCTACCCGCGCAGGCCGTGTCCATCGGCGTGGTGACCTACCCCGATGACGCGGGCGACCGGGCCAGCACGATCCAATGTGGCGAGCTGGCTCTGCTCGCCGCCAAACAGGGCGGGCGCAACCGAGTCGTGGGGTATTCGAGCGCGCTCGCTCACCTGGCCGGCGATAGCAACGAGTTGGCCAAACGCGCGCGCCGGGTACAGGCACTCGACCGCTCTATCGAGCTTCTGGACTTCGACTTCATCTACCAGCCGATCGTCCGGACCGAGCATAGCGGTCGATCATCCGGACAACCGAGCGCTCCAGATGGCCAGGTCTACGGCTACGAGGCGCTGTGTCGGCCCCGAGATCCCGATCTCGGAGACGTCCACACCATGATTTATACTGCCGAAAACGCCGGCAAGCTGGGCGACCTCGGCCGCGCCTTGCGCCAGTGCGCACTCGGTGCATTGCGCTCCCTCCCACCCGACGCAAACCTGTTTCTCAATCTGCATCCGCGCGAGATCTACGACCCCAACTTCCCCTCGATCGAGCGCATGGTCGCGGGATGGGCTGACCGGATCGTCCTCGAATTGACCGAGTTTGCCGCAGTCGGCGAATACGGACCGGTGCACAAGACCATCTCGTGGTTGCGCGGACTCGGCCTGCGCATCGCCCTGGACGACCTAGGTTCGGGTTACTCGGGCCTGAATACGCTCGCCATGGTCCAGCCCGATTTCGTCAAGCTCGATATGCAACTGGTTCGACGGGCGAGCAACAATGCACGAACTCGCCGCCTGGTCCGCCACATTGTCGAGTTTGCCCGTGAAGAAGAGATCCTGGTCATCGCCGAAGGCGTCGAGCGTCCAGAGGAACGCGACATGGTGGCCGATCTCGGCTGTAACTTCATTCAGGGATTTCTGATCGGTGCCGGCAAGCCGCTCGAGGACATCACAGACACACCCGAGACGGCAATGCCAATAAAAACCCATACCAGCGATGAGTCCGAAAAAACCTGAGCAGGTCCCTAAGCGGAAACGCATTCGTTGTGGATCAAAACACGGCGTTTCTATCGTGGGGCCAAAGGCCGAGCCGGCCGCCCGGGGAGCTTTGCCCAACGCGGTTTGATCGGACTCCTACATTGACACCACATCGGCGCAATTCAGCACAGATAGTCTGCCTGCACAACGGGAGTTGACCAAGTCGAGTCACGTTGGAACAATTGCATCGCGTGCCTGACGTAGCCGGAGTCAAGAGTAGCGGCAGCGATGTGCTGACCAACCTGGGCAAGTATCAGGTTGTGACACAATTGGCTGTTGGTGGTATGGCCGAAATTCTGCTCGCTCGCTCCACCGGACTCGAAGGTTTTGTCAAGCATGTGGTGATCAAGCGCATCCTGCCCCAGTACGCGTGCGAGGAGCGCTTTGTATCCATGTTCATCGACGAGGCGCGATTGGCTGCCTGTCTACATCACCAGAATATCGCGCAGGTTTACGACATCGGTGAAGACAGCGGCGATTACTTTTTTGCCATGGAGTACGTCCATGGCGAGGATGTGGGCACGTTGCTCGACGCAGTCAGATCGCGTGGACAAAAAGTGCCGCTGCCCGAGGCGCTCACCATCGCGGCCGGAGTTGCCGCCGGGCTGGCCTACGCCCACGACCGACTCGGCCCCGACGGGGAACCACTTGGCATCGTGCATCGAGACGTCTCGCCGTCCAATATCCTGGTCAGCTACGAAGGAGGAGTCAAACTCGTAGACTTCGGCATTGCCCGAGCCAGCATACGGAACAACGAAACCCGGACCGGTGGGGTCAAGGGCAAATTGTCGTACATGTCTCCAGAACAATGCTTGGGTGATACACTTGACCACCGTAGCGACATTTTCTCACTCGGTGTAGTCCTCTACGAACTCACCACATGCACGCCTCTTTTTCGGGACAATCCTGACGATTCTGACTACATTGTCATGCATCGCGTCGTGAAGGGTTTGGTGCCTCGCCCCTCTGAGCAGGTTTCAGAGTATCCGGCTGGACTGGAGCAGATCGTCATGAGGGCGCTCCACATCGAGCCTGACAATCGATATCAGAGTGCCGGTGATCTACTGAGTGATATCGAGGCGTTTGCCAGTCAGGAACGCATCTCGCTGTCGCCTCTTTCGCTGTCTCGGTATCTCGCCAGCGTGTTTGGCCACCGGCGCGAGCCGTGGCGCGACGTGGCAGTCGACACGCTGAGCGGCGATGTTTCCGCATCCGGATCAGACCGTGATCTGTCCGTGGAAACGTCGGCTACCTATCCTCAGGTCGAGGGTGAGTCAGCGAGAGCTGCCGAACAGGTCGAAGAAGGACAACTCGAATCGAGAACCCGTGTTCTTGTCTCGGGCGCGGTTGCTCTGATGGTACTCTTGCCGTTGGTCTGGGTACTCTCTGTGGTGCTGGATAGAGGGAGTGCTGCAGTCGAAAATGTGTCCCGAGAAGAGGTCGAGGACAACGCTGCGGACGTCGAGCCGGTGATGGAGCCACCGCTCGGAAGTGTCGGATCAGCACCGGCTTCGAACGCGGCAACGGGTACTCCTTTGGATCGAATAGCGCCGGGCGGTGTCGAGCCGGGCGGTGTCGAGCCGGGCGATGTCGAGCCGGGCAGTGTCGAGCCGGGCGGTGTCGAGCCGGGCGGTGCGGTGAGCAGCGAGCCAGTCGAGCATTCCGCGGTTCCCGGACAAACCCGACCCGTCTCGAAAAAAGCCACGCACCGACGAGCCGCCGGCAAACAGAAAAACCGCAAGCGGAGCAGGCCGGCAAAGCGCAAACGGACAAAGTCCCCCCAGCCCCGGGCCAAACAGCCGTCCAATCGGATGCAAGAGCTCATCGACACCCACTGGTGACGTGCCTGTCGTTGTCAAAGCTCTCGTTCTGTGCTCGCTTTTGCTCGCGGCTCCGGCATTCGCTCAATCTACCGGTCAGGAAACCGAGGCCGAGCGACGCCAGCGATTTGCTCGCACTGTCTTCGAGGACGCCAATCGCTATTTGGAAAACGGCAACTACGAGGCAGCGCTCGAGCGCTATCGGATCGCCTACGAGCTATCACCGCGGCCCAAGATTCTGCTCAACATTGCCACCCTGCTCCTCGAGCTAGGCCACGAGGTCGAAGCAGCCAACGCGTTTGCCCGCTATGCCGACAGCGCTGCAAACGAGTCCGAGCGGGTGAACAAAGTCCGGCAAATTCTGCACGAGCTCGATGGAAAACTCGGTCGTCTCGACCTGCGCATCGACCCTCCAGCCGATCGAGTGCGAGTCAATGGTCGGGTCGTCGGCAAGGGCACCAGCCGTTCGATACTTTTCCGGACTGTTCTTCGTGTAGCTCCAGGTCGCCATACAGTCGAGGTCGAACGCAGCGAGGCTCGATCGCAGCGCCGAGAAGTCGACGTTGCAGCAGGCAGTGTCGAGATCGTCCGTGTGGGGGTGACCTCCCGTGTCCACATTGTCCACCGGGACTCGACAGAGAGAGAGCCGAGCCCACGAGCGGTTGCCTTTATTCGCGTCGATCTCGATCCTGTGCATCTCGGTGCGGTCAGTGCTCCGGGTCTGGCACTGCGCCTAGTCGACTCGTGGTACGTCTACGGCAACGCACTTGTCGGTGACAGGCAGGGGGCGGAGATCGGGATCCGCTGGGAACCGAGCCAGGGTGCACTCAAGCTGCGCGGTTCGGCCTCGATACCGCTTTTTTTCGCCGACGGTGCGCGATTCGGCGGCCGAGTCGCGATCGGTGCGGGGTGGGGAAAGCGCATCCGCGCAGTGGGCGAGCTCGCAATTGCATACCACCCTTCGGTACCCGAGGACATCGAGACACTCGCATTGCTGGCCGCGCTCGGGGTCGAGTTGGGTTTCTGAGCCGAGCAGCCACGTAGTCAAGTACCGGCAAGTACCGGCCACCTAGGCGGAAAAACCACATCTCTCCAGGGAATGTGCTACGGTAATCGGCCGGGACTCTTTGTTGTCCCGTTTTCTTCTCCGTGCCTGCAATCGTAAAATTGGTGGGTAAGAGATTGCTTCACGATGCTGGTGTGGGTTGTGCGTCTGGTGTCGACCCGCTGCCGGGGGAATCATGAAGTGTGACCGTTGCAGCCATTTCAACGAACCTGCAGCACGGTATTGCAGCTCGTGCGGTTCCGAACTGGCTATCAATCTGGTCGGTACGGTTTTGGGCGATCGCTACCGGGTGCTCAGTTTCATCGGCTCCGGCGGCATGGGGCGGGTGTATCGCGCTGAACACATCGTTCTGGAGCGGCCTGCCGCGGTAAAGGTGCTCGCTCCCGAGTACGCCCGCGATCAGAAGATGTTGGAGCGCTTCTACCTCGAGGCCACGGCCGCTGGTCGTGCTTGCCATCCCAACATCGCCGCGACATACGACTATGGCCACAAGGACCAGCTGGTCTACTCGGTTATGGAGTACGTCGATGGCACGCCGCTCGACAATGTGGTCCTGCCTCTTGATTTTATGCGCGCCCTCGAGATCGCCCGCCAGATCGCCCAGGCCCTGGGTGCAGCTCACGACCAGGGTGTCGTGCATCGGGATGTCAAGCCCGGCAATGTCATGGTTTGCCAACTGGGCGACCGGGACTTCATCAAGGTCGTGGATTTTGGCCTGGCTGTGTTGCGGGTCGATCAGCACGACCGGCCGATTACCGGTCCGGGACTGACCATGGGTACACCGGCATACGTCTCGCCCGAGCAAGTGCTGGGTGAAGAGATCGATGCGCGCGCCGATGTGTATTCCCTGGGTGCAGTGCTGTATGAGATGATTGTCGGCCAGCCGCCGTTTGGCTATGGCGACGCGGCTTCTTTATCGGTCAGTCACGCCTACAAAGTACCGCCTCGACCGAGTTCATATTCGCCTCTCACCGACATCCCGGAGGAAGTCGACGACTTCGTGATGCGCATGCTGGCCAAAGATCCCGACCAGAGGCCGGAGAACGGAGCGGCGGTGGCCACCGAGCTGACCCAGCTACTCGGCCAGGTATCGAGTATCGTGCCGGCGCTGACTCAGAACGAGCGCTCCGTTTGTGTCGCCCGTTTTGACAGTTTCGAGGATATCGACGATGTCGTACAGCGCGACGTCATCCAGGTCGTGACAGCGATGGGCGGCAAAATGGCCCGTTCGGTCGGCGACGAGTTCATCAGTTACTTTGACAGCGCGACTGGTGCGGTCGCTGCGGCTGCGCGTCTGGCCGCCTCGTCGGGCTGCTCTCCTGCGGTTGCTGTTCACTGGGGAGTCGTCGAACTCGGCGCCAGCGGTGGCGTATTTGGCAAGGTGGTCAATGTGGCTCTGCGCATGGCTCGCCTGGCCGCTCCGGGCGAGGCTCTCGCCAGCAAGGAGATCTGCGTCAAGCTCGATGATTCGCTGCGGACCTGCCTGTCCGAGGGCGGGCGCCTGCGCCTCGGCGGTCGCACGCCCTCGGTCGAGATCTACCGGGTCACGGGATTTGAATCGGATACCGGCGCGGATCATCCGCCGGTGGTCATCGGCGAGGTGAGCGGCAAGAGCACGGTCGCATTCAACTGCGGATGTGGCTATCGAGGCGTGATCGTGGCCGGCAAGTTGCGCGCGGGCAAGGCGATTCGCGTGCGCTGCAACGGCTGCGCGCGCCAGCTTTCGGTGGTTCCAATATCCAGAACCTCGCTGCGCGACACCAACGTCAACCCAGACGAAGATGCTCTGGACAGCCAGATCACCAACAAGATACCCGAGATCGCAAATCCAATGCCCGAGATGAGCGACCAGCTCATCACCGATCCCCCTCCCGAACCGCACGACCCGAGCCAGGACAGGCGCACGCCAGGCGATAAAAGGCTGGCCAACTCCCCGCCTACCAGTTCAGTCAAGGTATCGGATTAAGAGCCGGTCCAAAAACCTCGGACCGACTCTTAATAAAACCGCCTTTCGACACCTTCCCCTCGCCGGGCCCGCGCTCCATCCGGGCTGGCACAATCACGGATTTTGCGAAATTTTTTCGCTGCTCCGCATATCCGCTTTGAAAGTGACTCTCATCTTCGCCTGAGCCTGGTAGGAGAGTGCTTTTGGCCTCTTGTCGTTTACCGTGTACGGGACTGAAAGTGAATTTCAGAATCGCCGGGCAAGGACGTCGAAAACCTGGCGCGTCTTTTACTTGCACTCAGCGCGGTATCCACGTACTGATGAGACAGTATGAAGGGGTCATCCAAAGTTGTCGACTTATTGAACGATATCCTCACTGCCGAGCTCACCGCAGTCAACCAGTATTGGGTTCACGCCCGCATGTGCCAGAACTGGGGCTACGAGCGCTTATGGCACAAGATCCGCGCTGAAGCCATTGACGAGATGAAGCACGCCGACGAACTGGTCGCGCGGATTCTATATCTCGAGGGCATGCCCAACTTGCAGCGTCTCGGCAAGATCATGATCGGCGAGACTGTACCCGAGCAGTTTCGTCTCGATCTGGATTTGGAGAAAACCGCGGTCAAGCGTTTCAATGACTGCGTTGGGGTATGTGTAGCCGAGAGTGACAACGCCTCTCGCGAGTTGCTCGAAGGCATGCTGGTTTCAGAAGAAGAGCACGTCGACTGGTTGGAAGCGCAACTCGAGCTGATCAATCAAGTCGGTGAAGCTAATTATCTGGCCCAGCAGATCAGGGAATAAGGGTCTGCGCGAGTTATACATGGACACGGCCGCTTCGCGCTCGGGCTATTATTTTGGGCAAGCCACCGGCCGTCCGGACTCCCGGCCGGCTCGGCTGTTGTCCTCACAACAGCAACACTTTGCTTGACCCACAACCAATGTGTTTCTGTTTTGGTGTCCGGCGGGACAGCTAGGCCCTCGCGGCAGTGCCATGAGGGATAATCCGAGTCAGTTTTTTGGGAGCAATAGCGCGGTAGCTCTCGGTGATCCACTCGCACAGAAGTTCGCCGGGTACTGCTTCATTTGGGGTGCATCGCACAGTCACCCAGCCCGATTTGCCAAGTCCGTATCCGGTTGGCTCGGCGAACGGCAGTGACAGGATCGATTGACCGGATTGGGGCAGCTTGACAGAGATGCTCAGCTCTCGATCCAGAGCATTGGATCGCCCGAAAAACACAAACACCTTGCCGCGGACCTTGGCCACCGACTCGCCCCACGGAAAGTCCTCGTGCACTTCTGGCAATCCCAGGGCAAATCTGCGCACCTCCTCGGCCAACGCATGCAATCCGCTGCTCCTCAAGCTCGGTCGTTTTTTTAGCCCCATGTCGACAGAATAATCCATCTTTCTGCGTGCGATCATCTGCGACAACCGCTGTTGTGTGCCGCGGCAGCGAAATGAAAATTACCAAATTTCGGCTCGGCGCTGCCCGTACCATGGGGGAAAAGACCTCATGGTGCTTCAAGCTGCTCAGAAGAATAGGGCCTGCGCATCGATCGTCTCGACTCCAGCAGCAACTACGATCACGCCGCCCGACCACAAATCAACGCATTGGCTCGGTTGCCCGTAGCCAGTAGCGCTTGCCGAGGCTCCTGTAGTCGGCACGTTCATCTGGTGCGCTGATTGCACCAAATGGGGGTGTGGCCCCGTCAAGACCGATTCCCACCGCAATGAAGTGCCCCATATCACCTGAACGCTTTCCCTCGCGCTCTCTTTTTACTGGCTCGGTGCTGGCTTTGCTGGCCAGCGCATTCTTGCCCGGCGTGGCTGAGGGCAGCCCCGGCCCCGACTCGACTCGCGCACCGGCCGGAAAGCACTCCCAGGTTCTGGCAAGCCCGAGCGACGACGAATACACTTGGATCTCGCTGGGGGCCGACGCCCTATCAGCTCTGGACCGAGCAGGTCTTTTGCTGCTCACCGATGTCGAGCAACGCGTTGATGTAGTCGACGACATAAGCGCTGTGCGTGTGCGCCGTGCCGACCTGCACGCGATTGCCTCGACCATTCACGAAGAGCTCAATCGCTGTGGCGGGTTCATGATGCACTCGTCTTATCAGGACAGCGCCGATGCCATTCTGGCCAGTGCGTTGCCACAGCCGCCCACCGCCGCACGTCTGGCCGAGTACACTGTGGACAATCGCGAAGGGGTCGAGGCGCTCATCGATGAGCTTGACGAGAGTAATCTCATTTCCACGATCACTGCCCTTTCATCATATCAAAATCGCCTGTACAATTCTGTTGCGGGGGTGCAAGCTGCGCAATCTCTGGCCGACAAGTGGCGGACGTTTTCTGCTGCGCGGGCTGACGCGAGTGTCGGCCTCATCAACCACAGTCAATTTCCCCAGCCGTCGGTGGTACTGACCATCACGGGCGCCTCGCAACCAGATGAGATTGTCGTTATCGGCGGTCATCTGGATTCGATTGCCTTTGACAACAACGGCAATGATTCCCTGATCGCGCCCGGGGCCGATGACAACGCCTCGGGAATCGCGGCCATTTCCGAGGTCGCCCGGGCGGTGCTGGAAACCGGATATCGGCCGGCCAGAACGATCGAGTTCTACGGTTATGCCGGTGAAGAAATCGGCCTGGTCGGCTCGGCCGATATCGCCCGGCAGGCCCGCGTCGCCGGGCACAACATCGTCGGCGTACTGCAGCTCGACATGGTCAACTACAAGGGACCGAGTTCGGACATCGTCCTTATCAACGACAATACCGATGTCCAGCTGAGCAACTTTGTCGCCCAGTTGATCGACACTTATGTCGGCGGGGTGGTGCTCAGCGACAGTTGCGGGTATGCGTGTTCCGATCACGCATCGTGGCACCGGCAGGGGTTCGCCGCGGCATTGCCTCACGAAGCGCGGGTAAGCGAGCACAATCCGGCGATTCACACCCCGGGCGACACCATTGACAGAAGCGCTGGGCGCGCCGAGCACGCCATGAAGTTCACTAAGATCGCCGCGGCATTCGTCGCCGAGCTGGGCAAGGGCAGCCTTCCAGTCGACGGGCAGGACCCGCAGAACGGCAACGATCAGGGCGGTGGCGGCCAGGACGGCGGCGACAATGGCTCGCCGGCGAACAACAACCCGGGATCGGATCCATCGCTGACCAGCGGGTGTCGCGCATCGGCTGCAACTGGCCCGGGCAGCGGGTCGAGCCTTGCCGCTCTGGTGTTGCTCGGGCTGGCCATCGTCTGCCGGCGATACCGGCGCAAGACTCGCACGCAGAGAGCGACGACCCATTCGCTGACCTGAAATACCGCGAGCCCGAGCCGGAACGGCCCACCGACGTTGGCCCACCGAGCGGTCTATCGACTGCTCTGCTCGATTGCCCGGAGGCCCTGGCGAGCTGCGTCGCGCACTCGTTTGCTAGTGTGAGTGACGGCGCGCTGAAAGTGAGATCGTGCCTTCTCTGTATCGCCGGTTTCCAACAAGCTCCAGCCCAGCATGACCGATAGCTCTCCGGTGCGCGCCGAGCCCGGATAACGCTCGATGAAATCACCCATGGCTCGACGAGCGGCCGACGTGCGCCCCGAACGCGCCAGGGCCAGAGCGCGCCAGTAAAGCGCATCCTCGGCAAGCGCATCGCCGGGATCAAACGAAACCGCACGGTCAAACGCCGCGGCTGCTCGCTCGTAGTGCCCGGCGCGCAGAGCTCGCCAGCCGGCTTCGAACGCGCGCTCTGTAGCGCTCGGCCTGGCTCTGGGCAACGGTCAGCGAGACAATGATCCGGCCGATCCGAGTCGGTGCGGCGGCAGTGAGCATTACATCGAGGTTGTTGCGATCGGCTGCGAGCATGTCGGTTTAGAAAAATCGGGAATTGACGCCGTACCGCGCAGACAAGCCGATACGGGCAACGTCGAACCCTCGATCGACCGATAGGTACACCGACCGCCAGCTCGACTCGTCATCTGCATTTTGCGTCTCGACCAGCACGGCGCCTGAAAGCGGCTCGCCCGACCCACGACGCTGGGCTACCGGGTGCGATGCATCGCCAGGCGTCTCTGCTGCCCGAGTCGGTCCAGCTGCGCCGGGTGGCCACAATTCAGTCAGCCGAGGCGATTGAGCACGGCCGCTCAGCGAACTCGGCATGTGAAGAAGAGACGCGCCGATATCACTGCGCAATTGAGATTCGATCCACATGGCCGCAACCCGCGATTCGCTCACCACGCGCTCCACCTGTCGACCATTCGAATCGCGCAGCGTGATGGCAATGGCACCTCGCCGCTCGGTCACTGTGGCTCGCGCAAACGGACAGGCCCACGACACCGGCTGCTCGCGCACGTCGAGTCGGTCGAGTTCCAGCCGAATCGGCTGTACCAAATGCGCATCCCCGACCACCTGTGCCGCAAGAACGCATGGCTGTTGCTGTGCGACCCCCGGCCGTACCACCGCGCACAGAAGTGACACGGAAACGGCGATCACTGCGACCTGACGAGGTCGACACAACCTCACCTGGATCGTACAGCACCAGCGAGACATGAATGCGAGGTCGATCAGTACACTCATTCCACTCATCGTATTGGTAGAGCCATTGCAAGGATCCCGCCCGGAAAATGCCCCAGTGACGCCTATGCCCAGTAGTGCCCGTCTGTGCCGATTCCTTCGCCCAAAATATCGTTTTCTTCGCGATATGGATCATGAAACTTGAAATCAAGAGAAAACGGTAAGAACAGAACAGACGTAGCAACTGAGGAATGGATCGTCCGTCGGAATAACTTCGCAGATTGCTATAGGTTGATCCGGCTCGTCTTCGGCAACTGCTATTTTTCTGCGACTCCAGTCACTCACCGGGAGTTGTCGGGAGTGACATACTCACGGGCCATTCGACGAGGTATCTCGACGAGCTGCCGATTTGAGACAGAATTCTATCGATAGAATAAGGCGGCTACCCGGCCGCTAGCCGGCCATACTCATCTGATCTGACGAGATCACTGCTTGGTTGAGCTGCCCTCAGCGGGGGCGACCACGGCGATCAGGGCGTCAGCTTCGACCTGATCGCCGTCGGCGATGGCGATCTCCGCGACGATGCCGTCGTGAGGCGCGGCGACTGGGTGTTCCATTTTCATGGCTTCGAGAACTGCCACCGTGTCGCCAGTCTGAACCGATTGTCCCGGGGAGACCAGGACTTTGACTACCTTGCCGGGCATGGGGGCGACCAGCCCGCCGCGGACGTCGCGCTGGCCGACTTCGGGAAATCGCGGCAATTCGCGCAGGCTCAGCGAGCCTTGCCCGGCATGGACAAATACTCTGCCATCGGCGGCGATCACGCGGAAGCGGCGGCGCCAACCGCTGTCGTCCTCCACGATCAGTTCGGGATCGCGCCACGCGATCACGGTGATCTGTGCGCTTTGCGGCTCTCTGTCGCCGATCGCCACTTCGACGTGGAACCGGCTTCGGCCCCGAATCCGAGCCAAAGGACGGTAGTCGCACAGTACTGCGGTGCCATCGGCCAGCTCGTAATCGATGCGCTCGTCGGCGTAACGATTATTGCGAAAACCCGGCTCCATGTCGGGCAGAATTTTCCGTTGGCTGCGCCGGGCTTCGTGACCGGCCAAAGCGGCTGCGACGGCGGCATCGCGGGCCCACTGCTCTACACGATCTCGTGGCTGAGGCTGGACCAGCAACTCGGTGCTGTGTCGGTCGATGAAATGAGTGTCGAGCTCGCCGCTCTGAAACGCCGGGTGCGACAGCAATTGGATCAAAAAATCGCGGTTGTTCAGCAATCCCTGTATCGACATGGCGCCAAGGGCGTAGATCATCTTGCGGATGGCTTCGTCGCGGCTGGGCGCGTGACAGATGAGCTTGGCCAGCATCGGATCGTAGTGAATGCCGATGTCCTGGCCGGCGATCACTCCGCTGTCCAGCCGCACCCCGTGCGCCTGGTCGAGGTCGCCGGGCAGATACCAGTCGAGCAGGCGGCCGCTGGTGGGCAGAAAACCGCTGGCAGGGTCTTCGGCATAGAGGCGGCATTCGATGGCTGCCCCGGTTGGCGTGGGTTCGCCAACCTCGATGGGCTCACCTTGCGCGATGCGGATCTGCTCGCGTACGAGGTCGATGCCAGTAATACACTCGGTAATCGGATGCTCGACTTGAAGGCGCGTATTGACCTCGAGAAAGTAGAATTGACGGTCTGGGGCGAGGATGAACTCGACCGTTCCGGCATTGCGGTAGTCGACCGCCCGAATCATGGCCACAGCAGCGGCGCCCATGCGCTCGCGCAACTCGTCGTCGAGGGCGGGTGAAGGCGTCTCTTCGATGATTTTCTGGTGGCGACGCTGGATCGAACATTCGCGCTCGAACAAGTGAATCGCGTTGCCATGGTCATCCGCCAGAACCTGGAATTCAATGTGGCGCGGCCGGTCGATGTATTGCTCGACCAGCATGGTGTCGTCGCCAAACGAACTCCTCGCCTCGCGCATGGCCGACTCGATGGCGGTGTCGAGTTGGCTGGCCTCGCGCACGATTCGCATACCCTTGCCACCGCCTCCGGCGCTGGCCTTGAGCAGGACCGGAAAGCCGATCTCGACGGCTTGCGCGGCCAGTATCGAGCGGTCGCGTCCGCTCTCTTCACCGTCTTCACCACTCCCGTCGTGGCCGGGTATCACCGGGACACCGGCCTTTCTGGCGATGCGCCTGGACTCGCGTTTGGAGCCCAGCCGGCCGATGACCTCGGCACTCGGGCCGATGAAGATGATTCCAGCATCCGCGCAAGCGCGGGCAAAATCGGCGTTTTCGGCCAGGAAGCCGTAGCCGGGATGGATTGCGTCTGCCCCGGTACGTCGCGCAGCTGCGATGATCCGCTCGACCACCAGATACGACTCGACAGCCGGAGGCGGACCGATGCGAACTGCCTCGTCTGCCCACTCGACGTGCGGCGCCGCCTCGTCGGCGTCCGAGAATACAGCCACTGTCGCGATTCCCATATTCCGGCAGGTCCGAATGACCCGAATTGCGATTTCGCCTCGGTTGGCGATCAAAACCTTGTGTATGCGTCTCATGATAGCCGGTCGGCATTATGCACAATTCGAACTACACACGATCAAGTTGGAAGCGATCCAACTTGCTCGTGCGCGGCCCGACCGCTTGGCGCCGGGCTGCCATTGTTGGTAAAGCCCCTGGACGGCCGGACTCCCGGCCGGCTCGGCCATTGGCCTCGCAACAAAACACCCTGGTTGATCCGCGACGAACCCGTTGCTGTTGCTGGACATACGCTCAGTATCTCGCCCGCCCTCGTTGCAAATGGAAGTGACCTTCCGTTACATTCGAAGATGGATGGGAGAGAGTACCGAGACCACGCTTACATACCCCAAGCCCTTCCAGGAAAAAGAGCCTCTCCCAACTGTGCGCGTTCTTTTCGAGGCCAATAAGGGCATAGTGGACCGTCCCGCGCGCTACATGGAAGTGGGCCAGGAGGTTGTGATCGGAAGGGGGGTCAGGGATGGCGGCCTCGATCTCGCCGATCGGCGGGCCTCGCGGCGGCACGCGGTCCTGCGCGCCCGGCCCGGTACAGTGGACATCACCGACACCAGCAGCAACGGGACGTTCGTCAACGGCAAGCGGGTGCAATCCGCGGTGCTGGCCGACGGCGACATCATCCGGGTTGGCGATTCGTTCATGCTGCTCCGCTATGTCCCCAGCGGAATCACCGATGTGCACATCGGGGGCATGGTGGGCAAAGCGCCGTCCATGTGCAGTCTGCGCCACACCATTGCGACAGTTGCGACGACAGACGCGACCGTGCTCATCCTGGGCGAGAGCGGCACCGGCAAAGAGCTGGTCTCTCGCGCCCTGCACAGTCTCAGCAAGCGACCCGGCCCTTTTGTCGCGGTCAACTGCAGCGCAATTCCCGAATCTCTCGCCGAGAGCCAATTTTTCGGCCATGTGGCCGGATCGTTCACCGGAGCCACGTCCGATCGAGGGGGATTCTTTCGCGATGCCAACCAGGGTACGCTGTTTCTCGACGAGATCGGCGAGATGCCGCACAAGTTGCAGCCCAAGCTCTTGCGTGTGCTCGAAGAACGGACTGTGACTCCGGTTGGTGCAACCAGGTCGGAGTTGGTCGACGTGCGCGTGGTGGCGGCAACCAACCTCAATCTCCAGAATGCAGTGGACGGGGGCAAATTTCGCGGCGATCTCTACGCTCGGGTCGCCGAGCTCACCATCCACACCCCGCCGCTCCGCAACCGGCGCGAAGACATTCTGCTCATCCTGGCCAGCGCCCTCGGCCCAGATGCGCCGAAGCTCAGCCCCCAACTGGTCGCTTCGCTGCTTCTCCACCCCTGGCGTTTTAATGTCCGCGAATTGATCAAAGTGGCGAAACAGTTGCGTATTTACGGCGCCACATCCGACCAGCTCGAGCTGGCCATGGTCGAGAATCGGCTCCGCCAACCGACCGCCGATCCGGTCGAATCGGGCACGACGCCGGCCCCCAAGGTGCCCCCATCGCGGCGAGCGCGCAGCACAGGGGTGCAAGAGATCGTTCTCAGTCGCGACGAGCTGGTCAATCTGGTCATCGAGGCCAAGGGCAACATTTCCGAACTGAGCCGAAAACTCGGCCGCTCGCGGCGCCAGATCTACCGCTATCTCGACAAGTACGGCATCGATCTCGACCAGTACAGGTAGTGCCACTGGCAACAGGAGTGACCTGTTTGCTCCACAACCAAACAGAAACACATTGGTTGTGGAGCAACTAAACATTGGCTGTGGAGCAAACGAGATATTTCTGTGTGGTGGCGTCATCGGTTGACAGAATGGCGCCCGTGGTTTCACGCGTGATTCTATATTGATGGGGCACCGGTCGCGTCGCCGGTGCAGTTTTCATTACCCACAAGAGTAGCGCCATGACCAACGTCATTCATGCATATGCGGCCCGCGAAGCCCGCGGCACCCTGACCCCCTTCCAATACGAAATGGCCCCGCTTGGAGCCCACGATGTAATCATCGATATAACTCATTGCGGCGTCTGTTACAGCGACGTCGCTTTTATCGACAACGAGCTGGGCAGTGCGACGTACCCGCTGGTACCGGGACATGAGATCATCGGTTTGGTGCGGGCGGTGGGAACAGCGGTCGATCATCTCGAAGTCGGCCAGCGGGTCGGCGTTGGACCTTATCGCTCGGCTTGCCTTCACTGCTCGTACTGCACGAGCGGCCGCGAAAATCTATGTACGAGCAGCGAACTCACCATTGTCGGCCACCACGGCGGCTTTGCCAGCGCCATCCAGCTGAGTGCGAGCTTCGCGTTTCCCATCCCTGACGGGCTGCAGTCGACCATCGCCGCACCGTTATTGTGTGCGGGGATCACGGTATTTGCTCCGCTGCGTCGCCATGCTGCGCCCGGACGCCACGTCGGCGTACTGGGCATTGGCGGACTGGGGCATCTCGCCATTCAGTACGCCCACGCGCGCGGCTGTGAGGTAACCGTCTTCTCGTCCACACCGGCCAAAGAAGAACAGGCCCGACAGTTTGGCGCCGACCATTTCGTGGCGGTCAAGCAAGCTGGCGCGATGGATCGCGCGGCGGGTAGCATCGACTTTTTGCTGTCGACCAGCTACGGTGGGCTCGACTGGTCTGCATTGCTCAACGTGCTGCGTCCCGACGGACGCATCTGTGTGGTCGGCAGCTCGATGGAACCCATCGGCATTCCCGCCGCCATGCTGATCATGAAACAGCTGGCGATATCGGGCAGCGCCGCGGGTTCGCGCAGTGACATGCAGGAGATGCTGGCATTTTCTGCCCAGCGCGGTGTGCGTGCCCAGGTCGAGGTCATGCCCATGGAGCAGGTCAACCAGGCGGTTGAGCGGGTCCGCTCGGGGGCAGCCCGATATCGCGTGGTGCTGGAAGCGCCATCAGCCGGGGCCTGACACAGTACCGTTCATCGGCCCGGTACCGCATTGCTCGGCGTCCGCTGGCGGCTGTACTCGCCCAGCGTCATGCCGGTCCAGCGCCGGAACGCGCGCAGGAACGAGTTAATGTGAGCAAAGCCGAGCAGAAACGCGATTTCACCGGGATGTCGCGTGGGCTCGTCGATGTACTCGATGGCCAGCTCTTTGCGCACGGCGTCCAGAATCTCCTGATACGATGTGCCCTCGCTCCGCAGCCGACGCTGCAAGGTGCGCGCGCTCATGCCCAGGCAGCGCGCAATGACTTCGATGCTGGGAGAAGCGCCGCGCAGCTTCTGGCGAAGCACAGCCTGTACGCGACCCCTGGTGGTCAGGGCGTGGGTCCGAGTGGCCAGCTGTCCCTCGGCCGCCCCGGCGAGCGCCCGCGAGGCGACCTGGTTGGCCGATACCAGCTGGTAGCCGAGCACCTCGCCGGGAAAGACGATCTCATCACGGCGACGGCCACAGCGCACCGGGGCTCCGGTAGCAGTGACCAGCGCATCGCGCACCTCGGATTGCATGGCATGGCGCACGTGCACTGCAGCCGGAGAGAAAACACGCCTGGTCGCCCACCGCCCGAAACTGACCAGGAAGGCGATCTCGCACTCGACCAGATAGTGCACTCCGGCCGGGGCCTGCTCGAAAAAGCGTAGACCTACCACGGTTTGCCCGCCGGATTCATCGATAGTGAGCTCCTGGTCGGCGACCAGGCGCTTGTAGCGGGCCAGGTTATGCAACGCATGGCCAAACGTCGTCGAAGTCATGGCCAGAAGCCCAACCACGCCAAAATGCTCGGGGCGAATCATCGTACCCACCCGGATGGGCAGACACTGGTCCGAGGCCCGAACAGACGCCGCAAACAACCCGATCAATTCTTCCCAAGTGAGTTTTTGCCAGCAGCTCTCATAATCGGGCAAACCCACATCACGAAAGAGTTTGTCGAGGTCTATCCCGGCTTTGCGCAGCTCTTCGAGCAGCACTGCCGGGACAGAGAAAATCGCATCCCGAGTGGTCACAATTAGACGTATATATCACCTTGAGTACGTGTCGTAGTGACAAATCCCGGTGGACCTGCCATCCCGGCACCGAACCATCCGGTCGGCCGCATTGCCCCGCCGGGACGGCCGGCCAGGGGTCGCAAGCCGCGTCCTGTTTCACGGCGTGCTCCCCGGATCTGCTGGATCGCTGCCCGCATCGAACTCGTCGCCGTCGAGAAATCCATCTCGGTCGCGATCGAGTCCCATGCGCACGCCAGAGCCAGGACGGCGCGCTTTGCCGGTGCCACTACTAGGACCAGAATTATGACCGAAATCCAGCGAAGCGCTTCACCAAGGGCACAGGGCGCCAATGGAACGTATTCTCTCACTCATGATTCCCCCCCGAGAATCGATGTTCCAATGTGAATATGTTGACTCTAATTGGTTATTATCTGTTTCTCGTTGACTTTTGTCAATTACAAATTTTTGGCGCTATATGCAACGGCGGGATGCAAACGAAACACATGTATTTTACTGCACAATCCTGAATTGAGATGACCCGGCGAGGGGACCATCCTGCTGAGTGCGCCTTTCATGGAACCGGACTGCAGCAGACGTCGGCGTTGGCGTCGTCTCACTTGACGTGGGGAAATGCGATGAGCTGCGCGGCCTTGACCCGGGCGAACTCATCCTCCAGCGACGCGATCCGTTCGATGCTGACGTCGGTTTTCTGTTGCTCGGCGACGCATTCGATGTCGTGCGCCAACCTGGCCAGAGGGAGGGCGCCAAAGCTCGTGGCAGTTGCTCTCAGATTGTGCGCTGCGCGTCTGAGATCCGGCCACTCCAGCTGAGTAAATGCGCGTTTTATCTCGGCCAGCTGTCGCTCGGTATCGCGATGAAATTTGCCGAGCAGAACGACCAATTCGTCATCACCGCCGGGCAGCGCGTCGCGGAGATTACCCAGGAGCGCCGGGTTAAATGCCCGAGATTCGGCAGTATGCGTCGATTCTACCGATCCAGTGCTGGCTTGCCAGGTCGGCACTGCTGCGGACCCAGACGGCGACAGGGGTGGTCGACAGCGGTGCAGAGCATCTGCCAGTTCGCCAAACTGAATTGGCTTGACAATGTAATCGTCCATCCCTGCTTCCAGACACCGCTCACACGCATCGTCGAGTACATCTGCAGTCACCGCGATGATCCAGGGCTGGGCATCGGACGGCAGGGTCTCCCGGATGGTGCGGGTCGCTTCCAGACCGTCCATCCTCGGCATGTGGACGTCCATCAAGACGACGTCGTAGGGTCGAAGCTGCACAGCGTCGACTGCTTCCTGGCCATCGGTGACCAAATCGACCCGGTAGCCCATACGAGACAACGTCAGATTGGCGAGCTTTTGATTGACCGCATTGTCTTCGGCTACCAGGATGTGCAGGCTCTGGTCTGGGCCCGGCTGAGCTGCGGCGAAATTGTCGCCGTTTGGCCCTGCAGTGCCAGCCGTCGATTGGGTCCGCTCGGCTCCCGAAAGCGTCGACATCACGACGTCGTGAAGCTGGGAGATCTTGATCGGTTTGGTCAACCGGACGGCAAAAAGCACCGCGGCTTCGCGCTGGGAGGTCATCTTCACCGACGACAACATGATGAGGGGAAAGCAGTTCGGCGCCATATAGGTATGAATATGCTGGGCCAGGCTGACCCCATCCATATCCGGCATATTCATGTCGAGAATGGCCGCGTCGAAGGATGCACCGGCACGGATCGACTGCAGCGCTTTCGCCCCCGAGTCGGCCTCTGACACCTGCATATTCCAGCTTTCGGCCTGGAGCCGGAGGATCTTGCGGTTGGTGGCGTTGTCGTCGACCACCAACAGGTGTTTTCCCGCCAACCCGGGCTGTTCCGGTCGCAAATAGTCGGGACATTCGTATGCGGTGGTCTGCGCTCGGATGGTGAAATGAAACGCAGAACCCTCGCCCGGCGTACTGTCGACCCAGATGCGGCCACCCATCAGATTGGTCAGTCGTTTGCTGATGGCAAGGCCGAGCCCGGTTCCGCCGTATCTCCGGGTCGTCGACGCGTCCACCTGGCTGAACGACTCGAAGAGGTCTCTCATCCCGTGTTGGGCGATTCCAATGCCGGTATCCTGCACTGTAAAAAGTAGCTCGACCCATTCGGTGTCGCCGGCCTGGCAACCGGAACGCACCGCCTGCACGGTCGAGCGGACCGAAACGAGTACTTCGCCCTGGCTGGTAAACTTGACCGCATTGCTGAGCAGGTTGACTAGTACTTGGCGCAATCGGGTGACATCGCCGACAATGGCCCCGGCAGTGCCCGGCTCGATCAAGTAGGCCAATTCGAGCTCCTTGTCGGCCGCAGCCGTGGCGACCAGATCGAGTGCGCTCTCCACGCAGGCCCGCAACTCGAACGGTTGCTCTTCCAGGTCGAGTTGACCGGCTTCGATCTTTGAAAAATCCAGTATATCGTTGAGAAGGGTGAGCAGAGACTCGCCGCTTTGTCGGATGATACTGGCAAACTCGTATTGTTCGTCGTCGAGTCGAGTGTCGAGGAGCAATCCGGTCATCCCGATCACAGCGTTCATCGGGGTCCGGATCTCGTGGCTCATGCTGGCGACAAATTCGCTCTTTGCTTTGCTGGCCAGTTCGGCGGCGTCCCTGGCAAGGATCAGTGCATCTTCGATTTGCTTGCGCTCGGTAATATCGTGAACCGCCACCACCTTGACCTGGCGCCCCTTGTAGAGTTGCTGCCCTTTCACGATCAGCTCGAGCTCACAGGTGGTCCCATCGGCTCTGCGACCCACGGTCTCGTATCGCCGTTCCGCACTGCGGGCCGCTCTCCAGCCGCCTGTATCCATCAGATCATCGGCGAGAAAGTCGGTCACCGGCCGCCCGATCGCCTCACTTGCCCGGGTTGCGAACAACGACTCGAACGCCGGGTTGACGTCCAGGATCGTTCTGCCGTCATAGATCGCGATCCCCTCTACGGTTGCGTTAAAAATGCTGCGAAATCGATCTTCGCTCTCAGATAACTCACTGGCCTGGCGAATGCGAATTGCAGTATCAATGCCGACAAGTCCCGAGATCGCGAAGATCAGAATACTCGGTACAGCGACAGCCTGGGGCGATACCATGGGACTCACCGCACCCAGGACGAGCAAGCCGATGATCTCGAGGACGGCCAGAATGACAATGCCGCGGGTCGAAAACAATATGCTGATGAAACCGATACTGAGGCACAACCAGGCAAACATGGCCATGCCTTCGGGTACAGTGCGGACCGGTACACCCGACCAGACAATGTTGAGGAACGGCTGCATCGACACCACTGCCGCGGCCAGAACCGCCGCCTGTACGTAATATCGGGTCCGACTCAGCGCGTAATTGCCGGCAACGACAACTGCGAGCCCGATCAGCGGATCGCGCAGATGAGGCCGTGCTACCAGAATCCCCGTGCACGAAGCGGCCAGCATCAGAAGCAGCATTGCAGATAGCAACCTGGCTTGCTTGCGACGCGCCGGATGCAAGGCCGAGGCGGGCTCGAGCAGCCATTGCCGCAGACTTTCGATGCTGTTCTTCGCGCGTCTCACAACTGGATACTCAACCATCTAACTATGGGACGGAATGATAGGACATCGGGGTGAGAAAACCCCGGGTAAGCCGATACGGCGAATCTCGTGGGTTCTCTGGTCACCGCCGGGTTTCAATATGAGACAGTCTATCCTTTGATGATGGAGGCGGAGGTTTTGGCACCAGTATCGTCCGGTCAGAACCACCTCCACTGAACGAGTATACGCTGAAAGCGGCGGCGGCAAACGGCCTGTCGAACATCCACATGGCCTGTCGAACATCCACATAGAATGTTCAGACGACCAAATCGGCTACTTTGTGTGTCATCAGATCGCCCGGCTGGCGTCCCTCGTGGCCGAGATCACATTCCAGTCAGCCGGATGCATTCAACGCGGAGGGGAGCAGCAGAATTCCAATGGAATATCAGGTCAGAAATCCGGGCAGCGGATTTTGAATCGACATCTCGATCGAACCCGAGGAATTCCCGGCAATTAGTTAGGAGCCAGGCGGGGCTAGGCGCGGATTTTCTTGCGAATGGCCACGATCTCGGCCTCGTTGCCCTCGGCGCGACGCACGGTGAGTCGTACCGAACTGCCGGCCGGCCCCCGAATGCGCTGGATGGCCCCCTGAAATCCGATATCGAGCACCTTGCCGCCGTCCACGGCCAGGATCACATCGCCTGGTATCAGTCCGGCATCCCGCGCACCCCCGCCCTCGATCACCTGCTGAATGATCAACCCGTCCTCGCCAGCTGCCAGCATGGCTCCGATTCCAGCTAGCTCGATTTTTGGCTTTTCGCCCTGCTCGATCGGGGTGAGCTCGATATTCAAGGGCCCAATGTGGGCGTTGTTGGCGACCTGGAGGCCGGAAATGATACGCGGATGGTGGTTGTACGCCGTGACCATGACCGAGGCCAGGCCGGGTGTCAGACCGGCGAGTTCAAAACTGCCGTCTTCGCCAGTGCTCACAGTTGCACTCATGGGCAACGCGGACGAAAGGTCACCGATGGTGTCCTCGATGGTGACCTTGGCCGACTGAAGCGGCTGGCGATCGCCGGCGCTTACCACCTTGCCGCTCAATATTCCGCCGCGCTGGAGCGATATCGTTACCTGGCTGGCCCGGTCGAGATCTGCGCTCGCCCGGGCCGGATGGGATGGCGATGTGGCGAATCCGTAGGCCATGGCTCGCACGTGGTAATCCACTCCCTCGACCAGTCCGCCGACCCGGAACTGCCCATCGCCGTCAAACACCGAAACATGTTTGACCACGATCTCGCGCAACGGGGCGGGCTTTTGCAATACCGCCACGGTAAAGGCGACAACCGGCGAACCGGTATCCCCGACCACGCGTCCGCGAATCACCGCGCCCGGATCGAGTCGCAATTTGATATCGCGATCGCCAGCCTCGGCGACCACCGATGCCGGCGCAAATCCATCACGAGTCGCGGCCAGCCGATAGACGTCCGAGTCGATATCGGAAAATTCAAAGCGCCCGTCCGGGTCGCTCAGTGTTTGCGGAACCCACCGAGCCGCCGATCGCATGCCGATGGGCACCGCGCGCAGCAACGCCTCCGCCACCGGGTTGCCCTCGCTGTCCACCACCGTACCGGCCAGCGATGACCTCGCCGGTACCCGAGCACCGCGCTCACCTAGCTTGATTTCCAGCTTATGGCTGACCTGGACGGCCTCGTTCACACGCGCACGACCCGGTCCATACTCGGGATGCGTGGCCTCGAAGAGGGCGTTGTCGGGAGCGTGAAAGACAAACTCGCCGCGCTGATCGGTGGTGAATTCAGCAGTGATCGGATCGAGTGCCCGCTCGCCACTGCGGGCGTTGAGCAGGCGAACCAGGGCACCTTCGACCGGCTGAAGGTTCGGGCTGACGACCACGCCGGTATAGTCGATGGCCGGACGGAGATACACGACGATCCCGTCGATACGCACCCTCGACCGGGCCACCAGCTCGATGGGACTGTGGCCCCAGTTCGGTGCGTAGGGCAAATAGCCGTCCGCAGTGGCTGCAGCCAAACGGTACATGCCCGACTCGGCCGGTTTGAATACAAACTGGCCGTCCGGCCCGGCCCCGACCGTGGTCGCAGTTCCGTCGCGGGCAAACGTGACCTCGGCGCCGGGGACCGAATGGCCAGTTGCCCAGTCGATGACCCGGCCGGTAAATACACCGTTTTTGACCGCGCGATCGTCGCTCACCACGGCGGGAATCAAACGGATCGGAGTATTGGTAGGGGGACGGGGTGCGGTTTGCGCCGGTGCAGAGACCGCGCCTGCTGGGGCCACTGACCCCACCTGGCGATCGGTGCGGGCGACCGATTCGGCACCTGGTCGTTGCTCACCGGGTCGATCCTCACCCGATGGACCAAAAAACCAGATCATAGCAACGGCAAGAGCTACCAGAGTAAGGGCAAGGCCAAGGCGAGTACGGGTCATCGAATCCTCCTGAATCGACAACCATTTTATCCTCAACTCCATGCCCCGGGGGCAATCCCATACGCCAGCGCGGGGCTGCATACCCGCGCTCCCTACTGCGCCTGAGACGGGACCCGGGCGGGGACGGATGAGCATCCGCGGCACGAGCACGCGGCCGCTGGGGATGAGCCCGGGCTGTTACATCCGCCGCACGAGCACGCTTCCGATGGAGTAGCCGGCGCCGAACGAGCAGATCACCCCGTAGTCACCCACGGCCAGATCATCGTGGTGGTTGTTGAAGGCGATCAGCGAACCGGCAGAAGCCGTATTGGCGTATTCATCCAGGATGATCGGCGCAAGCTTCGCGCTCGGCTCGCGGCCGAGCAGCCGTTTGGCGATCAGGTTGTTCATGTTGATGTTGGCCTGGTGCAGCCAATAGCGACTCACCTGGGTCGACTCGAGATCGTGCGCGGCCAGATGATCGGTGACAAACCTGGTCACCAGCGGCACGATATCTTTGAACACCCGCCGGCCCTGCTGGTAGAACAGCTTGTCGGAATCGAATTGATGGGCGGGATCGCATCGGTTGAGATAACCGCCGTTGTTGCGAATATTCGACGAAAACCTGGTGAATGCCCGGGTCGACACGATCTCGAACGCGTCCTGCCTGCCGTCATCGTGTTGCCGGTCGCCCCGGGCATCGCCGCGTACGAGGTCAAGCGCCTCGATCACCAGGGCGACACCAGCATCACCAAAAATGAAATGGCTGTCCCGATCCTTGAAGTTCATGTGACCGGTGGTGAGTTCGGGAGTGACAATCAAGACCCTCGTGGCACTGCCACAGCGAATGGCTTCGGTTGCCGAGCGAATGGCATATGTCATTGATGAACAGCCCACCTGCATGTCATAGCCATATCCTCTGGTACCCAGCGCGTCCTGAACCTCGATGCTGATGGCCGGATATGCTCGCTCGATATTACACACCGAACAGATTACAAGGTCGATATCCTCGGCGTGACGTCCCGCCGCGACCAGTGCTCTTTCGGCGGCCCGCACCGAATATTCGCACTGATAGGACATCTGGTCGTCCGGCCGGCTGGCAATGTTGGGAACCAGGCGGTCCGGATCGAGCAACCCGGTCCGATCCTGAACGTATCGGCGCTTGATGCCCGACGCCTTGACAATGAATTCAGGGCTGGACTCGAGCAATGGTTCTTTTTCACCAGCGGCAATCGCCCGCGCATCGCGCTCGTTTTCCCGGCGGACAAACTCGTTGAAAGCGGTACAGAGTTCCTCGTTGGTAACAATTGAATCGGGCGTCCAAACACCCGAACCCGTAATAGCCGTCCCGGTGCTGTTCATGGCATTTAGGAACATACATGGCCGACGCCGCTGTACACAGCAAAAGAATGTAGTTCATTGCATTTCATATACCTGCGATCCGGCTGGTTCGACCGATCGAATAGCCGCCCGGGCCCAATTCACTCCCTGCTGCCGGCTAGTTCCAATGCATCGCTCAGCGCCTGGCGGAGAAGTGCACTGTTGGGGGCGCTGGCCACAGCCATGCGCAGTTCGAGTACGGCGCTGGCATAGTCGCCGGTGCGCATGGAAGCTCGCGCCCGTCGATACATGCGTCGCGCTTTGAGCGGAAGGGTGGAGTCCAGAACGACCGGACCGGGCGCAGTCCGGGGTGGAGTATCGGTTTTCTGCAAGGTGTGAATGTAATCATTGCGCGATGTCGCATCGCGCAAAACCAGATAGGCCTCGGCAATGCGTCCATAGAGTCTGGTCAATCGTTCATGATCCTGCGCGCTGATATGTTGCCGGTAGAGATCGGGGTGGATTTTGGCCGCGATATGGCGAAAGGCGTCGCGAATGCCGCGAGAATCGATATCCGGGGTGACGTCGAGTAACTCGAAATGAGTCATGTGATCGATAGCTGGCTCGATCCGGTCGAGAAAGGTTCGCAGCTGTCGCGGGCTCCAGGCAGTCATGAGTGAATCACGGTTGTTTTTGGCTCATCGCATCGACGTTGCTGGATCGGATAGTGACGGGGGCGCCGAGTACATTGAGCTGGGCCCTTTGCTCTGCGCCAGTACGCGTATCCCAGGCGCGCACGTGCAGGATTCCGTCGGCGTCGACGCGAAAGGTCACGGCGATTTCGATCTCGCCGCGCGGAGCCGGCGGCAGATCGTCGAGTACCAGGGTCCCAAGCCGTTCATTGTCGGCAAAACGGGTCTCTGCCCCCCGGCAGCACTCGATGACCACGCGTCGCTGATTGTGGCGAGCCGTGGTGAACATCTTGGTGCGCTCGATGGGGATAGGGGCGTTTCTCCGCAGTATGCAGTCGGTATATCCACCTGCAAGAGCCACGCTCAGAGCTGCCGGCGTGACATCGAGAAGGAGCGGTCTGGTCGGCACGGCCCGGTCGCTCTGCACGACCGGAATCGAGCCTGGCGTTGCTGGCCGGGATGTCGAGGCGGTGCCAGCTTCCCTGTCGAGCGCACTGGCGATGAGAGGATCGATCCGCGCCGTGGTCCCTGTGGATTTCTCGCCGGCATGCCGGGCCGGGCGAGAATCGCCGATCGAATAGCCAACCGCCAGGTCGCTCCGCTCCGTATGAACTCCGCTTCCCATTCCCTGCTGGGAGCTCTGGCCGCCGGCTGCTCTGCTGCGCGAAGAGCGGCGAGAAGAATTCTGCCCTGCCGGCAGGACGCTCGTGGTCGCCATGCCGGTACCCGCGGTGAGCCTGCCGGACAGACTTCCGGCCTGAATGGCCGCGCCGTGGGCCACTACCTCGTCGGGACTGATGCGGAGAGACGGCAACCGGCCAAATAGCTCGCTGAGACGGCGCCGGACCAGAGGAACCCGCGTACTGCCGCCGACACAGATGACGTCGTTGACGTCCCGGTACTCCAACCCGGCGGTGACCATGGTCCGGCGGCATACCTCGATGGTCTGGTCGACGTAGCCTTCGACGAGGTCCTCGAACTGCTCTCGGGTGATGCGAAACGGCACATTGATCAGAGTCTCCCAGGAACCAGCCGGCAAGTTGTCGATCGTGCCCTCGACGATGTCTTCTCTGGACAGGTGACACTTGATTTCCTCGGCCGCCATGACCAGTCGAGTAAGGGCGTCTGGGTGGTGGCGCAGATCGATGCCCCGAGACCGGTGGGTCTGCTCGGCCAGGTACTCGGCAAGCGCTCGATCCAGGTCATCGCCACCGAGAAATACCTCGCCCTGAGTGGCGAGTACCTCGAAGATCTGTCCGCGCACTTCGAGCAAGCTGATGTCGAAGGTGCCGCCGCCAAAATCGTACACCGCCACGACGGCGTCAAGCTCTCGGCCGTAGCCGTAGGCCAGCGCCGCTGCGGTGGGCTCGTTGATGAGGCGAAGCACGTCCAATCCAGCCAGACGCCCGGCCTCTCGGGTTGCCTGGCGTTGCGCGTCGGTGAAGTTGGCCGGCACGGTGATGACCGCCTCGCGGACTTCCTCGCCCAACTGGCGCTGTGCGGCGTTGCGCAAATGGGTCAGGATGTGGGCAGAGATTTCCGGAATCGTGTACTGCTGGTCGCGGATCACGATCATCGGCTGCTCGTTGGGCCCCTCGTCGACCCGGTAAGGCAATCCCGTGACCGCCAGTTGAACGGTCGGTGAACGCATGCTCTTGCCAATGAGCCGCTTGGCCGAATACACCGTGTAGCGCCCTTCCACGGCGAGATGCTCACGCCCGGGCCGGCCGACCAATACCCCACCCTGGCCGGGAAATGCCACGACCGAGGGGTGAATCCGCTCTCCGTTGGCGTCGAGCGCAAACTCCACACCAGTCGGCGTGGCAACTGCCGCCACCGAGTTGGTGGTTCCAAGATCGATTCCTATGGAAAGTGCCATGGATCGCCCTGCCGATCGCTGTGCCGGGAGATACGCCCGAGAAATCATTGTACCCGACGTACCCAACCCGAATTGGCAAGAACTCCGCCCCGGAACGCTGTTTCGCGTTCCTTACCGAGACGTTCTTGCGAAGCTGCGCGCGGCCGGCTTTCGATCACCGGTTCGTTAGCGCCTCGCGCCCGTTTTTGCTTGCGGTTTGATAGCTTTTGTGTCTATGGTTCGCGGCTCCATTGGCGGGGTAGCTCAGTCGGTAGAGCGGGGGTCTCATAAGCCCTGTGTCGACGGTTCAAATCCGTCCCTCGCCACCAAAAACGATTGCATGGAGAAGAGCCGCGGGTTCCGCTACTTTTGCCGCTTTTCAATTTTTGCCAGGACATTGGTGTCATTGTCCCGACCGCTTTTTTGTCCATGAGGTTGACTTCTTGCCGGGGCAGAGTAACGTGAACCCGATACCTGAAAGGTACCTCTTCGGGGATCGTCTAAGGGTAGGACAATGGTCTTTGGAACCATCGATGAAGGTTCGAATCCTTCTCCCCGAGCCACTCTCCAAATCACATCTACGGATCTATGAATCTCGACAAATCCTGTCAGTTATTCTTCGGCTGTAAAATCGACAGCAAACTTCGCGAGGCACTCGACCAGGCCAAGCCGGGCGATCGGCGTTATTTCGAAGACGCTGAGGAGGATTTTTTGCGCATTGTGACGGTCGAAAAGAGTGAAAAGAACGAGCAATGGATCGGCAAGGTGACCAAGAGCGGTCTCAATGCCACCGAGATCGAGGACGTCCAGCGAAACGTCGTATCCATTCTCCGGCGGATCGCTTCTGGAGTCCGTATCTCACCGTCATCTATAAAGATTTATGTAATCCGTCCGGCCGCCGAGAGCAGGGACGATGCGATCGAGCCGTCGGGCGATCGCGGTCCCTACATCGCCAGCTACTGACCCTGGCCCAGATGATTCATCACGGCATCGTCGCGAGGCCGTGTAACGGGCGCGTGGCTGCGCAGGTGAGGTCTCAGCAACCTCGATTTACGGGCTGACGAGTTCGAACGCCAGGCCCCAGCGGACTCCGCGGTCGCTGATGAGAAACCGCTCGGTATCGATGCGGGCGAGCAGACGGGCAAAGATCGCCGCGCCTGCAGCGATCACGTCTGCGCGCTCCGGTTCGAGTCCGGGCATCTTGCGCCGCTCGGCCGAGGTGGACTGAAGGTACTGGGCGAGCTGACGTTCGACAGCATCGCGTGGCAGGATAGAGCCGTTCACCTGTTCGCCGTCGTATTCGCGCATCTTGAACTGGACACTGGCGATGGAAGTGGCGGTTCCAGCGGTCCCCACCAGGGTTCCTCCGGTGGGTAGTTCAAGATCGGCAATGGCTGTATCGATGTCGGCGATGAGTTCCCGGACTTGCGCGGCCGTGGGCGGGTCGGAGCGCAAATGGCGTTCGTGCAAGCGCACCGACCCGATTGGGACGCTGGTGAATGATTCGACTCCGGCCGGCGAGGCCACGATGATCTCGGTCGAACCACCGCCCACGTCGGCGATTGCAAACCGCTCCCGGGCCAGCCGGTCGAACGACTTGGACACGGCGCGATAGACCAGTTCAGCTTCTCGCACGCCCGCGATGACCTCGATCGGAGCCCCAACGATGGATTCGGCAGGTTGGACAAAACTGGCCGCGTTGTGTGCCTCGCGCAGCGCCTGGGTGCCGACAGCGCGAACCCGGGCGACCCCGAACTGGTCGATCAACGCGCGATAATCGCGCAGAATGGCCAAAGAGCGCTCGATCGAGACGCCGGCCAGCGAGCCGGTGCTGTCGAGTCCTTTGCCCAGCCGGCCAAAGCGGCATTCGTCGCGGATCGCGTGCAGCTGTTTTGCCCCGTCTCGTTCACCGACTTCGGCGATCAAGAGCAAGACAGTGTTGGTACCTATGTCGATGACCGCGACGCGGTCACCCTGTACTACCCGGGAGGTCATCGGCCCCATTGTAGCGGGTTGCCAGCCGGTCAGGGCGCCCGGGATCAATCCATGAGATAACGTCCGAGTGCGGCGAGCGTGGCGATGTCGTGGACGTCCCCGCGGAACACCGGAACTTGTTTGAGCAGGGTGGACTCGCCAGTGGCTTCGAGCAGGCGGCCGATCGCTTCCCGGTCAGCTCTGGCCAGGATTTGCAGCTCGGTATGTGCTGTCAAAAGCACCTCGCTGGCCATGCGCAGGGTCGACGGCTGAAATCCCAGCCCAGCGACCGCAGGCTCGGTCGCGATGAGACGGGCGATGTCATCCGTTCTCTGGCCACCGGGGTCGAGCGGCAGATCATTGTGGACCTTGTTGACCACGAAGCCGGCAAACGGCATGGACGAGCTGACCAGCCGCTCGTGAAAGAACAGCGCCTCGCGCACTGCCAGGGGCTCGGGGCTGGCGATCAGAACAAAGCCGACGCTGTCTGTGCGCAACAGGGCAAAGGTTTCCTCGGCGCGCTGGCGAAAGCCGCCGAGAATATCGTTGAACTCGGTAAAAAATACCGCCAGGTCTTGCAAAAACTGCTTGCCGACAAACTTGGACAGCCGTTGGAGCACGTAGGAGCCAGTGCGTCCGACCACTGACCAGCCGCTTTTCTCATCGCGGTTATTCAGTTTGCGAAACCATTCGATGGCGGGCGAGTCGATGGCCCGGGTGAGCTTTTCCGGCGCGTCGAGAAAATCCAGGGCATGCGCTGTAGGTGGGGTATCTACGATGATGGTCTCGAACTCATCGGCCCGATCGAACTCCTGCAGCTTGGCCATGGCGGCATACTCCTGCGCTCCGGCCAGCGAGCTCGAGATCTGGGCGTACACCGGGTTGGCCAGAATGCGCGCGATCGCCCTGGGGTCGGAGGCATGGCGGGCGACCACTTCGTCGAAGGCGCGCTTTTGGTCTAGCATCATGGCGTGGAGTTGGCCGCCGATTCCATCGGGGCCGGCGGCCGACAGGATCTCGTCGGAGATGCGGGTGACCTCGTGGCCCAGCTCTTCGAGGCCGAGCGAATTGGCCAGCCTACGCGCCGGATCGATGGTGAGAACCAGGGCCCGGCGGCCCTGACGCGCCGCTTCCAGGGCGAGTGCTGCCGCGGTGGTTGTCTTACCGACTCCGCCAGAACCGACACATACAACGATACGCTTGCTCGAAAGGATTTGGCCGAAGTTGCGGTACAACGAAGGCTCCGAAGCGACGGGTTGTACTTAACACGCGCGCCCGCGGCGATCAATGTGGCGAGCCCGCCTCATGAGGCGGGCTCGCCACCAGGACCGCATCCCGATGTGTATACTGCGCCGGCATGCGCCGCGAATTCGTTGCTATTGTCGGAACCGAGGAGATCTCGATCAGCGCCGAGCCGGAAAGCGGCGAGCGCTGGTCGGTCACCATTGGCGAGTGCTCTCGCGAAGTAGATGCCACGGAGCTTCGGCCCGGTGTGTGGTCGATCCTGGACGAAGGGCGCTCGTATCTCGTCGACCTCGATCAGCGCAGGCGGGGCAAAGCCATTATCCACGGTACTGTCGAAGTGGAGACTGTTCTGGAGGACGCCCGCCGACGCCGGCTGGCCCATGCGGTTTCCGGTCATCGGGGGGCGGGTCAGCGCGGTGAAGAGATCATCGCTCCGATCGCCGGCAAAGTGGTCAAGCTCGCGGTCGAGGCCGGACAGACCGTCGAGCCCGGACACAGCGTCGCAGTGCTCGAGGCCATGAAGATGGAAAACGAGATCAAGGCCGAGCGCGGTGGCACGGTCAAAGCGGTCCACGTGAGTCCCGGTCAGTCGGTCGAGACCGGCGACCGCCTGGTCACTCTGGCCTGAATCTGTCCGGTGCCACTGGGTCAAAACACGTTATTTGGCACGGCCATTCATACCGAGACTATTTGAATAGAAACTCATTCGTCGTGGATCAAACGAGGCGTCTCGGTTGCTCGGCTTCGAAATCGGCTTCGTCTTCGGCCTCAGTCGCGGAGCAGGCGCATGCGAATGCGGTCGCCGAGTGCGTCGACCGCCACGACCACGACAAGAGTGAGCGCGAGCAGCGCTGCCAGGTCGCGCATATGGAACAGGCTGATCGCTGTGTGCAGCGCGTCGCCGAGACCGCCGGCACCGACGAAGCCGACCATGGCGGCGGCGCGCACGTTGACCTCGAATCGGAACAGGGTGAACGCGAGCATGCGCGGCAAGGCCTGCGGAAAAACGCCGTACAGGTAGCGGGCGAACGGGCCGGCGCCGCTGGCTTCGATGGCACGCGGTGGCCCGGGCTCGGCTTCTTCGAGGGCGTCGCTGTACAACCGCCCCAAAATGCCGATGGTGTGCACGGCCAGCGCCAACACTCCAGCCGTTATGCCCGGGCCCACCCACACGATGAACAGGAGCGCCCAGACCAGCTCGGGCAGCGCGCGCGTGATCTGAAGACAGATGCGCGCAGGCACGAGCACCAGCAGAAACAGCCACCAGGTCCAGCCATGGCCATGTGGAGCGTCGGCGAGATAGCCGCGGATGGTGAACGTGATCGCGGCCATCGGAGCCAGGGCCAGCGCGCTCACCGCGGCGAGCACAGTGGCCACCCACGCCATCGACACGGTTACCAGTACCAGGTCGAACGCGTTCTCGATGAATGCCCAGTCGGTCGTGGGGTTGGAAAACCCGGTGAGAAATGCGCCTACCTGGTCCAGCGAGGCGTCGTCGAACAGCTCACCCCACGGAATGTCGAGAACTGCCGCGCCCGCGATGGCGCCAGCGGCAAATACAGAGATCGGCCAGGCCGGCCGCGCGCGGCGCAACGCGATGCTGGCGAGCTCGAGCACGACCACATAGGCAAGCACCGCGAGCAGCGCTGTGGCCAGCTTGTCGTACTGGAAATAGCGCATGCTCAGGTCGATCTCTTGACCGAGCCCGCCCGCGCCGACAATACCTAAGATCGATGCGGACCGGATCGCGCACTCCAGTCGGAATAACGCGTAGGCCACCCATTGCCGGCGCACGAGCGGCAGTACGCTGAAGACAAAAACCGCCACGCCACCCGCGCCAGACCCATGCATTCGCCGTGCAGGCTCCGGGTCCGCTGCCTCGATGAGCTCTGCGAACAGCTTTCCGATGATGCCGGAAAACGTGATCGCGATGGCAAACACTGCCGGTCCCGGGCCGAGTCCGAAAACACGGACAAACAAAAACGCCCAGATGATCTCGGGTACCGAGCGGAAAAACGCCAGAACGCCGCGGGCCGTGGCGCGCACCGCGCTGGCTGTCCAGGTAGCCAGGGGACGCGCTGCGGGATCGTCCGTAATTGCCGGCATACGGGCCGCTGCGATGGCGAGCACAGCGGCGAGAACGACGGCGAGCGCAGTGCCGAGCACACCGATGAGCAGGCTCTCCACCGCGAGGGCGCCGATCCGGGCGACAAAATGGTCGCTCAGATCCGGTGCCAATAGGCCGCTGACAAGCTCACCAAAGCTGGCCCACCCCCCGCTGTCGGCCAGTGCGCCAAATTCGACACCACTGTGCCAAGACGCGAGCAAAACCGATGCGATGACCACGGCGCCGACCCATACACGCCGGCGGTCACGCTCGTTCACGACTGCCCTCGTACAGCTCGTCGAGGATCGCGTCGCCGGTCTCGCTGGCGGGCCGGTCGAAAAAAATCCGACCCTCGCGCAGGCCGACGACACGGTCGACCTCACCGATTACCTGACTCACACGATGCGTGGACACAATCAGCGTGGCATCGCGGCGCCTGATCTCGCGCGCGAGCAACCCGATGACCTCCGCCGAGGTATTCGGATCGAGCGCGGCAGTCGGCTCGTCGGCGAGCAGTACCGACTGATCCCCGGCAAGGGCCCGCGCGATCGACACCCGCTGCTGCTGGCCACCGGAAAGCTGGTCGGCGCGATCCCACTGCCGATCGGCCAGACCCACATTGGCGAGCAACACACGCACGCGCTCGCGCTCGAACGACCACACTGTCGACGCCAGCACACGCCACCAGGGCCACGACGCAACGCGCCCGGCGATGACATTGTCGTGCACCGATAGCCGCGGAATCAACAGGGAGTCCTGATCGACCAGTCCGCAACGCCGGCGGTGCGCGCGAATTTGCGCGGGTGTCATGTACGCGAGCGCCGCACCGTCGACGTCGATAACGCCACCGGTCGGGCGCAGCGCGGCCATGAGCAGGCGCAATAAAGTGGTCTTGCCGCTACCGCTCGGGCCGATGAGCGCAATGCGTTCGCCGGGCTCGATGGTCAGATCGATTCCGACCAGGGCGATCCGTTTCCCCCAGCGACGCTCGACGTCGCGGAGGGCAAAGTGGGGGGCACTGTTCACGCGGCTATTGGCTGCTCGCACAGCTATTTGAGCATCCCGCTCGCCCTGGCGACGCCCTCGATGGCGTCGAAGTCGGTCGAGGTCGCCGGGACGTACTTCTCGGCGCCCATGCGGTCGAGCACGGGCCGATGTCTGGCATTGGCGGGATCGAGGTCGAGAAATGTCTGGGCGAATCTCGCCCGCACGTCCCCGGCCACGGCAGCGCGCGCGGTCCACACGTAGTCCACGTACGGAGGGGTTTTCCAGATCAACGAAGTCTTCGACAGATCGACCTTGCCCTCGCTCACCATCCGGTCCCAAACCTGCATGTTCAGCGCCCCCGCGTCCACCTTGCCGGACTCGACCATCTTGACCGTGGCGTCGTGTGCCCCGCTGAACACGGGCGCGCCATCGAAATCCCTATCCGGGTCGATCCGGTGTTTGTTCAGCAGGAAATGGCGCGGCATCAGGTGGCCAGAGGTCGAGCTTTTGGACCCGAATGCGAACTTCTTGCCTTTGACTCCTGCGACCTCAGTGATGCCGCTCTTCTTGCTGGCGATGAACACACTGTGGAATTGGCGGTCGATGTCGCGCATGACGAGCGGTACCACGTCGGCCATGTTGCGCGACTGCACGTGAGTGAACCCGCCGAGCCACGCAAAGTCGACTTTGCCCGCGGCCAGCGCCTGAACTGCGGCGCCGTAGTCGGTGACCGGGACGTACTCGACTGGTACGCCGAGGTTGGCCTCCAGCAGCTCGACCATGGGCGCATACTCACGTGCAAGCTCGGTGGGGTTCTCGTCGGGAATGCCAGTAACGCGAATCTTTTTGGCTTTCAATGCCGCCGTCGCGCTGCCGCTGGACCCGACCACGACCGGTATGACCGGGACCTGCTGGTCATTTTTGTCACTGCAGCCGAGCCCGATGAGTGCAAAAGCAGCGGCAATCACGAGCGAACACGTCGACCGATCTGCGCGCGCAGCGTTCGGCGTGGCGCGCAGGGCGCGGATACAACTATTTACAGCAACCGTATGCATATCTCCTCCGTGGCGTCGCCGCAGCCAGAGGAGCCGATGCTGGTTCCGCTACGCGCGACTTCGGGGCCTCGGAACCTCCGAAGCAACCATGGTTCAATGAAAGCGGATGTGCATGACCGCCTCATACCGCAGCCTTGGCTGCCCTGGCAAGTCATGGCCGGCCCCGATATGGTATTCCGCGCCGGGACGTCCACAAGAGGCCGTATCAGGGGCGCCCCTCGGTCCAGTCCGAGGTGCTCACCTGAACATCAGAGCCGTCGAGGGTCGACCAATAGATTCTGCCGGGCTCGGCGATGGTCGCAAAGTATAGGTGCTGAGTACAGGCACCGCAGTCGATCCTACACTCGCACGGCGATTCGGTGGCCGTACATTGATTATCTGAATTTGCTGTGACTCGGGGCTGAAGCTGGCTCAGGACTCTGCTCGTAGCTATTTTTTGGTTTTTTTCGGGAAGAGGTTGCGCGGAGCGGGTACTCACTGGTGACCGCGATTGAGGTTATCACTCCGATACAGAGGAATACTTATGATTCGTAGTATTGTCTTCACAACTACCGTACTCTCACTCATCGTCGGCTGTGTACTGGAGGAAAACAGGGTTGTCGCTGTCGATCGCGAGGCCACGAATGATAATTGTACCGGCGGGTGCTGCGATCCCAAGTGCAACCTGCAGTCTACCCACTTGGTGGACAGGTTAACGTTTTTGGATCTCCTTACACTTCATCCGCTAGCCTTGCCCACTCCGGTTCCTTCAACCTACCAGCTCAACGTGAAGCATACTGAATCCATGCACAACGATGCCGATGGCCGCAACGTGCTCAGACACCTGGTGTCTTGTGCACTCAATGATGGCGACACGGTTTTGTGGCATAACGACAGTCGAACAAAAGAGGGCGAGTGGTATGGATATCACGGGATCGTGCCGGAGTGGACGGACGTGACATGGGGACAGGAGAACAACGACTCGACGGGAGGGGACAAGAGCACGACGAACCCGATGTCCCTAGATATCAGGAAGCGGCTCTCTAACTGCATGCTCTCGTACATCAATGACAACGATACGAGTGTCAAAATCGAAACCAGTGCCGATGATTTCGGACCAGATCCGTCGCGCGGCTTCACGCTTCAGGGCGGCGCGTTCATGGGCTTCGTCATGACTCTCAGGGACGAAGCTCCCGAGGGCCAACCGCACTTCTGGAGCTGCTATTCATTGCCCAGGCGCCTCAAGGACAAACTCGGCGGAAATGATGAAGACACGCGAGACTGCCCATATACGAACTCGAACTGTGGGGTCCAGAGCCTGGGATTCTGCGGTGAGGTCTGCACAACGCAGAAAGGACTCTACGGAGGATGGGGAGAGTGTGAGAATCCCGATTTTCAACTTGGCGTTGGTGTGCACCCGGCCAACGTCCACCTCGCGACAGATGATTCGGTCGAGACCTATGTATGTCAAACCTCTCCAGCAGTCCCTTGCAACAAAATGTCCGGTACCGGCGCCCATGAGCGGCTCATCGCTCATGCACCTCCCGGTCTTGCGACACCGACCACATTCGTATGCGATGAGGGCGACGATTGCGCGTTCTACGTGGACGGCGACGCGGATGCGATGATCGAGGCGAGAGACGGGGCTGACATGGCGGTCACGTGCAACGCGACATCCGGTCAGTGCGACGTGCGGTGCACAGATGAAATATTCAATGGTGCCGGCGACACATTTTGCCAGATTACTATGCCCAAGGATTCTGCGGCCGGTATCATCCAATGTGAAAACGAGGCCACATGTCGGCTCACATGCTTGGAAAAGAACGACGCTTCTCCGTGTCGGTTCGCTCGGTGTGACCATCCGGCTGGCGAGCAGAGGTGCCCGGGCTATCCCAACTCGAAGTTTTGCGGCGAGTGTCCGGGAACCTGCGCGGGCGCTGATCCTGGCACCTCCGACCTTGCATGCGATGCCACCGGGCCTGTTTCGGGTCGGTCGTGCCAGTGCGATCGCGGCTGCTCTGAGCGCGGGGATTGCTGTGAGAACAAATTCGCGATCTGCGGCGGGGAATGGAACTGACGGACGACTAATTAGTTAGTTAGTTAGTACCGCTCGGCGACCTGGCGCAGACATCGCTTGTGATTCTGTCGCGCGCGCTCCTCGCCGATATCGAGCAATGAGGTCCGACGCGCAATCGGCATGCAGTACGAGGTCGCCGTCCACAGCCTCGGATCATCGAGCGCGACCGGATGCAGATCGGACCACACGCGCACGGTTCCGTCCTTGGACGCCGACACGATCTGATTGCCGTCCGGGCTGAACGCGACGCCGTTGACTGCGTCGGTATGGCCGCGGAACACGAGCGGCGTTCCAGTTCCATCTGCGTTCCACACTCGCACTGTCTTGTCCAACGACGCCGACACAATGCGGGTTCCATCGGGGCTAAACGCGACCCGATATACCGGCTCGCGATGACCCTCGAGCACGAGCGGCGTGCCAGTTCCATCGGCGTTCCACACCTGGATCGTCCGATCCTCGGACGCCGAGACCACGCGCTTGCCATTGGGGCTGAACGCTGCCGACCAGACCGTGCCGCGATGGCCCGAGAACTCCACGAGTGTCCGATCACTGCCCGTATGCCACACCCTGACCGTGCCGTCGAATGAAGTCGACACAACGCGATCACCGATGGGGCTGGCCGATACACTCCAGACCCCGGCGTTGTGACCCGACAACACGCGCGGCTCCCCGAGGCCGTCGGCTCGCCACACCCACAAGTTTTTATCCAGGCAGGCAGTAACCACGTAGTCGTTGTCTGAGGTGAAGGTCACGCCGACCACCGGCGCTCCATGAGTGAGCACGACCGGCGCGCCGACGCCGTCAGTACGCCATACTCGCGCGGTATTGTCCCACGAGGCGCTGGCCAGTCGTTGTCCGTTCGGGCTGAACGCAACGTCGCGAACAGCTCGCTGGTGAGGAGCCATGTTCTGTGAGTCGCCAGCGCCATTGATATCAAACAGCCGTACGGTCCCGTCATCCCCTGCCGATGCGACGCGAGCTCCGTCCGGGCTAACGACTGCCGTGTACACCCACTCTGAATCAATCGGAAACACCCTGGTTCGATCCGCCATATCGAAACGCCAGAGCCGTGCCGTGCCGTCGTAGGACGCAGTGATCACGCGCTCACCGTCGGGGCTGAAGCTCGCCGAAAGCACCCTCTCACGGTGGCCGCGCAGCAGGACCGCCCGTCCGCTGCCATCAGTGCGCCATACTCGCGCTGTCTTATCCACCGACCCAGTGATCACCCGCTGGCCATCGGGACTGAACGCCGCAGAGCGCACCTCATCCGTGTGACCGCGCAGTACCACTGGCACGCCACTTTTGTCGGCGTTCCACACTCTTGCCGTCCGGTCTCGCGACGCGGTGACCACACGCCGACCGGCCGGGCCAAACGCCGCCCACAAGACCCGATCCGTGTGTCCACGCAGAATCACCGGTTCACGGGTGCCATCGGTATTCCACAGCCGCGCGGTTGTGTCTCCCGACGCGGTGATCACTCGTCGGCCATCCGGGCCAAACGCCGCCGAGTAGACGTCGTCGGTGTGTCCGCGAAGGGTCGCGAGCTCACTGCCGTCGGCGACGCGCCAGATGCGCGCAGTCTCGTCCCTCGAAGCCGTGACCACACGCCGGCCGTCGGGGCTGAACATCGCCGACAGGATACCGCGCCGGTGCCCGGTCAAGACCGTGGGCTCGCCCGTGCCGTCGGCGTTCCACACCCGTGCGGTCGCGTCTGCGCTCGCGGTGACGATACGGCGACCATCAGGGCTGAACGCCGCGCAGTAGACGCTGTTGGTGTGACCGCGAAGAACCACCGGCGCTCCAGTGCCGTCGGCCTTCCACACTCGCACGGTGCCATCGGCATCGGCAGTGACGACACGCGTACCGCTCGGATCAAATCGGGCTTCGTACAGCGGCTGCTCATGGGTCAAAACGACCCGAGCCACGCTGTCGTGCAGGGTTTGCCAGGCCAGCTCGGACCAGCCGGTGGGCAGTTGAGGCGGCTCGACCTCGCGGAGCAGTGCGAGCACCGTGGTCGGGTCGCTCAGATGCTCGTATGCCTTGGCCATGCGGGTGGCGTTGCGCGCGCGGCGCGCCTCGGCCTGGGCCTGAGCCTCGCGTTGCTCGATCACGGCCTTGTGGGCCCGTACTTGGGCCGCCTCGCGATACGCGCGGACTGCCAGATACGACACCACCATCGCGATCGCGAGCAGCGACGCAAAGGCGGCGACGATCACCTGCCGGCGACGCTTCCTGGACCGTTCAGCTAGGGCGATCACAGCGTCGAGAAATGCCTCGTCCCGCCGGCCCAGGCCGCGCGCCTCGCCGCGCCGGTGTTCGCACCAGTAGCGGGCCTCGTCCGCGGCCTCGCCGGTCCATAGAAACCCGCCGAGCCGGCCGCTCTTGTCCCATTCGGCGGCCGCCGGCCGCAGCCTGGCCAAGAACGCACTGTCCTCTTCGTTGTCGTCGAGCCACCGGGCCAGGGTTGGCCATTGCTCGATCAGCGACTCGTGCACGATCTCGACCATGCTATCCACAGCACCACTGCCATGAGAGGTGAGCAGCCGGGCGTCGATCAGGCGAGCCAGAACCCGCTCGACCGCATCCACGCTGGCGCCGACCGCGGTGCGCAACTCGCCCATAGTGACCAGCGCCCGAGTTCGCTCCGGCGTGATCAGCCGGAGCATGATCGCCCGGGTGAGTTCGCCGTCGCTTGTGGCCATAGCTGTGACAACCGAATCCGCGTGCTGCGCCAGGGTCCCGGCGATGCCGCCCAACCGGCGATAGCCGTCCTCGCTCAAGATGTGCCGTTCGTGGGTGCGGGTCTCCCACAGCCGGGATGCGGCAAACTGCAACAGGGGCAGTGCACCGGTGGCGTGGTCGAGCTCATCGAGCATTTCGTCGACCAGAGCGTTGCTCTCAAACCGATAGCCAGTCACCTCCAAGGGCCGCACCAGGGCCTCGCGCATGTCGTCCCGATTCATTGGCGGGAGCATCGTGATCCCGCTGCTGATCCGATCGGACACCGCGTTCGTGTCAATGGCGAGCCGGTCGAGAAAATCTGAGCGCATCGAGATCACCACCCGCAGTGGCGACCCGACGTCGTCCGCAACCCCGCCGAGGCAGGCCAACACCGCGGCGCAGTCGTCGCTGGATGCCATGGTGTAGAGTTCTTCGAACTGATCGATGAATAGGACCATGCGTTCGAGCCGACGGCGCGCGCGAGTGCGCCACAGCACCCCCAATAGCCCGGGCTCGACGCGTAGCTGAGCTTCGATCGCATCGCGATCGCCGGTACGCAAGCCGGTGCGAGCCTGGGTACCCAGCCCATCTTGGAGCGTCGACGCGTCCGATGTCGCCCCGTAGGCCTGGTTGCTCAACAGCTCGGCCAAAGCGGCCACAGGCCTGGGTCCGGGTCGCATGATGTGGGCGGTCCACGACTCGCCGCTGCGCTTGAGTGCCGGAATCAAGCCCGCTCGCACAAACGACGACTTGCCCGCGCCGGACGGACCGACGATCGCGAGAATCGGCCGTTCGGCGAGTAGTCTGACCATCCGGGCGACGACCCGATCGCGGCCGAAAAACCGATCTGCGTCTGACTCCTGGAACGCGTACAGGCCCGGATATGGGCTGGGCTCGGTGCCGCTCACATCCGGCCGGCGCTGTGGGTGCAGGAGCTGGCCAAGCGCGGCCGCGAGTTCGCGCGCTGACCCGATGCGAGCCTGTTTGCTCTTGAGCAGACAGCGATCGATGATCGCTGCGAGCGGGCCCAGCTCCGGACGCTGGTCGCGCAGGCGCGGCATCGGCACGCTCAGGTCGCCGACCGTGAGCAATTTGTCCTTGGACAGCGGGTGAAGCGGGTGCTGACCGCACAGAAGCTTGTAAAGGATCAGCCCGACTGCCCACAGATCAGTGCGCGCATCGACCGCGTCCGCTCCCCACTGCTCCGGCGACATGTACATCAAGGTACCGACCAGATCGCCGGTTTGTGTGAGTCGCGGATCGCTGAGCGGCGAGCCTATGGATGGGCTCTCGCGCGGGTGGTTGCTGTCGAGTAGCTTGGCGACGCCGAAATCGAGCACTTTGACCGTCCCGGCATCTGTGAGCATGATGTTGGCCGGCTTGAGATCGCGATGGACGATGCCCATCTCGTGCGAATGAATCAATGCTTGCACCACTGGAAACATCAGCTCGGCCGCCAGAAGCGGCGACACACCCGTGACTCGGTTGGCGTTGCTCGCGTCGCTGTGCCGCTGTGTCTCCGCCACGCCGTACTTGCGTTGCTCCGCCATGCGCATGATCCGCTCGCCTAACCACTCGTGCAGCGATCGGCCCGCGACGTATTCGAGGACCATGTACGGATAATGGTGGTACATGCCGATCTCGTGCAGGGTGACTACGTTCTCGTGGCCGAACTGAGCGGTTACCCGGGCCTCGGCCATGAACCGATCGAGTCTCTGGCTGCTCGCGATCAGTAAAAATTTGAGCGCGACGACGCGGCCGAGCTGAGTGTCGCGCGCCAAGTACACCTGTCCGTGGCCACCGCGACCGAGGGGACGGATCACCTCGTAGTGAGATACCAGAGTGCCGGCCTCGATGATGTACTTGCTGGGCCGGCGGCCCTGAGTGGTTTGGGCTTGGGCGGGCTGGGTTTGCCCTTCGTCTTGCGAAGCGGACTGCTCGGTCTTGGTGATGGCGAGCACCTCTTGCTCGGCGCTGTTAGGACCGGTATCGCGGTGAGTGCCTGGACTGCATGGACGGCACTCATCGCGCTGCATGTCGTTGAGTAGGCGATCCAACGGGTCGGCGAACTCGTCTATGGGATCGGCGGGTTCGCCTGGGCCATCCGAGCGGGGTGGCTGCGTGAGTCCCATAACAGCTCGAGGCCCGGCGATCAGCGCTTTGGGGTCGGGGGAGCAGACTGGCCGGTGCTCGCTGCGTCCTTGGCGACCTGCTCGCGCAGTGCTTTGCGGGCTCGAAACAGCCGTGTGTGCACAGTCGGCTCCGCGATATTGAAGATCTCAGCTAGATCAGCGATTTTCATCTCTTCCCTGTAGTAGAGCTCGATCAGCAGTTGCCGGTCAAGGGGGAGCTTGCAGAGCGCTTGCATGAGCTGCGCGTGCTCTTGATTGCGCGCCGTATAGGTCTCCGGCCCGATGTCGAGCGCGGATGAGGTCACAGTACTGGCCTTTGCGAAAATGCTTATAGAGCTGGCGGCGCGCGATCATGGATAGAAAAATGCGAAAACTGCACTCTCCGCGGAACGTGTTTCGGCTCTGCACAGACGCGAGAAACGTGGCCTGAACCAGTTCGTCCGCATTCTGCCCCAGCTTGCTTGCGAAAAATCGGTGGATGTCACTGAAATAGGCTTGGCACAGGCGATTTTCACTCGACGAGTGACGTCCGTTGGGGCCCGGGGAGTATTCCGGCACGAATTCGAGCTCATGCGGTGCCGGCTCACCCTGCTTCTGTTCTATCGACGTGGGTGTCCCGCCGGCGAACCAAACAAAGGATCGACGAGCTCCTCGTAGTCTTGCCCGATGCAGAGCTTCGGTTCGTCGTGGTAGGAGGCGTCGCTGCAATTTACGACACGCATTCAGCGACGCCACTGCCGCCCTCGACGGCGACACGGGTGGCAGCGGGTGACCCCGAGGCGCGCGGTACCCTCAGTGCGGTTATTCCGCGGCCCGAGTCGCCCGGAGTGTGTGCGTTCCGGTGTCCCTGTGAGCGAGAAGGCTCGGCATCTCATCCAAGTTTCCGGCAAGCGCCGCTTGCGAGGGAGCTCCCTGTACCGTCCGTTTGACGCGCAGTGCGCTGCTATCGCAACTCCACCGCGCCAAGCGGGCTGTCGATGGTCGCGATCAATGCCGGGCTCGCGCCCAGCGTGATAGGAAGTACAATGTCGAGCCGATCGAGCATGTCTTTTACGGCCTTGGGCTCTGGATGCTCGGCCCGCAGACCTACCAGCGTGCACCCTGAAGCGGCTGCCCCGGCTGGATGCGGTGTGGTTCCCCAGTCGATCAAAAATGGCCGGAGTCCCCCAGCGCCGGTCTGGTATGGATCAGTCAATTTCCACGAGAGCAATATCCCGTCCGGCGTGATCCGGCTGCCCTCCACAACGGTGCCCAGGTCGATCCCCGCTGACCGCACCGCATTCGCCAGAGTCTGCAAGTCCGTCCCCTTGGCCGCCCAGCTTACCAGACGCGGACCGTCGAGCAGATCTACCCCGAACAACCGCCGGCCCGCCACTTCTGGCTGCTGCGGATCGGGACCGATCACTTCGAGGTAACACGCCGGCCCCAGGGCCAATAGCGCGTTCATCGTTCCCCAACCGGGATGCCGTCCCCCGGCCGATGGACGAATGCCGAACATGCCCTCGACGTACTCTACCCCCTCCCCCAGGTCTGGCACTGCTAGCACGAGATGATCAATTGCTCGCGTCATGTGTCCCGTCTCCGCACATTATACAATCACGACAGATTACAGCTCGCCATGATCATTGGACCATTATACAAATTGCAACCAAGGCTGAGCTTATACCGACTTTCAGCAATAGAAGCAAGGCCCTCTACGAACCCACTCGATGCATATTACAATGGTTGGAATCCCATGAGTGCAGCGGTAGGAGCAGATATCGAGTCCCTTTGCAACAAGTGTGGCGACGTCTGGCATGTGGTGGTAGCCAAAGTGGGCGATAGCATCGCCAAGGTCCAGTGCAAGGAGTGTGGTGGGTACCATCGCTATCGTCCACCCAGAGATTCCAGGGCGAAAAGCAGCGTCCAGCGGCGTAGGACCGCTTCCAGCCACACAGCCAAAAAACAGCCGGCAGTCCGGATCGACAGGCCGGCGGTGGAAGCAGACACTTCCAAGCCAGTACGACCCTATCGCTACAGCGAAAGCTACCAGGCCGGGGACCGTATCGAACATCCCAAATTCGGCCATGGCGTGGTCGAGATCTGCAGCGAGCCGGGCAAAATGCAGGTGTTCTTTCCCGAGGGTCGCCGCATCCTCGCTCTGGCCAAACCCAAACCCAGTCTGGAACGGCCCGGACCGTTTCGTCACGACGACTGAACAGAAACGCATTCGCCGTGGATCAACCAAGGCATTTCTGTTGCAATGCCAACGGCCGAGCCGGCCCTCCGGGGGCTTTGCCAAATCATGATCGCCCGAGAGCGAATCGGTCGGGCCACGCGCAGTCACGTCACATCCTGTTCAACGTGAGCGCGGCTAGTAGGTCGCCACAATGAACTCCAACCGCCGTCTTCTCGGGCGGGTCCTCACCGTGGCATTTGTCAGCTTGACTGCTGCGGCTGCGATTGCCAGCTGGCGCGCACTCGACCGCAAGCCTGTGGCCGGCGAGATCGTCGATGTGCTCAATCTCGACGGTGAGTACGCCGTCGTGGTGCGCGATGTCGTAGGTGATCCCGAGCGTTCCTTCATCAGTATGTTCCACACCCGGGACGGCGAACGCTGGGGCGCCTTGATACCGCGATACGCCACGCGCGGCAGTGGATCGACGGGAATCGCCGCTACCTCAGAAGTCGTGACGATACGCACTGTGGCCGACAATCAGCCCAAGATCATCGCTTTTGACGGCCGACGCGGTGAGAAACTCGGCAGCGTGCCCCCGCTGGGCGACCGTCGCTCACCGCCACGGAGTAGTTTCGGATTGCCCGCAGCGGGCAGCTTATTTGCCCGGGGTGAGGTGTTCGAGCTATTTGGCCAGCCGGGCGACTGGTCTGTGGCCGTGGGGCTCGACCTCGAACGCGGTTCGTTGCGCTGGAATGCTGATCTCGGCCCGGCCGCTGTGCGACGTGTTTGGTTGCGTTCGGACTACCTGGTGGTCGAACGGCCAACCGAGATCACTGTGGTGCAACGCCGCGGCGGCGATGTACGGACGATACCTGGCAGTGGACCCCACTGTGTCACCACAGACGCCATTTACACGGCCATGAACAGCTCCCTCCGCGTCCTCTCTCTGTCCGACCTCGAACATCAAACGGTCTCTCTGGGTGAAGATCTTATCCTTGCCGGAATTTGTGGCAGACGTGGCCGAGCTCTGGTTCTAGCGGCAACCCACCGGGATGGTGGCAGTACATTGCTGGCCGCAGACGTCCAGGCGCTCGAGCGCGGCACGCTGCGCCTGCTGTGGCGCATCGATTTCGACAATTCCTGGATGCTCGACCAGATCGCCCGGCGCGTCCCGGATCGCACCCCGCTCGCGGGTCAGCTCACTCGCTTCGTGCCGCTCTTGCTCGCCGCACCCAACGTGCTGGCCGCGATCGACATCGACACCGGGAGCCTTGCCTGGTCCAGTTGGCCGCGGCCGTCTCTCGGCGATGCCTATTTGATCAGCGGACAGGACAAACACTACCTCTACGAGCCAAAAAACAACATCTTAGCCAGCCTCAGCGGCACTTCTGGCACGCTCGACGCCGCCGTGAAGCTACCCGATTACATCGCTGTGCAACCCCGCCATATCGCCGGTAACCGGATCTGGATCGCCACCGGCCAACAGTGGACTGTGCTGGATGCCACCACCCTGCAAGGAGCGCCGGAAGTCGATAAGCCTGCCGGAATTCGCGACATTCGATCGCAATTGCGACAGGATCTCGCCCCGCCCCGGCCAATCGAATAGCCCGGACCAGGGGCTAGGGGAAAATACCGCGTTCGCGATATGCAGTTTGCAATCGCTCCAGGGCGATTGCATAACACGCACTGCGCCAATCCATTTTGTGCAGGGTGGCATATTGATGCACGTTGATGTACGTCTTGCGCATACGTCGCTCCAGACGAGACTGCACCTCGGCCCGTTCCCACCGTTCGGAACGTTTGTTCTGCAACCACTCGTAGTACGAAACCACTACACCGCCCGAGTTGGCCAGAATGTCGGGAATTACATCCACGCCGCGCTCGAGCAAGATTGCCTCGGCTTCGGGATAGGTGGGCCCGTTGGCCCCCTCGGCCATCAATTTGCATTTGAGCGCGCGGGCCTCGGTTTCGCCGACCTCGAGTTCGAGTGCTGCGGGGACGAAGATATCGGCTTCCAGGGCGAAAAAATCGTTGCGGCTAATCGTCTCGGCACCGCGATAACCGCCCACTGTGCCCGTCTTTGACACGTGCTCTCCCAACTTATGTGGGTTGATTCCCTCCGGGTTGGCGATGTATCCGCCAGCGTCACCGGTTCCAATCAGTACTGCACCCAGCTTGGACATGAGGCGCGCAGTATGCGAGCCGACATTGCCAAATCCCTGCACGATAAACGTGACCCCGTCCAGGGTGAGTCCGCGGTCGACTGCCCACTGATCGATACAGTACACCACTCCCTGCCCGGTCGCTTCTCGGCGGCCGTAGCTGCCACCCGAGGTGATGCTCTTGCCGGTCACGATGCGGCGCATCGAGTTCTTTTCTGCCGAACCAACGAAGTTCATATAGGTGTCCATCATCCACACCATGATCTGCTCGTTGGTACCCACGTCCGGGGCCGGAATATCCCACTCGGGGCCGATATTGTTGCCCAGGGCGTGAGTGAACCGACGAGTGATCCGTTCGATTTCACCGCGCGAGTGCTCGTGCGGGTTGACCTTGACCCCGCCCTTGCTGCCGCCAAACGGGATATCGTGTAGTGCACACTTGTACGTCATCCACGCGGCCAGGGCTTTCATCTCGTCCAGGTTGGCCTCTTGGTGGTAGCGCATGCCGCCCTTGAACGGGCCGAGCACGTTGTTGTGCTGGATGCGATACCCCTTGAACATGTGGTATTCACCGTCATCCAGTCGGACGGGGAAGTTTATGATAAGTTCGTTCTTGGGCTGGGCCAGGATCTCCTGCACTTCGGCGTCGATGCCTACCCGCTGCGCGGCCTGGCGAAATTGCCGGGTGGCGATTTCGAACAGATTGCCGCGCTCCCTCAGACTTTTGAGCGTTGCTTGGGGTTTTTTGCTCACCGAATGGCCATCTGATGCGGCCATGTTTTTTTTTGCTTCGGATTTCATTGTGCGCCTCGTCTCGGGAAGCGTAAGAATCCACACCACTTCCACTCCTTTAAGGCTGCATTCAATGATGGATGAAAGCAAATCGCAAGAGCGCGAGCTGGCTCGCGCAGTCCTTCGCTCCGAGGATCTGCGCCGGCTGATTCTCGACCTGTGGCAGCGTACCCGGATCGACTGGGGATTCGCGTCCGATCGCCTGGCCGATGCCTTTCGCAAGGCGAGACAGCTGGGCAGTTCCGAGCGGCGCATTGCCGCCGAGGCTCTGTACGGCATGATCCGGCACCTGCGACGCATCGACGAGGCACTGCGTGCCGGCGGGCTGCGCACCGTCACCCATGCTCCTGACCGCGAACGACTGCTCGCCTATCTGGTCATCGAGGCCGGGCTACCCGCTGAAGACGCGGCGCGGCATCGCCCGGACCTCGACTGGCAAGCTGTGGCCGACATTGACGCGCGACTCTCGCGCGACAGTAATCCGGTGCGCAAACTGGCTCTGCGCCACTCTCTGCCCGATTGGCTCGCCGAGGCTCTGAGCGCCGATCTGGGTCGGCGTGCCGAAGCAGTGGCCGCAGCACTGAACACCCGTGCCCCCATGACCATTCGGGTCAATACCCTGGCCTCGAGCGTGCAGTCACTTGCAGCCGAACTGAGCGCCATTGGTGTTGAGACCGCCCCGGGGCGGTATGCGACATCTGCCTTGCACGTTGTGACCCGGACCAATCTGTTCTCGCTCGATCTCTTTCGAAAGGGGCACTTCGAGGCCCAGGATGAGGGCAGTCAGTTGATCGCGGAACTGGTCGCGCCGCCGCCCCGGGCTCGAGTCATCGATTATTGCGCGGGAGCAGGCGGCAAAACTCTGGCCTTGGCCGCACTCATGGGCAATCGCGGTCGCATCGTGGCCACTGATGTAGACAACCGCAAGCTGGCCGAGTTGCGCCGGCGGGCCCGTCGTGCCGGTGTCAGCACTGCGCAAACAATCGTCCTGCAAAGCGGCGAAAACGAGCCCTTTCCGGCCTCGCTCACCAATATGGAGGGACGCGCCCACCGGGTACTGGCCGACGTGCCGTGTACTGGTATCGGAGCCCTACGCCGCAATCCCGAAGCCCGCTGGCGCCTGAGCCCGGACGACCTCGTCCGTCTGCCCACCCAGCAGCTGGAAATTGCCGCCCGGGCTATGTCGCTGGTCGCACCCGGCGGCCGGCTGATCTACGCCACTTGCACAGTACTCCGACGCGAGAACGAGGAGGTCGTCGCCGGCCTTCTCAAATTGCGCCCCGACTTCGAAACAATGCCGATCAAGGCTATCTGGGGCGCTGACCGGGCCCGGCCCATCGCCACCGAGGACGGCGTGTTTCTGTCGCTGGATCCCGCGCGTCACGGAGCAGACGGCTTTTTTGCTGCAGTGCTGCGCCGTGTGCGCTGATCTGCGCCGCCGCTTCCATTGCCAACACGATCAAAAAACAACCGGGAAAAACGCAGCGGTGAGCACCGAAGTCCGGCTCAAAAGGCCGATTTGATCGAGCAGGCCGGTCATTGCCCGCCGCTCGCTATGGCTCAAAAACTGGCTGAT
>JAKSDA010000066.1 GCA_022360315.1 Pseudomonadota bacterium
ATCGCGGTGACCGGCGCAATACAGACATTGTTCTCGGCGAACCCAGGGCGTCGCAGGGGCTGGGGATGGAGCACGAAATCGCAGGCAGAAGGCGCCCAATGGTCGACATGCTGGTGGAAGAACGCCACGGACGGCTTGTGCCCATAGAAGTCAAGAATCAAAACGAACCCAAGCTCACGGGAGCCGGCAGTGCTGCCGTGCATAAGTTCCGCGAGATCGTCGACAACGCGCCGAAACACATCATCGACAGGATCGACCACTTCGAGATCATCGTCAATCGCAAGTCTGTCATACCGCCCAACTTCAAGGCCACTGCCGAGGGCGAGCTGTGGCATCTAGTGGACGGCACCAGCAAGCCGCCGGTGTGGCAACGCTGGGAGTTTGCCGGCAAGCCGGTCATCATCCGCCGCGGCGACCTGGGCAAGATTTCGCGTTGACCGTCACGAGGAGTTACTGAATGAGCTGGGATCTAGAAATAGCCATAGACCTAGATGAGTTTAGCGACGCCGCACGCTTGATCACTGCCATGCTTGCGTCCAGCCAGTCGTTCCTAGGCGAGCTGGAGTGTCAGGAAATGGGCTCCGGGTGGACCGATCTCACACCTGTACTGGCCTCGCACCAGCTCGCCCCAAGGGACGAGCACGGGTCATTCTTTGCGGAAACGGTCGACAAGCTCCGCGACGCGGACCGGCTTCTCAAGGTCGAGTTGTGGATTGAACTCGAACGCAGCAAGCGCTTACTGACGCCTGTCTATGTCTACGTCTTCGGCTCGGCGCATACGGGCCTGAGCGAGTACGGGGGCCGCTTTCCCGTGGTCATCGACTTCTGCAACCGGCAGCGCTGGAAGGGTAACGACAACCTGATCACCGGGGAACCCGCCGATGAGCAGTTCCTGGTCCGCTGGCTCACCGAGATCTGCGATCTTGTCCAACCCCGCTCGCTCTACGTGCCCCCGGAAGAAAATGTTTACGTCCCTTGCAACTACCACCTCGTGTATCACAATACGGCTGCAGGTCACGCTGACGACCTGCGCGATTTAGCCTCCCTGGCCCTCAAGGGCGGCCGGCGCAGCGGCTATCGCGATGCGCGCCGGCGCTACAAACCCCTTCTCAACATCCCCGGCGAATCCATGCTGTTCTGCCGCCGCGCTGGCGGCCGCCTCGACGACCTCAAAAACGAACTGCGCGAGCGGCGTCCGGTCCTAGAGAAGCTCCTCGACGGCCTCGAGGTGCCCGACGAAATCGTCGAGACCGCCGCTCTGAGCAGCACTCGCATCGAGCCCATGGACACCAAGACCGGCCTGGGCATCATTGCCGAGCCG
>JAKSDA010000398.1 GCA_022360315.1 Pseudomonadota bacterium
AGACCAGCTGATCGAGTCGATCTGGGAGATGGAACTGCACTGGACGCGTGACCAGATTCGAGAGACCTATCACCGCTTTCGTTCTGCGTTGAAAAGCGCCATCGAACACGGCCAAGGCTTCGCCTGGCTCTACGATCGCAATGAGTAGGCTGGTGTCGCAGACCTCCGAACCACTTGATAGTGGTGCGAGGAATCATCGCCCCGCACACGCTTCACCTGCAGGATCTATGGATACTGTGCCCGCAGATTGAGCAAGAACTGCCCGAGCCAGGGTTTGATGCGCACAGCGACATTGGGATGAGTGCGGGTGCTGCCGCTCGAACCCGAGCACGTGGTGCAGAACTGCCATACATTGATGCCCAGCACGTACGGCCCATTGCTGCCGCCGTCATACGTATATACCGGACCCCCGCTGTGGCCGCGGCTCATATCACAGCCATGGCGCAAGGTCAGCTTGTAGCCCAGCGGGGTTGCGCCGACCAGAGTATTGGGCTGGCCAAAATAGTTGATCGTGCAATTGAAGTTCTGGCCATAGGCGGTATTCCAGCGGCAATTTGCCGGCCGTTCGGGGTACGAACTGCTGCACGAGGGATAGCCCTCATGACGGACGCCATAGCTTTTGAGTGCGCTTTCCGAGGTCCACCGAAATCCCATCCAGCCCGGACTGGGTACCCCGGACCAGGCATTGCTTCTCAGCCGCATGACCGCCCAATCCCAGCGTACGCATTTATCAAATGTGGAACCATTATACGTAATGTGACAGTTATTGGCGACCCATTGACTATCGTAGTAAATCACGCTGGTATTCTCGGTGCCATAGGGCAAGCTATTACCGTCGCGGCGGGCGCGATAGGTCTGGTTGGGCCAGGTCAGATCGCTGCGTACCACGCAATGAGCTGCAGTGAGGACCAGCCGTCGGCCGACCAGGGCTCCGGTGCATCCGCCATTGACCTGACCGAGGCGGCGCAGACTGTTCTCGGTCGTGGGATAACCATTGTCCACGCTTTTGCGGCGCCTGCTATCATAGGCGTTGGACCAGCCTTTGTGCTGAGATGTATCGTCGGCGACGACTTCACTATCCGGGCCGCTGGCGCCATCGAGCCCGCGTGCAGCCAATATTTCGGCTACTGCGCGCAGTTCGTCGGCATCGAAATTCAGGGTATATTCGGCGCCCTTTGCCAAATCGACCTTGATGATGGTAGGCGTGTGCTCATCGAGGCGCGGCGTGTGGCCGATCAATTGTCGGTATTTCGACCACGGCACCGCACTGCGCGATGTACTCATATCGTAGGGTGGATAGGCGATGCTTTCTTTTTTTGCCACGCGGGCAATCTGAATTGGCCTGAGCTGTCGAACGTCGGCCCTGGCCGCGTTGATCCCGGCAATGAGCTCGAGCTGGGCCTGCTCGCTTGAATCGTCGATTTGCTCTCGTTCTCCCACGCAACTGGCCAGCACCACGCAACCGGCCAGCGCCAGTCCTGACAGACTCGTTACACGACTCGTTCGCTTTTCCCTCATCTCTATATCCTTTTGTTGTCCTGAAATCCTCGCCCGGGCGTCTTGTCGCGCTCGAAAAGCACATGCTGTGCCAATCATCGACCTACGCGATTCTGGTCACATGTGCAAAGGCGCTGGCCCAACCACGCCGATGAGACTGTATACGAACAGTTCGCGAACGGTTGCCGGCGCCGCAGATGGTGTCGCGAATCGATGTGGGCTGATTTGGCTGGGCTATTTCACGCGCGTGCCGGTGATGGCCAGACGTGCTGTCTGATCAATCGGTCTCGGGCGACTCGATCTCGATATCATCCGCTGTATCGGGTGTATCGGGTTGCTCGGTCTGGCGCCCGGTCCGCCGGCGCGAAAGGAGATGGAGCGAGGGAAACATGCTACCCGCATTTTCGTGGCGATAAAGCCATCGACCTGCGGCACTCACCTCGCCATAAATATCCATGAGCAAGGTCAAGCTGCGGCGAACATAAAGCGACCACGAACGGTGTGTACTGTCGCGGTCTTCGCCGACCAGGGCGAGAATTTCACGGCCGAGGCGCTGGGCCTCTTCCCGGTCGGTGGCCACGTAATTCTTGATGTCGCGCCGTATGAGCCCCTCGTGCTTGCCATAGAGTCTGGCCAGACGCAGCAAATCGGAAGCCAGATCGGCATAGCCCCGGCCCTGGCGGATCGAGCGGATCTCGGGACCATCGTCGGGATCATCGCCGAAATGATATCCCAGCAAATCGAGCATTCGCCGCTTGATCAGGCTGGCCTGATCGATCAGCGTGACCGGTACCCTGGCCTCGGTACTGTGGACCGAGGCGCGCAAGAGCTCGACTGTGGCGTGAAATGCGGCCAGACCCGCAGTCTCCAGGTCATCGATGTTGTGAATATCGAATTCGTCTTGCGGCAATTTGGCAAAACGAGATCGCATCTCGGGCTGGAGAACCTTGCGGCCCATTGCCACCATGGCGCTGGCAGCCTTTTGAGCATCGAGGTTCACAGTTGTCAGCTCATCCTTGGGCAGCTCGTCCAGCCTGGCTTTTAGGCTCAGAAAGGCCTCTTCCGCCGCTTGGGAATCAGATTTCAACATGGCCCGAATCGTGACACGGCAGGGCAGTATAAAACCAGCCCATATCATCCATCACGACACCATCGCGAGGGCTGCAGCCACCGGACCAGGATTGGCCGGTACGGACATTCTGCTCCACCAGGGTCGCGAAGGATTTCACCAAAGCAGTATTTCTGCCCCGAAACGCGTTTCGCCCGGCTCCGCGAGCGCAAGTCGAGCTTTGGGTGAAGCCGATCGGTTTCATTGCAAGACGCGGCCGAGCTCCGGACTCCATCTCACCCGGCTCCGCGAGCACAGGCCCAGCTCTGGACACCATCTCACCCGGCTCCGCGAGCACAGGCCCAGCTTCCGGGTTAAGCCAGATGACCTCATCGGGAGCTGGTTCCATGCCCGGGGTACCGCAACAACTCGGTTCCGCGAGCAAAAATTCTGCCCTGGTCGGATCCGATGGGTATCTCGCAGGGCTCGGTTCGAGTTCGGGGTAGCTCGATCCCCGGCCCCGCGAGCACAAATTCATTCCGCCGGGGCGCACCGGGATGGCACCCGGGGCTCAGCTGGTTTCCGGGGCAGCTCACCGCCCAGCTCCGCGAGCAGAAATTTTGCTCTGACTGGAGCCAAAAGGCCTCACCAGGGCAAGATGTACAGATTGACAACCGGCTGTCCAGAAGCAGAGTCGTGCTCTTTCAGCTGGTTGCAAAGGTCAATGTCGGCTCGTAGCCAGCGACAGAGTCCCGATGGCTGCCGATCGGCTGACTGTGTAATGGCCGCCCAGTGGCATGCGTTGGCACCATTACGCCGGAGTATCACCTAGTAGAACGGGGCCGAAGCCTGCGCAGGAAAGTACGCATTGCACTGCCAAATACGCTAGACACCACCGGTC
>JAKSDA010000075.1 GCA_022360315.1 Pseudomonadota bacterium
ACGTGGCCGACCACGAGCACCAGATCGTACAGATGCGCGGCGGCCGCGCCTTTCTGCGTGCCTGGCAGATCTTCAACCTGAGCATGGCCGGCTTCGGCGTAGCCCGCCTGGCCTGGGGCCCGGGCCGAGCCGTGGTGCACCGGCTGCGCCATAGCGGCGACGAGCTGGCCCAGACCAACCCGGGCAATCCCGTCGCCGCCACCGCAGCCGAGCACCTTCGTGGGGTCGACGACGCGGTCACCGAGCTCAGTGGCGCCGCCCGGGTGGTGGAGCTGAGCGCCGACCAGGCCCAGGCCACTCGCCTGCTCGATGCCCTCGGCGACGCCGGCATGGACGCAGGCCGGCTGACCGGCCTCAGCGACGACGCGGTCGTGGCCCTGCGCGACGCGGACACTGCCATGGCGTCGGGCCAGCTGCAGCACGCTCTGCGCCGCCTGGACGAGGCCGGATTGTCGGTCAGTGAGCGGGAGGCCGTCGAAGACTCACTCACCGCGGTCCACGGTGGCCTGATGACCGACGCAGTGACCACCGGGGGCACGCCGACGCCTACCCTGAGTAATCGCATGCCCGAGCACAGAGTATCCCGCCAGGGCGGCGGCTTCTCCGACGCAGCGCACGCCAGGAAGCAGGTTCGCGCCCGCCGACGCGAGCTCGAGGCTGAGTACGGCAAGGGCTACATGAACGATGTCTCGGACGCGGAGATCCACGCCGAGAGGCTGTATCGCGGTGAACGGCGCAATACGGACATCGTTCTCGGCGAACCCAGGGCGTCACAGGGGCTGGGGATGGAGCACAAGATAAACAAGAGAGAGCGGCCCATGGTCGACATTCTGGTGGAAGAACGCCACGGACGGCTGGTGCCCATTGAAGTCAAGAACCAAACTCTTCCCGAGTTCACGGGAGTTGGCAGTGCAGCAGTCAATAAGTTCCGCGAGATCGTCGAGAATGCGCCGAAACACATCCTCGACCGGATCGACCACTTCGAGATCATCGTCCATCGCAAGTCTGTCATGCCGCGCAATTTCAAGGCCACTGCCCAGGGCGAGCTGTGGCATCTGGTGGACGGCACCAGCAACCCACAAGTATGGCAGCGCTGGGAGTTTGCCGGCAAGCCGGTCATCGTTCGCCGTGGCGACCTGGGCACGATCTCTCGCTAACCGTCACGAGGAGTTATCCAATGAGCTGGGAATTGAGAGTCGATCTAGATTTTGATGAGTTCAATGATGCCGCGCGACTGATTGTCGCCATGCTTCGGTCCAGCCGACTGTTTCTCGGCGAGCTTGAGTGTCAGGAAATGGGCTCCGGTTGGACCCATCTCACACCTGTGCTGGCCTCGCATAAGCTCAACCTCGGGGACGACCACGGGTCGTTCTTTGCTGAAAAGGTCGCGAGGCTCCGCGACGCGGATCGGCTCCTCAAGGTCGAGTTGTGGGTCGAGATCGAAGACACCGAGCCACACCTGCGCCCTGTCTATATCTACATCTTCGGCTCGGCCCATACGGCTCTGAGCGAATACCGTCGCCGCTTCCCCGTGGTCATCGATTTCTGCAACCGCCAGCGCTGGAAGGGCAACGACAACCTGATCACCGGGGAACCCGCCGATGAGCAGTTCTTGGTCCGCTGGCTCACCGAGATCTGCGATCTGGCCCGGCCCCGCTCGCTGTACGTTGCCCCGGAAGAAGGCGTCGACGTCGCCTTTAACTACCATATGGTGTACCACAATCGCATCTCAGGCCACGTCGATGATCTGCGCGAGCTGGCTCGGCTCGCGCTTCAAGGGGGCCGCGGATATGACGATGCCCGTTGGCACTACGAGCCACTCCTGGACATCCGCGACGAATCCATGCTGTTCTGCCGCCGCGCTGGCGGCCGCCTCGACGACCTCAAAAACGAGCTGCGCGAGCGGCGTCCGGTCCTAGAGAAGCTCCTCGACGGCCTCGAGGTGCCCGACGAAATCGTCGAGACCGCCGCTCTGAGCAGCACTCGCATCGAGCCCATGGACACCAAGACCGGCCTGGGCATCATTGCCGAGCCG
>JAKSDA010000329.1 GCA_022360315.1 Pseudomonadota bacterium
GCCCCGCCGTCGTCCTCGTCTCCGGCGGCAATATCGACATGACGCTCCACCATCGCATCGTCTCGGGCGAAGATGTCGATGTGACGGGAGATTGCTAGATGCCGGCGATCACGATCTTGACCGAAACCGACCTCCGGGGGCTCGTCGCGCTCGATGCCGATGTCGTCGCCTGCATCGAGAACGCCTTTGCCGCGCTCGCGACGGGCGGCGTTGTGATGCCGCCGGTCCTGTCGATGGCGATCGAGGACAGGAATGGCGAGGTCGACGTCAAGACGGCCTATGTCCCCGGCCTCGACTCTTTCGCGATCAAGGTCTCGCCGGGCTTCTTCGACAATCCGAAGATCGGCCTGCCGAGCACTTCCGGCCTGATGATCCTGTTTTCGGCGGCCACCGGTCAGGTCGAGGCGCTGCTCCTCGACAATGGCTATCTGACCGATGTCAGAACGGCCGCCGCCGGCGCGGTGGCGGCCAAGCATCTGTCGCGGGCCGATGCAGAGACGGCGCTCATTGTCGGCGCCGGCCTGCAGGCGCGGCTACAGCTCGGAGCGCTGGCCCTTGTCCGTCCCATCGGGCGGGCCGCGATCTGGGGGCGCGATCCGAAGAAGGCCGGAGCGGCGGCCGCGGAAATGACGGAACTGCTCGGTTTTCCCGTTGCCCCGGCCGCCGATCTCGCCGCCGCCGTCGGCGCCGCCGACATCGTGGTAACGACCACGCCGTCGCGCGTGCCGCTGGTGATGGCCGACTGGCTGCGGCCCGGCCAGCATCTCACCGCGATGGGCTCGGATCAGGAGACCAAGAACGAGCTCGACCCCAAAATCCTTGCCCGCGCCGACCGCTACGTCGCCGACCGGCGGTCCCAGACCGAACGGTTCGGCGAACTCCGGTCGGCGCTTCAGGCCGGCATCGTTTCGCCCGATTTCCGGTTCGACGAACTTGGCGCCGTAGTCGCCGGTTCCGTATCCGGCCGCCAGTCGCCGCAGGAGATCACCGTTTGCGACCTGACCGGAACCGGCGTACAGGACACCGCAATCGCCACGCTGGCCCGCTCCCGCGCCATGGCGGCCGGGGTCGGCACCGAAGTCTCAAGCTGATCGGATCGTTCCAATGGTCGAACCCGTCCTCCACTTCACCCGCGAAGAATACGCCCGCCGCATCGACAAGACGCGCAAGGCCATGGCGGCCGCCGAGATCGA
>JAKSDA010000531.1 GCA_022360315.1 Pseudomonadota bacterium
GATCGGTGGCCGCAAAGGAGCGGAGCACTTCACGGGACCGTGGAACAAGGTATTTGCTCATGCAACGAGGCCGTATCCTCAGTGCACGCCAAAGGTACATCCGGTGAACACAATCATGACCGGAAAAACCAGGGTCCCCAGACCATCGGGAACCTACGAAGTCGAAGGCGACGAGACCCGCGGAGCCGGGAAACATACCCTCAAATGGCGTAAGAGGATCGATCGAGAGCGAGACGTGATCAAGGAGCGCAAGAAGAAAGAGTGGTTGGCCGCCCATCCGGGCAAGCAAGAGTTAGCAAAGGGAGTCAAAGGCGAGATCGATCGCGAGGCCAAAAAAGAAGTCGAGAGGAACTACGACGGCATGCCCTGGCGCGAGCTACAACTTGAGCATGCGGTGAGCCCCGCTTGGGAAGGGCATCACATCCATCCGATCAATTGGGGAGGTGACGATCGTGTGGAGAACATAATCTATCTGCCAAAGTCGCAACACACGTTGTACAATACGTGGTTTGAAGACCAGAAGAGAGCCATCATCGCTGTTCTTGAGGACAACGTGCACTCATGATCGAAACACTCATCGCAGAGGTCTTGGGCGAGGATCCACAAGCCGCGGAGCGTGCTGCGTCGACCCTCATCGAGTTGGGCGCTGAGGGAGGACGAGCCCTTATCGCCGCCATCCAGTCCGAAGAAAGCATGGCGCCAAGTCCGCTTCACAACGTATTGCTCGCCATGGAGGATCCAGCGTTGCTTCCCGACCTGGTTCCACTCCTCGATTCGTACCATGTGGATCTGAGTATTGCGGCGTTCGAACTCATGGGAACCCTCGGCGACGAACGCGCCCTGGAGCCGCTATTCCGCGCCCTTGAGGACGACTTTCAGGTCTCCAAGCAACGCTGCGCGGCGGACGCGCTCGGTCACATGGGCCGCAGCGAGGCGGTGGAGCCTCTTCTGCTCGCCGCCCGAAACCACCTGGGAGATTGGAATGACCCGGATGCTGCAGTGAAACGAGTTCTGGCTGCCGTGGCAGAGGAAGGACTCACCGACCCACTCATGCTCCTGCCGGCCGTGGCGACCGCACTGGCCCAACTGGGTCGCCACGATCTGGGCCCGGTCCTCGTACGACTGGCCGCGTTTGACCCGGCGACATCCAATCTCGCCGATCTGGACGACATCTATATCGCCCGAAGCAGAACGATCGCAGCGTTATACTATGTCACCGGCCCGGGAATGGTGAGCGCGCTGAAAAAAGCCGCACGGGAAGGCGACTCGGAGATCCGTGAGGAGGCATTCGCAGCCCTGGCTTACCTCGGACTTCCAGAGAGCGTCGAAATTCTCCTCGATTATGTGGATGATCCCGATTTCTCGGTGCGTGAGCGCGCGCGCGGATGGTTCGACTTGGTCACCGGACAGAGCCAATGTTTTGATGAAACACCCCCTGATGAACTACGGGCGTGGTGGAAGAACAACGCAAAACACTTCGCCAGTGGCGTGTGCTATCGCCGTGGCATGCCGCAGACCCTTCGGGGTCTCATCGGTGAGTTCGATGGAGCTCCGATCCTGGCGTCCTACTTAGTGAGGGATATCTACCTCATTAGCGGCAAAGACTTGCGGCGAGACCGCCGCGGAAAACGCCGATCGCTGGACTGGTCGACCCTGGCCAAGCAATGGCTCCAAAGCGGCAAGGCGCCTGTCCTCAAAGCGGGCGGACTGTACAAATACGGTGTCCTATGCGACACAGACAATCTCATCTAAACGCCTCTCGAACACCTGCGCAGAAACTACTCGAGATGTCTTGATCAGCTGGTCCATCGTCAAATCGGAGGCCATGGAGGAGGCCATGGACGGCGCGATGGATCGTATTCCTGGCATTGGAAGGCTCGGTAGGGCCTTGCGGGGCGGTCGCAACGCGAAGAGGGCGCGCCGGGCCGGCAAGCCACGCAAGAAGAAGCCGAAGAAA
>JAKSDA010000249.1 GCA_022360315.1 Pseudomonadota bacterium
ACCCTCCCCACAACCAAGCCCACCACATCCTGCACCGCCCAATTTGTTGCTATGCTCCGCGGTACGGGGTCAACTCCGCGTCCGCCTCCCTCGACCAGCCCTTGCTGACTTTTGCGGCAAGTTCTTGGGGATCAACACAGGTAGGTACCCAGCGGAAACCAAGTTCGAGTTGGCCTCCGCTGGGTAAGGGTTGCGTGCACACCCCATATCCCCGGCAGCATCGTGTTCCTTGTGACTCTTTTCTACGAGAAGAGAATCCTCTTGGTTGCCCTTGTCCCTCATCTCGCCAATCTCCATAGACCCTTGGGTATCCATGGTGCATCCGGACTGTCCCCTTGATGCCCCATGGCCATCCTATCTCTTCCCTGTCTGAGGGCATTACGCCCTCTTTCCCGGGGATTCCTATCAAACACAATATCGACCAGTTTGGGGAGTTCGCGCCCCATTTCGGGATGTTGCGCCCGAATTTCGGCGTCGAGGTTCTCCAAAGGCCCCACCTCGGTCGTATGAGCAAAGTAGCCGGCCCACGCCGCTATGACCCGCCGGCCATTCCTGACTTTCTCGGGCTTGTTCTTTGCTTTCATGATCGCTTTGTCGATCTTGATCACCAGTGAATCGCACGATGCGGACGACGGCGACATGCCGACCTCGCTGATGGTGAACCCGAGGTACGTGAATGGCCCCTTCGTGATTACCATCTTCTTGTTCCCGTCTGTGTGAATGGCAAGCCCAAGCGCAGCGAGTCTTTCCCTGAGCGCGTCTCCCGCTGCATTCAATCTGGACAACTTGTTCGCGCCAATGACGATATCGTCGCCGTACACTTGGAAACGATCAGCATAGATCTCGACAAAAGGCGTGACCTCGGTACCAAGTGCAATGGCCAAGAGCAAAGATGACACCGCTGTTCCCTCGACAAGCCCGGGGAACTTGATCTCCTGCGTTTCATAGAATTTCGCCAGGAGTGCGCACAACTCAGGCCGGTCTGAGATCTTCCAGAGGATATTGAGCGGGATCTGCCATGGAGTCCGGTCGTAGGCGGCGACGAGATCGGCGCGGAGCACGGCTCCGCCACCCTTGATGTATTCGTAGATCGTTCGCGCGGCTTCGGATGCAGAACTCCCCGGTCGGCCGCCAATCAGTTGGGCTGGGATCAACTGCCAGATGGGAATAAGGGCATCTACGAGCGCACGGAGAACGATGGCATCCCGAATACTCAAGATTGCGTGCCGGCGAGGCTTCTTGCCTGGGCGTGGAAGGTAACCTTCCACGCCAAGCATGAACTGGTACTCACCTCCGAGGAGTAGCTGCCGAATGTACCGGCACAAACGTGCGACCTGTTGCCATGCTGCGAACAGTCTTCCGGGATCGATACCATCCGGTCCTGCAGCGCTCCGACCGTTCCGTTTGAGTTTACGGGCTGCGACTTCGAGGGCGGAAACCGGGAGGTCTACGGCCCTCCGTGAGGACGATGAAGGTCTTTGTCTCGGAGCAATGTGGTGGTTTCTTCTCATGGTCTGCTGGGCGCAGTTCACCCGTACACGCTCACGCGCGCATCTCGATGCCGATATCGGCTCTGGCCTACGAGGCCACCGGTACCGGCTGCATAAAGTTCTCTAGATCGATCCGGCGTACCCGCCATTGCCGTCCGATGCGAAAGGCCGGGAGCTGACCCTCGCCGATTAGCCGCGTTACCGTGGTCACAGAGACTTGGAGAGCATTGGCCACCTGCTTGCGGGTCAGGGCATCGTTGTGCGCGTTGGCAAGTTCGAACACATTCAACGACTACCTTGTACGAACAGATCCGTCAAGCGATCATCAGGCATTTCTCTAGCCTAACTGTCTGGATTTACAATCGTTTTCTATATGGCACGTCCACCGCGGGGGGCATGTATGTCGAATTTGAGCAGCTATTCCCAAGTCTTACAGGCCGCCGAAATCGGTATACCGGGAGCGCCACGAGTAAACGGAGACGTCGAGACAGCAGCGGACAGGTTAGTCCTCGCCACGGGCTTGTTGGTCCAATTTCTCGGCTAGGGACCACGTGGTCCTCGGCAAGTTAGTATCGACTCTACTTCTATGTCGCTTGCCGATGACGGCAATAGAGGGGGGTATGACAGATAAGTCTGGTACGTTCAGCATATGGGAGCCGCGCGGCGACAGCGCAAAGATGCCTTTGCTCGGTTGAAGGGCCTGCCGTTCTACGACGTTCTCGAAGACCGTCTGCGCTCGGGCTGGCCGATTTCTGCTCTTGCCACATGGGCAATGGCCACGGGTGCAGTGTCAGATATCGACGAGGCGAGCCTTAGACGGACCTTGTACCGCTTCAGGCGGAGCCTTGTGCCGAACGATGACGAGCGGCGCAAGCTACTCGACGAGCTGCGCGAGCTAGTCGTGCTGTATCGACGGCAGGTGGAGCGCATCGAGATCGATCGTGATTTAGAGAAAGCCCTCGGCAAGCTCACGCTAACTGTGGGCTCGGACATTCGCGTTGCCGGCGAGGTTCTGGCGCGCATCGCGCATATCAAGGTTCGGCTTGGTCTCTATCGACCTGCGAGGGGGGAACACCCGCAATAGGGACCACGTGGTCCCTCGCCATGATTCCGCAATGCAGGCGTGCGGCGATTTACATGGGCGCCTCGACGCCGCACAGAATCAACTGGTCACGAACAAGTCGAGTTCGTACTCACCGAGCGCATTTTGAAGTAGCCCATCCCCCATAGGCGATGACCAGGGACCACGTGGTCCCCGTCTTGGCTTTGTGGGTGAACCCGATGCCCCGACATTACACCTTTCTTGACTAGTAAGCGGTGACCGCGGCACATTCGACCCGATGGGCGGAAAACCCCGAAAGAACGCGTTGGGACCGACGCAAGGTAAGGTGGGACGCCCTCCACGCTCCCCTGCGGGTGAAGGGAAGCTCGCGCAGTGGATCGAGAAAAGCGGGCAGACCCGTGAATCGGTGGCGCAGCTACTCCGGATCGGTCGGCCCCACTTGGATGCACTGTGTCGCGAAGATCGGCGCCCATCGATCCAACTTGCGATCAAAATCAACGAACTGGCTGGAGATGATGTACCTCTCAGCTACTTCGCTTCCTTGAGACGCAAAAAAGACTGACCTCACTCGACAACCGCATACGGATCTCGGTCTCACTTGATATACACCCATTGGGTGTATATCATTTGTGCATGAATGAGCGAAGTGTGACGCCGTGCGAGCAGGAAACTCGACAGTTGCGCGCGGAAGCCATCGCCTACATTCGCGTCTCAAGCAAGACGCAGAACCACGCGACGCAGCGGAGTGCCATCGAGAAAGCTGCCACTGTTCGGGGCGACACCGTCACACAATGGTACAGCGAGAAAAAGTCCGCGAAGACCGTCGAGAGGCCCGAGCTAGACCGACTCCGACTGGATGCACGCGCGGGGCGGTTAGCGGGTCGCAGGCTATACTTATTCCGCCTTGATCGGCTCACGAGGTCTGGAATCCGCGATACCCTTGAAGTCCTAGAGGAGCTGCGCAACAACGGCTGCGAGGTCGTCACTGTCAGCGATGGCTTCGATCCCTGTGGCCCCAGCGCAGAGGTCATCATTGCTGTCATGAGTTGGGCATCCGCGATGGAGTTGAGAGCGAAGAACGAGCGAATCGCCGCGGCGAGGGAGCGCATGGCGGTGGAAGGGAAGTCCTGGGGCCGGCCCAAGCGCATGAGCGATGAGGTCATCGCGAAAGCCCAAGCTATGCAGGAGGCCGGACGAAGCATCCGCCAGATATCGATAGCCTTGAAGGTCCCGAGGGCCACCGTAGCACGGACGCTGGCGTCTCAAAAAGTTCGTTCGGCCTCGGCCCGATAAGCATGGGTATTTCGGCATGGAAAACACGGTCAGCAGGGGGCGTCTCGATTGTTTACTTATGGGCCAAGACGAAGATGGGAACGTCAAGTAGCGATCCATGAACTCGAGTTTCGTCCAATTCTCCGGCTGGCGGAGGATCGCATCTCGATATCGTCGTCAGAGGGCTTTGTCTTTTGATCACCATCAGGGGCCATGTGACCGATCACCGGTCTCCTACTCGCAATCATACCAGGAGGTCACCGACCACAGAATCGAACCACCACGACTACGAACCGTACCCCCAGCCCGGAGGAAACGTGTCTAATCACAGTTTCAGCAAGCATCATAGATCAGGGGGTGCCGCATGATCGCGCGCAAACCCCACCCACATCACCCCGAAGATTCTTCGCAGTACGTGTGCGTACCGCTCATGTATGACCGGCAGCGCGGCCATTGGGCGCCGCTTACCGATGACCACCACGTCGATGAAATGGACGCGGCCCGCGCTTGTGTCGAAGACTGGCGAAGCCAATGGCAGCACATCCAAAAGCTCGCCAGGCAAGTACGCGCTTTTTGCGACCATCCCAGTTTTGTCGATTTCGAAGGCGACGGCATCGATGCCGCGATGATTGTGGATAGCGCCCACAAACTGGCGGACGCGATCGAAATCGGAAACGACAATATCGAGCGGCTACTCGACCTTCCCGGCGAAGACGACACCGTGCACATCGGTGGCTTGCTCTATCAGGTGAACCTGGAGACTTCTTTGCTCGAACTGGTCCGTGAAGCATCCGAGAGTCATCCATCGCCCGATCGAGTGTTCTTACAGCTGATTCATCGCGCCCTGGATCAGGTGCGATCGCTGACCAATCAATCGGTTGGCCGGCGCGGGTTCGAAGACGCCATCGACGCATTGATCCTCATGCAGCCCGAGGATGACGACGACGAACATGACCCAGCTCAGTTTATCGCCGATCAACGGTTCTTGCGGGGGATGTCGGCGGCGTTGCGCCGGGCTCGCGAGCGTACAGGCCAGCCGGTGAGTGAGCGCGGCCTGAGAGAGATGATCGTGCTCCTTGAGCGGGTCATCGAGGATCGCAGTGTATCGGCCGATGGAGTCGTCGCGGAGATCATTCAGTTTCCGGAAGGCACCCCGCAACACAAGCTGCCGACAGACGGCGGCAATGGCGAAGGTCGCGATGACCTTGGCGACGACGACCCAACCCGGGAGGACAATGGCGAGGACGACGGCAACGGCGACGGAGGCGATTCATGACGGCTACGCATACGGATGTCCTCGATCGCATCTAGCTTCTTGACCTGCTGCTTTGCAGCGGCAAGGTAGAACTTATCGTCGGAAAATCTATCGCCCAGCCTCAGCTGCCATCAGAGACGGCCGCCCACGAAGTCTATCGGCGATTGGCTCTGCAGGCCGAGACACTGCCGCGCGTTCAGGTGAGGTGTTCAGGCCAAGTGCTCACCGCCACCGTTGTCATGGACCCAGCCGTCTACCGATACTTCACGGGAAGAAGATAGCGAGCACCACTCGCTTCGTGTCAAGCACGCCGAGTCCGAACCAAGATATCGCGGAGCTATCGGCTATTGAGCTTGTCTCAGCCTTGTGGTCGCAATCCGGTCATTCGTCCTCATCGGAATACAAGCGCTCAAGCTCTCGGAAACGCTCCA
>JAKSDA010000416.1 GCA_022360315.1 Pseudomonadota bacterium
AACGCTTCGCCTGCACCCTTACGGATACCGACGCATGACTCAGGGCCAGTGTGGTGCGTTATTCCTTCACTGTACGACTCTTTCATTCGCTACTCCCCGCCGGTTTTGACCGGCGCACGGACGGTGTACGCTTTTCAACTTGGAGACCTGCTCCTACAGTGGCGCCAAGTTGAAAAGCTTACACCGTCCCTAGAGCACCCCTAGAGCACCAGTTGCCAGGCATTAAACTTGGAGACCTGCTCCTACAGTGGCGCCAAGTTGAAAAGCTTACACCGTCCCTAGAACACCTCTTGGTGGCCGGACAAAGCGAATCGGTTACCCTGGCGGCGACACGCGCTTCGGCAACTCGGCTAGACGAGCTGCGAATGCGAGGGTTGCTTGCCGATCCCCAGACAGCCCCATGTGCTCGGTCTCCAGCCACCAAAGATACTCAAAAATAGCATCGGGTGCTTTGCGCTCGATCAGCAGCTTGTGGATCTGCGGGACATACGAGTCGTACTCGTCGGCAGCGTCAGGGATGCCTTTCACGCCAATCGGGTCCCATTCGTTCATGAGCGCCTCCCGGATCAGGGCATGATACTCGCGTGCTGTTTTCAGGTGCTCGGACATCGTTATGGCGCTCCTCGAATGACAGTGACGACATTACCAGTTTCCGAGTTGAGGATGACCCGAACATTGTTCGTCGCATCATAGAGCCCCGTCGTTCCGGCCCTCGTCGGGAAGCTCGTGCCGTTCTTGATGGTGTTCTCCACGACGGACGGCATGACTCCTCGATTCTGCATTTGGTCTAGGGCGTGGCCAGAGAAGTTCCGTCCATTGATCGTGGTCGGCTTGTTCCGCACCGCTTGGCCCGGCAAGTTCTTAAGCTGGTGGCCTTTCCTGCCCAGGAAGCCTGTCACCTCGCGACCTCCCCCCCTTGCGGCACGTACGTTATGTGCCCACACTCCGCCAGTACCGACGAAGTAGGTATGCGTTCCCTCGACTTCGAAGTTATAGACGGTCGCCCACTCCTCCGAATGTCGGGCCCTCAGCCAGTCGTCGGCAGGCCGATGTTGCTAGTGGATGGTGACCGCCAATCGGACTTCAGTGATTCTACGTCGAGCGTTTCTACGTACTCCGAGAGCCGCTCAATGTCGCCGCGTTGCCGGGCAAGTTCCCGCTGCATCAGAGGATGGGCAAGAATTCGCGCTTCAAGATCGGGGGCGTTCGCGTCCATCGACTCGAGTTCTTGGATGTACATGTCCACGGTATCCCTGCAGAGTGAGGCCGCCTCGGCGACAGAATTGACATCCTTTGCTCGTATGAAGTCGAGTAGTATGCCAGCGACGCTTGCTGCATCAAGCGCCGGCGATACGTAGACCGAGTCAAAATGTTCTGTGTCGGGCTCTGCATCCTGGCAACGAGAGCGGACATCATCAATCCTGTCGCCATCGACGTTGCCACCTTCAAGAACAGTCCATCCAAGGTCCAAGGACTCTCGAATGGCGTCAGCATTTCCCCAACCGTGATGACGCAGGAAGGCCAGATAGTTCGGGTATAGGCGCTCAGCACATGAGAGCAGGAATGCCAGCGCCGACAAAAAAGACAGCCGCTTCAATCGCTGCAGGACTTCGCCGTGGTCAAATTCTTTCTCCATTTGTATCCTCCTATAGAGGCATGGTGCGCCCGCCTCGCGGGGATGGAATCTCGACCGGAGTGTCGGCGCCCAACTCAGCGTCAGCTTCCCAGCGATAGCTGGTTTCAAAGCCACCTGGATCTTGAATTCGCATCCCGCCTTGCCGATGCAGAATCAGCACGCCGTGCTGCTACATCCCTGCGGTCTGCTCAGTGCTGACAACGAAAACGTAGAATGTTTGTTGGCCTGGTGCCTCCATGTACGATTCGAGGTAGCGTTTGGCCTCGGCAGTGGAGCGCTCAGTAAATGCGGAAAGCTCTTCGTTGGGGGTGCGCTCACATGCCCAGTTGGCATACGTGGGCCGAATCCGCCCTGCCTCTTCTACGTAGACATCGCCACCCAGGATCGAAACACCAGCGCCAGCGAGTCTGGTGACCAGTTCGAGAGCGGTGCTTCTGTCCCAAGCGAACTCGTCCACGCCCACATCGTCACTGAGAGACCGGGCGCGGGGACGAAGGTCCTCGGGTATCCATTCACTAGACATAGGTAATACTCTCCTAAAGGTCGGGGACGAACAAGCGATGGTTTACAGTCTTGTCAGGCTCGATGATCCACTCGAATATGCCCTCTTTCCCCTTGTAACCACCTCTCAGCTCGACCTTGGTACGCACCACGCCGTCTCCTCCTTTGATTGTCGTGCGTGTACCCTGCCCCGCAAAGTTGTCCACCTCCAGCGGGAATCCGTGATTGTCCGGCCTTCCCGTCTTGAGGCCAGGGCGCATTTGCTGCCGCACCTTTCCAGTGTAGGTAGTTCCCTTTAGTGGGTTCGCTGCCCCCCTTGCGGCACATACGTTATGTGCCCACACTCCGCCCGTTCCGACGAAGTAGGTATGCGTTCCCTCGACTTCGAAGTTATAGACGGTCTGCCGTTCCTCTAAGCTTGCCATCGAAGTCACGTAGGCCCAGCCGTTGTCAGCTGATACCTGCGCGCCGATGTTCAACTCGCCGACAGG
>JAKSDA010000204.1 GCA_022360315.1 Pseudomonadota bacterium
GGAAGCGCAAGGGTCGCCCGAGCGGTGCAGGCGATGCGCCAGAAGTGTGATGCGGCGGCAGCGATACTGTTCTCGACGCGGACACGCCCTTCATCGTGGCCGAGTCAACATGGAACGTCAATCATCCCATGCTATCCGGATGGATAGTGAACACGCCGAATGTATTTCTCCCACTTGTCGCTGTCAGACCAACCCCGATTCCGGAGAGCAATTAGAGAGTTTCAACTTAGAGTCTCCGGAATCTTGACGTGATTGCAAGCAGTTAGAGCCGACTCTCCGGAGAGCGTCCAGAAATGGGGGGCATGTCTTACTCACGGCTAACTCTGTATATCTGCGGAAGGGTGGCTGCTCCTGTTGTCTGCGGCTTCGTCATGGATCCGGTCCCACTTGCTATGTGCTGCAGAGTAGTAGTGGTTGTCCTTTCCTAGTCCTCTGGAATGAGCTTACGTTCTACTGCTACTTGCTGATTGCGAAGTCGACGCGACGGTTTAATCTTCGGAGTGGCTCGACCTTCTTGTCCCACGCCTTCCTCTCTTTTTTGGTCATTTGGCTGAGCGGGTTAGGCGGTGTCGGCAGGGGCTCGATTGGATTTTCCTCGCCCAGGCTTATGGGGTTCAGCCGACTGGACGCAATGCCCTTCTTTACCAGATAGTCGCGGACAGCGTTCGCCCGATCCTGACTTACATTTTCGTTGGTGCTGGGCGTTCCCCCTGGGTCTGTATGACCACGAATCACCAGCTCAAGCTCGGGATAATAGGCAAGAGCCTTGGCTACTTCGTCGAGCACTCGTTTGTGGACAGTACTGAGCGCAAACTTATTGACAACAAAGCCATCAATTCCCGTTTTGAGGACAAATGCATCCCTTGTAATCTCTATGTATTTGAATGTCGGTTTGCAACCGTAGCCACCCAACTCGTTTCCCAGTGGCTCTATCTCGGCCGGGATCATACTGCTCCACGCCGCCGGCTTATCGAAAGGCTCCCACATCACCTGTTCCGGGCACTTATCCACTTCGTCGAGAATCGTGTCGCCGTCGTTGTCCGGGTCTGGACAGCCATCTTCATCCTGGAAGCCGTCTTTTTTTCCTTCGGACTCATTGGGGCAACCGTCGTCCGCGTCCATCAAGCCATCGTCGTCATTGTCTGGGTCCGGGCAGCCATCTTCGTCGTTAAACCCGTCGCCGTCTTCAACCTGTCTAGGGCATCCATCAGCACTATCCTTAATACCATCGCCATCACGATCCTTGATGGCCCCGGAGATCCCAACGGTTAGAAACCAGCTTCGATTACGGACGTCGAAATCAGTCTCGATTACATCGAACAAGCCATGTTCATATCTTATCTCGATACTAATGAGTAAGTTTCTGAATAACCGGTAATCGGGGATTACATCTACAGCTGCCCCAGCTCCAATCACTAGGCTGAGATCCCAGCGTTTGGTGAGATCCTCAAACGGCCGGGACCCATCCAGATCGGTGCGTTGCGAACTAAGCATCAGGTTAATCGCTCCTCCGCCTACGAGATACGGAGTCATAGGAGAAAGCCCTGGAACAGTTCCTCTCACAAGAATATGTGTTTCTAAATAACTCAACGATTGCTCAATGTTCGTACCGAGATTTCCCTCTCGGGAGACATATAACAGCTCGGGCTGAAACGCAGCCCAATCCGGCAGAAGCCAAAATCCGTCAAATCGGGCAAATCCCCCAATAGAGTTTGAGGAGCTCCCTTCAGTGTTCGCTGAACCCGAGACCTTAAAACTGGTCCAGCTTCGGTATGCCCTAACTCCTAGCTCCAAAGGCACCTCTAAGCTTCCATCAGAATAGACAGATTTAGGCTTACCTCCAAGAATGGCAATTAGGGTAGCTACTGTCAGTACCCATCGAATGGGGTGCAACATGCGCGAGGGCTGAAAGTACCTCGACGGATCGCTGTTGCGGACTACATTGAGGGAGAACGACGGAACGGATCTTGGGTTACCAGTATCAGCCACATAACTTGCAGTCATCCTGGCAGGTGCCGCCGCCGTCGTTGCAGCTTGCTCTGGGTGGATCACATGCCTCGATTTCGTGGGGGAGTGACCAAACGTGACCGTCTCCACACTCTGCGTACTTGCACGTTCCTTGAGGGCTTGCATCGTCAGCGGGCCCGTCAGGGCAACTGTCGTTCTTGTTGTGGTTTCCGTCGTCACATTGTTCCTTTATGGCCAAGTTGACGTATCCGTCGCCGCACTCTACGGATGTGCAGTCGGAATCGCAATCGGTAGTGTCCTTACCTCCGCTATCGCAGCTTTCTACTTTGCTCCATACATGCCGATCTCCACAACGAGCGAGTTTACAGTATTCCTTTGGGCCGGCATCTGGAACCGGGCCGGCATCTGGATTGTCGGGGCACGCGTCGTTGTTGTTGTGGTTGCCGTCGTCGCATTCTTCGTTCCCGCCATTGGCGTTGTAGGTATGGCCGTCACCGCATCGGGCGTTTTGGCAGGTGCCACCGGGGCCATCCGGGCAACCGTCATTGTTGTTCTCATTGCCGTCGTCGCATTCTTCTGGTCCTGCATCGGGCCCAAAGACATAACCGTCTCCACAGCGAGCCCA
>JAKSDA010000363.1 GCA_022360315.1 Pseudomonadota bacterium
CACTCTTGCCACTGCGCTCTATCTGCTCCAGCACTTGCCGTGCATAGTCTTTTGTCCAGCGATTCTTCTGTTTTTTGCTCATTCGGACCAGCGTGCATGCCCATATTGTCGGCCCGCCATCCTTGGTTCATCGGGCGCTTATGTTATAGGTGACACATCTGCGCCACAGCAGCCCTCCGGAGTCCGACCATCTCTTTAAAATTGCTAGGGATTACCGGACACACGCCACGTGCCCGAATACTTCAGGCTAGGGACGGAACGGCTGCTTGTTCTCCCCGCGGGTCGGGTTGGCCAGTCGGCGCGCCACAGCACGCTGCTCATCTTCGTCGAGACGCCGGACATAGACGCCCGCAGCCTCGATCGAACGAGCACCAAAGAAGCCCTCTGAAACCGCATACTCCACTTCGATCACCATGTACGGATCGTCGCCGATCCACAGTAGTTCGTGCTTGCGCGGAATGCCAACCCACGAGCTCAGAGTGAATTTTTCGCGGCTTCCGTCGGGGTTGAGGACCACCAGGGTGATGCGATCAGTTGCGGTCATAGCGCCTTCCAAGCCCCCAATTCTTACACAGTATCGCCTTGAAATGGCCGCCAATACGGCATGACTGGCGGCGGACAGTGGCCAACACCTTCAGGCGAGGCCGAGTAGCTTCCTCGCCTCCGGGTCTGGCGGCCTGACGATGAGTCGCTCGACGCTGCCAAAATGGGCGTGGATGACGTCGGCCACCGCGGTATAGGCAGCTTTTTCAAATGCTCGTACCGAGGCTACATTGTCGTTTCCGATGAGAGCCCAGGCGCGATACACGTCGCGCTGACGCAACTCGTGGGCCAAGAACTCGAGCATGGAGGGGGCCACAGCACGGCCGCGCGCTTCGGGAGCGACAAATACATCGTGGATATAGGCCTCGTGGCGATTGAGGCGCAGGGTGCGGCTCAATTCAGGAACCGACACCGATTTGCGGGCACACCAGGAGATGCCGGCAGGAGAATCGTAGAGTCGGGCCAAGACGACGATATCACCCCTTTGCCACTTCTGCCGGCAGTATTGCTCGTCGAGGTCGAGCGACTCGATCATCGCTGCGCGCTCGGCTTCGCCGAGGGCGTCGAACTCGGCGAGAGAAAACAGAGCCAGGGATAACCCCGACGTCGGTTCGATCCCGCGGGTCCAGAGCTCGCCGCGATAGAGATGCAATCGCTCGTATCGGGCCATATTTGCCGCTGCAGTTCGGATCTTGACCCAGGCGGCCCGTGCCCCGGCAGCTGCAGTCCCCGGCGCATCGCGGGCAGCCTCAACTCGTTTGCGGACCGCGCCGTACGTCCGTGCTACAGCAGCCGCTCCCGAACTCGTGTACACCCGTACACCCAGTGCGCGCTGCCGGGTCATGGGAAACTCGGGCAGATCGTACTCGTACGCGCCGGTAACCACATCGAGAGCGATGCATTGCCGCGCGGCAGCGGCGCGGCACTCGGCGAGGAGTAATCGGACCGGGGCCTGCCGCCCGACGTGATCGGGATCGACCGCCATGGCCAGCACAACCGCGCGTTCGGCGTCGTCCACGACCAGCGCAGCGGCAATGGCCTCGCCGTCGGGATCATCGAGTCGAGCGAGCCGGGCCCGGTGCTGGCTGCCGAGTTCCAGGGTGACGTTTTCGAGAAGCTGCGCTGCTTCACGATCAGCTAGTGGGCTGCGTTCTTCGCGGTCCGCCCACTCCAGTCGAGACAGTCGCTTGAGAGCAGACAGTCCTTTGCGCAGAGCATGAGGATCATCGACATACGCGCTGGCCAACGCGTCTGGCGCGGTCTCTTTTTCCACGTCGATCCCGGCCACCGCCAGGGCGATTCGGCGCGCCCCTCCTGCAGCTTCTTTGGAGCGAACCTGGTGGCCCGAATTGCCGAGCCAGGTGATCATCGCGGCGCGTGCCCGCGACGGATCACGCAGCGGCTCGAGGTCCATGACATCCCATTCGCTCGCACGAGCAGCCATATACTTGGCCACGGCAGTCCCGGCCGAGTCCTCGTATCCAGGAGCGACCAACAAGTCGAGCGCCGGAGGGCGGGGCCCCGCATCGCCGAGCAAGCGAATCTCGCGCACCTTGACACCGGGTACTCCCCGGCCAACGCGCTCGTAGAAAGGCGCCAGGCAGACCAACTTGCCGCCAGCATGGCAGGCCAGGACGTGCAACCTGGCACTGAGTACGCGGTGGTAGGCGTCCCACCATGGCAGCACCCATTCAGGGCCGCGAAACAACGCTCCCCTCTCTTCGATCTCGGCGAGTTCGCGCCAGGTACCGCGCAAACCTTGCAGATCTGACTGCTCGGTAATTGGAGTTATCTCCACAGTCATCCGGCCGGAGCCTACCGCATCGTCCTCGCCGGGACGACTCCGCCAGTGTTGTGATTTGCAACACCGGTCTCTGCTGGTACTGGCAGGCAATCCGAAGCTGAGCCACATCGTGCACGGACCGGTCGGGCAACTGGTGATTCGGTCACTGGATGATCATATACTCGGAGCAGATTGACTGCTCTTGGCGCAATGTTCTACGAGGTCACTTATTGCGCCACAGCGCACAGGCACTCCCCTCTGGTTTCGATCGATTCGACTCAACAGCCCACCGTGACAACGATTCTGTCATACTGAGCAGAAACGCATCAGTTGTGGATCAAGCCAGGCGTTTCTGTTGTAATGTCAACGGCCGAGCCGGCCGGAAGTCCGGCCGTCCGGGGGCTTTGCCAAAAAATGATAGCCCGGTCGCGAAACAGTCGAGCCGGGCACGATCATGCTGGATCCTGCCAGCGTGATCGTGTGTAGGTATTGATCATGTTGCCCGCCTCATTGGTTTCTGCTGTCGAAACGCATGGCTGTTTTTCGGGTTGCTACAGTAGCGAGTCGGACGTCGCAGTAGTCACAGATCCTACCGGTACGCTTGAGAATATGCTCCATGTTTCATGTGAAGACTGTTTCAGTCACTTCGGGGTCTTGGCAAAGCATCTACCAGCTGGGATGATGAGCTACCAATTAGCTCGAGAGCTGAGTGAGCACATGCGCCAGGTGCGCGGTTACAAGTGGTCGGTCGGTGGTTATCACGTAAGTCCTGCCAGTATGTGGCTGAGTGCGGCGTATTATTCTTGTGGCATCGTTCTGGTCACCGGTGAGCGCAACCGAAGCGGGGTGACCGATCTCGATTGCCTTATCAAGGGATTTCAACATGGTGTTATCACGCCGGAAGATCCGGGCATGCTCCAGCCGGGGCACTATTTGACCCATGAGGTCTATCTCGACATGAGTACGCCCATTGCCCACGTGCAGAGCGTTCAGGACATCTTGTCGGCTCCGCAGTGTAGCTCCAAGCGCAAATCCAGTTACCACCAGGTCACTGTGGCCGAGTACTTGCCATTTGTCCGTTCGAACGGCACTGTAGCGTCTGCGTCCAGTCCCGCGGTTGCCTCTTCTCACGTATCGGCCACGGGGAACACACCAACCACGGCAAGCACGCTGGCCGCGGTGAACGCACCGACACGGTCGCCTGATACAACTCGACTACCGCAGCGCGCTACTCGCCTTGGCGAGCGCTGTCCTGTATGTGGCGAGGTGGTTCAGGAGCGGCCGAGTCTGACCAAGACGTTTATCGGCTGCCTGTGCTGACGTGTACAGTCTCAGCGTTTTTCTGTTCGATGTGTTGCTCTCGGCTCTGTAGCATCAGAATGGTTGAACAGTTCATTGGCGCGTTGCACCGATAGTGCGCGAGCAAACCAGGCATCCAGGCGCGCCAGGTCGGTACAGGCATTGATGCGCGTGCGCTCGGCCGAGGTCAGCGCGATGCTGCGGAGGGCGAGTACATCGAAGAGGGCCTTGCGTTTTCCATCGAGGAAACCCTGGTTGCGGCCGTCGCGGAGCCCCTGGTCGCGGCCGTCGCGGAGCCCCTGGTCGCGGCCGTCGCGGAAACCCTTGGTGCGGCTCATTGTTTTGAGCTTTTCGATGACGGGGTTGCGTTTGGCAATGTACATCCGCACGACTGCATCGTCGAGCGCAGTCGCTTCCATGAGCGAGGCCACCGGCAATGGGCAGGCGAGGCACGGATCATCGATGTAGTCGCCCGAGTCCAGGACCACCCATTGGTCATTGTCTGGCGACCATTCTTCGACCGTGATGGCGACCTGGCTCGATGCCTCGTGGGCTGGAGAGACAGGATCGACGAAGAGCCCGAAGATGCGCCGAACCCCCGAGGCAATGACATACCGGGCTCGTTTGCACGCCTTGGAGCGAGATTGGGTATGGAATACCTCGAATGATAGCTCTTCGAGATAACGATAACCCGAGTCGGGATCGATGCCCGCTTTGCGCACACAGGTGTCGGTCGCGAAGTCGTTTTCCCGATCGCGCCGGGTGAGCAAGTCGCTCGACGCAACATAGCCCTGGGCCACCCCCGAGTGAATGGCAGTGTCGAGGCGACAGTGAGTATCGCCGTGACCGGGCCGGGCAGGCGACACCTCGATGATTCGACCGTCGATGACCTCTTGCCGGCTCTCTGGCTCGACCAGGTGATCGTCAGGATCGATTCGATGCGATGGGTCACCTTCGCCCATGTGACCAGGTAAACGCATGGCCCCTGATGATACCGAGCCAGGCGCGTGATATGCCAGCGAAGCCTCCTTGGGTGTGCCCATTCTGCTGAACCTAGCAGGCAGTCTGCGGACGTGCAAGGCTGGGAAACTGTGATTCGAATCGGGCCGGTGGCGGCCGGTTTGGACCGGCGAAAGCGATGTGCTAGCCTGAGCGGCCATCGCGGCGATACAAAGGGAGCCGAATAACGATGTCCGATACGACGTCAGCGCACGTTCATCACGCGATCGATTATATCGAATTCACGGTGACAGATATGACCGAGGCCAAGCGGTTCTACGGCTCGGCGTTTGGCTGGAAGTTCAACGACTATGGTCCGGACTATGCGGGCATCGTCGGCGACAGACGTGAGATGGGAGGACTTTGCCGCGGCCATGATGTGCTGCGCGGCGGACCGCTCGTGGTCCTCTACTCTCACGACCTCGATACCACGCTGGCCAGGATTCGCGACGCAGGTGGCACGATCGTGAAGCAACCATTTTCTTTTCCGGGTGGGCGCCGGTTTCACTTCACCGATCCAAGCGGCAACGAACTCGCGGTGTGGTCTCACGGCGAGTGACGTTCTCGATTGCCGTTCCACTGGGCGAAAAAACAGACCTATCAAAAGACGCTCATCGGCTGCCTGTGTCGAGATACTCGGTCGAGGTCAGCGCGATGCTCTGCAGGTCGCATTCACTACAGGGCCGTGAGCTTGTCCGGGGCCATGATCGCGTAGATCTCGGCGATCAAACCGGCATTGTCCACATCGATGGCGGTCACCGAAAATCGCGCGATACGCGGAGAAGGAGGCGTGATCCAGGTGAGTAGCGCGGGTCTGCCATTGATCGGCTGTATTTCCCAGCGCTCTGGAACGCCCAGTTTTTTGGCTAGTTTGAGGTATAGGCGCACCACCCGATCGCGGCCGAATATCGGCCTGGCAGCTGCATTGTACACGCCGCCACCGTCGCTGAGCGCCCGTACGTCGTCGCGCAGCATGCCCTCGATCGTGTCCGCGTCCTGGCTGTTGAGCGCGGCCATGAAGCGGGTCAAAATCTGTTCGGTGCGCTGGCCGATCTTGGCCGGATCGGGCCTTGGCAACCGCTCGTAGCCGTTCATGGCCTTGCGCGCGCGGTGCAGGGTGGTCTTGACGTTGCTCTCGGACAGAGCCAGGGCCCGGGCGGTCTCGCGCCCGGAGTAGTCCAGTGCATCGCGCAAGATGAGTACTGCACGCTGGGTCGGCGTCAGCGCCTCGAGTGCCAGCAGGAAGGCAAGAGATACACTCTCGAGCAGCTCGTAGCGGGTCGAAGCGGTCTGGCCAGTAACAAGTGCAGCGGCCGAACGGTCGGCGACCCCGGATAGAAGAGCATCCGGCTCGCCGGTCTCGATGAGACCGGGCAACCACGGGCCAGAATAGGCCCGTCGTTTGCGCTGGCGCAGGCGATCGCGGCAAAGATTGATAGCCACTCGCACCAGCCATGGCCGCCAGTCGACATCAGTGCGCGGCGGCGGGCGCTCCATGGCCCGGGCGAACGTGTCCTGAACGACATCGTCGGCATCGGCAGCCGTACCGGTCATGCGGTAGCACAGCCCCCACAGGTGACGTTCGTGCCGGCGATATGCCAAGGCCAGGGACCGGGCGGGCTCCGAGTTGCTGTTGTCGCGAGGATGCATCACAGAAAGCGCGGCATATTGACCGCCAAACAGTACACGATCGACCAGCTGCAGAGGTTACAACGAGATGCGCGCGTTCGAAGAACTGAACCGAGGACCCGCTCCCCACCGGCAGTCAACTGCGGATTGGCAGCGCTCTCATCGAGGTCACCGCCGCGCCGCATACCGGTTGCAAAACATGTCGCGAGCGCTTCGGTATCGACGCCTTGCGCTGGCTCAACACGCGCCAAACCGACCGCGCGGCGTATTTGGCCGAATCATCGCGGCCGGCACGACGACGGTCGGCGACGCGATCGCTCTTGTCGAGACGTCCGACTGAGCGAATTCTCGGCCGCTCCGAGCCATAACAGACCTTCATAAGGATATGTCCAAGTTGCATGCCCCAAAATGACCGGTCTAATCCTCTACACGCCCATAATAGCCCGTGAGATATATAACCAGAGTTTTTGGTCATGATTTCGCAGACTGTGATTTACCCGCCGCATGCACAAATAATACAAAGTCGGGTATCAGCGTAACTGTGAAGCTACTCCGGGTGAAACCTGGATGCTACTTGCCGCTTCGCTTCTGGTCAGGACGGCCAGCCAGGTTACATTCATAACGGCTAAAAAAGTACACAATGGCCAGCGCGTGAGCGGATAGTCGTCGCCAAAACCAGCGAGCATGTGGCCCTGGGCTCTCGAAGTGCTGGAACGCACGTGCTCGGTTTCCAGCTTTGTCGGGGGTTTGCTGGCCTATTGCCGGGGTACGCTGACCGCTCGCATCGCCCACTGCCCGCCTGGCGCGAACTGCCCTGACGCAGTCCGGCACGCGACGTGCTATGTCAGCCATCGTCGAAAACTGCCCGGATAACGCATTCGGAAGGATGATGATGACGAACCGATTTTCAGCTCGCCACGCCATGAACCATGCACTCCAGACAACCATTCGGCAGTACAAAGTACTCGCTCAGATCGCCTCGGGCGGAATGGGTGCGGTGTACCTGGGTGCATTGAGCCAAAACGACGGGCTCCGCGATCTCATCGCCATCAAGATGATCCACGAACATTTGGCGGAAAAACCGGCCTTTGTGGAAATGCTGCTCGACGAGGCCCGGGTGGCCAGCCGGATCGTCCATCCCAATGTGGTGCGGATTCGCGCCGTCGGCTCGTTTTCGGGGCGTCACTTCCTGGTCATGACGTACATCGAAGGCGGCACCCTGGGCGAGCTGATCAAGTCCCATCGCAGTCGAATGCCGATTGCGATCGTCATCCGCGCCATGCTCGATACCCTGCGCGGCCTCCACGCTGCCCATACGACGACAGACGAGAACGGCAAGCCGCTCGGTTTGGTCCACCGCGACCTGTCACCGGGCAACATCCTCATCGGCACCGACGGCATCACTCGCGTCATCGACTTCGGTATTGCCAAAACCGCCTCGCGCATCGAACGAACCGCTCCGGGAACGGTCAAGGGCAAGCTGTCCTATATGGCGCCGGAGCAGGCGTCGGGCGGACAGCTCGATCATCGCGCCGACGTGTTCTCGGCCGGCGTGGTGCTGTGGACCGCATTGACCGGGATGCCGCTTTTCACCGGCAACAGTGACGCCCACACCCTGGCCAACTTGTTGACCACCACAGCCGAGCGGCCGAGCCAGATCAATCGCAGCATCCCCAGGCAGCTCGATTTCGTCTGTGCCCGGGCTCTGGAACGCCAGCCCGCGCGGCGCTTCCAATCCGCGTCCGAAATGGCTCAAGCGCTCGAAGCGGCGGCCTCGGCAGCGGGCGTGCTCGCCTCTCACCACGACGTCTACCAATGGATGCACGAGGCATACGGCAACCAAATCCAGCACCGCCGAATACTCATCGGGCAACTGAAGAAACGAGCCCAATCCCTGTCTGACTTCCGGCGCGGCTTTTCACCCAGTGTCGCCGAACTCGACACTCATGGCAGCAGGAATCGCCCGGCACAAACCGGGAAAACGCCAGTCAAGGTCGAATCCAGGCACCTTGCATCCAGCGTATCCAAACAAAGTGCACCTCGCGCCAGTTTTTCTCTATCCAGTGCCATCAATGGGGCGGGATTTGTCGCCGCCGTGCCGTTGGCAGCCAGGACCGATTCGCACGCGGCGATCCGACGGCAGACACGCCCCTGGAGGCCCTGGAGGCGGTGGTTCAGGGCCGCGCTTCCCGTCGGAGCAGTGGCTCTGGCCGGAATGGCGGCATTCGCCATGGCCGCAGGCAGTCCGGCCAATCTCGCTGGATCCGGACACAATGCAGATGGCATCACGGCGCTGGCCACAGCCATCGCCGTGAAATCGGATGCCGGGACCAACGCCACCGCAGCCAGAGGATCTGGGAGTAAAATCAGCCCCGTCGTTACAACTGCAACCAGTAGTCACGAAGCGAGCCGGGCTCCGACCGCCGTGGGTGCGGCAGATTACCTGTTTAGCGAAAATTCACCTTCCAATGGGCCGTGCACTGGCGGGATGGCACTGGATGCCGTGGCCGAGGATATCGCGGCGCGCAGCGCGTCTGACCGGGCGCGGAGAACTCGCCGCTCGCGCACCCGAAGAAACGACAGCGCCCGGAAGCGAAACTCGCGCTCGTCGCGGCGCCGCAAGAATCGTAAATCCGACTCCACACCATTCGCTTTCGGGCTCAACGACGGCTGATGATCGCCGTGGCCCACGGGTTGGTGGCAGGTGTTTTACGGGAGACTCGCGGCCAGAGCGCGCTGCCATTACACTCTCTAACGTCCCGTCCGACGGGTAATACTGCCCGAAACTTCGCGGACGGGGCGGTTTCTGGCCCGGTCCCCGTAAAGCACCACCCCCCGCACCTTGTCTCCTCCTCGAACGTCGCCCACTGCACACAATCACCTCGGCGAGAAGCCCTTTCTCTTCTTGCATGCACGATGGGCAAGAACACAGTTATCACCGTGACACTTTAGGCTGCCCACATTTCTCACCCCGGGCTAACGTAATAAAGATTGATGTAGTACTATCTGCTACTCTTAAAAAGGGGGCTTCGAATTCTTTCCCGGTGGCTCATGTTCGCCCTAGATTTCAATAGAATTGCTTCGTGCAAGACGCTGCGGAACGGCCGATGTTCAGGGTAAGGCACAAACCGATCGTAGACGCACCGTGTCGCTCTCAGCTGAGAGGCGGTATGCTATGGCGCAGCCAATGATGGAACAAGTGATCGGCAGCTACGAGCTCATCAAGCCGTTGGCCACTGGCGGAATGTCGGAGCTGTATCTAGCTCGCCACCGCTCGTCTGGCCAATCGGTGGCCCTGAAACTCCTGTCGGAGTATGGCGGCGACGACAACGAGCTTGCACGGAGCCGGTTCTTCAACGAAATTGGAGTCATCGACTCGATTCACCATCCGAATATCGTCAAGCTGAACGAGGTGGGAATCACCCATAGTGGAGTTCCGTACCTGGCGATGGAGTACCTGGAGGGAGAGACGCTCGAAGATCGTCTCGAGCGGGTGAAGCGCCTATCCATTGCCGAGGCACTGAGCATCGCCGAGGTCATCGCCTGTGCCACCGCAGTGGTTCACGAGAAGGGAATCGCTCACCGCGATCTCAAACCGGACAATATCATGCTGGTACCCGATGCCGAACGCGGTGGCGAGAATGTCAAAGTTCTCGACTTTGGAATCGCCAAATCCTTCGAGCCCCACGGTAAGCAGAAGCGCATTACCCACAGCGGGATCATCGTCGGGACTCCCCGGTTCATGTCACCCGAACAATGTATGGGTCAGCGCATCGATCATCGGAGTGATATATACAGTCTGGGTATCATTCTGTATCGCATGCTGACCGGGGCATTTCCCACGCAAGGGGGCAGCACCAATGACATCATCAACGGTCATCTGCACGAAGAGGTGCTTCCCCCGAGCACCCACGTCCCCGAGATTTCCCCTGGTCTCGATCAGGTCCTCCTACAAAGTCTGGAAAAAGATCGCTCGCAGCGTTTTCAGACCATGGAAGAATTCAGCGAGGCAGTGCACGCGCAGCGCGCCGAGCTAGCGGCGACAAGCGGGCGAGTGGACCAGACAGAGCAGGTATTTTCGCTGCCACGCGAGATGCTCACCGTGATGCCGGCCGAGTTATCCGCCCGGATCTCGGCAAAGCGCGGAACAATTGCGTGGCTGTTTGTCGCTCTGGCGACTCTGGCCATCGCCACGGCCGACCTGTACCGCGAGAAACTGTTCTCCATGGTTGTCGGTCATGCCGCTGCCATCCCCGCTGATCCGGACAACCCGTCCCCGGCGTCGTTCACGCCCGACCTCCGGTTGGTCGAGCCCGCCAGCAGCGCGGGCCAACCCTCGGCAACCGCCCGGGCAGGGGATCCTGCCGGTCCAGTCGACCGTCAGGCGGTTGAACCAGAGTCTCCGCTTGACGACAAAGCAGATGTCGAACAGGGTCAGCACAGCAGCCCTGTTGGCAAAGCGAACAAGATCGCCGCGGACTCGGAACGCCCGCAGCGATCGCTCAGAAAGAGCAGCCCGCGCAAGCGAAATCTGGCCAAAAAGCGCCCGCGCAAGCGCCGGGCGAGCGCGGAGAAGAGCGCGAGCAAACGGATCAAATCGCTACAAAAATCCCGTCTTTCGACAGCGAAAAAGAGACGTTCGTCCAAATCTGGCAAGTCGCCAAAGCAACAGAAACGCGATGATTACAGAAAGCCGGTGTTATAGCTATGTAGCGCTGCAGCCGGGGCGAGTCCTGTATGTGGGTCTTGTCACGCTGGTACTCGCACTGTACGGTGGTGGCGACGCATCGGCGTCGCCCGATGGCCAGGGAGCGCGAAAACCGGGCCAGAAAAGTGCCCAAACCACGCACGTCGAGGCCTTTGCCCTGGGCAACAAGCTATTCGAGGAGCGCAAGTGGGCCGAGGCCCGGGCCGAGTATTTGAAGGCGTTGAAACTACAGTTTGATCCTCTCCTGCTATTCAATATTGGCTCCACCTATCGGCGGGAGGGAAATTACATAGAGGCTCTTTTCTACTATCACCGCTACCTCGATGAAGCGCCGCGCAATGCCCCGTATCGGACAGTTGCACAGCGCGTGGTCATGGAGCTCAACGTCAAGCTCGAGGCGCAGAAAAAGGCTACCGAGCGGGAGCGGAAGAAGAAAAAGAAAAAGAAAAAGAAAAAGAGACAAAGGCCGAAGAAGGATAACGACAACGAGACAGACTTCGGCCGGCGCGGCGATGTGGGCGCAACGACCGGTCCGGACCAGCCAAATCGCGCCATGCGGATCACCGGAGTAACCCTCATGGTACTGGGCGTGGTCGGATTGGGATGGGGCGGCTACGAAGGACACCGCAGCCTACAGATCACGTCTGAACTGAACGACCTCGACCCAGGCGCCGAGTGGACTGCCGAGCTGCAGGCAAAGCACGATCGGGGCAAAACAGCGCAGACCCGGTCGCAGGTCCTCCTGACTGCGGGCAGCCTGGCCGCGGTTGCGGGAGCCGCGATGTTCCTGCTGTCGAAGCGGAATTCCGTCACCGACTCATCGACCGGCGCTGCCAATTCATCCACGAAATCCTCGTTTGCCATCAGCCCCGTTGCCGCCGGAGGGGAACTTGGCTTGACCCTACACCTTGAATTCTAGGTGCGTATGACTACGTTCGCAAAAAAGACCTGGTTGAGCATCGCCATCGGGGCAGCCTGTGCACTGTGGTTGCAGTATGGTTGCTTTTCACCCGATTACGGTGCGGGAAAGATCGCCTGTGGTGCCAACGACCTCTGTCCACCTGGCTTCGAGTGCAACAGCGCCGATCGATGTGTGCAGATCGGTACCGGCGGCCAGCTCGATTCAGGCGTCCCATCCGACGCTACCGGCACTGATAGTCCCATCCCCCAGTGCGAGCAGAATGTCTGCAGCGCCGTGGGGGGACAGTGCGATGGACTCGTGTGTGTGCTCTCGTGCACCTCAGCCACGCCGTGTGTCAATGTCACCTGCCCGGCGAATCATTCTTGTCGATTCGATTGCGGCCGGAACGGGTGTGACAATCTGAATTGTGCGATGGCCGATCAATGCACGGTCAACTGCACTGAGTCCAACGCGTGCAAGAACGACATCACCTGCGGTACAGGCCCCTGTACGGTCAAGTGTGGACCGGAAAACGCCTGTCCCGGCAATGTCAATTGCCAGAACTCGTGCGCGTGCAGTGTGACGTGTGGCGACGATGCTTGCAGCAACGCAGCGATCTGTCCCGGAACCGGGAATGTCTGTAAAGCCAACAGCGGCTGTACCATCACCGCCCCGGGCTGCAACACGTGCACAATGTAACCGCTCGACAGTCTCATCTGCCTTAAAACTCGGCCTACGTGGCTGGTTTCGCCCACTATGCTCCCTCTTCGCGCCTTGCCCTCGACGCGCTGGCGACGCGGAGAGTTTTTGGACCGGCTCTTAGTCGCCCGATCAATGCGGTTCGGTCTGGGTAAACACGTTGTCCGGTTTGAGAGAGTTTTTGGACCGGCTCTTAGTCGCCCGATCAATGAGCAGGGCGCTTGAGAATGAGCGCCTTGAACTCGTGCGGGACCAGACCCATGAGCCGATCTTCGATGCGATCGAAGTGGAGTTCGCCTATATCGGCTCGACTCAGCTTATCGGCTATGAGCTGGTCGAACATGGACTCGGTGTAGCCGATTTTTTTCAGCTCGATGCCCGACTCGCGCAGCATCCAGCTGAGGGCACGAAAGTAGCTGCGCGTGGTTGCCATGCCGCGCATGCTGCGATCGAAGTCGAGAAAGTCGATGATGTACTCGAAACCGACCTCGAACCCGATGGCCCGTGCAGCGGTCTGCATGTGACCGAAGTGGATCGACAGCTCTGGATGGTCGAGCTGTGTGGACAGGCGCGGATACATAGCGAGTTCGCCGAACTCGGTCAAAAGGCACACTCCGCCGGGAGCCAGAGCCCGCCACGCCCGGCGCATGAGTTCGATCGTACCGGAGTTGAGGTAGAACCGTTCTGGCGCGTCATCCAGGTTCAGGCCCAGTTCCGAGATGAGCTGGCCGACTTCGCCGAGCACAGCCAACACGGCCGTGCGTTTCTGCGGGGCCAGATCGGCGCCGACCTCGGCGCGAGTGAGCTCGACGGCGGGAAGATCGCTGATGATCTCGTTGGCCAGGATCAGATCGAAAGCGCTGCCCAGTTCGGCTTGCAAAACATCTTCCTCGCGTATGGACACGCCGAGCTCGGCCAGGCGCTGGCGCTGTACCCGGGCCAGGGTCGGTGAGAGCTCGACGATCTCGTAACCCACCTCTAGCCCTTTTTCGATCAACCGGGTGTGCACGTCTCGGGCCACGAAGCCGAGTCCGGCGCCGATTTCGAGGACGCGTACCGAGCCCGCAGCGGGAAGCAGCTGGCGGGCGGACAGAGCGTCGACCAGGGCCTGACCGTAGGTGCGGCCCTGCAAGGCCGGATGGGGGACGCGAAAGAGATGCGACAGGGTGGTCTCGCGGTGGTCGAACTGCGCCTCGGCGTCGGCGATTTGTTCGCGATAGTATCCTGTGGTCGAGATGTACTTGCCCGGTTTGGCCGTGGTATCGGCCTGAGAGCTGATCGAATCGCCGGCCGCCCAGCCGCTCCGCTCTGTCGGAACTCCGCGTGGCATTCCGTGCCGGGACATCCGGCCTTGCTCGTCAACCTGGTTGGCCGATGCGGTCAGCGGTTGTGCCGCATCGCTTGTTTCCCCGTTCTTGCGGACAGTCCCGCTGTCCCCGCGGCTGTCGAGTGGGTAGGGAGCATAGGGCATGGTACTGGTGAGGTACGGCGGTCTCAGATTGTGCCGACCTTTGTACGTGGACATCGGAAAGGCACTCAGCTTGAGCGCCTGCATATCGTGGTGGACCAGGCGTGGGATCAGGTCGAGGATCAGAGCCGAGTCGTTGCGATCTCTGAATTCGGACAACCTCCGCTCGCCGTCCAGGGCATCCCACACCTCGGTCTGGTCGCGGGTCAGTGCAACACGTTTGGCTTCTCTCTCGCCCCATGCAGTATAGAACGTGACCGAGCCATCGCTGTCTCGGCGCCAGACATTCCATCGCGACTTGACCGGAACCATGCACCAGATGGCGTCGATCTCGTCCTCGTCTAGCGGCACCAGGCAGGCGAACTGGATGAACGTATCGACGAACTCCTGTGGTGACTGTCCGTCAAATGCCCCAGCGTGGCGCTGGCAGACCTCGGCGACCTCGGCAGGATGCTCAAACTCGGCCAAGAAGGCGAGGATATCCGGGCTCATCTTGAGGATATACCCGTACAGATCGTGATACAGATACAGCTCACCCAGGTGAGCAAACGCGCTCAGGTGTTCGGAACGGCGAAGTACGGACTCGGAGGCCTGCATGGCGCGATTCGTATCACATGGGCGCTCTTTTGCCGAACCTGGAAACCGTCATGCAACCCGATATGCAGCGTTATCCTGTCATTCCATCCAAGATCGATCGACGCGCTGGTACCTACCAGGCCAACTACGAGGCCAATTCGGCGTCTCTCGACAAGCTGGCCAACGTACTCGCCGAGGCTCGCGCTGGCGGGGGTGAGAAATATATCACCCGGCACAGACAGGCCGGCAAGCTCCTGCCCCGCAAGCGCATCGAACTCGTTCTCGATCGAGATTCTCATTTTCTCGAACTGTGTAGCCTTGCCGGACACGGCATATCCGGGCATAAGCCCGGCGCCAGCATCGTCGGGGGCATCGGTATCGTGTCGGGTGTGGAGTGCCTGATCTCTGCCAGCGAGGCCACGGTCAAGGGCGGTGCGGTCAACCAATACGGCATGATCAAATCGGGTCGTCTGGCTCAGATTGCCGAGCAGAATCGGCTGCCGGCGATCAGTATGATCGAGTCTGCAGGAGCCGACCTGCCTAACCAGAGCAAGATCTTTGTACCCGGTGGACGCGGCTTTCGCGAGCTCACCCGGCGCTCCGAGATGCGCATCCCGACCATCTGTCTCGTCTTTGGCAGTTCGACCGCTGGCGGGGCGTATTTGCCGGGCATGAGCGATTACGTGGTCATGGTGCGGAATCGAGCGCAGGTGTATCTGGCCGGCCCCCCGCTGGTCAAGATGGCCACCGGCGAGGACAGCGATCACGAAGAGCTGGGCGGCGCCGACATGCACAGTCGGGTCTCGGGAGTATCGGATTACCTGGCCGAGGACGAGCGCGACGCCATTCGACTGGGCCGCGAGATCGTGGCCCATCTGAACTGGCGCAAGGCGGCCGATCCCGTACACCGGCCGGTACAGCCACCGCTCTACGACCCGGATGAACTGCTCGGCATTGCCTCGGCCGATATCAAGGTCCCCTTTGACTCGCGCGACGTGATCGCGCGTATCGCAGACGGGTCGCGATTCTCTGAGTTCAAACCACTTTATGGCACCACCCTGGTGTGCGGCTGGGCTCATATTCACGGCTATCCCATCGGCATTCTGGCCAACAATGGGATACTTTTTTCCGAGTCATCCAACAAGGGCGCCCAGTTCATCCAGCTCTGCAATCAGCAGGATATTCCACTCTTGTTTTTGCAGAACATCACCGGCTTCATGGTCGGCAAGAAGTACGAGCAGGAGGGAATCATCAAAAACGGCGCCAAGCTGATCAACGCTGTGTCCAACAGTACGGTTCCGGCCATTACCATCATGACTGGAGCGAGTTACGGCGCCGGCAACTACGGGATGTGTGGTCGTGCCTACGAACCGCGTTTTTTGTTCACCTGGCCCAACCATCGCATCGCGGTTATGGGCAGCAAACAACTCGGCGGAGTGCTCGAGATCATCCAGCGTCAGGCCGCGGCCAAAAAAGGCATCGAAGTCGACGAGCAGCGCATCGCCATGGGCAAGGCCATGCTCGAGGCGCAGATCGACAAGGAGTCGGATCCATTTTTTGCCAGCGCCAGAGTGTGGGACGATGGCATCATCGATCCGCGTGATACGCGCAGCGTGATCGCCATTTGCCTGTCGGCCACGTACAATGCCCCGGTCGCGGGTACGACGTCGTGGGGAGTTTTCCGCCACTGAACGCGCTGGGTTAGCGGTGCATCTGTGGCTCAGATGAGCGGGTTCACGCTGCGCGAGCACGGAGCCCGCGGCGCATTGTATCGGAACACAAAAATGGCCCTCCGGCCTTCGCGCCCGTACGCAGGTCGCGGTAGGAATGCTCATTGCTGAGCACCCCCGCACAGATCCCAGCGAGCGCTACTAACGCACTGGGCTCTTGCCTCGGGTAGTGAATCGGCGGAGATAATCACGGATTGCGAAGTCGTCTCCGCCGCGCACTCAGATATCGGCAGAGCATCCAACGCACTCGAGCGACTAGAGAGCGCGGGCCGTAGCCCTGAGATATGTATGCCGACGGCAGGCTACCCGACCCCAAACAGCCTTCAGGACGCTGATAACGCGGGTGTCAAACTCAATGCTCCGGTTCATCGAGGTCGCATGTCAGACGAGATCATGTCTCGGCAAGATTTCGAGAGCGATCCTACCTACCCACAACCGGCGAAATTCTGCACTGTCCGGAGGAACATCGTCCAACACGCCATGACTCTCGCCACACCGCTCCAGAGCGGTTTTCACAGGTGCGAGCCAAAGCCCCATGGCTTCCAAAGACCAAATGATACGCGCCCAATGGCAATGGTTTGCGTGGGCACCCGAAGGCGTGATTTCGCAAATTCTGCCCCATATGTGGGAATTACTACAGCGCTTCATACGTCCGCCCCGCAAGCCCGAGCGCAGTTATCCACGAGCGGTCAAAAACCAGATGAACAACTACCCTCGCAAACGACGACCAGACGACCCGACTGGGTATGCGAGATCCTGTCGTATCGACGCTGACTACCAGGCGATCCTCCAGACCGGGTCCGGCGACACGGTTCGCGCCGAGCCCTTCGGCAAGGTCGAGCTCGACATGCGCGAGCTCCTGCGTTGCTTCCACAGATCGACGCGGTGGTGGGTCGGCCTGGCTCGAACCGGATCCGCAGGCCATCTCACCTCAACTCGACTACACAGGGCGGGAACTCTTCGCGCTACTCCCGTAGGTCGGACGTGATGGGTCGAGCGTCGAGGCCGGCCGCCCCTCTTCCCCGCCGCCAATGCTCCACAATGCCAGCCGCCCGCCGCGCAACTGTCAGGGCTTGAGCTGTGGCGGCTGGTCCCCACGCTCTCTGAGCAGAGATATAAAAAATCCATAAAATCAAATATTTATGTCAAATACAGGGCTCGGCTGGTCTGCTCGACACACCGCGTATTCCTCTGCATCACGGTTGCCCAATGGTCTCGCCAATCTGCCTGCCAAGGAATGCAAGCGGTGTACTCCGGCACCCTTTTGTTCCATCGTGAGCAATGCTCGGACGAGGCATTGCCGAACCATGGACTCGCGCAACGTGGCGCTCCATATGGGCATGCCTTGCCCTCGGTATCCTGGAATATTCACCTGGGCTGGTATGAGATGCTCCTCTCGCTCTTGCCGTAAATGGGATACGCTGTTGCATCAGATGGGATAGTGGCAGACTGCGTCGAATGCGTACCCATATAGTAGCTCGAACTCGCGGTCTGCTCGCCCTGTCCTTGCTATCTCGCAGTTGCTGGTCGGATCGTGGCAGCGATTACGCTGTTTAGCGAAGAATAAGATACTTTAAAACCAGTTTTCGCAATTGTTAGTAGAGAGCACGAGTAACACGTGTTACCGTGCGCGGTCATGAGGAAAGTACTAGCAGGGACTATTCTATTAACATTGATTGGGTGTAACGAACGCCTGATCACCGATTCCGACAATACGCGCGACAACACGGAGGAGATCCTGAGCGCTGGCGAGGTATTGGTAGCACGAGTATACTATCCGGACCGCCAAAAACTCGCCGAGCTGGCAGCACATAACGCCCCCTGGGAAGTCCACCCGGACGAGAGCTATGCGGTGTTCGAGATAGCCAATGTGGAGGAGATCGCCCGGCTGGAGAGCGAGGGATATACTGTCGAAGTCGACTATGCGCTCACCGAGAAGGCCAACATCATGCCGAGTAATGTCGGTGTGCTGGCAGGTATACCCGGATATCCCTGTTATCGTACGGTGGAAGAGACATTCACCACTGCGAGTCAGATCGCCCAGGACAACCCAAACCTGGCCACCTGGTCCGATATCGGTAACTCCTGGGAAAAGCAGCTCAAGGGAGCCGGCTATGACATCAATGTGTTGGTCTTGACCAATAAGAATATCACCGGAACCAAACCGATTCTGTTTGTAATGTCGGCGATTCACGCCCGCGAGTACACTACCGCCGAGCTCGTCACACGGTTTGCCGAGTACCTGGTCGACAACTACGGCACCGATCCCGATGCGACCTGGCTGCTCGACTATCACGAGATCCACCTGGTATTGCAGGCCAACCCCGACGGTCGCAAATATGCCGAAGGCGGCCAGCTATGGCGCAAAAACACCAATGAAAACTACTGCGGCGCGACCTCGTCGTCGCGCGGTGCCGATCTCAACCGCAACTACCCCTTTGAATGGGGTGGCGGCGGGTCGAGTGGCAGCCAGTGCAGCTCGACCTATCGCGGCCCGAACCCCGAATCGGAGCCCGAAACTCAGGCCATCACCGCCTACGTGCGGTCGATCTTTCCCGATCAACGCGACGAGGGCGCTGGCCCCAACACACCGGCTCCGGCCGATGCAACCGGCGTATTTTTCGATATCCACAGCTACAGCGAGCTGGTTTTGTGGCCGTGGGGCTACGGCTATGACACGGCGCCCAACAACACCGCTCTGCGCACATTTGGCCGCAAGTTGGCCTATTTCAACGATTACAAGCCCCAGCAATCGGTCGACCTCTACCCGGCCGACGGTGTCACCATCGACACGGCGTACGGCGAACTCGGCGTTGCATCCTACGTGTTCGAGCTGGGAACCTCCTTCTTCCAGGCCTGCTCCACGTTTGAGAATACGATCCTGCCGGATAACCTGAACTCGCTCCTCTACGCGGCCAAGGTCGCGCGGACTCCGTACCTCACCCCGGCCGGACCCGATGCTCTCAACGTCGCGGTCGATCAGAATAGCGTGCCCCAGGGGACCATCGTGCGGGTCAATGCCACGTTCGACGATACACGCTTCAGCAACAACAACGGCACCGAACCCAGACAGAACATTGCCGCGGGCAATGTCTACGTCGATGTACCGCCGTGGGAAGCCGGGGCGAGCGGCCAGGCCATGACCGCAAATGACGGCAGCTTTAACGAAAATATCGAAGCTGCTTATGCTGACATCAACACCAGCTCGCTGGCCGAGGGCAATCACATACTCTTCGTCCAGGGCCGGGATGCCAACGGCAGCGAAGGAGCTGTTGGCGCAGTGTTTCTCACCGTCACTGCCTCGGGTGGCAACCTCGCGCCGACCGTTACGATCACCAGCCCGGCCGACGGTACCACCGTCGGTGAGGGTACCCCGGTCGATCTCGCTGCCACTGCGTCAGATCCCGAAGACGGCGATCTGACCGCCAGCATCGTGTGGACGTCCAGCATCGACGGCAACATTGCCACCGGCGGAAACGCCTCCGTGGTGCTTTCGGTCGGCACCCACCTGATCACTGCCTCGGTGACCGACAGCGGTGGACTCGAGGGCAGCGATTCGGTCACCGTCACGGTCACCGGGTCGGGCACACTGTTCAGTGAGAATTTCGACAGCGGTTCGGCGGGATGGACAACCAGCGGTCTGTGGCATCTGGTCACCAACTCCAGCTGCCCCTCGCCGGCGTCCGGTTCGAATTCGCCGCCCAACGCCATGTATTACGGTCAGGATTCGTCCTGCAATTACAGCGTGGGAACGACCATCGGCAATCTGGTATCACCGTCCATCTCGGGAATCGCCAGCAATACCGTGCTCAGCTTCGCCTATTTCCGCGAGGTTGAGAGCTATAACGGAACCTACGACATCACCGCAGTCGACATTCTTCACAATGCGGGTTCCACCACTGTCTTCTACAAAGATGCACGTGATGCATCCCAGTCGCAGTGGGTCGGCAGCGGAAATATCTCCCTGGCCGATTACGCCGGACAGTCGATCCAGATCCGTTTCCGGTTCGACAGCCGGGACGGCGTGGCCAACAACTTTACCGGCTGGCTCATCGACGACGTCCTGGTTACCAACCCCTGACCCCGGCTGCTATCGGGATCCCGACCTCTCTTGCTGAGTCGGGATTCCATCCCATCGTTCATCCCACCATCGCTCATCCATTGCGTTCATTGCGCCGCACGGATTTACCCGGCCAGGCCCATAACCCAGGCCAAGTCACCCGCTGCGGATGATGGGCTCAGTTCTGGCTTCGATCGAGCAGTTTATCCGACGTGGGTGGAACGTAGTTCTCGAACACGTCCAGTAATGCGTCGGGATCCCCTTCGACCAGCAGCATCCCGGCATGGGCCTGCGAGACAAAACGCTGGCTGGTCGAATGGGCCAAAAACGCCAACAAGTGATCGTAATACCCGGCAATATTGAGCAGTCCACACGGTTTCGGGTGGATTCCGAGCTGCGCCCAGGTCAGCACTTCAAAGATCTCTTCGAGTGTGCCAAATCCTCCTGGCAGGGCGATGAAGCCCGCGGACAGCTCCTCCATCTGCGCCTTTCGCTGGTGCATCGACTGCACGATGCGCAGCTCGGTGAGTCCGGGATGCGCCACCTCCTTGGTCACGAGCGCTTCGGGAATGATGCCGGTGACGCGTCCCCCCTGTTCGAGGACCGCATCGGCCAGCGCTCCCATGAGGCCGACGTTGGCACCGCCATAGACTAGCTCGAGGCCCCGCGAAACCAATGCATGGCCCACTTGTTTCGCCGCCTCCAGATAGTCGGGTCGGGATCCGGGGCTGGAGCCGCAAAATACACAAATTCTGGTCATCCAGCTCGATCGTAGCACTGGCACCCGGCAGCAGCCATGTCTGCATCCGAGGGATCGATCGATAGCCGCCAGACCGAGAACTCATCGGGCCGGACGTCTGTCCTTGGCAATCGCTCGAACGATGTCCAGCGGGGTCACGATGCCGCGAACTCCCGTGACATCGGTGGCCACCACGCGCCACGTGCTCAACTTGACCGCTTCCTCGGCTACCAGGTGTAAAGGGGTCCCTTCTTTGACCGTCAGAATCTCGGTGTCCATGGCGTCGCGGACCGGCGTGGCCCGGGGCAAGTTGCGGCACTGCAGGGCCTCAGCCTGGGTAAACACGCCGAGTGCTCCAGCTTCACCGATAACCACCACACCGGATACATGAATGGTCTCGAGAAAAGCGGTCACGTTGGCAATCGTTTCGTCAGACGGGACGACAAAAAGTGGCGTGGACATGAAGTGTCCGATCGGCTTGGTCACCTGCAGATCGACGACTGCAGGCATCACATCGCGTGCGCTGAGAACCCCGACCAGATGGCCGGATTCGGTGACATAGACCCGGTGAATTTGCTCGACGGCCATGACCTCAGCTGCTTCTTCCAGGGTATCTTGGCTGTCCACAGTGATCGCACCGGGTGACATGATATCAGCCGCAGTCAGCTGCGGAATGCGGAGTAGCGGAGCCTCGGTGTCGCTTTCTCGCCGCGCAAACGACTGGCGAATGAGATCAGTCCGCGACACCACGCCGATCAATGCCTCACTGCGGTCGACCACCGGCATGCTCGATATCGAGTACTTGATAAAGCGATGGTGCAACGCGTTGAGGGTGCACGTCAGCGGAATGGTGCGGAGCGGCGCGTTCATGTACCAATGGACGGGCATGGTGAAGTGAGACATGAGTCAAATGCTACCGCGAACCGAGGGTACGGATCCCGGCGCGCCATTCCGGCTCGTGGCGCGGATGAGCAGTTCCCGGCGCGGGTGAAGAGCTCCGGGCGCCGATGCCCGCATCCTGGCGCGGGCCAGCGCCCGCTCGACGTCATTCGTCGACGTCGTGATCTTGTCGCGTGCTTTCGCCACCCGGGCAGCCAGCAACCTCCATGCGGCTGCCCCAGCCCTGGTTTTGCTCGCGCAGAGCACGGGCCTTGTCACGACCCAGTTTGCGACCCAGGGCTGCCTCCATCTCGTCGCCGAGCGCGCCGAGGCGGCGAAAATACCGCTCGATCGGGCTGGCCCGCGACCAGTCGGCCGGCGGCTCGATCATGCCAGCGCGCTCCCGGGCGATGCGCTGCTGAATCCGTTCGGTCTCGCCGGGTAGAGATTTATCCCATAGCTCGCGCGCCATGGCATTCATCGAGAGAGAGTCGGCGCCGCTGGTATCCCCTGTGGCCTCGATATAGAGCTGGCGCAACTGCTCTTTCCAGCGCGCGTGCATCTCGGCCAGGGTTTGATTGACCTGTTGGTGCTCGGTTTCGCTGAGCCCCAGCTGCTGAGCCCGGTCGGGCGTGAGCCAGCGCGAATCGGCGCGGAGGATGGGCGGTACGTCGTACCTGACCCGGCACTCCCTGGCAAATTTGTGCAGAAGCTCGGGTCCGGGATCGAACCATGGACGACCGTCGTCATCCTCGCTGCGGGCCTGGCGGACCGATCGGCGAGAGTCGCGCAGAGCGCGCTCCAAGCTGTCGACCTGGGCGCGCAATTCGGCCAGTTTTTTGCGCTGGACCTTGTCGCGAGCCACGAGTTCGGCGCGGGAAAGGTCGGGAGATGGCGCGGACTCGAACTCCTCGGAGCCAGAGGGCTTTTCGGCGAAAACTCCGCGCATTTTGCTGTCATCGGTCACAACGTCGGGTACCGCGCCGCGGCTGGAGACGACCGCTTTTTGCCCGGCCTCGACCGAGCGCTGGTGTCCGCCCGAGGCCACCAGCACCTGGCCCTCGTACACAGTAACCACCAGGGCAGCTCCCAGCGCTGCGCCGACCAATGCCTGTTTGGGTAGCTTCATTTCGTGTACCTCCACGCGAAAACAAGTTCCGGTAACCGAGATATCAGCCACCGGGGTGTGCACGACAAAGCGAGCGCCCAATGCATTGCGAACCATGTCCCCGCTGCGACCCCGAATAGGATCGACGCGGTAAAACACCTCTCCTGCGCCTTGCCATACCGATGCGGCCCCGCGTTTATCTACCTGCCAGGACATATCGGTCCCGGGCTCGATGACCGCCACTCCGCGCCGGCCAAGTGCAGCTGTGGTGCGGGTTCGAATGTTCACCGGTCCCGCACTGGTCGCGGTCATCGCATTGCTCGGTCGATCTGATGAGTCTCCGGCCGAAAAGACGCCCACGGCGACAGCGCCAATGCAGATCCCGCCGATCAGAGTCGCAGCAGCATTGATTGCCCGACTCGGCCGACCGATCAAAGCCCGCTGCCAACGCGGTACATCGAGTGAATGTTCGCCATTGGCAGCGGATTGCGGCAGGGCTTGCGAGTCCGGCCCACGGGTCGCAGCAATGACCCGGTCGACAAAGTCAGCAGGTGGCTGATCGGCCGGCCATGCGGCCAACACATCGGGTGAAATCTCGTCCGAGCACTCCGCTCTCAGTTCGGACCCATTGTTGTTGTCCGTATTGCCCGCGCCGCCGGTGTTGTCCCGTTCGGGCCGCTCGGGTTTTCGATCAGCCATCGTGCATCTCCGCAAGTGATTCGCGCAGCGCGGCTCGAGCGCGGGCGAGACGGGATTTGACCGTTCCGGTGTCGATACCGAGCGCCCGGGATATTTCAGCGTATTCAAAGCCGTGATACTCGCGCAGGAGAAACGCAGCGCGATAGGGCGGCGATAGATCGGCGATAGCCCGCTGGATCGCGGCCGCGATCTCGCGCCGCCGGGTCATCTGGTCGGCCCGGTCGTCACCGGCCAGGCCGCTCGTGTCGTCCTCGATCGGCTCGGTGGCTGGCCGAGCCCGACGCAGTTCGTCGACTGCACGGCGCGATGCAATGGTGAGGATCCAGGTCGAAAGCCGAGCTGGTCCCAGCGGGGCAAAGCGTTTCAGCGAGCGAAATACCTGAATGAATGTCTCCTGCGCCAGATCTTCGACCACGGGCCGCCGATCCGGCCCGAGCATGCGCGAGAGCAGGGCGAATACCGGCCTCTGGTAGTGCACAACCAGTGCGCGGCAGGCTCCGTCATCACCCCGTTGGGCGCGCCTGAGAGTCAACTCGTCGAGCTCACCGGATGCGGGTGCAGAATCGCCCTTCGATGCTTCGTTCGATGCACTGGGAGAATTCGCCATGAACGGTGCCGGAGTTGCCGGACTCACATCGAGTTACTCGGAGCCGGGACCAAAATGTTCCCACAGCTGCCCGCCGAACTGACCCATCCACTCCGTATACCTTTTTATTTATTGCGATATCAGCTGGTTAGGATTACGCGGCCGTGCAGAGCAAAACAATAAAAAAGCACCTCGACGGGATCCGCCGAGGTGCTTGCCTGAGTACTGCAAGGAGGAAAGGAGCAACTCAGTGTCAGTATCGAAAACTCATGGCGCTGGTGCGGGATCGACGATGACGATCTGGCCCAGACCGGCATCTTTTTCGTGCTCGTGGCAGTAGTAATCGTAGGTACCAGCCACGGTGATCTCGACTGTGTAGTTCTGGCCCTGGCTCATGGAACCGGGCTGATGGGGAAAGCCGGCCCGGTCAGCATCAGCGTGGATGCGATGTTCTTCGCCCGGGGTTCCATCGCTGTTCTGGAAGATCACAGTAGCACCGCTGCGAACTTCTACCGTGGGTGGGAAGGGATGCAAGTTTCCGCCTGTCCCATCGGTGATATCGATGATGAGCTGATTGGCAACATCGACCGTGATCTGACCTTGCCGCTGTCCAGGTGCGGCACTGGCCTGCAGGTCGATCTGCGCAGACATCGCCTCGGCGTTGGTCGGGACCACTACACTCAAGGTTGCGGTTGCCGAGCCGTCTTTTTGCAGAGAAACCACCTCGGGCGTGAACGCGGCCTCCCATGAAGAAGGCACATTGGCCACTGCCAGCGTCACAGGACCGGCAAAGTTCTGCGACTGGAGAGAGATCTCGAAGTCAGCCGAGTTGCCGAGAGTGAGCGATGCAGTGATCGGCGACGTCACGCTCACAGTATAGTTGGCTTGTGGCTCTTGATCGCCCGGATCGGTGCCGCCCGGACTACCGTTGTCCAGGTCTTCGCCGCCGTTCGACAGATCGCCGCCTCCGACCGTGCATCCGGTGGTGGCCAGAAATATTGTAGTAGAAAGTGATAGAAGAGTCTTTTTAATCGCCATCGTGGACCACCGACTCGTTTTGCGAACGCAATGCCAACATTCAAGTGTACGAAATCACCGACAGGTACCCAGGTTGCGCCTGGGGGCAAAGTCTCCGGTTGCGTTGTCATCGCCACAGGCCGCAGCGGTCTTGCCAGCACCGGTTGCCCAATGGGCAGAGGAGTGCCGTCGAGGGTGTTTCCGAATCACAAAACAATGAGAATCTGCACGCGCCGTAATTATAATTACTGTTGCTGAGACCGACGAAGTTGCACAGCTCGGGATGTGGGTGCAATCTTCGGCACCTGCGACCTGTGACGCTCTGGCCATGGGAACTCATCTCCGCACGATCTCGGCGTTTCTCTTGCTGGTTGTCGCAGTGTTGCTGGCCATTGCGGGCTTGGCTCCGCCGGATGTGGTTTCGGCCGATGCCGACCCGGATGACTTCTCTGCGCAGCGGGCCATGGAGCACGTTCGCGCGATTGCCAGGCAGCCGCGCCCGGTCGGGTCCGACGAGCATCGGCGGGTGGCGCAGTACATTGTCGCGCAATTGCGAGAGCTGGGATTCGAGCCCGAAATCCAGACAGGGCACATCGGCACGTTTGACGGTCGCAATTCGCCAGTGCCGTTGACCAACCTCATCGCGCGACTAGCGGGGAGAAACTCGACCGGTGGCGTGTTGCTGGTCGCGCACTACGACTCGCGCCCGACCACATCGGGTGCAGGAGACGATGCCAGCGGTGTGGCTGTGCTGCTCGAAACCGCGCGAGCGCTGCGCAGCGGAGTGCCTGTGGACAACGATGTGATCTGGCTGTTCAGCGATGGAGAAGAACTCGGTTTACTCGGCGCGCAGCTGTTTGTCGACCAGCACCGATACGCCGGCGACGTTCGGGTCGCGCTCAACTTCGAAGCCCGAGGCAACCGAGGTCCGGCACTCACATTTGAGCTCAGCGATGACAACGGCTGGCTAATCGAGCAATATGCCCGTGCAGTCGATCATCCCCGGGCCGGTTCGGCATTCTACGAGGTTTATCGGCGACTACCCAATGATACCGACTTTTCGGTGCTCAAGCGGGCCGGCATTGCCGGTTACAACTCGGCCTTTATCAGCGGTCTCGTCCACTATCATGCTCCGACCGATACGCCAGAGCGTCTCGATCCGCGTAGTGTGCAACACCAGGGCGAATACGCGCTGTCGTTGGCTCGCCATCTCGGCCAGACGGAGCTCGGCCGAGTAAGGCAGCCCAACGCGGTATACTTCAATACGGTTGGCGATCATTTTGTGACCTATCCGGCCAGCTGGAGTCCCTTTTTCGCTTCAGTTGTGATCGCCTTATGGACGGCTCAGTGGTGGCTGGCCAGGCGCCGGTATGGATTACGGCTGCGTTCCGTCGCACTTGCAACCATCAGCTGGCCGGTGATCGCGGTTCTTGCTGGCGTATCGGCCAGGCTAGTTGTGGCGCTGGTCGGCCTGTTTCACCCCAGCTGGACCGATTTTTTGTCCGCTGGGGGCATATATTCCAGCTCTTTAGTATTCGCGGCCATTGCCAGCACGACCTGGACAGTAATCAGCGGCGCCCATGCATGGCTCCTCGGTCGAATCGCAGCAGTCGAGGTCGCCTTGGGCTATCAGGTGTGGTTAGTAGGATTGATTGTGGCGAGCGCTGTAATGGCACCTTCTGCTTCGTATTTGGTGATCTTCCCCCTTGGAGGAGTTGTGCTCGGTTTGCTCGCAGAGTGGTGGCTTGCTGGCGGGTCAGGCGAGCCGAGCCGGCCGATGCCGCTGTTGCGCGCGCTTTTCGCCCTGCCGGCGCTGTTGATACTGGTCCCGGTAATCTATCTGCTCTTCGAGAGTTTCGGTATCCATCTCGTGGTCGTGCCCGCCCTGGCGATCGCGCTTGTGGGTACAACGCTGGTGCCCTGGCTCGACGCGCTCGAGTGCTATCGACGGGGTGGCGTGACCCTGATGTCCGGATTGATTGCAGCTGTGCTCGTGGCCCTTTCTGCAGCCTGACTAGATGTGCGCCAGCTACACGCGATCACGTCGAAAAGAATCCACGTGACCATCCGCAACCCGACCGCTTGTGGCGCGTGTTTCATTGGTTGCTGGACGTGCTTTCGACCACTCCGTGCATATTTTCTCTCGGCGCCCAGACCCGCACATCCAGCACCGGTCCGGCAATTCCCTCGGGATCGTGGGCGGTGGCCAGCACCAGGGCGCGATCGCGGCGGATGCACATATTGATATGAACGCGGGGGTCAGGTGTGGGCCGATTCTGGAGTATTTCGTATAGTCCCCAGGCCAGGTTGCGCATACGCGACATGGCGGCATCGGCGCGTTTGCGGGACGCCGGCGTCAAAAAGACGGCCAGAGTTGCGGTCTCGGTTTGCAGGGCGATGCGCAAGCCAGCGTTGAGCAGGGTTCGCTCCGAAGTATCGATTATATTCCACAAATCGTCGAGGAGTTCCTCGTCTACTTCGTCGCCGTCATCGGTCTCGGCGATGCGAAGATCGAGATAGATGGCGATCGCCTCGGCCATGGCGGGAGCTCTGCGGGCAGATTCTCCGCTCACAGCGCAGCGAAAGGCGTCGAGAAACGCCATGGCATCCTCATATCGCGCCTCGGGCGTTTTGGCCAGACCGCGGGCGATCACTCCATCGATTGCCTTCGGGACCGGAGCGAGCGAACTCGGAGCGATGGGTTCGGCGCTGAGGTGCAGCTGTGCCAGCGCCGCCGGGGTATTGCCACGGAAGGGCAACTTTCCGGTAACCAGGCGGTAGGCGACAATACCCAGGGCATAGACATCGACCCGCCGATCGACCGGAAAGCCCTTGAGCTGCTCGGGTGCCATCACATGTGGCGTGCCGAGCACCCGACCGATCGTGGTGATGGTGCTGCCGTCCGACTGACCGTCGATCAACTTGGCAATGCCAAAGTCGAGCAGTTTGACGATACGTTTGCCGGTGGCTTCGGCCAGAAAAATATTACTACACTTGACATCGCGGTGGATGACGCCAGCCTCGTGCGCAGCGTGCAGCGCGGCGCTCAGTGGCTCGAGAATCTCGAGTGCTTGCTGCGGTGACATGCGTCCCCGCAGTAGTAGCTCTTGCGACAGGTCGTTGCCGTCGAGCAGCTCCATGATGTAGTAGGGCCGATCGTCCGGCAAGGTGCCAACATCGTATGTCTCGACGATATTGGGGTGGCCGATCAGATTGATGGCACGTACTTCTTGGAGAAAACGGCGGACGTTTTTGGCTTTTTCTGCGAGTTCGTGGCTGAGTACTTTCATCGCCGCGAACTGCCCGGAGCGCGTGTCTTCCACACAATAGAGCACTCCTCCTCCACCACGACCGAGTTCGCCCATCACGCTGTACGGGCCGAGTTGGGTTCCGGGGTCGAGCTCGGAAATCGAATACCATGATTGCTGTGGCATGACGCACTCCCAGGCTTGCGGTGGTTTGGATGTGGAGATTGACGCCATCGTCCCCTGTTTGTTGGCTGTTGCCTCCGTATCAGTCATATCGAACTTCGCGAATTGGGATGGCAGAGCATGTTGTTCATGTCGCGTCCCGGGCATGACCCGGACCGCAGCCCACAGCCGACCCTACCAGTGTCACGTTCCCGACCCGGCAATGGACACCCAGACGCAGCGGATCCGCGCGCCTCCATTCTGACTCGTCGCATTGCTCGGTTTATCGGATCAACAAGACTGAGATTTAGGGCCCGCGCAGAAATAACTTCACGAATATGGGCGCCGAGCCGCCCGGCTGGCAAGGCGCGAAGAGGACGAATAATCGGAGTATTTAACCGATGAGCCAAACGGGCCAGGCGGGATGCATCGGCGTGCAAAACGGGGAGTTTTTTGTCCGCGGGGCCTCATGGCCTGCCACGACAAACGATCGCTTTTCACAGATCTTACACAGACCAATTCTCGCCCGGGCAGCGGGGAAATGCGTTTCCCGGGCGTTGCTAGCGGCCGGCAGTGCGGCCGGACCAGGATTCGTAGTCACTTACTCGACGTGCAAGGGCTTCGAGATCTTCTCCCGTTTTGGCCCTCTTTTCGGCTGCAACGACGAGTAGACCTACCGCGGCCTGGAGCAGGCGGCCGCCGGGCAGAGGTAAGTTGGCGCCGCGCAGCGCATATTCGTGCACTTCTGAGATGCGAAATGTCTCGGTACCGACCTCCAAAAACTCATCGTCCTTGACACAGACGACATCGGCACCGACCACCAGGGCGCGCTCGAGTTCGCGGCGCACCGAGGCGTGGTTTTGCCCCTGCGATTGCGCCTGTAACCGGCGACGCGCATCTTCGTATACGTCTGGGCGAGTGATCGGCGCCTCCCGGGTATACGGAGCCAGCTGATCGGCGATGCGTTTGGCTGCATCGGGGCCATCGGCGACGTGCAGGGCGACTTCCAGGTCACCGAGAACGAGCAAAAGGTCGCGAGATCGGGTGCGACGCCGTGCCTCCGAGAACCGCTCGTGGGCCAGATAAAGCATGCCCGCTGCAGTGAAAACCCCACCGGGAATGACGTGGAGCGCTCCGGCCACGACCCCGGCAGCAGCTACACCGGCCATGACCAGTGCCCCCTTGGGCGAGCGGCCGATCAGTTCAACTCGATCGAGTAGTCGGGAGTCGAGACTGATCACCGGATTGCCCGGAGGTGCAATGACGAGCAGGGGACCTTCGACCCCCATGCCGCTGCGCGGTAGAAGTTTTGCTCGGTCGATCTCGATCGGTCTGTCGACGACTCGTGAATCCACTATAGAGAGATAATGCCGCGGTCGGCCAGTCGCTTAAATGTGATCAGTGCTTCGACCTCACGCAAGGGCGAAACACGCATGAGTGATAAGAGGTCCCAGCGACCATCAATGCGGCTGGCGAGATAACGCTCGTTGTCGGTGAGCTCGATCGCATCGAGATCGGTGCGATCGACCAGCAGTTTGGGCACGCGGAACGAAGTCAGCAGGTCGCGGCAGAGCTGGGCGAACAACGCTCGCTCAAAATCGCGGTAAGCTTCTTGAATCGTCGAGTTTTCTGGCTCTCGAGAGAGTGCGCGCGAAGCCATTTCGAACGCTGCGTCGCGATCGCCGCCGTCGGCGTGATGCCTCGCTGCCCGGAGCAGGGTTTCTGCTGTGTCTCCCGTGTTCTCTGCGTTCTCTCGTCCCGGCGACTCGGGCAAAACACTGCTGTCCGGCCGACCGCTCGCCGGGCTGCCATCGTCAGGAGTGCGAGACGACGGCGGCTGAGCTGGGCGATCGAACGCTTGAGAAACTCGGCGAGCTCCGCTGCGCTGCTCTTCCCTCGCTCGAGCGAATACTCCGGACATCCGGCGAGATCCCCGTCGCTTCTTCCTCCCCATGCGCACCTCCGCCTCGGAACCCCGGTCGCCCTGTTCAGAATCACTCCGCTTCGCCCGCCTTGTCGGAGCGGCCGGGCGATCTGCAGCGAGGCCGGCGGGTCCAAGGAACGAGTCTTGCGAATCCGCCCTAGCCCGGCCAACAGATTCCGGCTCTTTCGGTGCCGGGCCGGCGGGTCCGAGGATCGGGTCTTCCAAACTCACTGTGTCTGATGGCTGCGCGGTTGCCTGGCCCGGCAGAGCAGCAGCACCGCGTTCGATCAGCTGGACCAGATGATCCAATGCGGAAAAGCGCCGGTGGTACCGTTCCAGCACGATCTGACCAACCGACGAGCCGCGATCGATCGCGGCTGCGATTTCAGAGAGTTCGCGACGGGTACTCGCGTTGTCGTCGTCGTTGAAAACGAGGTCGCGGTCGGCAAACGTCAACACGACGTCCTCCGACGGAATCATGCGGTGGATCTGATGCCATCTGATCGCACGTCGCCGCGCCTCCGCGATGCAGGGTCCGATGGCGACCGACAGCGGAATCCCCACCTCTACTGGACACTCCTGGCTGCGCTCCATCACAAACGTCCCCTCGGTCCAGGCCATGGCATCGCACAATGCCTCGCGGGCCTGCTCTTCCAGCACTTGGCGCACACTCTCGTCGCTCACCGCACCTTTGGTGCGGAGTAAGTGTCTGAGTCCGAGCTCTGATGTGGCTTGGCTGGCGAGCACGTCATCCAGGGTTTCCTTGTCGATAAACCCGGCCCGCATGAGTAGGTGTCCGACATGCTCACTCGGTTCGTTCGAAGCGGCGCTAGCCACCACGCCGGAATCAAAGACAAATTTCCGAATGAGTGAAGACCATTCCACGATGAGCGAACCCGAGACACGTCGTCTGTCCACCCACTCGAGAATGTCCTCGGCTGACATCGTGCGCAGCGCCCCGCGAACTGTCATATCCATGGAAGCATACTCGAAACTCGGCTACCTTTGTCGTAAGTGGGAAGAAGTAGGTACCTGGAACTGTCTCCAAGTGGCAGGGTGCCACGCTTTCCGAGGAAACCAATAGAAGATGAGCCGCAAGCAACCCATATTAAACCGACAGCTCGCCGCCAAAGTGATCGTCGCGGCCGCCTGTTTACTGATCGCATTTCAGTACATTCGAATGATTCAACCGGCCGCCGCGCGCGAGATCAAAAACGCATGCAAAGGCCTCAACACCTCCGCCAAGAATCCGCAGCTGGGCCCCCTGCCCTCCTCCGAGCCAGTCGATTTCACGGCTCTCAACCACGAGGGCCAGCCGGTCTCCCTATCTGACTACCGCGGCAAGGTCGTGCTGGTGAATTTCTGGGCGACCTGGTGCAAGGTATGCGAGTCCGAGAAGCCCGGCCTGGAGGAGATGGCAGCCGAGCTCCGCAGCGACGATTTCGAAGTTCTGACCCTGGCCTCCAACTCGGACTGGCGTGAGGTCCACGACTACGCTGCAGAGAAATTCCCCGACGGCGCGTCGTTCGACGTGCTGCTCGACCCACCCAAGGGTGACGACAATCTGGGTGAGATCGCTCGTTCGTGGGGACTCTCCGCAGTGCCCGAGACATTTGTCATCGATCGCGAAGGGCAGGTCCAGTTTTACTTCATCAACAAGCGCGACTGGAATTCGGACGTGGCCCTCACCTGCCTGCGCGGCATGATCGACGCCTGACCGCATGGACGAAATCGTCGGATTCGAGGTCGACAGCGACGACCTGATCGGTGCAGAGGACGGTTTTCTGGCCATAAGGCGCCTGCGGCTGCGCAATCGCCGCAGCGATGGTTCGCACTCCGAACAATATCTGTGCGACTTCATCGTCCGCCCGTACGGAGTCGACGCGGTTGTGGTCGTTCTCTATCACCGCACGCGAAGCGGTGTGCAAGTCCTTTTGCGGCGAGGTCTCAGACCACCGCTCGCATTTGGCCGCTCGGCCGAGCGCGTCCCGGTCGCCGAAAGTCGTTCCTATATGTATCTCACCGAGGTAGTTGCCGGGATCATCGAGGCCCACGATCGCGGCATTGACGGTATACGGCGTCGCGCCGCCGAAGAGACCCTGGAAGAGGCCGGCTACCGCATCGAGTCCAAAGACGTCGTATTCCTGGGTCAAGCCGTGTTTCCCTCACCCGGAGCCATGGCCGAGAAGTTCTGGCTCACCGCGGTGGAGGTCAAAGACCCTTCGGCGCAGATTTCCCTGTGCGGTGACGGTTCGCCCATGGAGGAGGGGGCCACCACCGAGTGGCTCGATCTCGATCGGGCAATCGCCGCCTGTGTGCGGGGCGACATCGAGGACTGCAAAACCGAGCTCGCCTTGCGCCGACTCCGCGATCTTTTGCAAACTCAATCCGCCTGACTGAAGAACCAATCAATTGCAGTGAGTTTCCGGTCACAACGCCGGATCAACGATGCCGCCGACCGCCCGGCACCGGGTGAGTTTCCCCACCTTCCTCGGCGATGATGAGCGCGTAGAAAGTCCCGCTTTTTGCGCGGAACAGCCAGCCCACATGTGTCGAGCAGCTGCGGCAAAATGCCCGCTGCCAGGTATGACCTGGAAACCACGAAGCATGGTGTGATGTTTCGCCAGTCGCGATGCAACCGGGCGCCGACTCGAAACACGCCACCGCAAAGCGATAGCCGCCGGGGTTTTTCACCTTGTGTGTGTACTTGCCGGCGATGGCTACCCGGAATTCTCGGCCGGCAATGGGGCTGCTACAATGCGGGCAGCAAACTGCGGTAACGTCACCCTGATGGGCGCAACTATCGGAGGCGCTGCGCACCTCTCGTATCATACACCGACACCGGACCAAGCAGACACGCATTGGTTGTGGCTCAAACAAGGCATTCTGTTGCGAGGCCGACGGCCGAGCCGGCCGGGAGTTCGGCCGTCCGGGAGCGTTGCCCAAAAATTGTGGCCCTGGGCGCGTGGCGGCGGGTAGCCCGGTCGCATCGAGTGACGTCAACCACGCGTGAATATATTCGCTATTGTGATACCGCTGTAGTGCTATCCCTGTTGTGCTACACTTTTTGACCCAGATGATACCCATTCGCGTGCGTAGTGACATGGTGTTGGCCTGGGCGAGCTTGCTGCTCCTTGCCTGCGCGTCCAATCCCAAACAAATCGGAAAAGACCCCGCATGGCGCCAGGGCAACCGAGTCGATCAGACTGTACGAGCTCCGCGAACCGCCGAATTGGCGCCGCTCATATTCGCGCCATCTGGCGCGGCGGTGACTTTTTACAACGATCCGCTCATCGAGCCAGCGCCGCCCCATCCACTCGGCGATGCCATTGTCAGGGCTATTGCGTCACATCACGCTCGGACTGGAAGCGTATCGCCCAAGCCCGACGGACGGCTGTACCGGGCGGCCGCCGAGTTGGCTGCAGTGGTCCCCGAAGACGCGCCTCTGGCCTATCCACTGATCGAGTTCGCCCTGCAGCGAAATGGCATTATCGAGCCTTCGCCGCATATCCTGGTCATATGGGGACCACTCAACCAGCCACAGGCCATCATTGACAAGCTGAGCGAGCGCCTGCCTGCCATCCTCGGCGCGGGGACATTTACCCGCGTTGGCATCGGCAGCGCGGTGCGCAAAAAAGACGGCGAGGGCGTCGCTATCCTGGCTCTGCAGTCGAGCTATCTCACCACCAAACCGATCCCGCGGGAACTTCCCACCGGCGGCGACATCGTCATCGAGGGCAGAATCGACTCCAGGTATCGCAAACCCGAGGTCTTTGTGACCCGTGAGGACGGCTCGGTCGACCGGCCCCGGCTGCGAACTCGCCGATCAGGTGCATTCCGCACCGAAATCCCCTGCACTCGTCATCAGGGCCGCCAGCAGATCGAGATCACTGCCATCGACGCGTCTGGCTCGAACGTCCTGGCCAACTTTCCGGTGTGGTGCAACAGGCGTGCACCCATGAGCGTCACGATAGAACCCACGATCGACGACACGGCTGACATCACGGAGCCGGGACGAGCAGAAGAGTTGATGTTCGAACTCGTCAACCGAGACCGCAAAAAGCACGGGTTACCTCCACTCGCCAGCTCGCCACGAGTCGCTGCAGTGTCTCGCGCGCACAGTCAAGATATGCAGCAAAACGGTTTTGTGGCGCATGTTTCGCCGACCACTGGCTCGGCCGCCGACCGCGTGCGTGCCGCGCGCATTCGTACCTCTGTGGTGCTGGAGAACGTGGCCCGCGCCTACGGTGTGGCCGAAGCCCAGGCCGGGCTGATGAACAGTCCAGGCCACCGCGCCAACCTGCTCTCCGATCTGGTCACTCACATTGGTATTGGCATCGCATTTGGCGAAGAAGTGGCCGGGCGACGCGAATTGTTCGTAACTCAGGTCTTTACCCGCGTCCCCCCGATGATTGCGCTGGATGCGGCCAAGAAACGCATCCAGCGCATGCTCCGCTCGCGCAGCCGTCTGTTGCGGGATAAATCGCTCGCTGACCTGGCCCAGGAGTATGCTCGAAGTCTGGCGACTGGCCTCCCGTCCGACGAAACCGCGCGCCGCATGGCCCAAAAACTCGAGACTCTGGCCAACCGATATCGCCGGGTCACCAGCGCTATCACCACGGTCACCGACATCGAAACATTCGACGTCGACACCCTGCTAAATGACAAGCGAGTGACCCACTACGGTCTCGGACTGGCACGAGTCAGTCACGAAGAGCAGGGCGAAGGCGCCATCTTCATCGTCATCTTGCTCGGACAGGCGCGCTGAGAAATCCGGGCTGGCGCTATTCGCCTGCGAGCTGCTCCGCGACCGGGAAAACCAGCTCGAAATCCGAAATCTTCACAGCAGCAATCACGGAGCGCGCGGTCATATCCGGAAACACCGTTGAATCGAATTCCTCGGGCTGAAAGAGCGCCAGTTGCTTGAAACCACGACCCGCCAGCGCATAGATAAACGTGGTGCCGTCGAGAACTTGGCCCAAGGTCCGGAACCCCTCGGGGACCAATTTCGTGCCGATCGGAATCTTTGGGCCGAATAGCGTGGTCATGGAAAAATTGGCGAACGTCTTGCCCTGTGACGAAATGGTGAACGACTCGGTCCTGCCGTTTTTGGATATCTCAAAGTCAGCCATCTCTTTGGGAATCCCCCAATTCAACCGACCATTGACCAGACTATCCCGTGAATCGACAAAGATCTTGGTGATGGAAGCATGGCGCTCGCCGTCCTGGAAGAGAAACGTACCCGGGATATACAATAGTTCACGATACGGTCCGGCCGGCGAGTCTTTATAGTCGACCATCATCATAACGTTGAATGGATTCTCATAAGAATCCACGAGGTTGGCCGGAATATCGGCATCTTCCAGGTTTACTGAATCGCTTGATCTGGTGATAATGATATAACCGTCACCGTGGAGAGTCCACGGCGATGGCAGTAATCGAGTATCATCAGAAATGTGGTCTAGTGCGTTTCCCTCGGCTTCTTTATCGAGGCCACAGCCGCTCGAAAGTGATATCACCAATAGTAGAAAAATCGATATTACAAGAAAGGTTTTTGTTTTATACATTTTCTAATCCCTATGGATAATGCAATATTATTATAGTAGCAATTTATAACGATAAAAAGCTGCCACGGCATGCTCTGGTCGAACGAGTACGTGAATGGTACTCGTTCGATGGCTCGCATTGCTCTGTGCAGCTGTGTGTACGGTATCGTGTGCAAGAATCCAATGAAAAATGAATTTTTTTTCATCTTCGGGAGGCCAGACGTTCGGGCCGACCACAGAAAGCGTCATAACAGCGCGATAAACCAGTGGAACCCTTGCTGCTCGAGGTACTGCGATGCTCGAGCGCACCTGGATGAGACCGCACCAAAGTGTCGCGACCCACAAGTATGAGTGTCGGTCACATTGGCAAGGCGCGAAGAATGACTCGGGTGGCCCACCGGGCAGACTTGCCACCAGGCAGGCTTGCCACCAGGCAGGCTTGCCACCAGGCAGACTTGCCACCAGGCCGACTTGCCACCAGGCAGACTTGCCACCAGGCAGACTTGCCACCAGGCAGTCTTGCCACCAGGCAGACTTGCCACTACACTGCCAGGAGTGTTCCGGACCAACCAGCCGGTAATTGACGAGAATTTCTTTGACCGCGAACGCCAGATTCAAGCGCTCGAGGACCTCGTTCATCGTCTCGCCGCTGGTTCGCCGAGTTGGCTGGCCATCATTGGCCCCCGCAAGGTCGGCAAAACCAGTATGGTGCTGGAACTGGCGCGTCGTGTGCGTGACGCGAACGTGGTATTCGTCCTGTTGGACGTGCAGAGTGAGCTTCCCTTGTCCGTCGAGGTATTTCGCACGTATGTATTGCGCATCCTCGACGGTATACTGGGTCCTGACCTGCCAGTATCCCTCGAGGTCGTGGCCGCTACCCCGGCAGAGTACCGCGACGCGCTGGAAGAATCGGATCGCTACGACTCGCTGCCGAGGGATCTCCGTTCGCTTATCCGTACCCTGCCGGAGAGAAAGGCAGACCGCAGTTTCGTCCGTGCCTGCCTCGAACTCCCCGAGCAGTTGGCCAATTGGTTTGGGACTCATATACTCGTGGCCATTGATGAATTCCAGGAGCTGGCAGGACTGGCGCACAAACCCCGCGGCAGCGACCCACTACCAGTCATGCGAAGCATCTGGCAAAAACACCAACGCGTCGCCTACGTCGTCTCGGGCTCTGGCCGGACCATGTTGGAAGACATGGTTAGCGATGAGCACTCACCGTTTTTTCAGCATTTCTCACTCATGTACGTCGACCGGTTTTCGCTGGACACCGGAGTAGAATTGCTGGTCCGCGCGAGCCCCCGAGATCGACCCATCCGGCGGACGCTCGCCAAGCGCGCTGTAGCGGCCATTGGCACCCATCCGTTCTACCTACAACTCCTCGGCGAGGCCATCGTCGCACAAACACCTCCCTATGATGACCGTGTGCTCAAAGAAGCGCTGCAAGATCTACTCTTCTCGCCGAGCGGCCGATTGTCACTGTACTTCCAGAATCAGTTCGATCGAGTGGTCGGCCGCTCGAGCTTCCTGGCGTCGGTCCTGGGCGCACTGACCAGTGGTCCACTCCGCATCACTGATATCGCGGCAGCGATTGGAACGCGCACAGGCGATGCGGTGCGCTACGTCGAACGACTGCGCGATACCGTGGTGAGGGACGAGGACGGCCGGTATCGCCTCGAAGATTCGACCTTCGGACTCTGGCTGCGCTGGCGGACCCCTGGTGGGACTGTGTTGCCGATGTCGCTCGTCGGGGACGAGGCGGAACGGGAATCGGCCACTGTGCTGGCGAGGATGGGCTTCGATCTCGTCTACCAATCGCTTCGCTCTCGCGGAGCGTTCGACCTCCTGGCCACGCGAGGTGCCCATCAGCTGGGCGTTCAGGTCAAACGTCGAGCGACCTTGCCATTGCGTTTTGGCAAGACCGAGTGGAATCGAATGCTGGCGGACGCCGAGCGTTTCGGTTGGCGCTGGGTGATCGCAGTAGTAAGCCCCGATGGCGACGTGTCATTCTTGGATCCCAGCAAGGCTCGCAGAGGCAAAGAGGTGCGCCTGTCTGCAGCGGCGCGCATCGACAACCTGCTCCTCTGGCTATGAGCAATGCCCGGGGTCTGGCCGCGGGGTCGGAGTAACGGCCTATCTCATCATCGGCACCGCTGTGAGGTCACAGAGCCGAGTCAGTACAAGAGCTCGACCCAGCGCTTTCCGGCCACCATCTCGGCGTGGCGGCGCTCCCACTGCTCGGGGGACCCTGCAACGTTGGCGAACACTCCGACCAGGGCGTCGCGAGTTTTTTCGAGGCCGGCGATGTACAGATAGGTCTTGGGATCGGACAACAGCTTCCAGATCTCTTCTCCGCGCTCTTCGATGGTCTCCGCCCAGGCGATGTCGTCGCTCCAGGCCGGACGGTGACTCAGGACTTTGAACGCCTCGAAAGTCTCCTGGTCGTAATACTGAGCAAAATCGTCGCGCTCGTCGTTGAGGTAGAACAACTCGAGACCACTGCGGGCACCGTAAAATAGCCAGATTCGACCGATGAAGCTGTCCACTCGTTCGTATAGGTGACGGACAAAGGCGCGGAATGGTGCAATGCCAGTACTGGTGGCGACTAGAATCAGATTGGCGTCGCGTTCGAGTGGCACTTCGAACGGCAGGCCAAAAGGACCGGTCAGACTCAGCTGGTCGCCAGGGCGGAGATCGCAGAGATAATTGGAAGCCACACCATCGTAGCGCTCGCCGTTATAGTCATCGATATAACTACATCGCTTGACGCAAATCGTGACCTGAACATGGCCCTCGCCGGTCTGCGCAGGCAGATCGGCGACGCTGTACAGGCGCAAATGGTGTTCCTGGCCAAACTCTTTTTGCCCCGGAGCCAGGACACCGATGCTTTGACCGACGTCGAGATCGAGCGCGGGAGACGCGACATCGAGCACCAGTTCCCGCACTTCGTCCACGGATTCCGCGGGGGTGATGCGCTGCGAAGACACGACCGTGGCCGTGAACCGATTACTCGTATCCAGGTCCTCGAGATGCATGGTGCAAATTGCCTTTCCGTTGATGCTGTGGCGTTTGGGCACCGCGAGCGTCTCTGTGATCAGGGTCGCCCACTTTGCCCGGTTCTTTCGCGTCGTCAAGAGTGCCGGCGCCCGGGGTGGCGACGCTGTGGCCGCCGCTGGAACACCGTCGGGTGCAAACCAGACAGCCGCGGCACCCGAGTGATGCCCTGTCCGGTTGCACATCAGCGAAAACACGGCGCCAGGCCTGTTCTACTGCAACCCACCCGACCAGCAAGAGTGCGACGCCAAGTGCGGATTTGATACAAGCGAGCAGCATAGCCATCATGCTCCCAATCCGGCAAAGCCCATGAAGCAGATCGACAGCAGGCCGGCGATCATCAGAGTGAGCGCGGTTCCCCGGATCACGTCGGGGAGTAATGCCAGTTCGAGTTTTTCGCGCAGCCCGGCCATCAGCACCAGGGCGAGAGTAAAGCCGGCCCCGGCGCCCACAGCGTAGACAAGGCATTGGGCAAAGCCATAGCCCTTATTGGTTTGAAACAAGGCCAACCCCAGAATGGCACAGTTGGTGGTAATTAGCGGCAAAAATATGCCGAGAGCGCGAAATAGAGTCGGGCTGAACTTCTTGATGAACATCTCGACCAGCTGGACTGTGGACGCGATGACCGCAATAAACGAGATCAGTCGCAAAAATGGTGCGTCGATGGCGATGAGCAGGCGGTTGATGCCAAACGCGCAGGTCGAGCTGACTAGCATGACGAAAGTGACCGCAAGGCCCATGCGCGTGGCTGTCTGCAGTTTGCCAGAAACCCCGAGGAACGGACAAATACCGAGGAAATACGCCAACACAAAGTTGTTGATAAGGGAAGCGCCGATAAAGATCGACCACAGCGGCTCGTCGCTCATGCGAATTTCTCCTCTCCTAGCTCCGCATCGGAATCAGATCGCTGCAACTGGGCACGGACCTTGCGCTGGCCGAGCTTGTTGAACAAAAGCAGCCACCCGGCCAGAGTAAAGAAGCCACCGCTGGGCAAGATCATTACCACCCAGGGCTGGAACTCGTCGTGAAACAGATTCGCGCCCAACAGGGTTCCATTGCCCAATATCTCGCGTACACTGCCCAGACAGAATAGAGCAAAAGCAAAGCCGATGCTCATTCCCAGACCATCCAAGATCGACCGAAACACAGTGTTTTTCGACGCAAACGCCTCGGCACGGCCGAGGATCAGACAGTTGACCACGATGAGCGAGATGAACGCGCCCAGGGCCTTGTGCAAGTCGATACTGATGGCAGCAATAAGATAATCGACCACGGTCACAAACGTCGCAATGATCAAAATAAACGTGACAATACGAACCTGTTTGGTAATAAAACGGCGCAGAAGCGATACCACAGTATTCGACATGACCAGGACGAAGAGTGTGGCCAGCCCCATGGCGATGGCGTTCATGGCCGAGTTGGTCACGGCCAACACAGGACACATGCCGAGAACTTGTACGAAGACGGGATTCTCTTTCCACAATCCCCGGATGAAGTCATCGGTGCTCTGCTCCCCGGCGCCGCGGTTGTCGGCATCACTTGCCATGGCCTGTCCCGTACCTTTCTCGCAGCTTGTTTTGCGTCTTCACTTGCACTTTTTCGAACTTTCATTGCGCGGCGTCGTTATGGGATGCCCTCGGTAGTCGAAAATCTGCGCGACGTCCGACTACGCGCGGTATCCAGAAGATCGAGCTCCGGCGCAAAATATCGGCGATGGCGTGGGACGAGATGGTCGCTCCGGTGATAGCATCGACTTGCCACGGGGAGACTTTTTCGCCGCGCTTGACCGCTTCGATGGGATGGGCAATGGCGCCGTCGTTATCCAGCGAAACGTCGAGTCGCTCGAAATTGGCCAAAAAAGTGGCATCCTTTTCGATCTTGTCTCCCAGCCCTGGAGTCTCGCGGCTCTCGAGCACTCGCATGCCGATAATTGCCCGATCGTCGAACGAGTAGCCGTAAAGGATCCGGATGAGGTCCTGATAGCCCATTCCCTCGGCTTCGATGGCCAGGCCCACCAACTGGCCTTGCTCGTCGTAACCGGCGTAGACCAGGCGATTACCGCTTGCTGCTCCATCGGCCTTATGGCCGGAGTTTCGGCGAGAACCACGATCGAGCTGGGCAAAACGACCGTCGGCGTCCATGGCGAACGAGACACTCGATCGCGCCGCGGGAAGGACGCGAAAAACAGCCCGCTCGAGAGCTTCGGCTTTGTTGGCCTCTATGACGGGCAGGGTGACGCGATAAACCGTCGCGATCAGCAAACCGCATAAAAGGCCGATGCCGACCAGAGCGCGGTACATGAGCCATGGGCTAGCTGCGGTCACCACGGGGCCGGCCAGAGCGCCGTTATCTCGTGATTGGCTGCTCATGTCGCCTCCTTACCGCGATCTGCTTTCGGCGCCGACTCTGGTCTGGTGCCGTAGACCCGCGGTCTGAGCATTGCGTCGATGTGCGGAGACAGCGCGTTACCCAGCAAGATGGCGTACATGACGCCCTCGGGCATGCTGCCCCACAGGCGAATGACAACGATCAAGGCGCCGATTGCAGCGCCGTATATGACGCAGCCCAGTCCGGTCATGGGCGAGCCGACCATATCGGTGGCCATGAAAACCGCGCCCAGCATCAGGCCACCCGAGAACAACATGAAGACCGGCGAGGGGTAAGTCTGAGAATCGATCAGCCAGAACACGCCGCTGAACGCGATCACAGTGGCAAAGATGGCGGCCGGGATACGCCAGTTCATCATTTTGCGGGCCACTAACCAGGCGCCGCCGATGAGGATGAGCACCGCGCAGGTCTCGCCAGTGGAACCGCTGGTGTAGCCCATGACAAGGTCACCGGCCCGGGCGAGTTCTTCATCGAATTTCCACGCCGACAGCGGTGTCGCGCCCGATACCACATCGGCGATGGGCTGCGGACGGCTCAGCGGTGGGGTCAACGACGACGAGACAATGGTGGTGAAGCGATCGGGTCGAAAGGCATCGACCCACGTGGTCATGGGGACGGGAAAGGTCGCCTGCAGTATGGCACGGCCGACCAGCGCCGGATTGAAGACGTTGTAACCCAGCCCGCCAAAGAGATACTTGCCGACCGCAATCGCTATAAAACCGCCCGCCGCGACCATCCACAGCGGCAAACCGGGCGGCAGGGTCAAACCGTACAACAACCCGGTAATTACCGCCGACCAGTCGCCAACAGTGGTATCTTTGCTGGCTGTCCGGCACAATAGATGTTCGGTGGCCACGCACGAAGCCAGTGCAGTCGCCAGGGTGGCGAGGGCGGTGAATCCAAATGCGTAAACCGCAAAAACCGACACCGGAATTAGCGCCAGAACCACATTAAACATGATCGAGACAACACTGTTGCCGCTCACGATATGCGGTGACGTGCGAATCTCGAGAACAGCTCGGGTCATCTGGCCGCCCTCGCTTTACGTACGGCAGCCTTGGCCACCCGAAATTGCTGTACCAGCGGAATATGTGATGGGCAGACAAATGAGCACGAACCGCACTCGAAGCAGTCCATTAGATTAAACTCGGCTGCCATACGGTCGTATTCGTGATTCTTGGCCAGGAGGCCGAGCTGAGACGGATTGAGGTAAAGCGGGCACGCGTCCACGCAATAGGCGCAGCGAATACAGGGATACTCTTTTTGTCTGCTGGTTTTTCGCGTCTCCTCGGTGGTAAACGCGACCACGCCCGAGGTGCCCTTGACGATGGCAATGTCGAGGCTCGAGGCCGCAGGACCCATCATGGGCCCGCCCATGAAGACTCGACCGAGCGCGTCGGACACCCCCACCGTATCCAGAATAAAGCGCAACGGAGTGCCGATCGGAATGCGATAATTGCCCTTATCCCCGATCGCAGGGCCGGAAATCGTGATAACTCGTTCCTGGATGCCACGGCCGTGGGGGAGCAGGCGACCGATCTCTGCGGTAGTGGCCACGTTGATGCACATGGCGTGGACGTCGACGGGCAGGCCGCGCGACGGCACCTCGCGGCCCAAGAGGGCCGTGATGAGCATTTTTTCTGCGCCCTGGGGGTATTTGACCTGGACTACCTCGACCCTGACCGGAATGTCGTCGGGCACGATCGCGCGCAATCCGTCGGCGGCATCGGCCTTGTTGGCCTCGACGCCGATGATGACCTGTTCGGCCCTGGTAGCCCTGAGAATATAGCGAATGCCCTGGAAAATGTCCTCTCGTTGTTCGAGCATCACCCGGTGATCGGTAGTGAGGTAAGGCTCGCACTCGACGCCGTTGACGATTACCGTGTCTATGTGTTTGCCTTCTGGCACCCTCAGTTTGATATGGGTGGGAAACGCGGCGCCGCCCAGGCCGACCACTCCGGCTTCTTGAATCGCAGCCAGGATCTCGTCTGGACTGGCGCTATCGACGTCGCAGGGCGAGCCTTCGGCGACCTCCTGGGTTGAAGCCGGAAATGGCTCGATATATACGCCGGGAACCATTTTGCCCTGAATGGACGGCGTGAGCCCGATCTTCTTGATGAGTCCGGATACCGGGGCGTGCATGGCTACCGACATGGTACCGTCAGGACGGCCGATGCGCTGGCCGCGGATCACTTCCTCGCCCTCTGCGACCACCGGCAAGGCTGGCTTGCCCAGGTGCTGGCTGAGTGGAACTACCAGGACGGGCGCGAATGGGAACTGCCGTATCGGCAGCCCGCAGGTCGCGTCCTTCGACTCCGGCGGATGAACACCGTGCGAGAAGGTTTTTGTGCCGAACCAACTCATTTTTGTTGATCACTGTCTCGGTTGCTATCTCGTCTTCTGTTTCGATCGCTTTATCGACCGACTTCAATCGCGATCGGCGAGCCGTCAGTTAAATGACTGGGCCCGCTGGATCAGCTTGTCGATGCCTTTCTCGCCGCGATCCCTGGGCAGTCCGGGATGAATGACCCCGGCTGTACAACGCTCGGCCGCCACGACCAGATCTTTATACGGGCCGGCCAGCGGATCTTTGATAAATGCCTTTTTATCGGCATTATACTCGAAGATTTTGGGATTTATCTTGATGCATTCATCGCATGCGGTGCACTCTTCGGTGTCGAGCCAGGGCGCCATGTAGTCGCCGGATGGCGACCCGTTGCCGCCGCTATCAGCAGTGGTGCCCGCCCCCCCGGAGCCGGACCCCAGTGCGCCCACGTCGAGCAGTGCCGATGCCGCTGACGACACGCTCTGGCCATTGTCGCCCACCAGTTGCATGAGCCCGGCTGCGAGGCGACCGACGACCTCCTGGCGTACCCTGTCCTCGACGTTCTCGGTGGCCGACTCGGCCTCGCCTACTCGGGCCAGCGCCCGCAGCATGATCCAAAAATCTCGGCGCTCTTCGGTCGACGCGACCATTGAACTATCGATCAGGAGACGGCCGAGATGCTGCTTGCGGTCGACGACCCATACGTACGGGAACTTGCCCTCTCGTTCGTCGGGGTCGAGTTCGATAAACTCGGCCAGGTGGATCATGTTCTCGTTCCAGGTATCTGGTGGCGCTTTGCGGAAATGTTTGCGAAACCGCGATTCGGTGATGGCAAAGTCGGCAAAGGTCATCGGCACGTCCATGGTCTTTTCGCGCCGACCTTCGCGGTAGGTGAGAGTGTAGCTCGGCCAGTCCGTATCAATAGACGGGTTACTGTCGAGATCAAAACATTCCTCGGGGGTCTTGCCCTGGTCCGGATTGTAGCGGAACAGGGGGTAGGCTCGCGATTCGACCGCCAGCTTGGCCTGCTCCGCGCCCATGTCGTCGCCGATGCCGTGCTCGGGCTGGCATGAGGTGTACAGGTTAAAGAGAGCGGGACGGCGTGCATTCAATCCCTCGATAAAGCCCTCGATCATATGATTGGCGTGTGCGATGGTGCTTTGCAGGACATAGGTTGTGCGATGGGCCATGGCGATGAGACCGATCTCTTTGCGGATCTCTTTCTTGCCCTGAATTGCCTTGCCGAACTGAGCCATATCGGAAATCTGCCCGAAGAACCCCGAGGTACAGGCCTGCCCCCCCGTATTCGAGTACACCTGCGTATCCAGAACAAGCACCTTGATCGGTTTGCTGGTCATCATGAGGCGGGATAAATTCTGAAAGCCTATATCGTACATGGCGCCGTCGCCGCCGACCGCGACGACCGGCGGGCACAGTGCCCACTCCTCGTCGCTGAATGTTTCCCAGTCAAAATAGGAGAAAAATTCGTCGTGGACTGCTGGATTGTAGTCACCGGCAAGCTCGAGTTCGGCCATGCGAATGGCCTTGAAACCCTCGGCCATCTTGGCCATATGGCCCTCGAACACACCGAGGGCGATGGACGCAGTATCCTGAAACAGGTGATTAGTCCACGGAAAGGGGTACGGGTTAAACGGATAGGTACTGCCCCATACCGAGGTGCAGCCAGTGGCGTTGATCATGCCCATGCTGGTGCGACCGCGGCCAGTGGTACCCTCCTGATAGCGCCATTTCAAATCGCGCAAACGGGCCAGCAAGCCGGATACGTGATTGAGCCATGTCTTGTCGATTGGATTGCCACCGCTATGCTGTTCCATACGCTCGGCGATGGTCGCCAGGGTCAGGTCCTTGCCCCGATACTCGCTGACGATGTTGGCGATGGTCGCGGGATCGCCGACATTGATCTCTCCGACCAGCTTGAGCTGGATGTGCTTCTCGAGCCGCTCGATGAGCTCCTCCACGTATGCGACATGTCTGGCCACACGGGGCTGCATCAAGGCCTCGACCGTGGCCACGAAGAGGCGCATCACGGTTTTTTCCGAACAGCCCAGACAGGCTCCATCACCGCTTGACACGGCCAGGTAGTTGCGCTTGTCGAGAAGGATGGTTTCCAGCGCGCCAATTCCGGCCTCGAGATCGCTCACACGGATATATTTCTGCGGGGTAGTCGGCAAATCGAGCCAGAAGTCCCAGTGTTTGCGCAGCTTGTCGATGGACTCTGAAGTCTGCGGAATCGGGCGCAGGGCGTCGTCGTCGCATACTTCGACGCACTCCATGCAGCCCTTGCAGGTATATGGATTGACCGTGATGCTAAGCAACCCGCCGCTGCCCTTGGCTTTTTTCTCGGGCACCGTGTAATAGGGCCGGCTGAGGGCAAACTGAAAGCCGGAGAGCTCGTCTTTGAAGCGATCAAACTCTTTTTTCACCGCCTCTTTGTCGCTGTCTTCACTTTCTGCAATGGTCGCAGCGATGGCCTCATCGAGGAGATCCTCGACCGGATCGCTGGGGTCGGCACCGTCGAAGAGAGCGCGCAGGTGGCGCTCGAGTACGCGTACTGCTCTGGGCAGATGCTTGATGCCGAGGCCGCCGTGCTTGCGCACCCGCCGGACCACTGTGTCGAGTACTTCGGAGATTTCATTGACCAACCCGGGAATGGCAGTATCAGGGCAGACCGTATAGCAGTCGCCACACGCGGTGCAGTTTTCGGGGATCCACTCGGGGTGGTGGAAACGGATGCCGGTCATGTCACGGAACAGAGCGCTGGTCGCCGGCATCACGCCCAGCCCGATAAACGGATCGGTAATCTGATCGCTGCCTGCGCCGCGGGCGTAGAAACTGCCGGTCTGCTCCCAAAATCGGTGGATATCCGTGGCCGGCGCCGCGCTCCGGGGCAGCGACTTGACCATGACCGGAATGACCGGCTCACTGTGCGCGGGTTTGCCATTGGATTTGGTAATTCCGCCGGCAGGTATTTCCTTGACCTCGTCGAAACCGCGCTTGATCACGCGCATATTGTCCTCGACGACCCGTGCGCCCTTGGCGCCAAACTTGTGCTGGATCTGGCTGCGGATCGCCGCCAGCAGGGTTTCCTCGCTCAGGCCCGCTTTGATCATGACCGGCGACGTGGCAAAAAAGGCACCCTGAAAGGCGATACCCTGCATGCGCAGTTGCAGATCGGGGTCACTGGCCTCGTCGCGAGCGATCTGAAACGCGTCGAGGGCAAAAACCTTGATACTCCTGTCGATGATGATGTTCTGGTAGGTGGCCGGAATACTCTGCCAGACCTGTTCGGGCGAGGGTTGCTCGCTCTGGATGACAAATACGCCGCCGTTCTTCAGACCGGCCAGAGCGTTTGTGTGTTGAAAGACATTGGGGTCCGGCGACAAAACCACATCGACGTAGAAGTATTCGCAGTTGACCCGGATCGGGTCGGGTGCGGCCGACAGATAATAGGTCGTCGGCTGACCCTTCTTTTCCGATCCGTATTTGGGATTGGCTTTGATATGGTAACCGAGGAGATCAAAGAGAGTCATGGCGAGGTTTTTGCCAGTAGTGATGGCACCCCAGCCGCCGACCGAGTGAAATCGCACTGTGATGCTGTTCTCGGGCATGAGATTGGGATTCTCGGAGCCGTGGATGGCGAGGTTGCGGACGGTCGGATAGTATTTCTCGATAGCCTCCTGGTGTAGCTGCTGCTTGGGGGAAGCGGCCTGATCGCGGATGAAGTCGATGGACAGGTAGAAGAACGTCTTCCGCTCGCCATCGGGTAGCATATTTTCGATCGCAGCAATCACGCCTTCGGGCTGCAAGTCGCGGCTACCCATACCAAACGAGCCCGAATAGAGCGGCGGCAAGTCGGTCAGTTTGTGGTAGCTGTCGAGGGCAGGATAGGGCGCGGCGTTTTTGTTCCGGCCATTTTCGACGCATTTGGCGAGCGTGGCCCGGATTTCGCGCATCAGCGGCAGATCCACTGCGAGCGGCTGATCGAGGCGTTCGAGTACGGCCACACCTTTTTTGCCCTTGAGCAGCTGGCTTATCAGATCGGCCGGGAAGGGACGAAACATCACGAGATCGACCACGCCGACTTTGATCTTACGAGTTTGGCGCAAGTAGTCGGCGACCGCTTCGGCGGAAGGGATGACACTGCCCTGTCCGACAATCAGATAGTCCGCGTCGTCGACGCGATAGGACAATGCCCGGCCGTAACGGCGGCCAGTGAGCTGATAGAATTCTTCGAACGCCTGGTCGGTCAGCGCTTCGATGTGATCGAAGAAAAACGGCCGCTGGGCCGCCACGCTTTGCATATAGGCGTCCTGGTTCTGGACCAAACCGGACATGACCGGGTTGTCGACGTCCCACAAGAGCGGAATGCGCCGCCGGGTTGCGCCGTAGATGATCTTCTGTGCAGGTGTCGGCGTGGCGATGACGTCGTCCGGGCGTCCCAGATATTCGGCGATGAGCTCGCGTTCGGGCACTTTCAGCGACTCGATGAGATGAGTAGTCAGAAAACCGTCTTGAGCGATGGCGCCCGGGGTGAGCGAGAGCTCGGCGATGCGGTGGGCAATGATATTGAGGTCGGCGGCGTGCTGAGTGTTCTTGGCAAAAAGCTGAAAGAATCCGGTATCGTCGATGCAGTGGTAATCATCGTGGCCAGCGTGCACATTCAGGTTGGCCTTGGTCATGGCTCGGGCGCCGATGTTGAGCACGTAGGTCAGACGCTTGCCGACCGCGGCATAAAGAGATTCGTGCATGTACGCGATCCCCTGGCCGGATGAGAAATTTGCCGCGCGCAGGCCGGTCATGGACAGGCCGGCAGTGACCGCAGCGGCGGCATGCTCGCCTTCGGGCTCGATGAAGATGAGCGGACGCTGGGAAACATTGAGATGACCACTCGCCGCGTTCTCAGCCCAGTACTCGCCCATCTGAGTCGATGGCGTGATCGGATAGGCACCAGCGCCGTCGCTCGATTCCCGCTCGCACATGATCACAGCAGTATTGCCGTCCATGGCAGCCCGGATCCCGGGATACTTGACCTGCTCTTGATCTTTGTTGCTGCGAAATATCTTCATATCGCTTCTCTCTTTCGAGGACAATGGACGTCGGTCTTGCGCACAGCCCACACTCAACCTGGTACGGCCACAGGTAGCGCCGGACTGTCGGTCAGGTCGGAGCGTCTGGTATGGGTCCCTGGCGAATGATCTTGTGAGCTGCCGGCCCTTTGATCGCCTTGCCACTGGCGTCAAGCCACAAAATGGAACCGGTGGGACAACGCTGGATCGGATGCCGAGTGTTGTGGGCACGGGTATAATCAATGACCGGCAGGTTGTTTTTCATGGTGATCAAGTCGGGTGCGTCCATGGCGCAACGCCCGCAGGCGGTGCACGCCACTTCGCAGTCTTCCAGAATCTCATCGCCCGCTTGTTGCGATTTACAGGCCACCCACAGACGATGGCTGATCCGGTGCAGTGAAAACAGTTCTTTGGGGCAGGCCATCACACAGTCACCGCACGCGGTGCAGCGACCTTCATCGACTACGGGCAACGAGTGACGATCGAGGTGAATAGCATCGAAATCGCAGATATCGACGCAATCTCCGAGGCTCAGGCAGCCCCAGGAACAGCCCTTGCCGCCACCAGCCACAATACTGGCGGAGGCACATGAGTGCATCCCCTGATACCGGGCACGATTGCGCGCCACGTTTCTGCCTCCGGCGCAGGCCAGCCGGGCGACCTGTTTTTCCTCGGCCCCAACATCGACGCCGAGATACGCGGCGATGCGCTCGCGGCCTTGATCGGAACTCACAGTGCATTTGCCCGGCAATGTGACTCCAGCGACCAGGGCCTCGGCAAAAGGTCGGCATCCCGGGTAGCCGCACGCCCCGCAGTTGACGTGGGGCAACAGATCTTCAACCTCGTCAATGCGCGGATCCTCGATCACGTGCAATTTGCGATTGGCAATCACGAGTAGCGAGGCGAGCACCATGGTCAGCCCGCCGATCGTGATGAGTGCTGTCAGTGTTGGAGACATCGTCTGGTTGTTCCAGGTGTTCCGGCCGGGCGCTCGGTCATGGACAGCGGGCACTCGGGGTGTGGGCGATATGAACCCTGGGGCTCGAGACCCAATCCACATCCTCCGGATGCGTCGTTGCTAGCGAGCGCGTCATCGTCGTGCGCAACCTCTGCACCGGGCGTGCCAGCAAAATTTGACTCGCCATGCTAGGTTCGACGGGATTGTCGGCAGATTTTGCGCGACGAGAATTTTGTGGTGCAGAAACTGCGCTGTCAGCCCTGAGCCATGAAACGGTTGCGTCGTCTCCTATGGCGTGGGAACCATGGGCTCGCCCGAGGCCCATGGTCCCGTGGCAGCCCTCGACTGCGCGCCTCGATTCTTGTCTCTATGCTCCCGGGCATCGATTCAGCTGGTTTACCTCGACGTCATTTAGTCATTTCTCGGTCATGCTGATGACTCCATCCCAATCTTCGGCCACCCCTTGTTCGACGTACATGGCGGCTCTATCTCGATAGAGCTGGGCCACAAAATCATCGGCAAGATGACCCAGCACCCGCGTCATGCAAGTGATGGTGGCAGCAAAATTTCGATTGTAGTATTCGGCGAGCCCTCGTTCAAATTCGGCCTTGGTATCGCGTTTTGCAACCCGAAGCTCGTCGGGATCTGGGTCGAATACTTCGTAGATCGAGATCGCCTCCTGTCTGCCGCTCACCTGCACCTTGCCCAGCCAGCGAATGCTATATCCATGCTCGTATCGCAATGATCGATACGCATCCTCACTCATCAGAAGAGATACTCCGTAGTGTTTGGTCAGCCCTTCCAGTCTGGCAGCCAGGTTGACATTGTCCGAGAATGCGTCTCCTTGCATACGGGCTGCTTCCCCGACAATACCCACCATCATATGGCCCGTATGGATGCCGATGCCTATTTGTATGCGCTGATAGCCTTTTCGTTGCCGCTGCTCGTTGTATCGCGCCACTGTGTCGAGCTTACCGATACTGGCGGCAAGGGCGCTATCCGTGCCGTTCGGGAACACCGCCATGACCCCGTCTCCCAGATATTTTACGATAATGCCCTCGTGCTCTCTGACAACCGGGCTTACCCGCTGCAGGTATGCGTTGACAAAATCGAAGTTTTCTTGTGGGCTCATGGTCTCGGACAATGCCGAGAAGGCGCGAATGTCGGAGAACATCACTGCCATTTCCTTGCTGACATGATCTCCCAGGTGAACGTCGATGATGGTCTCCTTGTCGAGAAAACCCAGGTATTCGGGGGGAACGAACCGGCTGTACGCATTCCTCAAATCCACCTGATGGGTGTAGAGGTTGGCATTCTCGATAGCAATTGCAGCCTGCGCAGACAGGATACTGAGAGTTTCCAGGCGTCCCGGAGTAAAAGCGCCAATAGACATATTGTTCTCGAGATAGAGGATACCTATCAGCTTGCCTTGCTTGATCAGTGGAGCACACAAGATAGACTTCGGCTGGGCTCGTTGCACGTATTCATCTTGCATGAACAGCCCTTCATGAGCCGCGTCACTCAAGACCACACTTTCCCTGGTCCTCCTCACGTAATTCACAATTCCCTCGGACATCGATCGAGCTTCTCCCACCGGCATTGATTGCACATGCGAGACCCTGACGCTTTGCTCATCACCGTCTGCGATGGAACCTTCAACGGCAATGGTCCAATTGCCGCGATCTTCTAGAAGCAAGTATCCCGCTCGAGCACCGGCATTTTCGATAACCACTCTCATCAGGGTGGAGAGTAGCTTGTCCAGAGCGATCTCGCTGGATATGGCCAGCGATGCCTCGAAGACGCTTCGTCGATCCAGATCGTGTGAGCGCCCGGAGGTGGTGGCGGTCGTTGTCGCCAGCATGCCATGGGAAGACATGCTCTCCGCCTCGGACCGGCGCTTTAACAGATAATCTGGATACTGTTCATTCAGCTGCTCAGCCTTGGCGATCGCCCCCCAGCGCGAGTAGGCGTAATATGCGTCCTGGAAATAATACCGTGCAAGCCGGGCTTTACCTCGTTGCCGATAGAACCGACCGGCCAGCTCGTAGGCCAGAGCCTCCTCGTTCAGATACCCATGCTCGTGGGCCAGGTCGATAGCCTTGTCGTAACACTCACGAGCTCTTTCGTCCCGGCCCAGCGCTCGCGCCCGCTCGGCGTCGATCAGGTGCAGCTTGTGTAGAAAATTCATCGGCGCGTGTTGTGCCCACAGCTCCATTCTGGCTCGATTCGATTCGATCCGGTCAATGATGAGCGCTTTTTCGGGGTCGTCCGATGAGTCGAAAACCGCCAGTCGCAGTAGACTGTCATAGAAATAAAACGGTACGATCGAAAAACACGAGACCATTGAAGGAATGCTGCGTTCAAGAAACGGGATCACGGTGAAGGCATCGTCGTATTTATCGAAGAGAAAACACATAATCATCTTGTGTATCGAGAAAAAGTAGATTCCCGGATTGTCATTCACATCAAAAAAATACTGGGATTCACTGCTCTCATCGAATATCTTACCGGAAAGACGCCACGGTTCATCGCCATGGCCGCGCAGGTTGTGCACGGCTTGCAGCCCTGGGCGCGTCCACCAACTGACCAGCGTCTGTCGTTGCTCTTCTATGATCCCGAGGTATTTGGTCCAGCTATCCTCGAGTTCGCGCAGATCTTCGCCTGTCCAGTAGGCAAATACCCGCGATAGATCCAATCCCATGCCCACGTGGAGCAATGAGCCGTTCTCCAGCCCGCTTTTGTACACTTCGAGCAGCGGCTGGATGGTTTCGCGGCCATGCTCTTTCCAGATCCGAATCAGTGCCTCAAACATATAGTGGCATTGCAGTTCGCCAATTTTGTTCCGGCATTTTTCCAGTAAACGCAAGCCGAGTCGCCCAAACTGGTATCCCTCGTCAAGGAGCTCGTCGCAGCATAGGAGGGAGCCATACATCACGTATGCATACGGTGAATAACGAGTATTTCCATATGCCAGCGAACGATTTACCATTTCCAATATGGCCAGCACAAAGTAGCGGTGGGGAGCATTCAGAGTGCTGTTGAGCATGTTCATGATCGCGACGTTTTCTGGATCGTTGCTGCTCGGCAAGTCGATGAGCGACGCGATCTCTTTGCCCTGCCACAGAGCTTTTGCCCGCAGCTTCGCATTCTCCAACGCCTCCTCATCGGAACCGGTCGACAGCTGGACCGAAAACTCTGCCAGCCCGCGTGTCAGGGTCTCTGCCACGGCCACGGGGTTTTGAACCGACATATGATGTCCGAGCTGCAACACGTACGCTGGCACTCGGTCTAGCGACGACCTCGCCCTGTGGTGGATGATGTCCGTCATGAGCTCCATACGCTCGTAATCTCCACTGGAGAACGCCGCTTCCGCTGCCTCCAGGTGCAATGCCATGCTCAGCTCATAGTCGGAGAACCAGGTGTTGTCGGGATCGCTTTCGGCCGGTCGCGGGAATGGCGAAGACCCTTGTAACTCCAGGGCAATGAGTAGATAATCCAGCGCTGCCTTGTAAGCCGCCGAAGATTTTGCCTTGCGCGCGGCGAGGCGATTGAGCTCGATCAGCTCATCTCGCTCCGAGTCGCTGGCGATCAGCTCGCGAGCTGGATTGAGATGCTTAACAATATCGAATATACGCTGCTCTCGCTCTTCGGGTGGCGTGTTTTCCAAAAGCAGCTCACCGACTCGTTTGTGGACACCCGCTCTGCTGCCCCGGGGTATCAGAGAATACGTCGCCTGTTGCACCCGATCATGAGCGAATCGATAGGTCGCGGAGATCGCCTCGGATAATCCATCTACATCGAATCCCATCAGTTTGTAGGCATTGTCTTGCGGTACGATCAGCCCTTCTTGTAAGGGTCGCCACAGAGCTCTGGCAGTCTCGTAATCGGGCTTTTCGCATACCAGGGCAAGAGTGCGAAGATCGAACTCATAGCCGATACAGGCACCTACCTGAAGTATGTCTTGAGCCTCCGAGCCCAACTGCTTAACCGTGTTGGTCAACAGCTCGATGACGTTATCGGTGAGATTCTTGGCTTCGATTTCGCGTACATCCCATTGCCAGTCCGCAGCGGAGCCCGACTCTCGAGAGACGAATTCGATCAGCTTTTCGCGGTGTAACGACTCCAGGAACTCGACCATGAAGAAGGGATTGCCCTTGGTTTTTGAGAAGACCAGCTGTGCCAAAGAGCGGATCTTTTCCCGCGAGCTGTGCAACGTGGCGGCGACAAATTGCCTCGTGTGTTCGTGATTCAGTGGACCCAGTTCGATCTGATGTATCGATACGCCGGACCTTTTCAACTGTTTGAGGGTGAGCAGCAGTGGATGAGCGTCGCCGACTTCATTGTCGCGATACGCCCCTATAACAAAAAAGTATTTGCTTTCCGGACCGGTCATTAGATGATAAACTAGGGTCAGGCTTGCCGGATCGGCCCACTGTAAATCATCGAGGAACATCACCAGGGGGTGCTCGGATCCGGTGAGCGCTCCGATGAGCTTCTGAAACGTGAGGTGAAGACGGGTCTGAGTTTCCAGGTGGGATAGGGTCTTGCTCTCGGTTTTTTCTTGCCGCCCGACGATGAGCTCGAGCTCTGGAATGATCTCGGTCAGCACCCAAGCGTTGGGATCAAGCGCTGCTCGTAGGGTCTTGCTCCAGCTCGCGATCTGTTGCTCGCTCTCGGTCAAGAGCTGTCTTGTGAGAGAGCGAAGTGATTCGATCACCGCCTCGTATGGCTTGTCGCGGCGCAGCTGATCGAATTTGCCGGCGAGAAAGTACCCGCTTTGCTCGGTAATCGGTTTGTAGACCTCGCGAACCAGCGTCGATTTGCCGATTCCGGAGTAGCCCGCGACCAGCATCAGCTCCTTGCCTCCCCGCGCGACCCTCCCAAACGCGGCCATCAGTGTATCGACTTCTCGAGCGCGACCGTAGAGTGTCTGAGGAATGCGAAATCGATCGATCAGGTCGTGCGTCCCGATGGCAAAGCGATCGATGCTCTTTTTCTTCTGCCATTGAAGGTGGCACTGTTCCAGATCAGCCTTCAGGCCGTAGGACGACTGGTAGCGATTCTCGGCGTTCTTGGCCATCAATCGGTCGATAATGGCAGACAATTGCCGTGGAATGTCGATTGATCCACCATGGAGAGGAGGTGGCGATGACGCGATGTGGGCGTGGATCATCGTCATGAGGCTGCCGGTGGGAAACGGTCGCTGGCCTGCCAGCAGCTCATAGAAGGTTACCCCCAATGAATAGAAGTCGGTGCGGTAGTCCAGCGTGCGGTTCATTCGTCCGGTCTGCTCGGGTGACATATAGGCGGGCGTGCCTTGCAGAGCCGTGACATTCTGGTACGGAGTGCTCTCTCGACTCAGAGCAGTAGATATCCCGAAGTCGATGATCTTGAGCTGGCCTGTCTCCTCGTTCAGAACTATATTGGATGGATTGATATCTTTATGAATGATATGCCTTTGATGGATTTTTCCGAGAGTGTCGGCAATCTCGATGGCGAGCGGCAAAAAATCGCCGACAGCAAAAGGACCACGTGACTTCAGCCTGAAGGCCAGAGAACTGCCGCCAAAATCCTCCAACACCATCACCCAGCGGTGCTGAGTGACCTCCAAACCATGGCAAACCACCACACCGACGATGTCGGAGCCCGCGCCTGTACCCGAGTTCAGACTGCGAGTACGCTCGTACTCCTGTTTGAACTCAGCTATTTTCTCCGGTGCCGGATAGGGATCCTTGAGCAGCTTGAGGATCACGGGCAGCTCATCCTTGGCCCGCCACCCGCGAAAAATCAGCGATTGATTGCTTTCATAGATGGGGGAGCCCAGGTGAAATCCGGCAAGTGTCATGTCACGGCCTCCTCGGTGCACAATGGCTCGACAAATATATCTTCGTCGAGCCAGCGCGCTACGCCAAGCCCGCACATCGACATTCAAAAGTCGACAAAGGTGTCCAAAGGTCGACCATTTTGTCAAATCGCCGCAGGAGCAGGTCTCTCAGTATCGCTGTCTCAAATCGGCGACAGCTAACATGCCGCCTCATTGATTTTATCTATTTTCGTGCTTTGACAAACGCTGGTCACGCTGATAGTATGGGCACGGGATGATGCAATGGATCATGAAATTCGTGCCAGAACCACGTCGGTAATCTATTTGACAGAAATCCAATGGTCACAGCTCATCGCAGCTGTCTGGTTGGACGACTTCAGGGGAAAGCACCCGAGTGCCGAGTCTCCTCCTGGTTATACGTATCCAGAGAAGCACTACAACCTGAGAGCGATCCTGCAATACGACCCCTATTGGGGGGTATTGTATGCGAGAAAAATAATGGCCAAAGATTCCAGTGGCTGTTATCGAGTGTTCGAGTATTTTAAGGATCAAAGGGTCTTTCAGATCAGCCCAGAGCCATCACCGTTATCAGGGTATACAAAGAAGATCATCGAGGACATGGCGAAGCCGGGCCAGAAGGTCGGTCTTGCGCTTCCGTCGGGTTATACCACGTCTTGAGCCCTACTGCTCAGCCCAGCTTATGGGCTTTGTGTTTGACGATGCCGTTAGAAGGCTAGGTACCGCGACCCGCAAGTAAGTACCCATTATGGCCGACCAGCCCGCCGATGGCTGTGTTGCTCATCGTCACGTAGGCCCACTATGCTCCCTCTTCGCGCCTTGCCCTCGACGCGCTGGGCCGACCCTACTGGGCACTTACTTGCGGGTCGCGGTACTTAGCCACTGGGGTAAGCCATGAACGATCCTACACCTGACGAGATTCAAAAAAAGGTCGACGAGATATTGGCCGAGGTGAAAGATTGGCAGGAGAGCCACCCGGATGAGTTACCAGTCTTGGCACCGGAAGAATTTGCCGTGGTCGTGGCCAATGCCTGGCTCAATGGTCCGTACGCGTCGAGGCTGGAAACCGATCCCCGTCCCGCCATCAAAGAATATATCGCAAGAGATTTCCTATTCATATTCGACATTGTTCCGGATAGCCTCTACCCTCCTAACCAGCTGATGGACGCTTTGACCGGAGAGAAGATGATCATTCCCATTCAGGCTGCTATGGGTGTGATTGGACCTTGCGGCAAGGGCGGCTGACCGGTGCCTTTGACGAAGTTGGCCTACCAGCCGTGCAGCACAGCTGAGTATTGCAGTGAAAGCATTGCAGCGCCGTCCCCGTTGGACGCACCATCTTCGCTGTACATTCGTCTCGAATGAGGGCATATTTCTGGTCGGAGAAGAGCAGAGCTACTTTCTGCAGGGACCGGCCTATTTTCAGCTCGCTCCGCTGCTTGACGGACAGCATACCGAAGCCGAGATCATCGGCAAGCTGCGGGCTCGATTCCCGTTGACAGAGATCGTTTACGCTCTGGAGAGCTTGCGGCGGGACGGCTTTGTCTCCGACGCAGCCGTCGATGTACCAGCAGCCCAATCTGCATATTGGGGCGCATTGGGAGTGCAAGTAGACACGGCAACCCGGCGCTTGCAGGCAGCGGCTGTGTCTGTGATAACATTGGGCCCGCTGGATGGCGGTCCCTTGCGCACACTGCTGCAGTCGCTGGGAGTGAACGTTGAGGATGGTGGCGAGTACCGCGTTGTCTTGACTGATGACTATTTGCGCGCCGATCTGGTCGAGCTCAATCGCCATGCTCTCGACAGCGGCCGGCCCTGGATGCTGGCAAAGCCGGTCGGCACGACTCTGTGGCTCGGACCCGTATTCTCGCCCGGGCAAACCGGATGCTGGTCCTGTTTGAGCCATCGTATTCGGGGACAGCGCAAGGTCGAGACCTATCTCGCCCACAATGCCGCGAGCTGCGATGTCATTGTGTCCACTGCACCGGCTCTGCCCTCGACTCTGCAAGCCGCCCACGGGCTCATTGCAACCGAAGTCGTCAAATGGATCGTTTTGGGTGATGACAGAGCGCTGCTCGGACGGGTGATGAGCTGGGATTCGGTGTCGTTCGGCCATCACATCCACGAGCTGGTGAAACGCCCGCAGTGCCCGGACTGTGGCAGCCCGAACCTGGTGGCCAGCAATCAGAAAAAACCCATTGCTCTGCAGTATCGCGGCGATCCTGGCGCCCCGAGCGGCAAGAGCGGAGAGGCGCGGGGGTCAGAGTACGACACGTTCCACAAGCTCGCCCATCATATCAGCCCGATTACCGGCATTGTGGGCAACTTGTATCGCCTGCCCATTGACGACGGGCTCGACGAACCGGCGGCAAGCTACACGGCCGACCACAGCTTTGCTCTAGTGGGAGAAGCACTGCGCTTTACTCGCGAGAGCCTGCGCGGCCGGGCCAGCGGTAAAGGCGCCAGTGACATGGCTGCCAAAACCAGCGCGCTATGCGAGTCCATCGAGCGCTACTCGGGGGTTTTCCAGGGCGACGAAGCCCGAGTGACAAGCGCATTTGGCGCCCTGGAAGGGGCGATCCATCCCAATGACTGTCTGCTCTTCAGTGACAGGCAGATTGCTCAGCGCGGGCAAGGGCAGCAGCCTGGCTGGCTTCATACCTGGGTCGCCACGCCATTTGATGAGAACCAGAAAATCGACTGGAGCCCGGTCTGGTCCCTAACCCACCAGAGATGGCGCCATGTGCCCACCGCCTATTGTTATTATGGATACTCGCGGCAGCACGACGCCTGGTTTGCCCGCGCTGACTCCAATGGCTGCGCCGCGGGCGCGAGCAGGGAGCAGGCGATCTTGCACGCCTTCATGGAGCTTCTGGAACGCGACTCTGTGGCTCTGTGGTGGTACAATCGCCTTTCCAGACCGGCGGTCGATATCGCCAGTTTCGACGACCACGTACTGACCAGCCTGGTCCGCTTTTATCGCGAGCTACACCTCGATTTCTGGGTGCTCGATATTACCGGCGACTTTGGGATACCGACTTTTGCGGCCATTGCCCGACGCAACGATTGCTCGGAAGAAGATATAACGTTTGGCTTCGGTAGCCACTTCTGTCCAGACATTGCGCTGCGCCGCGCGGCCACCGAGATGAACCAGCTTCTGCCGCATGTATTCAGAAAGAACCGATATCGACAATTTCACGATCCCTGCGCCATGGATTGGTGGGCTACGGCGACACTCGAAACGGAGCCGTATTTGCGCCCGAGCTCCACCGTGAGGCCGAGGTCTCGCTCGGACTACCGGCACACATGGGCAGAAGACTGTCAAGATGGTCTTTTGACCTGTATACAGCTCGCCAGGGACAAAGGGCTGGAAATTCTGGTTTTGGATCAAACCCGCCCAGACACCGGTCTGTCCGTGGTCAAGGTGATAATTCCCGGACTGCGTCACTTTTGGCCCAGATTTGCCCCAGGGCGACTCTACGATGTGCCGGTCGAGATGGGCTGGCTAAAAAGACCCTTGTCAGAGCACGAGCTGAATAACAGGCATTTATTCATATAAAGTATGGATGCACTCGCATACGAGAGGGAACACTCATGGTACTGGATCGCGACATACCAGATGCAGACGTCTGTCTGGCATTGATGCCGTATTTGCCTGTGGTACAGCCATCGAGCGGTGTCTCGATACTCAAAGCTGCCCTCCAGCGAGCGGAAATCGCAACGACTGTGGTATACGCCAACCTTCAGTGGGCAGAAGAAATCGATCTATATCTCTACGACCCGATTCAAAACATGAGAACTTCGGGGTTGATCGGAGAGTGGACGTTCGGCCGAGCGGCGTTTCCCGATCACGAGCCCGATCCTTGCCAGTATTTTGCGGACATCCAGCTAGCCGTCAAGGAACTGGCCCATCGCTTGCATCGAATGGGTCATCCTGAAAACGATGTGCCCACAATGCTGCGGAGACTACGCCGGCAAGCCATGCGGTTTATCGATGGAGTGGCTCGAGCTGTGCTGCAAACGCAGCCACGCATTGTCGGCTGTAGCTCGATGTTTCAACAGCACTGTGCGTCGCTGGGCCTACTACGCCGCATCAAGGAGTTGGCACCAGACACGGTGACGATGTTGGGTGGGACCAATTGCGACAGCTCGATGGGAGTGGTGACCCACAAGATGTGCCCGTGGATCGATTTCGTGGTCTCCGGTGAGGCCGATACACTCTTGCCCGAGTTATGTCAACAGATTTTTGCCAACGGGGTCGACATCAGCTGGTCCCAGTTGCCCCAGGGCGTACTGGGACCAGCACACCGCCGGGCCAATGGGTTGGGCCATAGCATGCTGGAGCAGCGTCCGCCCCGAGCCACCCTGGCGAATATAAATGATTCGCCCATACCCGACTACGATGATTATTTCTCGGCCTTACGGCGATCGTCCATTGGCTATCTGATTCGACCGGTGCTTCCCATCGAGACCTCGCGTGGCTGTTGGTGGGGCGAGATCAGCCATTGCACATTCTGTGGCCTCAACGGCGGCAGTATGACCTATCGTTCTAAACATCCCGGGCGGGTCGTCGAAGAATTCGATCATCTGGCACAGAAGTACCACATCAAGAACTTCCTGAGTGTGGATGCCATCCTCGACATGAGTTACTTCGACACAGTGCTGCCCGTACTGGCAAGTCGCGAGCAGAAATACAATATCATGTACGAGATCAAGTCGAACCTGAGCCGACGCCATCTGAAGCTCCTGGCCGGTGCTGGTGTTCGCTGGGTGCAACCCGGTATCGAGAGCCTGAATGATGAGATACTGAAATTGATCGGCAAGGGTGTCAAAGCGCGCCAGAATATTCAACTACTGAAGTGGGCGCAGGAACTCGGCATCTTTGTCAGCTGGAATTTCATCCACACAGTGCCAGGCGAATCGGACGACTGGTATCTGAAAATGGCCGAGTGGCTGCCCAAGATCTCTCATCTACAGCCGCCCAATACATCGTACTATATCGAATATCATCGCTTTAGCCCATATCAGATGAAGCCGGAAGAATTCGGTCTCGATCTCACTCCGTGTCACGCATATCGCCACGTATACCCCTGGTCAGGCAATGACCTGAGCAACTTTGCCTATGTCTTCGATGATTACACCAGAGATCGCAATCGGCTGGACTGTCTGCGCAGTGTTGCAGCGGCAAAGCGACCCGGGTTGCGAGCTCTCGAAGAAATCAATCGCAACTGGCAGGAAGAGTGGATACGCCGATTGTATCCCGAGCTGGATGGGCCCGAACCTGCCACCCTGCTGATGGATGATGACGGCGAGCAATTGACAATTACTGACACCAGGCGATGTGCGCTTCGATCTCGTCATCGACTGACCGGGGCAACCCGCCAGCTCTATCAAATCTGTGACAAGGCGCGAAAACCGCGAGCGATCATCAAGGCATTCAAGGCAGACTACGGTGTGGATTGCGCGTGGCAAGACATCGCCGGGCCGCTGCGAGATCTGTGTGGCCAGGGCTTGATGCTCGAGCTGAGTGGTCATTTTCTGAGTCTCGCGATGCGCAGCCCGCTGCGCAGAATCCTCGACCCCACTCTGTATGCGACCGGTGGCATCGTCGATATCAAAACAGCCAATATTCTGCGCCTCTACCAGCGCGCCCGGCGAGCCCAGCAAGCCGGAAGGCAAACGACCAGCAGTGGGCAAGAGCGGGTCGCCATGACGTCCTTGGTTTTTGCTAGCCCGGGTCAGCAACGCGAGTAGCGCCGTGCAATCACGTCGATATCCACCCGGCCCCGATGGCGGCCCGTTTGGCCTCGGCAACGTGCTCCGTTTTCGACGGGATCTCTACGGCTTTCTGGACGAGCTGGTCGCCGATCATGGCGATGTGGTCTATTTTCAGATCGGCAGCAATTTTATCTATCTGGTCAATCATCCGGATTTTGTCCGGCAGGTGCTGGTCGACCAGTGGGAGCATTTCAAGAAGCCGGCTTTCTTCAAAGAATCCTCGAGAGGGCACTGGGGCGATGGTCTGAGCAATCTGGAAGGAGACGCCTGGCGAGCTCGGCATCGGCTGCTACAACCTCTGTTTCAGCGCCGGCATATTGCCCGGTATGCCCGGGTCGTTGTCGAATGCGCACAGGATATGATCGCCAATTGGCAGCCGGGAACGGTGGTCGATATCATGGAGGCGATACTCACCCTGGTTGTGCGAGTAGCGGTCAGATTCACATTCGACGCCGAACTCGAAGGATACGGCCCGGCAAGCCGGCGCCAGGAACGAGCCGGTACGATTCCCCTGGACGAAGCGCTGGGAGTGGATTTCAGGGTAACCGAGTACGATGGCCGCACGAGCCCGGCTGTGGTGATGCGACGGCGGGCCGGCCGGGATATGGGCGCCGCCTCACAGCTGATACGGCAGCGGTGGCTAACTCCGACCGATCGGGGAGATATCCTTTCTACCCTGGTAACCTCGGGCCAGCGTGGCGATTTGACGCGACAGCAGCTGACCGACGAGATCTGGCAGCTCATGTTCGCCAGCCATCATACGATGACCATAACATTGGTCTGGTTGTGGCACTTGCTGGCCCAGGAGCCCGCTGTGGAGCGTGAGATCCATTGCGAGCTAGATCGAGTTTTGGGCGATGAAGCACCTGATAGGTCTCATTTGCCAGGGCTCGAGTATGGAGAGATGGTCATCAAGGAGACCATGCGATTCTGTATGCCGAGCCTGTATCTATTTCGCGAAACAGCCCGCGATATTCACCTTGGACAATATACCATTGAGCAGGGAGGGTTGGTGATGATCTGTCCGTATTTGCTGCATCGAGACCCGCGCAGCTTTGTCGAACCGGAGCGATTCAAGCCAGAGCGATTCAGCAAGTCCGGCTCGGGTATCAACAAGATGGCATATATCCCGTTTGGCGCCGGGCCGCGCGGTTGTATCGCTCAGGCCTTTGCAATGATGTTGGCCAAGCTCGTCCTGGCCACGATAGCTCGACTCCATCGCTTGGTCGATGCGCCCGGGCAAGCGGAGAAACCGAGATTTTTTCCGCCGATGTACCCTGGACAGCCATTTCTCATGAAAGTGGAGGCGAGAGATGGCTGACGGTCAGCGCGGTCGATCGGCCCGGGCATCCGCTAGCTGACTGTCTACCTCGCGAAAGCGCTCGGCAAGAGTCTTGAGAAAGATACCGATCCAGCCGCGCGCTTCCACTTCGCGTTCAAGGGTCTCACGGGTGATGACCATGAGAGTGACATCGTCGATGGCCTCGACGTTGGCGTTTCGCGGCTTACTGGTGAAAACCGCCGTCTCGCCGAATAGGTCCCCGGGGCCGAGGTGACGAAGGGTGGTGCGGGCATTGTTGCGTTCCCGGTAGACCTCACACTGGCCTTCCTTGATTATGTATGCCTCGAATGTCTCCTCACCTTCGCGTACAATAAGCTCGCCAGCCTTGACGTGCAGCGTGTCGAACCAGCCGCCGCCCCTGAGAAATGCCTGGATGTCTTTTTTGAGCTCGGAGATGCTCTGGTAGCGAGCTTCGGGACTCCTGGCCATGGCCTTCATGGCAATGCGGCACAGCCCGGGGGGCAGCCGTTGCTGCGGGACCACCTGGGCGGGCGGTCGCGGCTCTCCGGCGCGGGCCAGCTCGAGCTGTTGCTCGACGGTTGCGGCGGCAAACGGGGCCTGCTCGGTCAACACGTAGTAGAGAATTCCTCCCAATGCAAATAGGTCGGTACGAGCATCGATCGCGTCGATCTCGCCATTGGCCTGTTCTGGCGCCATGTAGCCGGGTGTTCCCACAACGCTGCCCGAATGCCTGGATATGTAGGTGCCCAGGGGCATTGGAAACGAGTCGGCGCCTGCGCCTGCGCCGTTGCTCGCATCCACGGGCGATGAGCCCTCGATCAACGCAATTCCCCAATCCATGACATATACCTGGCCGTGGCTGCCAACCATGATGTTGTCCGGTTTCAGATCACGGTGGATGATGTTTCGGCTGTGGGCGAAATCGACCGCATCACACACGCGGAGAAAGAGGTGCAGAATGTCCTCGATCTCGTGACTGACCAGAGATGTGTTTCCGCGCTCACGCAGGTGCTGCCGCAACGTGTGGCCCCGGACCAACTTCATGGTGAAGAACACATCGCCTCCCGAGGTCTGGCCCAGACTATGTACAGGTACGATGTTGGGGTGATCGAGCTGGCCGGTCACCCGCGCTTCGCTGAGAAAAAGGCCGACCAGCTGATCGCGAGTGGCGCCGATGTCGCTATTCTCGTCGCCCGCGCGCTGATGCAATACCTTCATGGCTACTTGCCGTTGCATTACTTGATCGAATACCCGATGCACCGAGCCCATGCCCCCGGCGCCGACCTCACCTGCCGCGATGTAGCGCAAATCCGAGGTCAGTTGATGTTTGCTCGGCACGTACGAGGGCTCGAAGCTGGCAGCGCTTCCGGTGTCGAACGGGTCGCCTGGCGGCTCGAGGCTGGGAACGTCGAGAATCTCTGTGGTCCTTGGCAGCAAGGGCTTCCGAGAGTCGTCAGACATCTTCACATGTATTGTACATCCGTTTGCCTTGATAGTCCTTTCCCGGGTTTCCTCCAGCTCGCTACAGAGCGTGCCGATGAGGCTTGCGATTGTGGTGCACTTGGTTCCTTTGCAAGGGCGGCTACGTTTGCCAGTGGCAGATAGCTCTCCCTACATGTGTGACAGCAACCAACGTGCCAGGTACTACCTACATACGATCACGTCAAAAAGATGCAAACGCGATCGTGTGCGGCCCGACCGCTTCGCGCTCGGGACCACAATCGAGAGCAATTAGTCGACACACCGACCACAGTACCCGGCGCTCAGCTCGACCTTGCGGACGAGACTGTCACAGGTCATGGCAATCTCGTGGGGAGACAACGAGGTCGCCTGACGTGATGAGGCCGTGCTCAGAGAGTCGAAGCCATGCCTCATCATGGGTCAATAGTCATTCCGTTTGTTAACAGGCGGATTTGAGCAATTCGTCTGCTGTCCAGCATTGTGGTCATTGTTGTCGCAGAGGCGTCCATTATCCTGGTCGCCATCTCGAAAGGAGATCTGTTCAACTGCCCGGTTTCCGCCACGCAATGCCACGGCACAGAGCTTGCATTCGATTGTGCGTGCCAGTGAGATTTGAGTCCGTCTTTTCGTCTCGCCTTATTCTCTCCACCGCATCAACAAGTCGAGGTTATATCCAACGCTGGTCACATCAGGATTCTGTTTATAGGCACCAACCTCGATGACGGAGTTCATCTGCGCGTGGATGTCGAGACGCGCACAATAGAGGAAAGCTCCGCTCAGCTACTCATCGTGATGCACTGGTGTTCATCACCAAACCCGCGGTGCGGCGAGACAATCCATCATAGTGTGTTAAGCATAATCTTACTTTCTTGGATTTATGAGTTTGCATATGGGAAAAAATCGTAGAACAAAGAGGCAAACTATTGACTCTCGCGACTCAACGCTAAGTACCGCGACCCGTAGTAAGTGCCCAGTAGGGTCGGTCCAGCGCGTCGAGGGCAAGGCGCGAAGAGGGAGCATAGTGGGCCTACGTGACCGATGAGCAACACAGCCATCGGCGCGCTGGTCGGCCGTAATGGGTACTTACTTGCGGGTCGCGGTACTAAGAGCCGGTCCAAAAACTCTCCGCGTCGCCAGAGCGCCGATCCATCACCGCCAGCGGGCTTGCTCGTCGGTCAAATACAGCCAGTATTCTCCACTCCTCGCGCACCCACTGGCGGCGCGCCTCGTCGCTCTGGCTCGG
>JAKSDA010000347.1 GCA_022360315.1 Pseudomonadota bacterium
GAACCGGAGACGCCCCCCACATACATTCCGATCAGCAGGAACTGCGCGTAGTTGCTGTCCATGTAGAACGTCAGCGGCAGGGTCAGCGCCATCAGCACGCCCTGGTTCAGCCCCGGCATGGCGCCGAAGACCAGGCCCAGCGACACGCCGAGCACGGAGAAGATCATCGCCATCAGCGTGAGATGGGCCAGGAGGCCGGCGGCGATCTGCTCGATCATGGCAAGCTCACATGCAGGACTTCGGAGAAGCCCCAGCCGATGAAGCCGCAAAGCACGCAAGCGGAGACGAATGTTACGGCCAGTTCGACAGGACGGCCAAAGACCCGCGGCGTCAGGATGAAGGCGCAGAGCATGAAGAAAATCACCGAGGTGATGACGTAGGCCGCAAAGCCTTCGCCCAGCCCCAACCCGAGGATGTAAAGACAGAGCGCCGCGAAGATCTGCATCGTCATCCCCATCTGCGCCCGGATCGTACCGATCGATAGGGTTGCGCCCTTCTCGGTAGCGGTTCGAAAGGCTGGAACCGCCAGGATCAGGCCCAGCAGAAAGATCAGTGCGGGGATCGCCTTGCCGAGGAAGCCGGCGCCGAGCGGCTCAAATCTCGGCTCGGGGATCGACAAGGCGCTGAGGAACAAGATGGCCGAAAACGCCATCAGGAACAGCGCGATGACACGCTCCTTCATGGGACTGGTCCTTTGGCGGACCCCCGGGCGAATATCGCCCGGGCGTCGCGTGCTCCGCGCTATTTCTTGAGGTCGTACCTATCGACGATGGCCTCGAAGCGGGCATAGGAGGCCTCGACTTCGGCACGAAGTTCTTCGCCGCTCGAAAAGCGCAGGTCCTCGATCTTGCCGCCAAGCTCGGCCTGCAGTTCCTCGTCGGCCATCACCTTTCTGATCATCTCGGCCCACCAATCGCGGGCCTCCTGCGGCGTGTCCTTGTGCAGGAAGAAGTAGTTTGTCGCCGCCCATTGCAGTTCCGGATGCCCGACCTCGGAAGACAGCGGAATCTCGGGAAGGGCCCTGGGCTTGTAATCGGCCATGAAGACGATCTGCTTCATGTCGCCACTCTCCACATAGGCGTTGGCCGCAGAGGGCAAAGTGACCGCAAGATCGACCTGTCCCCCGATCAGTGCCGCCCGCATCGGACCGTTGCCGCCCGGTACGTTGATCAGCTTGAACTCGACCCCAAGCGCATCCATAAAGCTGAGCGCGATGATGTGATTGAGCGCCGTCA
>JAKSDA010000077.1 GCA_022360315.1 Pseudomonadota bacterium
CCCGACTCGGCTGGTACCGGGTGCTCTGGTTGCCAAACTCGATGAACTGAATGACACGGTTCCGCACGGTCAGACGGTGCACCCGCGACGGCTCGACCGCGGTTGCCCTGGCCCAATCCGATAGCGCAGAAACCCGGCCCCAAACACCGGGGAAGCCGGGCAAGGCACAACCGTTGCCGTAGCTCGTTATGCCTGCCAGCATCCAGCGCTCGGTCGCGGGATCGCGCACCGCGAGCGGTCCGCCACTATCACCCTGGCAGGCATCGATACCGCCCTCGGGCACGCTGCCGCAGATCTGAGTTTCGAAGTTGTTAACGGAGCCGTAGAGATTGCGGTACGTTTCTTCGCAGACCTGCTCGTCGGACACCGGCAAATGGACGTCCTGCAATAGCGTACTCCCGATACTACTCACGCCCCATCCAATTGTGGTTGCCAGGGTGCCGACAGCCGCAAGGCTCGCGTCGTTGGCCGACAGCATGGCGGCAGATTCGAGCCCGCTATCGCGCAGAGCGACCGGCGCCTCGAGTTCCCACAAAGCGATATCGTACCCGTCGATCACGCTGCCGTTCCATGCTGGATGCACATGGGTCGCTTTGACTCGGAGCAGTTGACCGCTGCCGTCGTCGACATTGTTGGTGCCGGCCAGGACACCGAGTCTCTCGGGCGGACCGCCGGTACAGTGAGCCGCGGTAACGACCCATCGATCGGTGATGAGCGAGCCACCGCAGAACTGCGAGAACCTCCCATTCAAAACCGCGCCTACCGCGACCATGAAGGGATACTCATTGAGTTCAGTCTCATCGCCGCCGATGATCTCCACGCTGGGATCCCGATTGGATATCACGGTTGGCTCGGACATTGCCGGCCCTTCACCGCCGGTCACATTGCGATAGCCGAACGGGACTTCTTGCCTCACCGCGTACTCACCAGGCTCCAGATCAGCGAAGAAGTAGAGCCCGGCCGCGTCGCTTTGCGTCGATGGTTCGTTAGCGCCACGCACACCGTCATCATTGATATCGAGATAGACCGTGACCCCATTGAGGCTGCGCTCGCCGGGGCCGCGCGCCCCATTGGCATCAGCATCCTCCCATACCCAGCCGATAATCCCGCCCCGAACCAGCGGAGTGCTGACATTCTGCGTCTTGGCCGAGGCCATGCCATCTGGCGCGTTGGCCTCATAATCCGCGTGACACCCGATTGAAAGCCCGAGCAGTGCGATGCAGGGCAACCCGGTCCATACGCCGAGCCCTGCCTTGTTGTGGGCAGAACGTTGCATTTCATACTCCTTGCTTGTTGTTAATCCGACGACAGAGAGAGTGCCGCCGTGCGTGGGTGATGGGAACTAGACACGCGGACAGGGACAACCGAGCAAGCCTTTGCTGGCGACAAATCTTGCCACGACGGCTCAAACTACCAAATGCTCGTGCAGCGCCTGGCACTTGGCCTGCGGATCGGCGCCTTCGGTCTGCGCCGCTTGAACCTCGGCGTACAGCACCTCATCGAGATCGCCGGTAGCAATACGCTGGTACCCGAGCCCAGCGGCTGCGGGTACTGCTGCAGTTCCCGCTCACCGAATTTTTGTCCGATACAAATGCTCGATGTGGGTGCCGGCGGTTGCCGCGGTGTCGGCGGTTCATAGGTTTCCCGCCCGGGTTGTGCAATACGCTGTAAAGAGAACGCTGCGCGCGGCCATATTCCCTCACCCAAAAAACCATCTTGGCGCGACCACCGCCGAGCGATGGCGTGAATACGGCATATGGGTGGAAATCGAGCTTGCGCGGCCAGCGAAAACGCAGTAGACAAAAAACGTGGCGGATATGACGTGTGCAGTATGGCGAATCCGCTCGACACAGCGATGGTAGCCCTGCCCTGCGACGCCGGGTACGAGACTCTTCGACAGGATCTCGCTCGCGCGGTGACTCGGGTGTGTCCACCGTGGTTGGCCGATCAGGTAGACGACCTCACCCACGTGGCGATGATGCGCGTCATGAAGCTGGCACCGCGCGGCGATCGCGACCGGGCTCTGTCCCGGGGCTATCTCACCAAAGTCGCCTATACGACCGTAGTAGACGAAATTCGCCGGCGCCGGCGCCGGCGAGAAGTTTCTCTGGAAGACAACTGCGGCGCATCCGAGGCGCGCGGACACGGTTTTGGCGCCCCGCCGATCGACCCGGAACAGATCGCGTCGGGACGCGAGATCGGCGCACAGATCGGCGACTGCCTCGCCCGGCTGAGCGACTCGCGTCGTCTGGCGGTCACCCTCCACCTGCAGGGACACACGCTGCGGCAGTCGGCGGCGCTTCTCGGCTGGACCGCAAAGCGCACCGAGAACCTGATCTATCGCGGTCTTGCCGATCTGCGCAAGTGTCTCGCTGCAAAGGGAATATCACCATGAGTAGCAACCACGCCCAGGGAACCCGCGACAGCGACCGTCTGAGTGCGGCGTTTGCAGCGTCCGAGCGGGCAGCGCCGCGAGCGGATTGCCCGCAACCGGACGAGCTGTGGGCCGCCGTGTCCGGCGAGCTCGCAGCTGGGTCGCGCCGGGCGGTGGTCCGCCACATTGCGGAGTGCCGCTCGTGCGCTGCGGATTGGCGCCTCGCCGCACAACTCGCGCCCGTGCCCAGCGCGGCCCCGGTCACCGCACCGAGCGGGCAGCGCAAACCCTGGCGGTTGGCCGTCCCGGCCTTTGCCCTGGTCTTTGCCTGCGTGGCGGTGTTTGCCCATTTGCGCCGGCCGCCCTCGCCCACCGTTCCGGTGGCCTATCGCACGCCCGCGTCGCAGGGTTCCCCGCACGGCCAGCCGGCGCGCTGTGCCGCAGTTGATTGCGTTCTGCGCTGGACCGCGGGACCCCGGGGTACCCGCTACCGCCTGCGCATTACGACGCCTGATCTGCGGGTCCTCGCGGTACTGGACGATCTCGAATCGCCCCAATACTCGGTTCCCCCCGAGCAGCTCACCGGCATGACTGCGGGGTCGGTGCTGCTTTGGCAAGTGGATCGCGTCGATGCAGATGGACAGGTGGTTTCGTCCGCGACGTTCAAAACCACCCTCGAATGATCGCGCCGAGTATGGGGCGCTTGGTACCAAACCGATTGCTAGGAGGATGTCAGCTATGAGGAAGCAACTGCCACGGACGTTCAGCAAACTGCGATTACAGGCGGTCCTGGCCGGGATGACTGTGGTTCTGGTCGGATTTGGCGTGTCGCTCCCCGACCGCGTCGATGCCAGCGGCATATACACGCAGCAGGCCACCACTGTGGGGACGGGCGCGCTGGGACTGGATGCGGGTCAAGTCGCCTACCTCAGCGTGTCCGATATCGGCTTGGGCAAAGTGCGCACTTCTCTGCTCCAGCTGTCGTTCATCGACGACCAAGGCACAGTGCTGAAATCGCAGCGGATCGCCCTCAACGGGGGCAAGACCGCAGAAATTACCTATCACGGGGCAACTTCGCGAATACCTGTGCGCGCGACAGTCGCCCTGGCCCAGCCGGCCGATCCGGTCCATCTGGTGCTCACGTTCGCCATCGCCACCCCGTCCAGCCAGCCCGCTGCAGGGTCGACTGAATATACCGAGATGCCAGCGGAACACACCGATGGGGCACTTTCCTGTGCCATCGCCAGCCGCGGGCCGGGCGATCCTCCGCCGGGCGACGTGTTCGGACCGTGCGCTGCGGAACCACTGCCCATCCCCGACCCGGTGTGAGCCGGCTGGTCACAGGACGGGGCCGGGACGCGGTCTGGCCGCCGCACGAGCCGTGGCGATGGCGGAGTCGCCGGGCAGCGCTCGGCGCAGTGATGCTGATCGGTGCCATGTATCGCGTCGCCTCGGCACAGTCTGCGCCGGCGCAAGTGGCCACTCTGGCCGACTGTGACGCCGGTTTTCTGGCTCGGCCGGCAAGCTACCAGTCGGCGCGTTGCTACTACGAGGTAGGCCAGCGCCTGGGCCACAAGGAAGCGGCGGCGCGACGTCTCGATACTCTGCGCCGCCGCCATCCCGACAATCACTGGTTGACCCTGACCCGGGGCCACCTCGAGTGGAGCCGAGCACCGGACGCGGCGCTGGAGTTCTACGCCCGCGCTGCCGCGGGATTTGCCGGCAGCGGGCAAACCGAAGGCGAAGTCATGGCCCGAACCAGCCGGCGCGCCCTGCTCTTTGCGCAAGGGCGCAGTGCCGAGGCCGCTCGCGAAGTGGCGCTCGCCTCGACTGCCGCCAAGGCCTCGGCCAATGCGATGGCCATGACCCGCGCCACCATCCTCGAGGCGCGCCATCGGATCGACACCGGGCGCGACGTGGGAGCGGCCTATCGGGCGCTCAAGGGCGTGATGTCCGCACAGCGCGCAGACTGGCCCTATCTGTTGCGGCGCCAGGTGTGGTTCGCCGCCAGCGCGGTCAGCTTTCGCATGGGTCGGTTTGCCGAGGCCATGCAGCTGTCCCGACAGCTCGCCGCTCTGGCCAGCGCCGCTGGCGATGCGGTCACCTCGGCCATCGCGCGCTACGATATCGCCAATACGTTCATGGCCCAAATGGAGGAGATGCCCCGTCCATCGGCGCGCGAGCGGGCCCTTTCCCTGGCCCGAGCGGCCCTGCAAGCCGCCGTACAGGCTCGATATCTGCCGATTCAGGTGTCGAGTCATCGCGCGCTAGGCGAGCTTTTGAGCTTTGACAAAGCCACGGCCAACCAGGCCCGCCATCATCTCGACCAATGCGTTCGCCTCGCCACCGAGATGCAACGCACCCTCGATCTAGGGCATTGCCTGTGGACCCTGGGGCAATTTGTCCGCGAGTCGGATGGGCAAAAAGCCCGGCACTATGTCGACCGGGCGCTGGCCATTGCCGCGGCTGCCGACAATCCGTGGTCGATGGTATTTGCCTGGCGCCAGCGCATGCGCCTGGTCTGGCAGGTCGACCCGGGCGTGCGCGCAATCGAGGACTCGCAGCTGGCACTGGCTGCGATCGAGCGCCTGCGCGACGCTCAGGGCGACGAACTCGGCCGTAGTCGCGTATTCTCGGCGTGGACGCGCGACTACGCCTGGCTGGTCGGTCGAATTCTGTCCTCGGCCAGGAGCGAGGACGACCGGGCCATGGCATTTGCCATCTCCGAGCAAATGCGCGCCCGCGTGCTGCGCGAGAGGTTGCTGGCTGCGGACATAATCCCGGCTCTGCCGGCCCAGCTGCGCGAGCGCAAAAAAGCGCTGACCGCCCGCATCGCAGCGCTTCAGCGCGCGCGCCTACCCGAGCCGGCCGGCCGGGCCGCCGCTGCCGAAAAGGACACTCCGCTGGCCCGTTATCAGCTCGAGCTGGCCGACATCGCGGCGCGACAATTTGGCAACGCTCGCACCACAAAACTGCCGCTGGCGGCGATTCAGTCACACCTGGCCGCAACCCAAGCGCTGCTGCTGTTTCAAATCGCCCCCGAGAAAGACCTGTTCCAGCGCTTTGCCGGGGGCTCCTGGGTCATGGTGATCACTGCGGATCGCATCAATGCGGTGCCTGTGCCCAGCGACCCGTTTGCCCTGGACAACTCAGTGGCCGTGTTCAACGGTCTTTTTGCCCGCCGCGACGGCAGTGAACAGAGGCCCTCGGTGGCTCTGTTCAATACCCTTCTGCGGCCGGCTCTGCAACGTGTGTCCCCCCAGGTGGACGAGCTCCTCATCGTACCCGACGGCGCACTGCATAAGCTGCCGTTCGCAGCTCTGCGAGCGGCCCCGGGCGAGCCACCCCTGGGCACGCGCTACGCGATTTCCCGGCTTCCCTCGGCCAGTCTGTGGGCTATGTGGCGGCGCCGGCCAGTGCCGCGCGCGACCCGATCGGCATTCATTGTCGCCGACCCGCGTATCCCGGCCCAGCCCACCGCCGAGACTGTGCGGCAATTCCGGTCCCTGGCACAGGTGGAGCAGCTGCCCCACGCCCGCGCCGAGGGGCGTCGGGTCGCCGCCCGACTCGGCGCCACGAGCGATCTCTTGACAGCGGCGCAGGCTTCGGAAAAAGCGGTTAAAAACGCCCTTTTGGCTTCATTTGCTGCGGTGCATTTTGCCGCTCACGCGGTGGTCGACGAGCGCAACCCGGAGCGCTCAGCCATTGTTCTGGCGCCGGGCGATGCAGCCCAGGACGGTCTGCTCCAGCCGCGCGAGATCGGCGCCTTGCAACTCGATGGACGCCTGGTGGTCCTGTCGGCTTGTCACACAGCAACCGGGGTACAGGTGCGCGGAGAAGGCGTGCTCGGCATCGCCCGAGCGTTCTTTCAAGCTGGCGCCCACACAGTTGTGGGCAGCCTGTGGCCGCTGCGTGACGACGACGCCGCGGCGCTGATCGACGCCTTGTATCGCCACCTCGATGACGGGATGACCGTGGCCGGTGCAATGCGCGCGGCCCGCGCCGAGCGCTTGGCCGCAGGGGCGCCGGCGGCCGAGTGGGCGGGACTGGTCGTTCTCGGCGACGGCGGCCTGCAACCGTTTTCCGGCCGGTCGTTGCGTCATCGGGCGGGCATTGTTGCGATCGCGATCGCGCTGGCCATCGCCCTCTTTTGCTGGTTGGCCCGGCGGCGGCGCGCCCAGTCCATTGACCACTCGTGAAATGAGCCACCGTCCTGCCGGTGATCCAGGTGGGCCCAGCTCATCGCTGCGGACACCTGCAGCGTTATCGCGGTGAATCGCCCGGCCGGGCCGGATTTCGGTCCTACTGTGGTGGTGGGCAACAGCCGCTCGCCGGCGACATACAAGGCGGCAAATTTTGGTGAGGAGATCTGGTCCGGCACTGCGTTACCTATCCACAGAGGCAATGTTCAACACCGCCGGGGTACCGGCAATGCTGAAAGCAGAGAAAGAGAACCACTGATGACCAAAACATCACCGCGAAAAATAGCAATTGCAGCGATTCTCGCCGCGGCCGGCGTCGCGGCCGTCATGAGCGTGATGCATGCGCAACCGGCTCGAGCACAGGCCGGAGATCCGCTCAGCGAAGTCGATCACTACCGCTGTTATGATGTCGATCAAGAAGAACCCCACATCGACAGCGCCTACCTGCGCGACCAATTCCTGAAGGGCGATCGCCGTATCGGCACCATTCAATCCATCTGCGCGCCGGTGACCAAGCGACACAACAACCAGGTCGTGTCGCCCAACTACCCGCGGGTACACCTGGTCTGCTTCGAGGTCACACCCAATCAGAGTGCAGCTGCCTACGTAGAAGTTCGCAATCAATTCGGTATTGATCGGCTGCGAGTCCACCGCGACCGGATCCTCTGCGTGCCCTCGCTCAAGCAGCACATCTGACCAGAAAACCAATTCTGCGCCACGAGCAAGGAGATCGTGTAATGAGAAAACTAGCCCCAGCCGTCGCCCTGTTTTGGGCTGTCGCAGGATGTATCTCACCTGACCCCGATAGCGAGCCAGTAGATACCGATCCTCACCAATTTGTCGGGTTCGATCCGGCCCCGGCCATCGACCTGGATGACCCGCGCACTGTGTTGGCCGAATGGACCACTGACAAAGGCGAACTCATGCGCCTGGTCGATGAAACTCCCGATGCCGAACAGCCGTCCATTGGCCTGGTCACGGTCACTCCACCCGGAGCGGCCAGCGACCTGGAAATACTCGACCAACTCGAGGCGACCCCACTGGAGATCTTTCTGGCCTACCGCGGTGACAAGAGCCCGGTACCTGCCCGCATTCTGCTCGACAACGAGATGCGCACGCGGGCCGGGCTGGCCGCGGCCCGGCCGCGCGAGCTGCCGGTACACATCTCGTATGCTGTGGAAGAGGTACCCTCCAGCGACTGTTATGCCGGCAATATTTTCGATCTATTCCATTTGAACTTCAACCTATGGCGGCAGTCCAAAGGTCTGGCCAACTACCAAGTACCAGCACAGATTTTTGACGATGCAGTCACTACTGGTAACTTTGCCAAACAGGACTACATTCTGGCCTCAGTATGCACCATGTCCAACTCGGCGACGGGGGTGCATGCGCGGATCGAAATACAGTCAGGTGGCAACTGGACCACCGTGGCCGGTTCACAGGTGTACGTGAATCCGGGCAATCGCTATCGATACAGCAATTTGACCCTGTGCAACAACAAGAACCGGCGGCTCTATGTGTTCAACGGCGCCAATGATAAGTATCGCATCGCCGGCGCGTGGGACGAGAGATGTATCGTTGGGCCGGGCTCGGGGCTGGGGCAGGAATAACCTCCATGATCCAGAAGCGCCCGCCCAGGTAGCCGTGAATCAACACCACTACCGGGCGCAGCTCGGGATGTAGCCACAGGCGAACAGAGGCACAGTGGTTGGCGCGCGGTTTCAGGTACCGATCGGCCACCTCGGGCAGCGTTGCTGGAGCCGTGACCTGGAGCATTGTCTCCCTTCGGTCCACCTGGGGCATTATCGACTCATGAGTGTATTATCAGGCGCATATATCTCTATCTCCGAGCTGGACGGCGCTGCTGCGAATTGAAGGGCACCCGCGAAGCGCGTGCCTAGGCAGTCCGCGCGACAGTTGTCGACAGACGGCGCAGCACCTCGTCCTGAATGATGAGCGGCAAGCCGTTGGTTTTGGCCGGACACCAGTTGTTGCGCAGGTCGTTTCGCCTGTAATTGGGGCTATTGACCCATAACTTGGCAATCGGCTCATCCCGCACATTGCCGTAGACCGCTGCGGCATCCGAGCGACCGGGGCAGAGCTGTATCTGCCCGTTTAATCTCATGAACAAGCCGTTGGACACCTGGTTGCATGGATCGGTGCCCATATAAGAAGAAATTCCATCTTCGCGCAGCCGCGCGAGACTGGTCAGACCTTCCTCGAGCGCGTGTGAGTATACGCCGACCATCATCTCGACCATGCGCTCATGGCGGGGGTCGATCTTGGTGTTATGCCGCATCAGACCGATCGCCCTGGGGCCGGATTCCATCGTCGGTGCAATGATCACCGGGATATTGCGCCGGGCTCCCCATATGTACATGGCGGCGATCTCATCGACCTGGTTCATTGCAACCGGAGCCGCGATCAGCGACAGCCGTTGGCCTTTGCCCGGATCGCTGAAGCCTGCTTCGACCAGATTGATCAGAGCTCGATCCCGTTTGTTGGTGTAGTCCGAAACGCCGCGATCGACGAACCTACCGCCCTCGATACGGTAGTTGGCGGTCTTGTTATACGAACCGACCATCTTGTCCTGCCGGCTGCGTATAAATGAATTGAAGCCCAGCAAGATCCGTACGTGATCGTACTCGGCCACCCTCGCGACGAGATGTCTGGCGGACTTGATGCCGAGGTGCCCGTAGCACATAGCCGCCAGTTCATCACTACCGAGCTCTGCCCCTTTGGTAAAGATACTGATGGGCAGGTCGCGCTGGTGCGTGGCCTCCAGGATGTCGAAGAGATCGGGGTTCTGGAACAGCTCACCAGGGCCGAGAAATTTGATGCTGTGTAAGCCAATTTTGCGGGCCTGATCGAGGTGAGCCATGACCTCTTGCCAGGTCAGCAGCCGATCTGTGTCACCGTAGACGTCTTCTTGCGAGAAGCAGCCCGGGCACTTGAGACCGCATGGGTAATTCTCGACCAGATTGACCTCGCCCTTCCTGGCGCGATAGACGATGTCATTGGACAGGAACTCTATGTCCATCGTGCCAATCGGGCGAATGAATCGTCGCTCGCCGTCGATAGTCGCCTCGACCATCGGTCGCTGCACGATCTCATCTTCGAGCGCCCAATCCAATGGCTTGAGCCGAAATCCTGCCGGATATTCACGCGCATTATAGATCGCGGGCAGTAGCTTTTCATACGCCTTGATTCGTGAAATGACTTCTTCTCGAGTTACGTCAGACATCAGTACATCTCCTTGTTAGCCCGGTTGAACCCAGGCACGTAAACTCTGATTCGAAATCCATTCGACCAACACGTCATGACAAGTCGCCATGCCCGGCTTGCACCCGGCTCGGCCAAGCCCATCGCTCGCTGCTGTGTTCGAGAGCCTGTGGAGAGACGGCAGTCGAGCGGAAAGTACACAAAGCAACCGAGCAGCTACCGCAGCACGAAGCTCAGTATGGTGCCCTGAACTGCAGCTCAGGTGAGATAATGTGCGTGCTGAGGGCATGCGGCGGGTTCCCTGAATGAACCATTCGTCATCAGCCTCACTCAGTATACTCCTCAGAGAGTCGAAAGTAGAGACGATCTCCACGAATCAGGCCAAGCCAGGGGCATGACGTCATGATTGTCATAATGAGACGCCACGTAGCGTTTCCGGGCGGACTCTAGCCAGTTATACTGGCTAGTTCACCCATGCTGTGTGACGCCTCGGCCACCTGGGACTGATGTCCGGATCAGAGATGTTGACCGAGAACCAAAGTGGCTCGCCCACCCACTGGCGGCGCGCCTCATCGCTCTGGCTCGGTCCGAGGTTTTTGGACCGGCTCTAACACGGCCTTGCTAACTGCCCTCCATTTTTGACTACGGCACCTACGCGATGTAGCAGGACGTCGAAACGGGACGCAACGTGTGCACCGATTGCACGGGGGTGAAAACTACTATCCACGGCCCCAAGGACGCGATTTGTTGTGGGACTGTGTACGGGTCCTTACTCGCTTTCTTTAAAGGCCAGTAAATCGTCTTATAGACTCACAGTAAATCGTCCCATGGACTCAATCGCGCAACCAAAACGCATCGGGCCAAGAAGCGTGCCGCCGGTATCGCGCACACCGCAGCAAAACGGATCCCGACACGCACGCCTTGTGATATCGGCTGCCTGCTCGTTGCAGGGTCAGGTAAGAGGTCCACTCTTGCAACCAACCCAGTTGATCACGCACTAAAATCACGCCCCGGGCCAGGGTATCAAGATTGCCCGGGCAAACGTGCTGTGTTGGGTAAGACGATGTAGATGCGTTGCTCGCGGGCCACACTGTCCAGTCAGTTTGTCTTGCGGCGCCCTTTATCCCGCCCGTACTCCGCTCTATTCTTGGCACAGTCCCACAATGAGTCAGGCAAAAATGCCATCGTATCCTGTTACTTTATCACTCTATTCTCTGCGTGCTTGGTATCGGGCAAGATCGCGCGATTTTTCGAGCTGTGTCGAGAGTTCGCAACCCATACCATGGTTTCGGCGAGACCTACCGTCTTCTTGGTCGGTGCAATACGAGCGAAGCGAGGCGGCTGTGAGGTGTCCCGCGGAGCGTACACCAAGTACATGAGACACTGCAGCATCCAGCGCAGTATCTCGCCGTGGTGCACCGGCCGGATGAAGATCGTATCGTTTCGATATCAGGCCGACCTAACATCGACACCAGGTGGACCGCCCATTGCGCGCCCGATGTGATGGCCATGCCCGCTGCGGCGACCCAGTAAATCATCATGAAACATACTGCATACTCCGCCAAGTACATCCCGAATAGTCAGGAAATCGTCATTTCTGGCAGCCTGCGGCCGCAGGGGAAAAGCGATCTCGAAGTGCTCTACGCGGCATTCTCCGAAGCGCTCGCAGACGACACGAGTGGAGGACTCTATTTTAATCTCAAACGGTTGCGTCAACTCAATCACACTGGTTTTGTGCACCTGACCCGGATGGTTCGGCAGCTTGCCATGGCCCGCTCCGACCTCAACATCAAGCTGGTGGTGTCCAAACTCATTCCCTGGGCCGGTTCGCGTTTCGAGCACCTCGCCTCGCTATGGGATACTGTCGAACTCCAGCAACATGAGCGGGCCAGCTATCCCGCCCAGGGCGTGATTGATACCGATGGTCTGATTCCCTTGGTCCGCACCCAGAACGCGCTTCTGTGGAACGTCGAAAAACGCCGTTTGCCCGAATTCGGGCTCTGTCCCGGCATGCGTGTCGCCGACATCTGCTGTGGAATTGGCGATTTTGCCGTCTACGTGCGCAAAATGCTGGAGCCCGAGATGGTCATTGGGATCGATCACTCGCGCCGCTTTCTCGACCTTGCCGCGCGGTTCCGCGATGAACTTCAGCTCGATCGGATCGAGTATCGCTATGGCGACGCCACCCATCTGCTTGTGCCCGACAACTCGTTTGACTTCGTGACCTGTCGCCAGTCGTTGCAGATCTTCGACCGACCAGAGCAAATCATCCACGAACTCTACCGCATTTGCAAACCGGGCGGGCGGGTCTACGTCACCAACGAATTCATGTCTCACAACACGGGCTATCCCCATCAGGACTCGATCCACTCCGCTTATGGTACCTGGAGTCGTATGTTCGGTGATCTCGGCATGGATGTGGAGTTTGGGCCCAAGGCGGCGGTCTATCTCAAGGATGAGGGATTCGACGAGGTACGGCTCGAAGTTGCCGACATCAACAACACCAACTCTGACCTGGACGATTTTGTCCAGGTCATCGAAGCTTGGATCGATTACGCGGTCGACGTAATGGCTCCGGCGCTCCACTCGGCTCCTGCTGAGATCGAAGAAGTGCGCAGTGGTCTGCGGGATTTCATCGGCGCGATCCGAAACCGCCGTGGCTTCGCCAGCTGGCCCATTTATATGGCAGTCGCACGCAAGCCCATGATCTAGAACGTTGCAAAAGGGTATCGATATGGCTTTACGGCGACGATTTCGCACCAAATTTATCCTGGTTACCGGCATTGGTATCTTCGTCGGTCTGTGCGCCAACGCATGGGTAGCCTCGAGCAACCTGAAGACACTCGGCAACAACTCGATCACGGAAATCGGCAGAGGGCTCGGTCAGGTGAGCCACGAGTACCTGATCAATTACCTCCAGGACGCCAGCACTCGCATCAACGCGAACTTCCGGCGCTCCATGGCCGACAACAAGATACTGGCCGACATCACCCAGGCCATCATGGACAACCGCGACGCACTACAGCCCATCCTCGATATGACGCCGCAAATCGATCCCCTGTGGCACGAAATGGTCTACAATGCCGGGGGCGGTTGGGTCGAGAGCGCCCCGACTGAGCCATCTGTGGTCAGCGTGCACGGCCCTGGGCTCGGCTCCGGGGGCATCATTCCGGCCCGAACGCAAGGACACATCCGGGCCACCGCACTGCTCGAGCTAGTCATGCCGGCGGTCTTGCACAACGGCACCGGCAAGCTGCAGCTGTTCTACGCCGGCCCCGACGACGCGACTTTTCTCCGCCTGGCGCCGCATATCAACCTGGCCGAGTATTTCAACAAAGCCGATACAACAAGGGACAAGCGGCATAAAACAGTGCCGTTTTGGCGCCATTGGTTTCCCGGAATCGTCGAAACCTGGCAATCATGGGTGAAAGGCGACCCTGATCGGCTGGCAGAGTTCGAGAATCCAGCGCTTAAACCCGAGATGCGCCAGATCGTCGTGACCGAACCTTACTACGACGCACTGGGCGGCGGTCTGGTGATGACGATCTATCACCCGATATGGACGCCCGATCGCCAGACTGTGGACGGCGGGATCGGGGTCGATATTACGCTCAACCGCATCGTCGAAGACATCCAGACCGTAGCGCTGGGCCGGACCGGATTTGCCTTTCTGACCCAATCCAATGGCAAGGTTCTGGCCCTTAACGTTACCGGTCGCCAGGTTTTGCAGCTCACCAAAGAAAGCGACTCACTCCTGGCCGATCGCAGTCTCATCGCCCAGGATCTGTGGCTCAAAAATAGCCATGACCCGGTGGTTGCTTCTCTCCGGCTGCCCGAGGATGACGAAGTTCACCTGAGCGAGCTGACCATCGCCGGCAAGCGCTACGTCACGGTCATGAAGCGCATGGGCCAGTTCAATCAGTGGAGTCAAGGTGCCGACCCGCCGGTCAATGTCGAGGAGTCCTGGACCCTGGGATTTTTGGTCCCCAGAGAAGAGATCTACAGTTCGCTCATCGCAGCGGAACAAGCCGTGGCCAGGAGCACCGAGATCATTCGCGACAACCAGCTGATCGTCATGGTCATCACGCTGCTGGTAGTGCTCTTGGCAGTGTTTTTGATTGCGCGGCGAATGACCACCGATCTGGTTGCCCTCTCAGGTGCTGCGTCGCGAATCGCGCACAAGGACTACGACGTGCGAGTCGACATTACCACCGAGGACGAAGTCGGCCAGCTGGGCGCGGTATTCAACGAGATGATCGGCGAGATCAAGACCTATACCCAGAATCTGGAATCGCTGATCCAGCAGCGCACCAGCGCGCTGGAAAAAGCCAATCAAGAGATCAAAGACCTCAATGAAAAGCTGGCCAAAGAAAACGTCCGCCTTGCCGCCGAAATCGATGTAGCGCGTCGCATCCAGAGCATGGTCTTGCCGCCCCCGGAGGAACTGAAGCAGATCGACGAACTGGACATTGACGGGTTCATGAAGCCGGCCGACGAGGTCGCCGGGGATTACTACGACGTGCTTCGTGGTCCCGACGGCATCATGTTCGGCATGGGCGACGTGACCGGCCATGGCCTGGAGAGCGGGGTTCTCATGCTCATGGTCCAGACCACGATTCGCGCCCTTCTGAACAGCGGCGAGCGCGACCCCGCGCGCTTTCTGAATCTGGTCAACCAGACCGTGTACCTCAACAAAGAGCGCATGCACTTCGATCGCATTCTGAGCCTGTGCTTGCTCGAGTATCGCGATGGCAACCTAGTGGTAACCGGCCAGCACGAAGAGGTCATCATCGTGCGCAAATGCGGTAAAGTGGAGATCGTGGATACCACGCCGCTCGGCTTTCCCATCGGCCTCGATCTCGACGTGCTCTATCTATTCTCCAGCCGGTACATCGAACTGCAACCCGACGATACGGTGGTTCTTTACACCGATGGCATCACCGAGGCGGAAAACGAAAATGGTCAGCACTACGGCGTCGATCGGCTATACGAACTGGTGGCAAGAGTACACACCAAAACGGCCAAGGGGATCCGCGAGGCAGTGGTGAACGACGTCATAGACTTCATCGGTGATGCCGAAGTTTTCGACGACATCACGCTGCTGGTTATCAAGCGACGCGACCCATCAGAATCTTCTATGGGACTTGGGGCATAGGGATTTCAAGGCTGACTTTTCGAGGACCTCGCCGCGCGGCTGTCGTCTGCTTGCGCTGTGGGGCTATCCCAATGCCTGTGGCGTGCAGCTCCGGTCGTTTGCCTCGCCAGGTTTCGTCGAGTACCAGATGTGGAGAATCATGTTCCTTGGCAGGACTGAGTTTGTACTCAACCACTGTGCCCCATCCTACCGAGAGAGCCTTGTGCACCTTCAACGCTGCATAGTCGCCTATACTGGGATATAACGACTTCAGGTCGTCATGGAGGCGGACTGTCGTCGAATCGACGATACGCCAATCCTTGACACCTGCAGGATTCCAGGCAGATCGAGAGTCTGCTGCTTCACATATTCGCGGGTGACATTGGCCATCTCATTCATTGCTTTTCCAGCGGCTCGCCAAACCAGATTCGGTGGTTGTTGGGCTATTTCTCGGGCTGATTGCCGCTCTCGGCGGCACGGGCCCGTTGTTGCTCGCGCAGGGCGCGCTGCCGGGCGGTCGTAGTGGCAGATTTGGCAAAAACGCAGATTCCCTTGATATCCGGATCCAGAAAGGGATAGCCCTCGATGATCAGCCGATCCTCTCTGTCGCTATTGAGCGGCTCGGCCACCTTGCGCCAATGCTTGGCGGTGATGAATACTGTGTACGGGGTTTCCACGTCGGCACCGGATAATTTCGGCAGGTGCTTGGGCAAGCTCGGGCGTTTGAGATTGTACATGGTAGTCACGACGACCTTGTCCCGTTTGACTACCTGACCCGGGCGACCGATAAGAACGACTTTCACTGAGGTTGCCTCCCCGCGCTCGGACGCAGCAGCGTCGAGGGCGATTTCGACTGCTTGTTTCCACGGTAGCCGCTGGGCCGGGTGGGGCGTCATCGGATGGCCGATCTGCTGCCAGGCCAGGCTGAAAAATACTCCTCCCAGGGTTCGCTGCCGGCTGCCATCCCGGGTCGTGGTGCCGCCCTCAGCCTCGATCTGCCTGGCTCGATCGATCAGCTGTTGTGCTCGATCAACACCCAGCTTGGCTACGATCAGCCTGATCTGCGCGATCGGGTCAGGCTCGGTTTCACCGAGCTGGCCAGCGAACTGTCTGGCTGCTTCTGAATAACTCATGCATTGCCTGTAGAGTCAAGTGCCGGGTGATTTGTGACCGCGAAATGCCCGCATAGCTTACAGCAGGCGAGGACAATAGCTACGAACAGAAGATTGCAATGGTGAACTGCTCGAGTGGAGCGAGCCAGGCGGGAAACTACCACATCTGGCGGTGGGTGAGTCAGTCAGGTGAGATACAACCTGAGAGTATTGGCTCGATCGGCGGTACTGGCGGCTGATGCCAGAGTCTCGGGTAGCTCGGAGACCGATTCCTCGAGTATGTCGGCAACGATGTCCATGCGCGCTGGCTGGCCTCGCTGGCGTTCGTTGAGGCACCGGGTGGCGAGTGGGGACCGACCGCGGTTGACCGGCCGTTTGCCACTGATCAACCTGCGACCACAATCGATCGGACCCTCGCCGAATCGGTACTCAATGCCAGACAGGGATCGGATCCATCTCATGGGGCAACACACGGATTCCATCGAAGTCTGCAAGACCAGCTCGCTCGTCGTGGTCGGGTTCAGCACGACAGCGACGCTGTAATCCGAATCTGGACCCAGCACTATCAACTCGAAACCGTTATGGAGATTGGACCATGGATTTTCTATCGATCATTGACCAGGCACTGAGCGACGTGGGGATTGAATCCAGTGACGACCCCGAATTTGTCACCCTCTTGCGCGGTGCCGCGCCCGTGCTTGACCAAGTGGCCAGTCAGCTGCGCAATCAGCTCAGACCCGAAACACCTGCAGTTCCGGGGGAACCCCGGAGAAACGGAAGCCAGACAGATCTCGACAAGCCCGACCCTGCCCGATCGGACGAGGTCGTTGAGTCTCAGGATCCGGGCGAGTCGCCCGAGCCGGGAACGCTCGCGTACGACATCGAGGCAGGCATCCCGGTGTTTTTCGTGGACTGGCCGTATCACAGCTAGGAGAGATCATGCGTTCCCTTTACCGTTTGCGCGTGCTGCGTCGATCGCGCAATCTTAATCCGCTGGCCATCTTGCCCGTCATACAGAAAGCGGGCCAATTCGCCAAAGCTGCCGAGGACCACCAAGCCGATTCCAGTCGAGGAACCATATGGAAACGGAGCCTCGCCATTTCAGCGCATAACGCGGACGACCAACGCGGATATCAAAGCCATCGTGCGAGCATGGGAGCGAGCTTATCGCACCTATGGTCTCCGCGATTCGCGCCTCGGTGGAACCCACAACGAAGCCTTCGAGCAGACTCATCGCCGACGCTGGGAGCACACCAAGCGACGTATCAGACAACTCACCCGCGCTCGACCCGACAGCGACAAATTCGTTCCGCCGATTCTACGGGCCGCAAACGGACCACGACCAGCGCGCCCCCATGAGCTTGATTGCAACCGATGCACTTTGGCCCAAAGGCTAACGATTGCGTGCTGCGGTTGTCGGCCCAGTTCCCGGGCGTTATGATGATGCTCAGTCATGGGTCGGCTCCGGTACGAGGATTTCGAACTCAAAATAGAGCGTGCAGGCGATGGGTATCGCGCCGAGGTACTGCGCAGCCCAGGCGGGGAGGCATCGCGGCAGTTTGCATTGCCCCTGTCCAGGGACCGGATCGAGATTCTCATCATGCAGATGGGGCAACAGCGACGCAGGCAGCGAACGCCGAGCCGGCGGGTCCATTCGCCCGAGATGAAGGCGGCTCGTGAACTGGGCGGGACATTGTTCGACAGCGTGTTTGCCGAGGACATCCGGGCGTGCTTTCGAACCAGCCTGGATCGGGTGTCTGAAAAAGAAGACATTGGCTTGCGGATCAAGTTACAGCTGGAGCAGGCACCCGAGTTGGCCGACTTGCCGTGGGAGCTTTTGCTGGACGAGTCGAGCGATCGGTTTTTGTCGCTATCG
>JAKSDA010000594.1 GCA_022360315.1 Pseudomonadota bacterium
CACTCTTGCCACTGCGCTCTATCTGCTCCAGCACTTGCCGTGCATAGTCTTTTGTCCAGCGATTCTTCTGTTTTTTGCTCATTCGGACCAGCGTGCATGCCCATATTGTCGGCCCGCCATCCTTGGTTCATCGGGCGCTTACCCCGCGGAGCAACTCCGCCCAGCAGAATGACCCAGAGCAACAGCCGAGACGCTGCGGTGAAGACCTCCCACAGCATTTACATCACGATACGGCCAGTCGTCGGCAATCTGTGTCCCGAGGCGGCGAAGAGCCATGGAAATGTCACCACCGCGACGCACAGATGCCTGCCCCACCGTCTCACCTGAAGAGAAACCCATCGGACAGAAACCCATTGGTTGTGGATCAAAACCAGGCGTTTCTCTTTGCGAAGCCAGCGGCCGAGCCGGCCGGTATCGCCCATCTCAGCAACAGACTCGCGCTCGACCCACCGCGAACGTGCTACTGTGCAGACAGCCATGCAATTGCGCCTCTTGCGCCCGGACAATTTTACCCCAGCTACCCGTACGCCGTGGGGTGGACGTCGCATCCTGGACCACTACAAACGCGATCTGACCATCGCCGGGGCAGCGGACCTCGAGGTCTGCGGAGAATCGTGGGAAGTCTCGGTAGAGCCGTCGTTCCCATCGCGCTTTGCCGACACCGACGAGCCACTCGGCGAGGCGATTGCAAACCACCCGGCGGCATGGCTGGGCCACGATGCAGTGGCGCGCGGCCAGCGCCAGACTCCGCTTCTGGTCAAACTGCTCGACGCGCGTGACAACCTGTCGGTGCAGGTCCACCCGGACGACCACGACCCAGCGCTGAACAGCGGTGAAAGCGGCAAATTCGAGAGCTGGTACATCCTCGATGCCGACGAGGGCGCGGTCGTATATATGGGCTTCCGCGACGGTGTGGGCAAAAACGACGTCGAACGGTGTTTGCGCGGCAGCGGACAGCTCGATGATCTCTTGAACCCGATCCCGGTCACTCCCGGCGACGCTTTTGTGATCGCACCCGGCACCGTGCACGCGATCGCAGCCGGCATCACCCTGATCGAGCCGCAGTCGGTACTCCCGGACCGGCGTGCTGTGACCTATCGCTATTGGGATTGGAACCGCCGCTATGACAGATCGGGTGCGCAATCGCCTCGCGGCAAACCGCGCGAGCTTCACATCGACCGCGCACTGGCCGTGACCGATTGGAATGCCCCGAGAGGCGAAGAATTCGTCGCGGCATGCCGAACCCGCAGCGAGCTCCTCGACAGCGGGCCACTGCGCCGCGAACGGGTCTCACAGTGCCGCTATTTTGTCCTCGAGCGCTGGTCCGGTACCGGCGTCCTGCGCGTGCCAGCGCAGAATGGCCTTTTGGCCGCTGTGTGCGTGGCCGGCTCGGCCCGGCTTCAGTGCCAGACCGGCGACAGCCTGATCATCAGGCGCGGTCAGAGCATCGCCGTTCCGGCCCGGGCGGGCGATATCGAGCTGATCACCGCAGACCGGGCCGAGGCCGCGGTTGAACTCCTCGTCACCCGCGCCAAGCCCCGCTAAACGGCGCCACAGACCGGCCCGGCGGCAGAAAATCGGGCCGCAATCGAGGCTACAGAGGCGGCAGACTCGGCTGAGTCGGCCGATATCGCGGTTTGCCAAACGCCATCTGCACATTGCCGATGTAACGCGAGGCAAAGCCGGCCTGGCAGTAGGCCAGATAGTAGTCCCACAGCTTGATAAAGCGCTCGTCGTGGCCGAGCGCCCGCACTCGATCGAGATTCTGATGATAGCGCTGGCGCCACCTGGCCAGGGTTTCGGCATAGTGCGACGTGATGTCTTCCAGGTGGAAAAGTCGCATATCTGTCGCCCGGGTCGCCGAGTCGACCATCGCGGTAATCGACGGGATCACGCTGCCGGGAAATACGTACTGCCGGATAAAATCGACCTGACGGCGGGCGTACTCATACCGCTGATCGGCCATGGTAATGGCCTGGAGCACCATGATTCCATCGGCCGCCAGACGGTCGGACGCACCGGCGAAAAAATCATCCAGGTATTCGTGTCCCACCGCTTCGATCATCTCGATCGAAACCAGCTTGTCGTAGGTCCCGGTCAGATCGCGATAATCTTTGTCGAGCAGGGTGATGCGATCGTCGAGACCGGCCCGGCGTACCCGCTCGGAGGCGATGCGCAGCTGATCCTCGGAGATCGTCGTGGAGGTAACACGACAGCCGTAACGACTGGCCGCGTGCAGGGCAAAACTGCCCCACCCGGTGCCGATCTCGAGTACTCGGTCGCACGGACGTAGAGCCAGTTTTTTGCATATGCGATCCAGCTTGACGATCTGAGCCTGACCCAGGGTGGCCCCGGCAGACTCGAAAATGCCACACGAATAGGTCAGTGTTTCGTCGAGGAGCATGGCAAAAAAATCCACGCCGAGGTCGTAGTGGGCGTAGATATTGTCACTACTGCCGGCCCGGGTGTTCTTGCGCCGCCAATGGGAAAACCGGTAGCGCAGACGGGGCAGCCAGGTCGCAATGCCATCGAGCTCGTCGAGTACATCGGCATTATCGGCAAAAAGGCGCATCACGGCATAGAGGTCGTCGGTGGTCCAGCAACCCGCCATGTAGCCCTCTGCAGCGCCCACGCTGCCGCCCAGTGCGATCAAGCGGTAGGCGCGAGGATCGTGCACCGAGAGGACAGCCGGGGCAGCCGACCGGGATCGATCGGCGTGCCCGCGACGGCCGCCGCGCGCGCCAAACTGGTGCCGACCATCCGCGTCCTCGATGACCAGCATACCGCGGCCAATGCGCTCGAGACGCGAAAACAGAATCCGGCGGATCAGTCGGGTGTCGAGGAGTGCGGCAGTGCGGGTGCCAATGGGACCAGCGACTGCCCGAACCGCACTGGTTTCGGGACGCGGCAGAAGATCAGAAATCCGCTTGCTCGATGTGGTCACGGCAGCCTCCTCCATCGCCCCGGCGGCGACGGGTGGGGAACAAAGGGCACACGCTTGAGCCAGAGCACGAGCGCCTGCCCATAGATCGCAGAAATGACCCGCAAGGTCATGAACGGATAACGGACGAGCGCACGGTGCAGCTGGGACGGCGTGAGCGGTCGACGCACCAGGCTGAGCGTGGCGTCAAAAATCACTCGCCCGCCCGGGTATCCCGGCTCCAGGTTCTTCATGTGCACGAGCAAACGCTCGCCGGGAGCTCGAAAATACCAATCGTAGGACAGCTCCATGGCCATGAATGGAGATACGTGGAAGCGTTTGCCAAATCGGTAGCGCTGGTTGTCGGCGCTGCCCAGATTGTCGCTCTCGCAAAGGACGTAACAATGCCGCTCGCCCCACGGCGTATTTTCGACCTCAGCCACGATGAACTCGACAGTCTGTCCAGCTCTATCATAACAGTAGTAAAAACTCACCGGATTCATCACATAACCGAAAATGCGCGGATGGGTGAGCAGGCGAATCGGCCCGTCGGGCCACTGGCCGGTCCGCTCCGCGACCAGAACACGTACCGATACATCGAGCGGAGTGCGCCGGTCGCCGAGGTGATCGGCACGGCGGAACCAGACCAGGTTGGGCCACGTGGCCGACGCCAGAGGCATGCGGGCGAACACCGAATCGAGCTCGCCGAGGTCGAGATAGAGTTGAAACAGTGGGTAGCGAAATGCGTGCTCAGTCGGCGCATAGCGCCGATGCGACACCCAACCCCGGTAGAGACAGCTGTGCATGGCGATCACGGCGCCAGCCCGAGACCAAACACCTCGCCCACGGCGAGAGCACTCTTGACCCCATCCTCGTGAAAACCATACCCCCAGTAGGCGCCACAATACGAGGTTCGATTGCGGTTGATCAACGCGCCATGCATGGCCTGATAACGCGACGCCTCGACGGTGTAGACCGGATGGTGGTAGCGGATTCGGCGAACGATCGCGGCCGGCTCGATCCGACTTTCTTCGTTGACCGTAACACAGGCGACCCGAGGAGCCCGCAGGCCCTGCAAAATGTTCATGTTGTAGGTCAGAGTGACCAGGCGACGTTCGCCCGAGGGAATCAGGTAGTTCCAGCTCGACCAGGTCGCCCGCCGGGTTGGCAGAATGGACTCGTCGGTATGTAGAACCACGTCGTTGGGCTGATAGGGAAATCCGCCGAGCACTTCGCGCTCGAGCTGCGACGCATCTTCGAGCAGGCGCAGGGCCTGATCACTGTGACAGGCCAAAACCACGTGATCGAATTCCTCGACCCGGCCATCGCCGGTCACCACAGCCGCATGGTCGGCAAATCGACGCACCGCAGCCACCGGCGTGTTGAGCCGAATAGCCCGGCGAAACGGGCGTACCAGCGGCTCGACATAGCGAGCCGAGCCGCCCCGCACGACCCGCCAGCGGAGCTGGCCAAACACACTCAGCATGCCGTGATTGGCCAAAAAACGGACCACAAACCGCATCGGAAACGAGTAGAACCGATGCGGCGGACACGACCAGATCGAGGCCCCGAGCGGGATCAAATAATGCTCGGCAAAACCCCGCGAAAATCCGGCAAAGCGCAAGTACTCGCGAACGGTAAGCTCTCTGCCCGGCGTTCGCAGCAGTGCGGGAGCCTGGTGGTTGAAGCGGGCGATGTCGACCAGCATGCGCAGGAATCCGGGCCGGACCAGATTGCGTCGCTGGGCGAATACCGTGCGCAGCGATCGACCGCTCCACTCCAGCCCGGAACGGTCACAGCGCACACTGAACGTCATCGAACTCGGCTGCGACGGAACTCCGAGAAGGTCGAGCAGCCTGGAGAACCTGGGGTAGGTGCGGCGGTTGAAGACGATAAATCCGGTATCTACCTGTCGTGGTCCATCGCCGAGATCCACCGCCACCGTGTTGGTGTGACCGCCGATGTAGTCGGCGGCCTCGAATACCGTCACCCGGTGCTCGCGCGACAGCACACGGGCTGCCACCAGACCGGAGATACCGGACCCTATGATCGCGATTCGCATACTGAATCAAACAGCCTTGTCGCGCCTTAGAACGCGCCCGGAGAGTGCGCAACGAGCGCGTAGGGCGTGCATAGAGCTCGCACTGACAACTAGCCCCATGCGTTGCTTCGTACTACCCATCGGGATACCAAATGCCTCGTCAAGGTCACCCACCCAGTCTATACCACAGAGCATGACAATACCGTTCAGCCAGACCAGTACATGCGACCGGCTCGCGGTGCAACTCGCTGCCGCCAAACGGTGGAGAAGTCTGCAAATCGGCCGTGCTATATGATGCGATGGACTGGTTTTTCGTTCGTATGGGTCAGCATAGTCGATTTAGTCATTTTTGCAATATTGAACCGACCCAGCCTGCTATAATTGACTAAATCGTCCGTAACTTCATTGCACGCTGACCGAGTAGACGCAGGGGTCGATCAAGTTGCACTCTTACCGAACAGATCATGTAAATCCGGAAACGGCTGTGGCACAGGACTTACTCACCACCCGTGAGGTCGCAAAGGTACTCGGCGTGGGTACGACGAGTATCAAGCGGTGGGCCGACTCGGGTCTTCTCCGCTGTGTGAAGACTCCGGGCGGGCACCGGCGATTTCCCCGCGATGCCGTGGAGGAGTTCATGGCCCGGCACCGACATCAGAGTGACGGCACTGTGACCATCCCCTCGCCTGGACACTCTGACACCTTCATCGGCGAATTGACCAACGGTGTGCCGGCCGAAGTGGTGGTTCGGAAGCTGGAGGCTCAGCGTCGGGAAAAAGGATCATGGGCGGCTGTGGCCGAGGGCATGACAGACGTGCTCGAGGAGATCGGCCGATCGTGGGCGCGGGGAGACATCTCGGTCATTCAGGAGCACATTGCCTCCGAGCGATTGTCCCGTGCATTCTCTCGTTGTGCCGACAGCCTCGAGCGACACAGCGATGCGCCTGTTGCGGCAGTGATGCTCGCCGAAGCCGACGAGCATACGCTCGGCCTTCACCTGTTGGAGCTCTGTTTGCGCGAAGCTGGTTGGAATGTGTATTGGATTGGACGCAAGACTCCGATTCACTTCGCCTGCGAATTCATCGTCTCGCATCATGTCCAGCTTCTCGCCGTGTCGGCTTCGGAGTATTCGCGCGACTCTGCATCGCTCGCCGACCAGGCGGCACGGCTGGGGCACGCGTGTAGAAAGCGCGGCATTCCACTGCTCCTCGGTGGCTCGGGTCTATGGCCAGAAAAGCCCAACTACGGCCACCGCATGAGAAGCTTCGCCGCTCTTCGGTCCTGGTTGTCCGAGTACCGCCGACCCTGATCTGGTACCGGTGGCCGCCACGGTGTGGCTGTCACGGAAGAAGGTCTGACCGCAAATCGAAACGCGACCAGCCGACCCCACCGTCCCTGTCGATGGCTATTAGCCAGAACACGACCTGCTCCGCATCCGGGGCGAGCCAGTTGGTCGATTGGGCGATCTCGTCGCCCAGGTCCGTGTACTCGATATCGACGTACGCATCGCCGAGCTGGCCGCCGTCGGTGTAGAGATAAATCCGTACCGACTCGAGTGTGTCCGGTTTTTCTCGGTCGCAATTGCGGTCCAGGCTGTCGCGGTCCAGCACTGCGCTGACATCGTGGCTCAGCCCGGGACGGAACCGCGATGGACCAGCCCTGGTATCGAGAACCAGGGATTCGACGTCGGGGTTGGTGCGCGTGATGGACCTGGTCGCAAAGCGAAGGCGTTTCACTGCGCGAGGGGGTGACCATGCGCTGTCGGCGCTATCTCCTCGCGCCTCTGCAACCACGGCCAGTTCGACGAACGAGTAGTCACAATCCGCTGTCGACTCCACGTCGGCCGGGCGGTCGACTCTTCGATCGGCCGAGTCTGGCGCATACCATTCTGGCGGCGGAAACGCACCCAGCACGTCCGCGGTGGCGATCTCGGCCGAGGTGCCGGTTGAAGCGAGCTTCAGGGCGTCTTCGGGACGGCAGTCACGAGCGGGATCGACCATCGGCCGCCACGGGTTGCACGCCCGGAAATCGACACTCCATCCCGCTTCGCCGCCGTCGCCACCACGAGCCGTACCATCACCACTCTGTGCATCGGCAACGATTCGAGTGTCCGCGACCAGAGCGGTGAGCGTGGCGCTTCCGGCCAGACTCACTACCGGTGGATCGGCGCGAATCGCCAGGATACGCGGCTCGTTGATCAGGGACGAGGGACTATCGCTGTCATCGTCGCACGCCGCACCAGCCCCGATCACTGCCAAAACGGCGAGCCAAAAGCGAGGATACACCGATAGTCCGGTCACGGTTGGTACTCCAGTCCAAAGGACGGAAAAATGGGCAACCCGCGGGTGTATTCGATCTGGCTATAGTCGAAGTTGTAGCTGATCCCCTCGGGGTTGACCCGATTGGTGATGTTCTGAACGTCCAGAAAGAGCGTGAGCATGCCCCACGAGCCAGACCAGCGCCGGTCGATCCGGGCGTCGATCTGAAAAAACGCGGGCAGGCGTCGGGACAGGATTTCGCCCGGAACACTGCGGTAGCGCTGGACGTCTGTATCAAAGTACACGCCGCCCACCGGGGTATAGGGGTTGCCGGTGACATAGCGCACTCGGGTGCCCAGCCGCCATTTGTCGGTGATGGCCAGTGAACCGAGCGCGGTGAGCACGTGGGGCTGGTCGAGTACATAGGGCCTGTACTCGGTGTAACGCGCCGGATCGTCGCGGCGCAGGCTGCGCGACAGAGTGTACGACAGCCAGCCAATCGCGTTGCCGGCTGTGCCGGGAGTGCCGCGGCTCGCCCGCACGAGAATTTCCATTCCGTAGGCACGGCCGCGGCCGCGGTTTTCCTGATAGCTATACGACCCGAACTGCTCACTGGTCAGCTCGCGGCTCACCGCAGATACCCCGCCTGAAAGCGGGTTCCCACTCTCGGCAGGCGACGTCGCTGACGTGACCACATCGACCGGGAGGTCGTACATCTCCTCATAAAACCCGGTCGCCGAGGCGGTTATCCCGGCGGGCAGCTCAAACTCGCCGCCGACCGTGGTCTGCACCGAGTACGAAGAGCTCAGCTCTCGATTGCCGTACAGCGGATCGACGTCGGCAAATACCGGGGGCTGGTGATAGAGGCCAAATGACTCTTTCAGAGTGAACCACTCGGCCAGTTCGTGGCTCACCCCGATGCGCGGATCGACCACCCACTCATCGGTCAAGCCGTATCGCTCGACCCGGAGCCCGGGCTTGATACCCAGCTTGCCGTCGTCAAAGCGGTACTGTCCCTCCAGCCACCATGCCAGGTCCGAGGTCCACAGCGTTCCATCGCGCTCGATAGCGTCCTCGCCGCTGTCCATCAGACCACCGGCAGACGGACCGGGCATGGGCGGTGGCTGGTTGTTAATATCGAACTGGAAGCGACCCCCTTGCACGTCGATCCCGCCGGCCACGAGGCCATTGCCGAGAGTTCGCGCGATCTCGGCTCGAATCCCCATCGGGACTGATTCCCGGGTGACCCCCTGCTCGGTCACCCGGAGCGAACTCTCGTCGATCCCGACCCAGGGGGTGACAGACATGTCGAACTCGCCGTCGCGATGCTGGACCCGGAGCGCAGCGCGGATAAAGCGGGATGTGTACGACAAACGGCTTTCTTCGTCGGTGGGGCCATCGGGCGCCGTGACAAAGCGCAGGCGGTCGTCGGAACCGAATATCATGGCCGATAAGCGGGTGCTCGCGCCGATGTCACGGTCGTAACGCAACTGGCCATCGTAGTAACGGGGCGCCAGGGTGAGCTGAAGATCCGAATCATCGGGCACGGCCGCTGCCAGCACCGCATCGATATATGAACGGCGCAACCCGAGCGACCACGTGTCCCCCACAGGACCCGGTCCATCGGCGCGCACCGATACATCAGTGAGACTTGCCTCGGCGCTCATTCGCCAGCGGTCGGCGCGACCTCGGCGCGAGGAAAGGTCGACAATCCCACCCTGTGCACGGCCAAAACGGGCGCCAAATGCACCGGGTACCATGTCGAGCGACTCGAGCATGGACGTGGGATAGAACGAAGCCAGGCCACCAAAGTGATAGAGCAGCGGAACTTCGATCCCATCGAGGTACACATTGCTGTCGCGGGGGCTCGAACCGCGCAAGACCAGACCGCCCAGGCCAAACGGCACACGGGACGCGCCGGGCAGGCTCTGCAATGACTTGAGGGCATCGTTGCCCGAACCGGGCAAAACGCGGATATCCTCCGCGGCAATATCGTACGATGGGGGTTCGGCCGTTTCGGGTGCCTCGCCAGTCACCACGATGACTTCGGCGCGATCGGACATGTCGGGCTCGATCTCGAGAAGCAAGGGCACCCGAAGCGGCCTGGACCCCGGCGAATCCCCCCCGCTTCCGGTCACATCAGTCTGAAACGGTATCACCAGAGGCGCGAACAAGTCGGCGATCACGGCGATCTCTGTCGCGCCGCGCGGAACTCTCTCGATCAAAAATCCACCACCCTCGTCAGAGACCGCCGAGGCTTCACCACCCGGACCTCTGAGAACAACAAATGCGCCAGCTACGGGCTCGCCGTTGACAGCATTGACTACCGAGCCGGAGATCGGCGATGGGATTGACATAGCTTCGGAGGCGACATCAGCGTCGGCCGCCAACGGCACAGTTTCCACACCGCGTTCAGTACCGGTACGGGACTGCGCGAACCCAATAGCTGGCGCGAGAACGACTGCATACGCAAAAACGACACACTGCGCCCACTGGACGCTCGACATTACCCTCTTGCTCGCCATATTCGGACTGGCTTTTTTTTACGACCAAAACGACCAAAACGCAACCAACTATTTACTCAAAAAATCTTAATAGCTGATTTTAATTAGGATACAGATCTGGCAACATCGCCTCCCTGGAAAACGATCGGTCGATTTAGTCGTTTATTGCGATCGAGTTGGGGGTTTGTTTTACCGTCGGTCCCCGGCAATACTCCGCTTCCTCGACAGCGCCAGTCCGAGGAACCACAGCCATGACAGATGACCTCCTCACGCCATCCGATACATTTCCCCATCGTCACATCGGCCCATCCGAGGCCGAGATCAACGAGATGCTCCAGCGGGTAGGTGCCAGCTCGCTCGATGCTCTCAGCGATGAAACAGTGCCGGCCAGCATACGCGATCGATCACCGGTCGACATTGCGGATGGGCGTACCGAAAGCGAGTTGCTCGTCGAGCTGTCGCGGGTCGCCCGAAAAAACCGGATTCACCGCTCGTTTATCGGGATGGGGTACTACGACTGCATCACCCCCCCGGTGATCCTGCGCAACGTGCTCGAGGATCCGGGTTGGTACACGCCGTACACGCCATACCAGCCCGAGATCTCGCAAGGTCGGCTGGAAGCGCTGCTCAACTTCCAGACCATGGTCTCGGACCTGACTGGTCTGCCCCTAGCCAACGCATCGCTCCTCGATGAAGCCACCGCAGCTGCCGAGGCTGTCATCATGTGTCGGGCGGTCAGCCGGGGCAAAAAGAACCGATTCTTCGCCGCCGACGACTGTCACCCGCAGACTCTGGCGGTGGTGCGGACCCGCACCGAATCGCTGGGCATGGACCTTGTCGTCGGTCCGATCGCCGAATTCGATCCGGCCGCACACACGGACCTGGCCGGCGTACTCATCCAGTATCCCAACACCCACGGGCGCATTTTCGATCACAGTGCCCTGGCCGCGCGAGTCCGCGATGCCGGCGCTCTGTTATGCGTAGCCACCGACTTGCTCGCGCTCACCTTGCTGCGGCCGCCCGGCGAATTTGGCGCTGACATCGCGGTCGGATCGAGCCAGCGCTTCGGGGTGCCGATGGGTGCCGGTGGTCCACATGCAGCATTTCTGGCCACCCGCGAGCAATACAAACGCCAAGTTCCGGGCCGCCTGATCGGCGTGTCTCGAGACGCCCACGGCCAGACATCCTACCGCCTGGCCCTGCAGACTCGCGAGCAACATATCCGGCGCGCCCGGGCGACCAGCAATATCTGCACGGCGCAGGCCCTCTTGGCCGTGGTGGCCGGTATGTATGCGGTGTATCACGGTCCCGACGGGCTGCGCCGAATTGCTCGCCGGGTCCATGCCTGGGCTGAAATTTTGGCCTCGGGTTTGAATCGGCTGGGCTTTGATACCGGCGAGGGGCCATTTTTTGACACCGTGCGGGTCGACCTATCGGCCCGGGACTCCGCTCTCATCGCCGGCCGGGCCGCGGCTGCAGGGATGAATTTGCGCCAGTATCCCGACGGTGCACTGGGCATCGCGCTGGACGAAACCACCGGTGAGGACGAGGTCAGCGCGCTGTGGCGCGGGTTTTCCGGCAGCGAGTCCCTGCCGTTTGCTGTGGCCGATATCAGCGATGGGCACGCTCGATCATTTTCGGCATTTCCGGAGCCATTTGCCCGGCACAGCGACTTTCTCGGCCACGACAAATTTCACAGCTATCATTCCGAGCACGAGCTGTTGCGCTATATCAATCGCCTCAAGGAGCGCGACGTCGCACTCACCCGGTCGATGATTCCGCTCGGCTCGTGCACCATGAAGCTCAACGGCACCTCGGAGATGATACCGGTGACCTGGCCCGAGTTCGGCCGGATTCACCCGTACGCGCCACAAGACCAGGTCGCCGGCTACAGCGACCTGGTCGGGCAGCTGAAAACCTGGCTCGCCGAGATCACCGGCTTCAGCGCGGTCTCGCTCCAGCCCAACTCGGGTGCCCAGGGTGAATTTACCGGGCTGCTGGCCATCCGCGCCTACCACACGGCGCGCGGCGAGGGCGAGCGCACCATTTGCCTGATCCCGACCTCGGCCCACGGCACCAACCCGGCCAGCGCGGTCATGGCCGGCCTCGATGTCGTGGCGGTGGAATGCGACGATCAGGGCAACATCGACGTGACTGCTCTGGCTGCCAAGGCCAGGGCGCACAGCGCCAATCTGGCTGCCCTCATGATCACCTATCCGTCGACACACGGCGTCTTCGAGGCGCAGATCCGCGAAATCTGCGAAATCATCCACGAGCACGGAGGCCAGGTTTACCTCGACGGTGCCAATCTCAACGCCCAGCTCGGTCTGTGCCGGCCCGGCGACTACGGAGCGGATATCTGCCATTTGAATCTGCATAAAACCTTTTGCATTCCGCACGGGGGTGGCGGACCCGGCATGGGGCCGGTTGCCTGTGCCGAGCACCTGGCGCCGTTTTTGCCGGGCGATCCGCTGGGTCGCGACGGCGGTGACAGCCCGGTCGGTCCGGTCGCTGCTGCGCCCCACGGCAGTCCGAGTATCTTGCCCATCTCCTGGGTGTACATTGCCCTCATGGGCAACTCGGGGCTCACCCGGGCCACCCAGGTGGCGATCTTGAACGCCAATTACATGGCTGCACGGCTGCGCGATCATTACGCGGTTCTGTACACCGGGCCCAATGGGCGAGTTGCCCATGAATTCGTGATCGATTGTCGCCCGTTCAAGAAGTCGGCGGGGATCGAAGTCGACGACATTGCCAAGCGGCTGATGGATTTTGGCTTTCACGCCCCGACCATGTCGTGGCCGGTGCCGGGCACACTGATGATCGAGCCGACCGAGAGCGAGTCCAGGGCCGAGCTCGACCGCTACTGCGACGCCATGATCGCGATTCGCGAGGAGATCGAGGCCATTGCCCAGGGCAAGATGGACCGGGTCAACAATCCGCTCAAAAACGCGCCGCACACCGCCCATGCCCTGTGCGCCGACCAGTGGGAAAGGCCCTATAGCCGCGAACAGGCGGGATTTCCCCTGCCCTGGGTCAAAGAGCGCAAATACTGGCCACCGGTTGGACGCATCGACAATGCCTATGGCGACCGCAATCTGGTCTGCACCTGTCCATCAGTCGACGAATTCACCTCTTCGTGACCGCTGGCCGGCGGCCGCCGCGGCCTGGTTCAAATCACTGCGCGCGAACCCGGGTGACGGCCAGTTTGCGCACGATGCGAGCGAGCTGCGCGCCCAGGAAGCCCGGGATGGCGGCGGCTGTATTTGCCGCCCGTTCCAGGACCGCTCGTGCCGCCGAATGCTGGCCGAAGCGGCTGGCAGTCATTGCCCGCATCTCGAGAATCTCGAGCATGTCCCGCTCGGGAAGGGCATCGCTTGCCCTGGCCTCGAGACGATCCCACGCCGCCTCGGCGAGCTCGTCTCGAGTGGCCAGCTCCACCATCGAAAAATGGACCTCCTCGGCGGGGATCAGCTCGACGTGCCGGCCGCCGCGGGCGCGCGCTTGGGTTTGCCGGACCCGGATCCGGTCGAGCTGGGCACGCGCATCCGACAGCTGACCCCGCGCCAGAAGAACCCGGGCGACGAGGAGGCACGACTCTTGCCGCGCCGAGTCGGCAAATCGGCTCTCATCGATTGCCCGGGCACTGAGGGCGTGCTTTTCGGCTTTTTCGATGTCGCCCATCCACAGCAAATACTGCCCCAGATAATAATCGGCATGTTGCTCCAGGCGTGCATTGCCCAGTTCGCGGGCGATTTCGCGCAGTCTGTGCAGATCGACCATCAGCCGATCGACGTCGTTTTTGGCCGTCCACAAACAGGTGCGATTGCCGATCGCCGCAGCCAGATGCATGAGATCCCCGCGTTCCTCGCACATGGGAATGACCCGGGTGAAACGGCGCTCTGCCTCGTCCAGGCGACCGAGTGTGGCGAGCAAGTACGCCGACAGGATCAGCGCGATGACGTGGGACTCGTAGACCGCATCACCCAGGGTTTCGGCGATCTGAATGGCCCGGTCTAAAGGTGCGGCCGACTCGGCATCGCGACTCTGCCGGATCAGACTGCGCCCCTCGGCCATGAGCAGGCGAGCTTGAACCTGAGACGAGCACGACTGTCCAGCCAGGGTGCGGGCCTGTTCCACCCGTTTTGTCGAGCCCTGCCATTCGTCGCACCAGTCGAGCGCTGTGGCCTCGTCGAGCAAGATCTCGATCTCGGCCGCGCGATCGCCCAGACGGGTGGCCAGGGCACGGGCCCGGGCGAAGTCCTCGATCGAATCCTGGTACCGACCGAGCCGATAGCGCATCAGCGCACGCCCCCTGCGGGCGGACATCTCACTGGCCAGAGCGGCCTCTCTGGCGGCCGAGCCCGGCTCAGATGGCTCGACAGCGGTATGCTCGGCGCCATCGTCTCGACTCAGCTCGGCCATCTGAGCGAGCGAGCGGGTATATAAGATCTCGGCGTCCAGATAGGCGTGCCGCTCTGCTGCTCGTCGCGCCAGGTCGAGACAGGCACGTGCTGCATCGCCGTGATGACCCGATCGCTCGGCGTGAAAGGCAAACCGCGAAAGGCGCGATACGTCGTCGATTTCGGCCGCATTCTGGTAGTAGCGAAACGCCGCGCGGTGGACGGCGAGCTTGATCGGGTCTGAAATGGCCTGATCGATCGCGTCTCGTATGATGTCGTAGCGAAAACCGACCCGGCCGTCGCGATGCCTGATCACCAGCCCACGCGCCAACAGGCGGTCCGCGGCCACGCTCGGATCGAGCGGAAAGTGCTGGCCGTACCCGTCTCGCTCCAGCTGAGCCAACACGCCAGCGACTTCTGCTCCGGCCGAATCGGCACCCATGAGCGCAACCAGCCGGGCATGAGCAGCCAGTTCGACGGGCAACGCGTCCAGTTCGCGCTGGGCCAACCACTCGACAACCGGCAGATCGGGCAGCCGATCGATCTCGTCGGTCGCCACATACCACGAACCACTGGCATGCTGCCGAACCAGTCCCTCGGCCTCCAGACCGCGCACCAGCTCGACCAAGAGCAGCGGAATGCCCTGGGTGCGCTCGACCAGGCGATCGATCACCCGGGCCGGAACCCGCGCGACCGGACTGAGCAGCTCCAGGCACAGCTCGGCGGCAGCGTCGCGCGGCAATGGCTCGAGTTCGACGCGATGCCTCGCCGCCGAACGCCGGCCCCATTCCGGTCGGGTCCGCTCGAAGCTGGGCCGGGCCAGAATACACACCCACACCGGAGCGAGCGCCTCGGCCAGCGTGGCCAATTCGAGCGCATCGAGGGTGACCTGATCGGCGAGATGAGCATCGTCGATGGCGATCAGCAACGGCCGCCGCCCTGCCATGTGGCGGATCACTGCGCTGGCGGCCCGCGCGACCGCGGTCCGGAGCGCACCGGGCACAGCGGCCAGAGTGCGCGCCTCGGGCGCATCCAGGTCCAGCCAGCCCATGGCCAGCGCCACACTGGTCGACAGCTCGCCGGCCATATCCGGGCCGACGCGCGCAGTGAGCAGAGATTCGACCTCGACCGGATCGGCTTGGCCGGGCAGATCGAGCAGAAGCCGGAGCAGCGTGCCCAGGGTTCGAGCCTGCTCACCGCCGACCGGGGCACGCGCGCGCAATGAGATCGCCCAGGCGACGTCGACCTCGCGGCGCAGACTGGCGGCTAGTTCGAGAGCCAGGTGACTCTTGCCGTGGCCGGCTTTTGCGACCACGGTCGTGATGGTGGGCACCGGCTCGGTCCCCGCCACTGCGGCACTCGCGCTCGCCACCAGATCCGCCAGCACAGCGTCGCGACCCACCAGTGCAATGGACGATGGCACCATGGTGGTGTCGTCCAGTATGTCGGTGCGATCCGATCGCCCGGCCGGATCGCGGTCGCGGTCGGAACCCGGTACAGAAATCAGCTTGCTGCCGTCGTCGCGGCCCGGCAAGGGTGACATCGGCAGCGGGCCAAGCGCCCGGGCACAGGCCGCGCTGACCGCGATACCGCGCGGATCGGTTGGCTGCGGAAAGCGATCTTTTCTGGCGAATAGCGAGCTGAAATAGCGGCGAGACCCGTCTCGACGGGTGCGTATTTTGACCGCGGCGAGATCGAGTGCAACGCGTTCGCCGGGCACCTGAGCGAGGAGCTCCTGGCCGGCGTCGAACGCGCGCTGGGCGGGATTGTCGCCAGTATGAGGGTCGAATACGGCCGCGTATCCAGTGCTGCTGGCGTGGACGAGCTGGCCGTCAAAACGGCCCAGGATTTGTTCCACCGCCGTGGCGTCACGCGATGAACAAAGCCATAAAATGGCCACCTTGCCGCCCAGTACTGGGTCCCCTTTACGCGATTCTACCGGGCGAGGTTCGCTCACCACGGCTCGATCGAGTTCGCCTCTGGCCGCCGGTGGCGACGCCTGGCCGGGCAATTCGCCGGCATTCGACAGTTTGTTGGGCAGGCTTTTGAGTTCGGTGAACACGCGGTGCAGGGCCCGAGCAAGCGACTCGGCGCTGTCGTAGCGATCGGACGGATTCTTGGCCAGACAGGACAGCACCACCTCCTCGACCCCGCCCGGTATCAGCGACCAGAACGATGGACGCTGTGGACGTCGGCTCTGGTGGGCCTCGTACACCTCGGCCGGAACGCCGAAAAACGGCGGCCGGCCGGTGAGCATCTCGTAGAAGATCACGCCCAGCGCGTAAAGATCGACACGCCGGTCACCAACGCCCGTGCCGGCGCATTGCTCGGGTGCCATGTACTCGGGAGTCCCGATGATGCTGACGACGCCGCCATCGACAGCATCGGCGTCGCCGGCTGTCCGCGTCATCGCCAGTGTCGAGTCGACTCGGTCGTCAGTGCGTTCCTGGGCCAGGCCAAAATCGACCAGGCGAGCTCGCGGCGGCGTATCGTAGGGAAATATGTTCTCGGGTTTGATGTCCCCGTGCACCCAGCCACATTGGTGTACCTTTGCCACCGCCTCGACCATGGCCAGGGCGTGAGGGCCGAACTCTTCGATGTCGTGGGGGCCAGTCCGCTCGGCCAGTCGCACGGCCAGGGACGGCACACTCAAGTACTCCATGACGGTAAACGGACTGCCGTCGGCCAGCGTGCCTTGCCCGTACAGGACGGGCGCAACTGGCGCCCCGACCGCCGCCAGGACCCGCGCCTCGAGCTGTGATTGGTCGGCGGCTTGCGGTATATCGCGGCGGGCTATCTTGATGGCGACGCGGCGCTCGGTATCGAGAGATCTGGCAGAGACGATCCAGCCAAACCCACCCCGGGCCACGAGTGTTTCGATCTGATAGCCGGGAACCTGCACCTGGTCCGGCCCGACCGGGCCGCCGGTCCCGGCTGGCTGGCCGGTAATCTGATCGAGTACATCACCGCTGGGCACGGGCCCGCCGCAATGCCGGCAGGTACCGGCGACCGCAGTGTTTCGCCAGCCGCAGCGGATGCATCGCCATACGCGGGTCATGCTGCCCGCATGATGCCACGTCGATGAATAGGAGCAAGCCGAGCCGGGTGACGGGTTCTCTCCGCGGCGGCCGAGCGCACCGGTCAGCCCGCGCCGGCTACCCGGCCGCGAACCAGGCGGAAGGTGAGATTGATCCGCTGTCCCCTCGGCGCGTTTTCTTTGGGCACCGAGTGCTTCCAGTATCTCTGCGTCGTGCCACGCATCACCAGCAAGCTGCCCGAACCGAGGGACAACGCGACCCGTGCGTGCTTGCGCTTTTTGTGCTTGAGAATGAACCGGCGGGCAGCGCCGAATGACAGCGACGCGATGGTGGGATCGCCGCCCAGCTCTGGCTCGTTGTCGGCATGCCAGCCCATGGAGTCGCGCTCCGATCGATAGTAGTTCGCGAGCACACTGTTGAACGGCGTGCCGAGGCTGCATTGCAACCGCATGCGAAGTTCGCGGAGAGTGGCGGTCCACGGCCCGGGCCGGTTGGTCAAACCCGAATACACATACACCGCCTCGGCATCGCCGATCCATGCGCTCAGCCGTGGTTGCAAGATCTGCCTGCCGGCGATCGTGATGGTTTCCTGCCGCCACGGCAGCTCGTCCCGCAAGCGCTCGAAGTACACCTCGGCCACATCTGGGCCGATCCAGTGCTGCCACAGCTGCAACTCGCCGCCGTCGGCGAGGACATGGCACGCGGCCGACCCGCCGACCTGCCGAGACGCGTCTGCGCGGCCTCGGCTGCCCATCAATCGACCGGCTTGAGGTTGGGAATGGCGTGCTCTTGCAGATCCTCAAGGGTGACGATGGCCAGGGTCGCCTCGTCAGTCGCTTCCAGGATCACCGGCGGCGGGTGCCCGGCCTCGAGTGCCTCTTGCCAACGGTGGGCACAGACGCACCAGCGGTCGCCGGGTTTGAGGCCGGGGAAACCAAAGGCCGGGTTGGGTGTGGACAGATCGTTTCCCCGGTACCTGCTGAAGGCGAGGAAATCCTCGGTCGCACGAATGCATACACTGTGCACACCTGCATCTTCGGCACCGACGCGACAACAGCCGTCGCGATAAAATCCGGTCAGAGGAGACAGCGAACAGGTTTCGAGCTCGCCACCGAGGACATTTTTTCTCTGCGACATTGTCCAGCCCTCACGAAAGCGTTGAATTGTCGTGCGTTGCAAGGGCGCGATGATACTCGACTCTGTCCCGGGTTCCCATCCCTCTGCTGCCAGCAGCGGGTGGTCTCGCAAAAGTCGGCTGGTGCTCGACATCCGTTCTTCGCCAGCTCTCGCCCTGGCCTGGCCTGCCTGGATGTCAGGCTGCGCGAACCATCCATCGCGGCAGAGCCTCCACCTGCCACCGCTGCCCTCGCTCGTCGTTCGCATCCCGGCGGCACCACGGAAACACGATGGGGAAGCGGAGTCTCCCTTGCGCAGACGCAAGCGCGAGCGAAGCAACCACAACCGTCACTGGTAAAAGCGGCCCTGCCGGACTGGCCGGGGGATTGGCGCGATCTGGTTTCACCGGCGTCGAGCACCAGCCATCCTGACCAGCGCTGACAACCGAGGCGACTGGCAGCGCAGATAATTCGCAAACCCGGTTTCGCAGCTCACAGTGCCGGACAGCTACTGGCGCAATCAGCCGGGCACGTATTGCAGTCCTCGTGCAGGCCAGGCTCGCACACACCGTTGCCGCAGGAGGCGCGCTCGGTCTGGCAATCGGCCGGACACGAGTAGTTCTCGCCCGCTTCACACACAGCGTTGCCACACAGAGACGTGTAATTCGCAGTCACCGTCGTGTCGTGATTGACCACCACACTGCACTGCTCGATTGTCTGGCCGCGACAGGCGTCCCACTCGACGCTGGCCGCCTGGGCACCCGACTGAGTTTTGGCGTTTACCACGACTCGCTGGTCACACGGCACAGAGATCGCGCAGCTACCGGTGCAGGTTTCGGCCGATCGGCCGGCGTCGTCGATAAACTCGACTTCGAGCCAATCGCCTGCCGATGCCCCGGTAACCGCCACAGTCAGGGTAAAGCTCGTGCCGGTCTCACACCCCATGAGATAGTCCGGGCAGCGCACCTGATGGCTATCGGAGTCTTCCACGTTGACGCCCAGCCGATAGCCGATCGCCGAGCCCAGATCGATTTGTCGGCAGGTCTCGCCGCCCGCGAGTGTATACGTGGTCGTGTCGGCGATGGCGATGTTCCAGGCATTGTCCCAAGTACAGCCATTGACGTCACCGGAGTCGAAATCGGGGGTGTAGCCGCGGTGAACGTCGACCAGAAGTCCATTGACCAGCGAGCCCGTGCTGGCCAGGTCGGGGGTGCGAATGAAGTAATTGGTATTCTGTCCGTCCTGCTCGATCTCGCACCCGTTGAGTCCGTTGCTGTCGAACGTGCTCTCGGGCAGGTTGTAGGGGCTGATTTTGACTCCGCTGCCATAGGTCGTGGTCTTGATAGCCACCGCGGCCAGATAATCGCGCGCCTTGGATTCTCCATTCGCGTGATCGTCGTTGGGGTTGAGACCCCAGGCTGTGGCAGTGGCAAAGCCGGTCGCCTCGAGGGCCGATATCCGCTCGGAAATCGAACCGAGACCAGACCATACGTACTCGTAATGCGAATCCCAGGTCACATCGCCCCAGGTAAATGCGCGGGCAAAAAACGTGCGCGGGCCGGGTGTACTGCCGATATAGGCGTATCCCACCACACCATCGGCCAGTTTGCCCTCGCCGCAGAACCAGTAGGGTTGGCCATAATTCGGGCTCTGATCGTCGGGATCCTTCCAGCGGAAACAGGCAAAGCGCAGGTCGTCTTCATAGGCGCGAATCGGCGTCGTTCCCACTGCGGTTGGGCTGAGAAAAAAGGTTCGAAAGCCCATGTTCGCACAGCCCAGTACCGAGCCCACGACCACCCGGTACAACTCGTCTGTGCCGTCTTCATCGGCATCTGCCGTCACGGTCACCTCGTCGCCGTTGCTGTCCACAAATACCTGCAGCGAGTCGCGCGCAATGGTGACGAACTTGGGTAACTGCAGGGTGACCGAATCGCCGCTCGGCAAGGTGTAGGGCAGCTGGGTAAAATCGCACGCATCGTCGATCTCGCTGGGAAAGTAATTCGCAATATCGCCAACCAGCGAGTGAGTTCCGCCGTCCACCGTGGCGGCCCAGGACATCGTGTGGGTGAGCAGCGTGTCGAGCGCCGCGCTGAACGGCGCGCTCAGCGCCGGGTTGGACACCGGATTGAGCGGTCCGTCGAGCGCCGCAGTCACCCGGGCGTCGAACGGCGTGTTCATCGACGCACCCAGAGACCCGTTGGTCGCTGTATTGAGTGCCGCATTGAGCGGTGCATTGAGCGGTGCATTGAGCGGTGCATTGAGCGGTGCATTGAGCGGTGCATTGAGCGGTGCATTGAGCGGTGCGTTGATCATCGAATTCCGGGTCGAGTGGCGCTCGGTCGAGCCGAGGGCTGGACGCTCGGGACCATCAATGCCACAACCGGCCAGTATTGCCGCACAGAGTACGCACAGAGACCACCAATAATCCGTTGCAGTGCGCAACAAACGTTTGGCAGAACGCCTGACCAAATATCGGTTCACCTCTGTGGCATGGGACTCCAGACATCTTTCACTACAACGGTAATTCTGCATCTTGAGACTCCTACAGCTCTGGCACACCACGAATTTTTAGTTAAATTGATTGCACATTTAATGCGCATCAATTTTTAAGATCTGAGCGTAAAGTAAAGTTATATTAGAACTTTACGCCCGATTCAGTGAGAGCGTGGGTGCAAACGGGGAAGCGTTGCTGTTTCACTCATCATGAAAAATTACAGCATCAGTGTCAAGGAAATCTGTCTATTCTTTGGACAGTTTGTGTCGTCTGGCTTTCTACATTATTTACAATACTAACTAGGGGTATTCCTTATGTCTCTTGATGAGACATTACGAGGTCATTTGGTGGGGGCGTGTGTGTTGCTGATCCAGGCGCCTGGACGCGGATTCAACAGCCTTTGGCGGCCGGCGGCGTGTTACCTTGAACTTCCGTGAGCGCTCAGAAAAAACACGGCCTTGGTTCTGACAGAGGCTCCCTGTCGGCCGAGGCAGCGCCCGACAAATCGGACCGGCTGGACGAGACCACGGGTCCTACCGCTCCGGGCAGATTTCTGGCTACAAACGGACTACGGCCGGGCGCGCTTTCAGCGGGAGACCGCGCCGGTGATTATACAATCCACACGATGCTCGACCGGGGTGGCAGCGGAGTGGTCTATTCCGGTTTTCACGCCAGATCGGGCCGCGCGGTTGCCATCAAGGTACTGCGCTCGGAGTTGTCGGGTTCGCCCGAGATGATCGAACGCTTCGTGCGCGAAGCTCGCGCAGTCGAGGGCCTCGATCACCCCAACATCGTCCGCGTCTACGATTGGGGGACCCTGCCGGATCGCCGGCCCTTTCTGGTCATGGAGCTCTTGGAGGGGGCCAGCTTGCGCCACCTGCGCAAACACCGCGGCGCGTTTTCGCCCGACGAGGTCATCGCGGTGTTGACTCCGGTATGCGCTGCTCTCGAGGCTGTGCACGCCGCCAACTACATCCATCGCGATCTCAAATCCAGCAACATCATCGTGTCCGATGATTGCCGACGCGTCACCCTTTTGGATTTCGGCATTGCCAAGCTGCTCCATCCCACGCCGTCGCAGACCGGGCTGACCTCGGTGGGCCATCGAATGGGGACTCCCCATTCGATGGCCCCGGAGCAGATCCTCGGCGCCGAGGTCGATGCGCGTACTGACGTCTACTCCCTCGGCATACTGACCTACGAACTACTCACGGCCAAGCTGCCTTTCATGGCCGATACGCGCGCCGAAATCGAGCGCATGCACCTGCGCAGCGAACCGCCCCGGCCGAGTGCAGATGCACCTGTCCCGCGAGCGGTGGACGAGGTCGTCCTGCGCTGCCTGGCCAAGGCTCCCGACGATAGGTACCCATCGCCATCGGAGTTTCTCGACGCCCTGCGCTCGGCACTCGCGGTTGCGCCACAGGGCCGAGAGTCGGGTCCTTTGCGCGAATGCGAGGCAGTGGGCATTTTTGTCCAGGTACAGCCGACGTCCGGCAGAGCCGCCAGCGCCGGCTATGCTGTCGATGACGATGACGAGATGCTCGACGCCCTCATGGAGGCAGTCGAAGCTGCCGAGGCGATTTTCGAAGGTGCCGGCCTTGCCATCCCGATGACCGCCACCAGCAATTCGGTGCTGGGGGTGCAGCTCTTTGCACCGGGCGAACCTCGCACAGCGGCAGATCAGTGCCGAGAAGCGCTGGTTTTGGCCCGCCGCCTGCGCGATGACCTTTTCGCGCTCGAAGGCGCCGCCGAATTGCTGCAGATTACCATCACGGTGCACGCCGATCGGGTGCGGGTCGCCAGCCCGGGCAACGAGCCGGGGGGCCGGATGCCCCGCCATCCAGACACGCCCTCGATCAGCGGCCCCCTCCTGCAGATCACCCAGTGGCCGATTGCCGAGGGAGCTACTGTTCGGGCCACCCACTCGGTCCTGCGCTACATCGAGCCCCAGGCCACCGGGTCCGACGAATAATATCGAGCCCCAGGCCACCGGGTCCGACGAATAATATCGAGCCCCAGGCCACCGGGTCCGACGAATAGTCGGCCCCGAAGTGGCCGCCAGCACCTACAGAAGAGCACAAATCTGTGCACGGCTCGTGGGGAAGCGTTGTCAGACCAGCGATGCGGCCTTTGGCTGGCTCGACCTTGGCGTTACACTCTCCAGTCATGAGCGCGAAACTCGAAGTTTCCCACGACGAGATCAGCCTGATTCCGCTGTTGTGCGGCTTCTCCGGCGACGAGCTCGATCGCATCATCGCTCTTTGCGAGCCGGCCAAGACCGAGGATGGCATGTTATTCGAGGCCGGTTCGACTGCGGAGGCGTTTTACCTCCTCACCAGGGGCAGCGTGTCTCTGTTCCAGGACAAACACGAGAGTCACAAGCTGCACCCCATCGTGATCATCGGCGAATTGGGTGCGCTGACTGGCCGGAAACGGACCACCAGAGCGGTCGTGGGTCAAAACGCCGAAGTGTGGCAAATTCGGGTAGCTGCTCTCAATGACCTGTTCGAGAGCGACAAGGAACTGGGCTTGCATTTCCAGAACAACTTACTCGAGATGCTCGCCGACAAGTTACACCGCGACCAGGTGCGGCTGCAAGACATGCGTTCCAACATCATCCACACCCAAAAAGCCATGAAACGCATGCGCGATTTCTTGCTCGAGAGCAAGGACACCGTGGTGAGCAATCCCATCCACGAAGTCATCGACGGCCTCATCAAGCGCAATCGCCGGGTCAATTACCGGGTCGACCCGCCGGCTGCTCTGGCCTCCACCCTGCGCATGGACGACGGTACCGAGGCCCTGGTCCAGCAGATCGCCCGGACGGTCATGACCGTCACCGGTCTCAAGGGCGGCGAGGGTGACCGCATCTCGGGAGTTCTGTATCTGGGTGGCCCCGAAATTCCCATCAGTGGCAGGATCCTGCGGATAGACGGCGCTGTGGCCGAGATCGGGCTCGACCTGCTTTTCGACGAATACGCCGATATGCTGGAGGGCTACTTGACCCGGGTCCAGATGCTCGACTTCCTGGTCTAGCAGCGTTCGGAGAAATCCCGAACGCCGCTACCATTGTTGGGCAAAGCCGTCCGGCGGAGTCCGGCCGGGCGTCCATGTGCCCGGATGATTGACCGCGACACCTGCCGCGGTCATGGCTTGTCGGGCTGCTTTTTCGCGTTCATACCCGGGCAGATCGCTTCGAGCTCGCCTGCGGGCGCTTTTGGATCGGCGCCGACGCAGATGTAGAACTCGGTCCGCTCGAGCCGCTTCTTGCGGCCGAGGAGAAGGTCGAGCTTGACGTGGTAGGTACCCTTTTGGGGTAACCGGACATCGTCCGCGCTCAGCCGGTTCTTGTTGACCCGGCGCCTGGTGCTGTAGTCGGGCCGGGAGCGGGTGTCATGCTGAAATGCGATCTCCGCTCTGACCTTGCCGCTGCGCAGTCGTTTGGCCCGTTTTTTGTCCGAGGTCCTGATCTTGATCGTGACCTGAAACGTCTCATTGACCGCAAGGGGACGCGGCGACAGGGTGGCCACGTACGAGTACCGCTTACCCGTCCACCCGTGTGTCCACTCCTTCTCGTCGGTGCGGGCGATCTGACCGGCTGCCGATGCGTCGTTCGGTGGTGGTTGCGATGGGTTTTCCGAGCCGGGCGGTGCGGCCGGGTCCGGCGGCAATGCGGCGGTGGCCTTGCGGTGGGCCAGGTCGAGACTGCGCACCAGATAATACGCCCCACCCGCCGAAGCGACAAAAAACAGCGGTGCAACTACGATGAACGCCAGGGGAACGCGACGCCGCAGCAGCGTGGCAGGCGGTGTCACGACCTGGCTCGGCTCGGCCGGTCTCTTGGTTCGATCGCGGTCATTACCCGGCCCTTGCTGCGGCCTTCGGTCTCGCCGGGCCGGGTCCCGGGCCGGCCCATTGGCTGCCTGCATCCCGGCCTCGCGTTCGTCGATCAAACGGGCACCGTCGTCCAGGCAGAAACGAGCAGAGTCAAACTGCTTCCCGCACTTGGGACAGATCGGCATGGCGTCAGCAGCTTACATGCGCTGGGTCGATTTTACATGATGTTGCATTCAAAAGACGACGGCCGCCCGGTGATCGAGATACGCACCACACCGATTCACCGTCCAGAGAGCCCGTGGCGGGCGATCTTGTTGAGGAGTCCCTGGCGGGATAGACCGAGTCGCTGCGCGGCCTGGCTCTTGTTGCCGCCGGTTTCCTCGAGTGCGCGGACGATCTCGCGGCGCTCGAGCGCGGCGATCTTGGCTTCGAGTGGGGCCCGGCCGAGATCGAGCTCATCCGGCCCGCTGTCGCGACGGACCGACGGGGATAGATGGTCTGCCAGAATCTCGTGATGTCCAGCCGCCATGACCAGGGCTCGCTGCATCTCGTGGCGGAGCTCGCGGAGATTTCCCGGCCAGTGATATCCCTCCATGGCACGCACAGCCTCATCGGAAAGGACCACGGACCGACTACCCGGCACCAGAGCGCGCGATTGGTTCAAAAAATGCTGGGCCAGCACCAGAAGATCGCCGGCCCGTTCGGCCAGGCGCGGCAGCTCGATCTCGACTCCGCGAATACGCCAGTAGAGATCCTCGCGAAAGCGGCCCTCTTCGACCAGCTGGCTCAACGGACGGTGAGTGGCCGACACGATGCGGACGTCCACGGGCACCGGTGTAATCGCACCAACCGGCATGACCTCGCCGGCTTCGACGGCGCGAAGCAGCTTGACCTGCAGCGCCGGATCCATGTCGCCGATCTCGTCCAGGAACAAAGTTCCCCGATGAGCGGCGACAAAGAGCCCATCCTGATCTCTCACCGCGCCGGTAAAAGCGCCCTTGCGGTGGCCAAAGAGGGCACTTTCGAGCAGATTGGCATTGAGCGCGCCACAGTTGATGGCAACCAGCGCTGCCTCGCCGCGCCGACTGCAGGCATGGACGTGGCGGGCAAACACTTCTTTGCCAGTTCCAGTGGCTCCGCTGATGAGCACGGGCAAATCGCTCGGTGCTACACGCTCGGCCAGCTCGCACGCTGCGCGGATCGCCGGCGACGAGCCGACAAGTCCCGAGCCGTCCGCCGGAGCGGCCAGCGAGGTCTCCAGTTCGGCCACGCGATCTTCCAGACGCAATCGGGCCTCGGCGCGGCCGAGCACGCTGATCAGCACATCGGGCTCGATCGGCTTGGTCATGAAATCGTAGGCGCCCTGCTCGACCACTCGCAAGGCCAGCTGGGTGTCGGCACTGCCCGATACCACGATGATCTTGGTAGCCGGTTTTTCGCCCAAGAGCTGTCGACACAGAGCGGCCCCCTGGTCGGCCCGGCCCGAAGGTGGCAACATGAGATCGAGAACCACCAGGCGCGGACTTCGAACGGTGAAGGCCGAGCGGGCCGCATCGGCCGTGCCTGCATCGATCACCTCGTATCCGATGTCGCCCAGGAGCTCGCGGTAGACGCTGCGAAATGCGTCATCGTCGTCGACCAGTAGCAGTACCTCGGCCATGCCGTACAATCTCACCTCGCCGGCAATGCAAACAAGGTGAGTGTCACGAGACCCTGCGCGGCCATCTGGTAATGAAGCGCGCTCCTCCGGCCGGGGCCGGCAGGTGCGCAATACTGCCCCCGTGACGGTCCAGCCAGCGGGCACAGATGGCCAGACCAAGCCCTGTACCCGGATGGGCCGAGTCGCGACCGCGGCCGGTCACAAACGGCTCGAACAGCGAATTTTCGAGCTCTTTGGGCACTCCGGGTCCGTTGTCGCTGATCGCGATTTCGATCCATTCCGCATCGGCGCTGGCTCGCACGTCGATACAGCCCCGCTCCGAGCCGTGTAGCGCCGCCACCGCATTGTCGAGAATGGCCCGATGCACATCGCCGAACGCGGTGGCATCCGCCTCGATCTCTGCCCTGCGCACCGCTTCCAGGTCGGTGTCGAATGCCGGCGTGGTGCCGCTCGCGGCCGCGACCACATCGGTGATGGCGTGCTCGATCGCGGCGGCCACGGCCACCGTGCCCAAACGCAGTGGTCGCGGCCTGCCGTAGCGCAACAGCCCGTCGACAAAACGCCGGGTGCGGTCGACTTGCTGCCTGAGCGCATTCACACTGCTGGCCGGCGCCCCGCGACGCTCGAGCAACGCGGCCTGAGCGGCGATGATGCCGAGCGGGTTGCGGATCTCATGGGCGACCGCACTGGCCATGGTGCCGATCTCGGCCAGGCGTTCGGCATGCTCGGCGCGGGTCTCGCTGCGATCGACCTCATCGGCCAGATCGCGAACCCCGGACGGGCGGCGAAACAGCCACCGTCCCGAGCTCTCGACCAGGAGCATGCGCAGGCCGTCGAGCGGCAAGGTCGCAAAGAACACCACGATGATGAGCCAGGCGACACTTCGTCCGCTGCCCGGGGCCAGATAAGGCAGAATGGCGAAAAAAGCCACCACCCCGAAGGCCGAGAATACAGCGGTCATCAGACCGTAGACCAGACCTTGCTCGATCAGATCGCGGCGCCGCCCGATCTCGCCACCGAGTACAGCATAGGAAACCAGCCCGATGGCCACGAGCAGCGGTGGCGCGGCCCAGAGTATGCTGGCGATGCCGTAGACGTGTGCGGTCACGGCACCGCCACCGCCCAGACCACCGCACACTGCTCCCACTGCCACCGCCCACAGCCGACGCGATCGCTTGCCCCGGCAGCGTCGTGCTGCGCGGACCAGCCCCAGCACAGTCGCCGCATTGCCGGCCAACGAGAGCGCTGCCATGGGCCAGAAAACCGCACCCGGACCAGATAACCCCGGAGCCAGATACAGAGCTGGCCAGAGCGCCCCGGTCAGCGCGACTGCAATGCCCCAGCCATACGCCGCCTATATCGGCCAGCGGCTCGCTGTGGACATGAGATCGATGCCCGCGTGGACAAACCCGCCGGCGACCAGCATGCCCGATGGCAAGACCCGCTCGGCCAGTTGCGATGTGCCGGGATGTTCGAACAGGATGAGGCCTGTCACCCACAGCGCCAGCGTGAAGCACGCTGCCACCAACCCGGCGCTGACCTGACCGCCCAGCCGCAGCGCGATCACCCCCACGGCAGTGGCCACTGCCCAGAGAGGATACAGAGTGAGCGCTGCAACCGGATTCATGTGGCCCGACTCTACCCGAGCCCCTGGCCATCATTTCTCGACAACGTCGCAAACCGCCGTGCCCGGCGATCCACCGAGGCATCGCCGCCAGTGGTGCGCAGCCGATGTATTACGGCGTCTCCATCTCGATCCAGGTTTGAACTTGAGTCATGAGATTGGCTGAGAGGGCCGGACCGGGCTGATGAACGCCATACGTGAGCAGTATGCTCCCCTGGGGATTTCCCTTGGCCACAATGGACTTCCCGGCATTTTGAGCCGACGGGGTTGCAGCCAGAACGGCGGTATACGTGTCGGCAGCCGCGTTGCCCATGAAAGCCGGGCCGATCGGAGCATCTCCCTTGTGGCAATTGCCACACTCGTTTTTCAGTCCAGTGGCCACATTGGCCGTAAAGAACTCCTGGGGCGTACCGTTCGTCATACCGTTGCCCATACCGGGATCGGGATCTACGTACTCGAACTCGCCCTGGCACGCCATGGACAGAACAAAGGCGAGGGACATAAAAACAGCAATCAATCCGTAACGCTGCGTCATCATAGTTAGAAGAGCTCTAAGCAAGTAACGGGCCACACCTCAAAAAGCACGCTACGCAATAATTTCGCGAATTCGCATGGTCAGCGGTCGACGTGGCTGGGGTTACGTCCCCACACTTGGGGGCTGAGCCTCCGTTGACCGTTATCGAGAGACGCCCCTATACTTTATCTGTGGTCCACGCGCTCTTGGTCGTATCCTGTGCGGGGCTGTTCGTTGCCTGTTCGGGCGGTGAGCCGATGAATGGCAACCAGGACTGCGCCGTGACAGGACAGCCCACTCTCGAACTGGGAGTACCCGATCCCATCACGTTTTTGGATTTTACCGATCTCGAGCGTGGTGGTGATATACCCCTTTCGTCGAACGGTCAGACCTTCCTGGCCGTCCAGCTCGCCATTCGGGCGACCAACCTCGAGCGCTTTGTCAGAATTGGCATGACGGTGACCTATCAGCCCGAGACCGGGCCGGCGCGAACTGCGACCAAGGACGACAGCGCACTCGAGCGATTGTTCTGTCGCAGTGACGAGCGCCTGTATTTGATCCCCATCGTGGCCAGCTCCGAGGAGCTGGGTGACGACCGCGACATCCAGGACAAAACGGTCGATGTAGAGGTCACCGTCACGGACACCGAGGGCCGCATGGTGTCTGCTACGGCCAATGGCGTTCTGCGTCGGATCTGACGGCCTATCGCGCTCGATCTGGGATGGTCGGTGAGCAACTGAATATCAGTCGTTCCGACGTCTCGGCGACAATGCAACGCGGAATTCTTCCCGGGTGGAGTCGCCCGGGCCACGAGATCGAAGAAACCGTGTCGAGCAACGTGTATCCCGACAACGAGGACCCGAACAACGTGTATCGTGGCGGTGTGACCCTTCTCGCTTGCACACTACGTCTGCGTATCCCGGCGGTGTTGGCGGTGGCGCTCGTCCATCTCGGCTGTGGTGACAACGTTTCGATCTACCAGAGCTGCGAGAGTTCGTCGTGCCATGGCCCTTCTGGCCGGCCCAACGGCATCGAATTGGCCCATCCCGCACAGCCGCTCTCGTGCACCGACTGTCACGGTGGCGATGGAGATGCCGAGGATAAAGACGGCGCCCACGTCGCTCCGGCGCCGCAATGGGTGGCCGATCGCCGGGGTTATCTGCGCAACTTATCGACCAACGAGCTCGACCAGGTCGATCCCGATTATCTCCGCTTCGTCAACCCCGGCGATTATCGGGTGGCCGGCCAGAGCTGCGGATCGGCTTCCCCCGCGGGTGGCTCGGGTTGCCACCAATCGATCGTGGACAGTGCGCCGCGTTCGACCATGGCCACGTTTGTCGGCCATTTTAATGTCCCGCGCTTTCAAGCCGGCCTGCAGGATCGGCCCGGTTTATACGGCAGCCAGTCGATCAGCGATGCGGCGTTTCCCGAACCGGCGCCGCAAGGGGCAGTCACCGATCTCGTCCAGGCGGTAATCCCGCCCGAGGATGCACCGCGCGACACGGTTGCCACGGCGATGGATCACTACCTGCCCAAAAACTGCACCCACTGTCATCAGGGCAATTTCGGCCGCAATGAGGCGCGCGGCAACTTCCGGTCGTCGGGCTGTACCGCCTGTCACATGCTGTACAACGACGACGGCATCTCGCTGTCATCCGATCCCTCGGCGATACGCGAGCAACCGCCCCATCCCGAAAAACACCAGCTCACCGTGGCCATTCCCGAGAATCAGTGCGAACACTGCCACTATCAGGGCGCGCGCATCGGACTGCTCTACCGCGGGGTCATCGAATACGGCTTTACCCAGAAGCCGCCTCTGCCCAACATCGGCGAAATGCTGCACAACCACCCGCCCGAGTTCTATCTCGACGCGGCCTCGGATCCCCGCTATCCGCCCGATGTTCACTACACAGCCGGGATGGCCTGCGCCGATTGCCACGTCGGCCGCGACGTGCACGGCGACGGCCGGCTCTATTCCACGGCCAAATTTCAGGTATCGATTCGCTGTGAAAACTGCCACGGCAACATCGATAGCGCGATTCGCGAGGGAATGGCGACGCCGCCTCTGATCCGGGGCGGGACCAGCCCCTACTGCCAGCCGAAAACCGGCCGGCCCGATCAATTCTGGAACTGTAACGGCGATCCGCTCAAAAATCTGTACCGCAAAAGCGATGGCACCATCTGGCTCAAACCGGTCAAGGGCGGCGCTGATCTGCCGGTGGCCCAGGTTAGCCAGCTCATCGCCAGCGGCAACCGCCCCCGCATGGCCGAGATCATGGGTCGCGATGCCGAGAGCGGGCTGAGCCACACCGAGGTCATCGAGTGCGACGGCTGCCATACCGCCTATCGCCAGTACTGCTTTGGCTGCCATGTAACCATGGATTACAGCCAGAAAAAGAGCGATCTATTGACCGGGGTGGCGACCTTTGGCGCCGAGATCACGGGACGGCAGGATTACTCGCTCGACCTGTATTTCCTGGGCCAGAATCACCGCGGCAAGATCGGTTCGTTCTGTCCGTCCATGCAGGTCTTTTTGACCGCCATCGACAAGGACCCAGACGGCGAGTACTTCACCTATTTTGCCGATCGAGTGCGCACCACAGCGAGCGGCAAGGTCGGCTTCAACTGGGCGGTCGATGCCCCGCACGTGGTATCGACCAAGCCCCAGCCGTGTTCGCTCTGTCACGCCGACCAGAGTCAGAGCTGCAGCACCGATAAGGCGCGCCAGACCTACGGTTTTGGCACTGGTCGGTATACGTTCACCGACGAATCGGGTACCACACACGACCTGACTCAACTACTCGATAGCAGTGGCGACCCGCTGGTCGACTTTTCCCATGAAGGCCAGGGCCCGGTGCCCCGCGAGGTCAGAGACCGCGCAATGGCCATTTGCGTCGAGGACTAACTTCTATCGCAGAATATCGCAAAGGACTATTGATCATGAAATTACGCCTTGCATGTGCTGTTTTCGCTGTGTTTGCGTCTGGCTGCTCCGATGGAGATGGGGACGGTGAACCGGCCTGGACTCAAGTCTTCGACGGCGACGACCTCGACCGGGTCGTGCTGAGCGTATGGGGCTCGGGTCCCGACGACGTGTATCTGGTCGGCGGCGGGCTCGGCGGCTCCCGCGGCCCGTTGCTCGCACACTACGACGGCTCGACCTGGAAGGAGATCGCGAGCGACGCCGCTGACGCGTTCTGGTGGGTGTGGGGCACCTATGGTGCCGGTGACCAGGGCGATGTCTTTGCAGTCGGCGAACAGGGAGCCATCTACCGCATTCGAAACGGCTCGGCCGAGGCCATGACCAGCCCCACCAACCTCACCCTGTTCGGAGTGTGGGGCGAAAGCCCGTCCGATCTGTGGGCGGTGGGGGGCGATGCCCTGGCCCAACCGCCGACCGCGGTGATCTTGCGCTACGACGGTGCCAATTGGACCGATGAGACACCCGACTCCTCGGCAGTACCGATCGGCGGTGCTCTGAACAAGGTGTGGGGCAGCTCGCCCAACGACGTATTTGCGGTCGGCCAAAACGGTACGGTGCTGCACTACGACGGCGCCAACTGGGCGGTGCAGCAAAGCGGCGTCGAGGCCGACAAGATCATTCTGACCACCGTATTTGGCGCGAGTGCAAACGACGTGTACGCAGTCGGCGGCGCGCCCGCGCGCGTCCTGCACTACGACGGCAGCGCGTGGTCGATCGTGAATACCGGTATTCCCGCCTCGGTACTCAACGGCGTCTCGGTCGCACCCGACGGCGAGGTTCTCGTGGTTGGAAATGGTGGGGTGAAAATGCGCTTACGCGACGGACAGTGGTCTGACGAGACCGAGCAGCCGCCCTTCGCCGACCTGCACGCAGTGTGGCTCGACACCAGTGGCGTGGCCTATACCGTGGGCGGCAACTTCCTCGCCCCGCGCGGCAGCCAGCGACTCGGTGCAGTTGGCTACTACGGCACCGAACCGCCACCCACGTCGCTACCGTCCCGGTGATCGGGCCGCACGCTGCCGTCAGGCCACGTGCCCGGTATCGACGGCCGCGCTGACCAGATTGCGCACCGCATTGATCTGATCCAGCGTATCGGCGGTCATCTGGCCGGTCGCTCCCTGGGCTTCCTCGATCAATCGGTAGATATCGTCGAGCGTCGCGGCCAGCTCCGAGACAGTCTGCGCGCTCTCCTCAGTCAGCTCCTGGCCCGACACACTCGACTCGAGAACCTGACCGACTTGCTTTTGAACCTGGCGCAGCGCCCGCTTGATCTGGCGGGTTTCCTTGAGCACGCGCTCGGCCAGAAGCCGCATATCGCCGGCCAATATCGAAAACTGCTTGCCACTCTCGCCGCCGTGCGCCGCCTCGATGCCCACATTGAGAGCCATCAGATCCAGACGATCCGAAATCCGGTCGATGGTATCGACGATCTCTACGATCACAGTCGACTGCTCGTAGAGGCGCTGCACCCGGCTCGAGATCTGACGATACTGGTCGATCATTCCCGAAATGCTCAGCTGCGACTGCTCCATGGCCGTGCGACCGTCACGGGCTTTCTGCAACATCTGTCCGACCAGGCCTTGGTCGGCATCGTGTGAACCGAGAAACTTCTCGGATGATGACACCAGACGCTGACTGGCGTGCTCGAGCTGGACGATCATCTGAGAGGTCCGCTCGTTGGCTTGACGCAGCTCGGCAAGTGCCTGATTCTTGGCCCGGTCGTAGAGCAGGGCGAGCAGACAGACCAGCGATAGAATGGCGATAACCGCCAGGACGAGCAGTAGATCCAGATCCTTGGGTGAAATCTCTGCCAGCGGAATCCACCGGCCCCGCACCTGCCAGACCACCAGGATCGACACGATGCAGATCGCGGTCCACACCACACCGGATTGCCGCCCGGCGAGAAATGTCGCGCCCAGAATCAGCACCGAGTAGGCCGGAAATGCCGGCGTCGTCATCCCGCCGACTAGCAGACCGAACCCCGTGTACAGCATCCACAGGGATACCAGATACCACTGGATGGCAGCGAACGGAGATTTCGTCCAGCGCACCACGAATGCCGAAACGGCGATCAGCGGGGCAACAATGGCGACAAAGATGCCCGGCAGGGCCCCGCTCACCCAGTAGCTGATCGGGCTGAACACAATGGCGACGCCGGCAGTGCCCAGCGAAAACAAAACCACCAATCGCGCGCTACGCCGGATACCGGGATCGGCCTTGCCCAACTCAGCGAGGAACCAGTTCATGGCGCTCATTCTCGAATTCCGATACGTCTCAAAGGTAACCCGAGCGACACCCCAGCTGGGCCATAGACCATTGAATATCGTGGCGGATAGTCGTCTGGTTTCTGTCGAGACGTCCCCGCCGTCGCCAGTCCCTATTCTACCCAACCCAGACCGTGACCCAGCTCTGTTATGGCTCGATCTTGGACGCGTTCAACCCTGGCCAAACACTGAAGGGTACGTTTTTACGTACCCTTGACTACTAACTGGCGTATTGGTAAATAGATCGGACCCAATCGGCATGGGCCCGACCTGCCGACGGAGCGTCCAGCTTCGAGCAGTGCCCGGGTCAATGCGGGCACTGGCATTGCGAGCCGCATGGAACTGTCCCAGCTCTGCCCCTGGCTGACTCTCATTGAGATGCCGGAGGGAACAAAGGCTGCTCAAGTTTCCGTGCAATCAAGTCGAGTTGCGTATCAGCAATGCAAAAAACATGTTTGCATGTCTCATTGCGAATAGAAACATTTGATCGCACTCTGTCAGTTGTGTTATCTGGCTTATACGACAGTTGTTCATGAGAACTTCTGTTACGTGGGGCGATATCCCGAGAAGCGGCAATGCTTCGACGAGCGAGGGTAGATTCGCCAGCAAATAGCTGAAATCGATAGACCGTTCGGTCTGATCACCGTGGTCATTACCACAGTGATTCTCATCTATACGTGGATAGAGGCGTCAGTGGAGGTATAGTGTAATTTTTAACGTTCACATGTACGCCAATGCAAAATGATACTGCCCATTCGCTCTGATGAACTTATTTATCCCGTCAAGGTCGATCGCGTGGCAGATCGCATTGCCGCTGCTGCAGAACTATCGGCCAAGACCCTGGCCTGGCTGGGCCGGGTTGGCATTTGCGAGGCTAACTCCAAAAAAGTAGAGCACTTTCGCGCAATCGAGAGCGGTGCATTCGCCTCGGTGGCATGGCCCGACGCCACTCCTCGCGACCACCAGATCATCAGTGATGCACTGTGCGGCCTCGCGTTTGCGATTGACGATATGTACGACGGCGATGTCGGAGTTCAGACCGAAGACTGTCCACTGCCCGAGCTGTTGACCATTGTGCCCCGCTATTTGCAAATCGGCGATTCTGCTCTGTTGCCCGATCGTCCTTTGTACCGGGCAATTGCCGATTTGCGGTTGCGATTGGTCCGGACTGGAGCCAGTGACGAGTGGCTGCGCTACTTTGCCGAAGACGTGAGAGAATGGCTCACGGGAGTCGATCGAGAGACCCGACTCAAAGCATCCGGTCGCATTCCCACCGTCGACGAACTACTACAGATACGGCTCGCCTCGGCGGCAGTTTGTGTCTTTGCCAACTTTGTCCAGCTCGTTTATGGACTGCAAATACCCGGCAGCTTGCTGCGCAGTGTTGAGCTCGACAACCTGCGGCGTATCGCCACCAGAATCGCTGTCTACGCCAACGATCTTCTGTCCTATACCCGAGAATCGAGTTCTGGCCATACCATCAACCTGCTGACCTCGATCTGCCATCACCGGGGCACTGCGCTGCCCGATGCCATGCAGATCGTGCTCGAGATGCACAACCGGGATACTGCGGCGATGTACGCTGCAGCCTCGCGAATTCTCACCCGCTCATCATTCATCGACCTTCATATCTACACCGAGCGGCTGCAACAGTTTGTTCATGGCCTTCTCGAATGGGGATTATACGCCGCGCGTTATACCCACGAGTTGCTCGCGCCGGCACCGATATCGGTCGGCGATGAATCTCCAGATATCGCGGACTCGTTGCCATCGGTCCCTGTCGAGATCAGTGCCAGCGATTCGGGCGCCATTTTTAACCTCCATTGATCAATCCACATGTTGCCGAATCAATATATATATCTCTGAACTAAGAATTCATCTTATCGATAGACCTAATTTTTGGCAGCGATCGTCCTTGATTATTCTGATCGCACAACCGGCGTATCGGGTGCTCGACCATGCGCGTGTGAGTTCGAGGATGGGGTGTATCGATGGTTCGCCATGATCAAAAATCCAGCGGGCGGTGGGGTTTGATCGGGATATGGGGGATTTGGGCCCTGGCGGCCGTGTTGGCGTGTGGGCGAGATGGCCTATCGTCCGAGTAAAAACTGTGCTCGGTCTCGTCTAACTGGCAGCGATTGAGCTATTGTTGCGGGCGATGACCTGGTTTGCTGCATTGTTGCTGTTGGCCTCGCCGCCTCCGGCCGAGGTGACTGGATTCGAGATCGCGCCGGTACGCGACTATCGGGTCGGCGATCTCACAATCGATCTCGAGATCACTGCGGTGGATGGTGATGGCAAGGCGGTGGCTGATTTTTGTGGTCCGGCGGATCTTGTCGGGGTGACCGATCAAAAAGGCCAGCCGCTGACACAAATCGCCACCTTTGCCGATGGCAAGGCCAAACTTACCAAGGTTTTGCCGGGCGAGAAAATCACTGTGCGGGCGCAAAGTGGCGAGCGCACGGTGGTTACGACCTGGCAACCGGACTTGCGCCAGCTTTCTGGCGTGGTGTCGATCTTGCCGCCGTTATTGGCCGTGGTGCTGGCGATAGTGATCCGGCAAGCGCTTTTGGCGTTGTTTGCCGGCATCTGGAGCGGCGCCCTGTTCATTCACGGCTACGATCCATTTACTGCGTTGCTCCGCTGTTTTGATACATATTTGCCAAAAACCCTGATCGATTCGGGTCATGCGGCCATCATCTTATTCACCATGGCGCTCGGCGGCATGGTGGGGATCATTGCCAAGAGCGGTGGTACCAAGGCCCTGGTCGATGCCATTTCGGCGCGGGCGTCGAGTCGGCGATCGGGCATGGTCACTGCCTGGGCATCGGGCCTGGTGGTGTTTTTCGACGACTACGCCAACTGCTTGCTGGTTGGCAACACGGTCAGGCCATTTACTGACAAGATGCGTATATCGCGCGAAAAACTGTCGTACATCGTCGATTCTACCGCCGCACCGATCGCCACGGTGGCCCTGGTATCGACCTGGATCGGCTATCAGATCGGCTTGTTGGAGGGGGTTTTTGGTCAGGGCAAGGGCTACGAGTTGTTTCTCGACATTTTGCCGTACAGTTTCTACAGTTTTTTCACTATTGTATTTGTGTTTGCCGTGGCGTTTACCACGCGCGATTTTGGGCCCATGGCCCGGGCCGAGCGGCGCGCCCTCGACGGTGGGCAGGTCGTGGCGCCCGACGCCAAGCCGCTTATGGATCGCGAGATCACGGAGATGGAGCCCGAGCATCCCGACCGTGCCCGTCCCGATACAGCGGTTGTTCCGGTGTTCTCGGTCATTCTTATTGTGGTTGTCGGGCTGTATTTCAGCGGCCGTTCAGCGCTGGGCGAGGGAGCGTCCGAGGCCGGGTTGCGGACCATCATCGCCAATGCCGATTCCTATGCAGTCCTTCTGTGGGCGTCATTTGGCGGCAGTATCATTGCGGCCATCATGGCCCTTTGGCGGCGGACCATTCGGCTCGATCAAGCGATGGACGCCTGGATCAGCGGAGTCAAGTCGATGGTCGTCGCTGTACTCATTCTGGTTCTGGCCTGGGCGCTTGGTGACATGTGCAAGGATCATCTGATGACCGGGTCGTGGATTCTTTCTCAAGTTCAGCCGAGTATTCATTTCTTGCCGCTCATCACGTTTGTGGTGGCAGCGCTGATCGCTCTGACCACGGGCAGTTCGTTTAGCACCATGGCCATTGTCATTCCGATCGCGGCTCCCATGGCCATTGCGCTCACCGGCGAGGGGACTGGTGTCGACCCGGCGACTGGCGAGGCGGTCACCTATGCGACCCTGGCAGCAGTCCTGTCGGGGGCGGTGTATGGCGATCACTGTTCGCCGATCTCGGACACCACCATCATGTCGTCGATGGCATCGGCCTGCGATCACATCGATCACGTCCGTACCCAGGTGCCGTACGCGACTCTGTGTGCCGGAGTCGCCGCGGTCATCGGGTTTATTCCAGCCGGCTACGGAATCTCTCCTCTGCTCACCGTGCCGCTGGGCATCGCAATACTGGTCGGCGTCCTGCTATTTTTCGGCCGGCGCATGACTCCGGCCGACGAGTGATCCGGGCGATCGATATCCCGGCGGTCGGCCTTCGGGCCTGGCAGCGCTGAGCTTGCTCTGCCACGGTCCCGCTCAGGCCCGCAATACAGTCGCTTGATAGCCCTCGGGGGTCTGGGCTTTTTCGAAGGTAATGCGCTCCTCGAGCGACCGGGCGCTCGAGCGGCGCCAGAGCCCGCAGAGACGTGGTCTTGCCAGTCTGGCGGGGAGCATGGACGACAAAATAGCCCCCCATATCGACGATGCGAGAGGCTTCGGGCAGCCGCTCAGCAGCCGGAATCATGTAATGGAAGCGCGAATCACACGGCCCGGCAGTGTTGAAGAAACGCATGGGACAAGCCTACCCCAGCCAGGAGCTCACCTTCACGCAATTCAGCGGGGCTGGTAAGGGCTGTGCCTATCGCGACTCGGCCCTCTATGGTATGCCTGGTTGCAATCGATCGAGCTCCTTCACGCATCCTGCATACCCGCGACGAGGATTCACGATGAAACCCATGATTGCGCCCATGCTCTGGCTGACCCTGTTTCTGTTCACCCTTCTTGCTGCAACACCCGGGTGCGGGCGTCGCGGGGACAAAAGCGCGGCATCGTCCGACAAGATCACCATCAAGCTGGCCGAGAATCCCTGGACCGGCTCGTCGATCAATGTCAATGTGGCCAAGATTCTGCTGGACAAGCTGGGTTACAAGGTCGAACTGGTCACTCTGGACGAGAATGCCCAATGGGCCGCGCTGGCCACTGGCGACCTGAGCGCCAGCCTGGAAATATGGCCATCCGGCCATCAAGAGGCGATCGAACAGTACATCGACAACAAGAAGGTGGTCGTCAATATCGGCGAGCTCGGTGTGGTCGGAAAGATCGGCTGGTACGTTCCGGCCTATGTCGTGGAGCAACACGCCGAGCTCGCGACCGTGGAGGGCTTTAAGGATCCGGCCAGGGCCGCTCTGTTCAAGACTGCCGAAACCGGCGAGAAAGGCCGCTTCCTGACCGGCGATCCCAGCTGGGTGCAGTACGACGGCGATATCATCAAGAACCTCGGGCTCAATCTCCAGGTGGTATCGGCGGGCTCGGAGCAGGCCGTGCTCGCGGCGGTGGATTCGGCCTACAGCCGCAAAGAACCCGTCCTGTTCTACTTCTGGACCCCGCACGCCATCCACGCCAAGTACAAGCTCACAGAGGTCAAACTGCCCGCCCACTCCAAGGCTTGCTACGCCAAGATCAAAGAGGGCGGCGTGGATTGTGACTATCCGCCGGATAGAATGTTCAAGGTGGCCTTTGCCGGGCTGGAGAAGCAAGCCCCGGACGCCTACACTGTTCTGAAACGAATGCGTTACTCCACCGACGAACAGGTCGCCATGATCGCGGCCGTGGAGCTCGACAAAAAATCGCCCCGGGACGTGGCCGAGGACTGGCTGGACAGAAACCAGGCCACCTGGAACGCCTGGATGCCAGTGGCGGCGGAGCAAGCAACGCGATGAGTGCCCGCGGGGAAGAAGTTTCCGGTCATCGTCAACGGTTCACCGCTGCGGCGTTTGCGCCGAGGCCCAGGCCTGCGTGATACGGTCGAGCACAATGGCCAGGGCCGCGATCGCCAGACCGGCCTCGACTCCTCGTCCGGTCTGATTCCTGGCCAACCCGGTGACTACCTCCAGGCCCAGGCCCGCGCCACCGACCAGCCCGGCAATCACGACCATGGCCAGAACCATCATGATCACCTGATTGACGCCGAGGAGAATCGTCGGCATGGCCAGCGGGATGTCCACTCGGGTGAGCCGCTGCCACGGTGTGGCACCAAACGCGCGAGCCGCTTCGACAGCCGAGCTGGGCACCTGCTTGATACCCAGCGCAGTCAGCTTGATTCCGGGTACGATGGCGTAGAGCACCGACGCGATGAGTCCGGGAACCCGACCGACGCTGAACAGCATGATCACCGGGACCAGGTACACGAACGATGGAATGGTTTGCAGCGTGTCGAGGATCGGCCGCATCGCGACCGCAAATCGGCGATATCGGGCCACGGCAACCCCGAGAGGTATGGCGAGCGCCACCGTGACGGTCACTGCGATGACCACCTGGCTCAGGGTGTCCATGCTCTGTGGCCACATGCCGACCAGGCCGGGCAACACCATGCCAAGCCCGGCACCCACAGCCAATCGCCATCCACCGGCCAGCCAGGCCAGCATCATGACCCCCCACACCACCGCAGGCCATGGCAGCGTTTCGCGCAGAAAATCCCGCAACGGGTTGAGCACGTGCAGGGTCAGAAAGTCGCTGAACGGACCTGTGCCGATGGGCAGGTCGCCAATTCGATACAGGTGATCGCGCATCCACTGCACCATCGCATCCACCGGTGACGCGAAATCGACCTGCAGCCACTCGGGAAACGGACCCAGTGGAAAAACCAGGTCGAAGGCACTGAACAGTACGATGACGATCGCGCAGTCAATGGCGTATGCGTGTCTGCGCAGTCGGGCGCGCAGAGGCGACAGCTCGACGCCGGGACCCAGCCGCGCCACCAGCGCGCTCACCGCGTCGGCCGGGGCCCAAACCAGACGGTCGATCAGACTCGGAGCAGGCTCGTGGCCGCCGTCGTGGCCATGCCAGGAGGTATTCCGCTCGGCAGAGCGTGCCCGACCGCGCAGGACCAGAGCGCCCAGGGCTCCGCTCAGGCGGTCGAGGATGATAGCCAGAAATACGATACACATACCGGCCTCGAAGCCAGCACCTACCTGCAAACGCTGCAGCGACAGCAAGACCTCTCGCCCGAGCCCTCCAGCGCCGATGAGGGCAGCGATAACCACGATGCTGAGCGCCATCATGATGGCCTGGTTGATTCCGGTCAGGATCGATGGCAAGGCCAGGGGCAGCTGTACTTTGACCAGCATCTGCCATTTGGTCGAGCCAAAAATCTGCGCCGCCTCCACCGCATCGGACGCGACCTGCCTTATGCCCAGGTTGGTCAGGCGGATGACCGGAGGCAGGGCGTAGATGATGGTCGCGACCACGCTCGGCACTCGTGCCACGCCAAAGAAGAGCAGCACCGGGATCAGATAGACAAACGCCGGGACGGTCTGCATGGCGTCGAGGATCGGTCGCAAGATCCGGTCTGTGCGGTCGCTTCGCGCGGCCAGAACGCCGGTCGGAATACCGATGGCCAGGGTGATGAACACCGCCACCAGCATCAGGGCCAAGGTCTTCATGCTCGCCTCCCACAACCCGACGACACCCATGAACAAAAACCCACCGGCGCACACGCCGACCAGACCAACACCGCCCAGCCCGTAACCGACCAGGCTCACCGCTGCAATGACGAGGAGCCACGGCTGCCACAGCAGAAAATCCTCGACCAGGATCAGAGTGCCCTCGATCGCATCACTGAGCGGATCGAAGAGCCGGGCAAAAAGCACATGAGTGGCTCGATGGTCGATGACCCAGCTCTGAAAATCGTCGACCGCGCCACGCAGCCCCAGGTTCCAGGACTCGGGAAACGACGCGGTCGCCGCGTCCCCGCTCGGTGCCAAAAAAAGCGCCGCGATCAGCCCGGCCAGGCCGGTGCCGATCACGGCCAATCGGCGATTCGCAGTTTCTTTGAACAGCTGCAAGAGTAGGCTCATGTCGCCGGCGACTCAGCGCGCCCATTCGGCGATCGAGCAGATGTATTGGCAACCAGCGCCTCGACCAGTGCCGCGCGGTCGACACAGCCGACAACGTTATTGTCATGGTTTGCCACCAGCACGGGGGTCTCGCGTTCGACGAGGGCGGGCAGCGCGTCGGCGAGCCGGGTGCCCGCAGGCAACACAGTGCCCGACTCATCCGAGCTCACCGCCTGACCGACCTGTTCGCAATCGCGCATGATACTCGACACCGTGAGCACTGTCAGCCTCGACACATCGCGGGTAAATGCGCTCACGTAGTCGTCGGCCGGCGCGGTGATCAGCTGTTCGGGACTGCCGATCTGCACGAATTGCCCGTCCCGCATGATGGCGATGCGTTCGCCGAGCTCGAGCGCCTCGGCGAAGTCGTGGGTGATGAACACGATGGTCTTGTGCATGGTTTGCTGCAGCTTCACGAGCTCGGAACGCAGCTCGCGACGGATCAACGGATCCAGGGCGCTGAACGGCTCGTCGAACAAAAGGATGTCGGGATCCACGGTCAGGGCGCGAGCCAGCCCCACGCGCTGCTGCATGCCCCCCGACAACTGGTTTGGATAATGCTGCTCCCAGCCCGACAGGCCGACCAGCTCGATCATGTCCTGCGCCCTGGCCAGGCGAGAACGCCTGGCCATCCCCTGCACTTCGAGCCCGTAGGCCACATTGTCGATGACCCGGCGGTGCGCAAACAGGCCGAAGTGCTGAAACACCATGCTCATGCGCCGGCGGCGCAACTGGCGCAGCTCGGCCTCGTCCAGGGTTACGATATCGCGGTCGCCGATCACGATCGCACCGCGGGTGGGCTCGGTAAGGCGGCACATGCAGCGCACCAGGGTCGACTTGCCACTGCCCGAGAGCCCCATGACCACGAACGTTTCGCCTTTGCGCACCTCGAACGAGGCATCTCGTACGGCGATCACGTGGCCCGTGCTCCGCAGCGTGGCCTGCCGCGATTGCCGCTCGTTCAAGGTGTCGATAACGCGATGTGGATGCTGTCCAAATACTTTCCAAACCCCGCGGCAGGAGATCTCTATCGCCGAATCGGTTTCGGCACGGACGGCTGTCGGTTGGTTCACCACTCTCTTCAGATACAGGATCGAACCTGCCCATAGAATCACTGATGACCCTCATTCTGCAAGTGTGGGACACAACTTGCGTCCCACATCATGCCCGCGCGGTCACGCGGCTTTGCCAATCGCGACCATCCGCTTTATCCTCACCCCCGATGCGGCGAGCCCGCACCAGGTTGAATTTCCCTACCTTGCAGCAGGTGACCTTTGATGTACGAATACATCGTCGTTGGCGGAGGCTCAGCTGGCTGTGTGCTGGCCAATCGCCTCAGCGAAGCGTCCGGCAATCGAGTCCTCGTTTTGGAGGCCGGTCGCCGTGATTATCGATGGGACATTTTCATTCACATGCCGGCGGCATTGACCATTCCGATCGGCAATAAACGGTATGACTGGTGCTATGAATCCGATCCTGAACCGTGCCTGAACGGCCGCAGAGTATTTCACGCCCGAGGAAAAGTCCTGGGCGGATCCAGCAGCATCAACGGCATGGTTTTTCAACGCGGCAATCCCATGGACTACCAGCGATGGGCCGGCGACCAGGGCATGGACCGCTGGGATTATGCCCATTGCCTGCCCTACTTCAAGAAGATGGAGAACTGCCTGGCTGGCGGTGATGAGTATCGCGGCGACGAGGGACCGCTCGAGCTCGAGCGTGGCCCGGGGAAAAACCCACTATTTGCGGCATTTCTCGCCGCCGCGGAGCAGGCCGGCTACGAGTTGACCGATGACCTCAATGGCTACAAGCAAGAAGGCTTTGCTCTCTTTGATCGCAATATCAGGAGCGGGCGTCGCCTGAGCGCGGCGCGCGCATACCTGCACCCGGTCCGCCACCGCAAAAATCTAACCGTAAAAACACGCGTCCTGACCACGAAAATCCTTTTTGAAAAGAATCGCGCGATCGGAGTGGAGTGTGGAGCAGAAAGGTATTTGGCCGGCGAGGTCATCGTCTGCGCAGGAACCATCAACTCTCCCCAGCTTTTGCAGCTATCCGGCGTTGGCAACGCACGTGAGCTGGAACAATTGCATATCCCCGTGGTAATGGATCTGCCCGGAGTGGGAGAAAATCTCCAGGACCACCTGGAGGTTTATGTTCAGCACAGCTGCAAAAAGCCAATCTCCATGAATCCGAATCTAAAATGGTATCGCAAGATCTGGCCGGGCGTTCAGTGGTTGCTCTTCCATCGCGGTGTGGCAGCGACAAACCACTTTGAAGCGGGTGGTTTTGTGCGCAGTAACGACGACGTGGACTATCCCAATCTCATGTTCCACTTTTTGCCACTGGCTGTGCGCTACGACGGCTCCTGTCCAGCAAGCGGTCATGGCTACCAGGTCCACGTCGGACCCATGACCTCCGACGCCAGGGGGTCGGTGAAGATCAAGTCGCCTGACCCGAGAACATATCCCTCGATAGAATTTAACTATCTGTCGACCGCGCAAGATCGCCGCGAATGGGTGGAGGCCGTCGAGCTGGCGCGAAGAATCCTGGGGCAACCAGCCCTTGCCGACTTCGACGGCGGCGAGCTCTCGCCTGGCCCGGCTGTACAGAGTCCGCAGGACATCCTCGATTGGGTGAGCAAAGACGCTGAAACTGCGCTTCACCCGGCGGGTACCTGCAAGATCGGCAAAGACGACATGGCGGTTGTGGATCCCGACTCCATGCGAGTTCACGGTGTGCAGGGCTTGCGCGTGGTCGATGCTTCCACGATGCCGTACATCACAAATGGCAATATCTATGCGCCGGTCATGATGATGGCGGAAAAGGCGAGTGATTTGATTGTGGGTAATACTCCCCTGACAGCAGACTATGTTGATTATTATCGGGCCATATGATTCGGTTCGGATCGGCGTGGCGCCCTGATCGAGTATCGGGGATCGGGCCCACAGGCTACCATCGGGAGACAACATGAAGGCACGTGGAACCGCGGCAAACTCGACATCGAATGAATCGCAGGGGTTTTTTCATCCGGACTCGACCCTGCCGAGGCAGCGCAATTACATCGGGGGCGGTTACCGCGACGCCGCGTCTGCGGGCACGTTCGAGTCGCGCCATCCGGGCAACGAGCGGGTCATTTGCGAGGTCGAAATCGCTGCCCGGGAGGACGTCGACCGGGCAGTTGCGTCGGCGGCACGGGCATTCGAGACCTGGTCCCGCAAGCCCGGCGCGGAGCGCGGCCGAATCCTGCAGCGCGCGGCCAGCATTCTTCGCGACCGCAACGAGGAGTTGGCGCAGCTCGAGACCCTGGATACCGGCAAGCCCATCGGCGAAACCCGCGCGGTAGACATCATTACCGGTGTCGAGGTGCTCGAGTACTTTGCCGGCGTCGCCCAATCGCTTCACGGGCACTACGTCGACCTACCGCCGGCGGCCTTTGCCATGATTCGCCGCGAGCCTGTGGGCGTTTGTGCCGGCATTGGCGCGTGGAATTACCCGATTCAGATCGCCATGTGGAAGTCCGGGCCCGCCCTGGCCTGTGGCAATACGATGGTATTCAAGCCGGCCGAACAGACGCCGCTGACCGCATTGAAGCTGGCCGAGATCTATACCGAGGCCGGCATGCCGGACGGAGTTTTTAACGTCGTGCAGGGTGCCAGCGATACTGGCGCGGCACTGGTCGACCATGCCGGGGTGGCCAAAATAACCCTGACCGGGTCGGTCGAGACCGGCAAGATCGTGATGGCCGACTCGGCCCGGACGCTCAAGAACGTGTCACTGGAGCTGGGCGGCAAGTCGCCGCTGATCGTGTTTGCCGATGCCGATTTTGATAACGCGTTAAACGCGGTGTTGTCGGCCAACTTCTACTCGTCCGGCCAGGTCTGTTCCAATGGCACGCGGGTATTTGTGCAACGCGCCATATACGAGGATTTCGTCGCTGCGCTACGTGGCAGAACCGCGGCCATTCGGGTCGGCGATCCGTTCGACGATGCAACCCAGATGGGGCCACTGATCAGCCGCGAGCACTTCGAAAAGGTTTTGTCCTATGTGGAGGCCGCCAAGGCGAGCCCGGCGCGCCATGTGGTCGGTGGCGACACCTTCGACCAAGGCGCGCTGGCCAATGGCCTGTATCTGAGCCCCGCGGTGTTCGCGGACTGCCAGGACGATATGGTCTTTGTGCGCGAGGAAGTATTCGGACCGCTCATGGCTGTGTTGCCATTCGACGACGAAGAGGAAGTACTGAGGCGAGCCAACGCCACCCACTACGGCCTGTCCGGGGCGGTTTTCAGCCGCGACTTCGCCCGCGCCAACCGGGTGGCAACCAGCATCCAGGCGGGATGCGTCTGGATCAACGACTACAATGCGGTGCCACCACAGATCCCCTTTGGCGGCTACAAAGAGTCCGGCCTGGGCCGCGAGAACGGACTGGCGGCGATTGAATGCTACACCCAGCTCAAAACCATCTACGCCAACCTCGGCGACGTCCCGCGCGTCTATTGAGGGCGATCGCGGGCGGTGCGCGCGGGTGAGATTGCTGCCGAGCACCCGGCATCGACAAGGCGCGGCCTATCGGTTCATGAATTTCCCGGCAAAATCGCGCAGCCTGAGCACCGACGGGATGCCATCTGACGAGTGAAAGGTCAGAGTCTCGGAAAACTGGATATTTGCCGCGGTTTTCCACGCCACGTAGGCCCGCCCGGCCGGGCTGTTCAAAAGCGCGTTGATACGAGATTCAAACCGGCCGCGCACCTCGGCCAGCTTGGCCTCGCCCTCGGCTTGTAACCGAGCCGCAATGGCATTGGCCTCGGCAGTGACCCGCTTGGCGTACTCGCGCGTCTCGGCCTCGATATTCTTGATGCCCAGCAGATAGGCCTCGCCGAGGTCATCGGCCGATTCGACGCCAAACACCGCGGCCGCAGCCGTTTGCAATGTCACCCGACCCTCGGCGCTCAGGCCGGTCAGAGCACGCCTGGCCGCGCCCGGCGTATTGTCGCCCTGGACATCGATAAAGCCGACCTGATAGGCGCGCTCGAGTTCGGCCTGGCGCTTGATCCATTCCTGCTCGCGCGCCGCAGCCAGAGCATTGGTGCCCTGTACGTAGTTGTCCAGGGTTTGCTGCTGATCGGCGACTCGCTGTCTGGACTGATCGAGCAGTTTGTTCTGCTCGTTGAGCTGAATCTGCTGCAACTGGCTTTCGTACTCGGTGCGAAAACGGACCGCGCGGATGAGCACCGCCTCGGCCTCGACATTGAGATCCTCGAGCGACTGATTGAGCAGGTTTAACGTCGATGCAGCGACGTCGATGCGCTTCTGCGACGTGTAAAAGCCCTTGCTGTCGAGCTCGGCGAGGTGCTCGCGCAACACGCTCACCGTGGTGTCCTCGGCCAGGCGCTGAAAACGATAGCGGCCGTCCGAGTCGCGGGCGTGATTGCCCGCCTTGACCAGCGCCTGGGCCCGGCCCTTCACGATGCGGATCGGCACCGACACATCGAGATGTACGATGTTGTTGTCCTTGGTGCGGATCTGCAGCGGCTCCTGAGGGCCGACGCTGTCATCGGTGTAATCGAGAAACTGATAATTGGCCGGCAACACGGTGATCTTGTGGATGCCGGGAATGCTCCAGTGCCAGCCCGGACCGAGGTCCTCGTCAGACACCCCGGTCAGCGCACTCTGGCGCACGCCGATCTCGCTGGGCGCGACCTCGACCAGAAGCAGGGCGGAAAAAAACCACAGCACGGCCGTGCCGAGGCAGACAAATATCGAGATGCGATTGAGCGCATTCATCGGTTTCCCCCCAGCTGTTCGAGCTGCACCCGCGACGGCGTGGCATCGCCGGCCCACGGCTCGATGTTGATGGTGACGCCCTTGAGCCGCTCGCCGAGCCGCTCCATGACCCGCTCTACCGGCTGACGCCGGAACGCATCGATCGCGGCCTTGCGGGCCCGATACTTGGCGTCGAGCTCGCCGGAAAGCTCGCGCGATTGCCGCTCGGCAGCACTCAGAGCGGCCTGGCCCACGCTGACATTTTCGATGTGCAGCTCGTCGACCATGCGCTTGGTCTGCGCCTGCTCGGTCACCGCCGTGGCCAGGGCCGCCTCGAACTGGGCTTTTTTCTCCTGGATGATCTTGTTCTGATCCCGGTCGACCTCGGCCAGCCGGCGCTGCCGGTCGGTCACCGCACGGTCGAGCTCGGAGGCGATCACCGTGAGCTGGTTTTCCGCCTCGTTGCGCTTCTCGATCAGACTCTCGTAGTCCTCGTTGAAGCGCGGCCGGGGCGTGACGATCTTGGTGATCTCGATACCGTGCTGGCTGAGCGCCTCGTTCATGCGCTGGCGGGCCCGCTCGGTGGCCTCGCCAAAATTGGCCGGGTTGGACACACTGATGGTCGACTCCCGGCCGAATTCGTCGCGCAGAATGGATCGGGTATACGGCCTCATCCAGCTGCGAAATCCGTTGCTCAGGCCAGCATCGCGAACCACCGCCTGGGCCTGGTCACCGATCACGCGAAAAATGACCGAGGTGTCCTTGAAGACAAAATTGGACCCGTCGCTGGCCCGCACCGTCATCCGTTTTACATTGAGCTCATCGACATTCTGGTCGCCCTTCATGGTGAATGTCTGCGGACTGGCGTCGAGGATGTGGACCGCGTGGACGCCAAACGGCAGCCTCATCACCAGACCGGGCTGGGTCAACGTGGACTGATTGCCGGTGATGTTGTTGACCCGCACGGCCACCTGGCCGGGCTCGAGCGTGATGCACGAACGCACGGCCACGATGATGACGATCACGGCGGCCGCCACCGACCACAGGTGCGACCACTGGCCGCGAAATCCACCCAGCTTGATGCCACCGAGCCCCTTGTGGAGAAAACTGCTCGCTCGATCTTCTATCTCGTATTGCACGGTATCCCCTTGAGTTTGTAAAGTCGCTCCAGCCGCTCCGACCTGGCAAGGCTATCACCGAACCCTTTGTGGATCACGAAATGCGCCCTTGACGCCTTTGCACAAACACCGCGCGATGTGCCCGCCCGATCTATGCGAGACTATCCGGGATGACAGTACGCGGTGGCTACTCCATCGGGCGATTGTCTGGCCGGCCGGGCGGCCGGTCACAGCTCTTGGCTGGCCCGGCAACTGCGCTGGTCATCCTCGCCATGGTCGGCACGACCGGGTTGGCGGCCCTTGCGGCCGGTTGCAAGCGGGTTCCCGAATGGGAGCGCGGCCGCAAGATCCTGCACTATCCGGTCCGCGCCCGGGTCGGCTCGCTCGACCCGGTGGTCCGGTCGAGCCAGTACGACACCCTGGTCCGCGCCCAGTCCTACGAAACTCTGTTCTCCTACGAGTATCTCATCCAGCCGTTCAAACTGCGCCCGCTCCTGGCCGCCGCCATGCCCGAGCTCAGCGAGGACAAGCGGACCTATACCATCGAGCTCAAACAGGGCGTGTATTTCCAGGACGACCCGTGCTTTGCCGCGACCGATGGCAAGGGACGCGAGGTGGTCGCCCGCGACGTGATCTACTCGCTGATGCGCATGGCCGACCGGGACCTGGGACCGGGCGGCTGGTGGCTGTACCGAAATCGCGTCGTCGGTTTCGACGCCTTTCAGAAGCGCATGAACGATCGCCCCCTGGGTGCGCCGTTCGACTGGGACGCCGACATTCCGGGTCTGCGCGTCATCGACCGCTACCGGCTGCAAATCGAGCTCACGCGGCCGTTTCCCCAGTTTCTCTACATTCTGGCCATGACCTATACCGCGGTGGTGCCGCGCGAGTGCGCCCAGCACTACGGCGACGAGTTTTCCAGCCGCCTCATCGGCACCGGGCCGTTCCGGCTGATTTCGTGGACTCGCGGCAGCCGCTTGATCTACCGGCGCAATCCCACCTTCCGCGAAGAGCGCTACCCCACCGAGGCGTCGCCAGCGCTGGAAAAACGCGGGCTGCTCGGCCCGGCCGGACAGCGGGTGCCCTTCGTCGACGGCGTGGTATTTCACATTTACGAACAGGAACAGCCCATGTGGCTCAAATTTCGCGTCGGCGACCTCGACATCGTGCAGGTGCCGGCCGAATACCAGCCCGTGGTGTACGACGATCAATTGAATCTCCGCCGGGCCTTTCGCGACGAGGGCCTCGGCCACTACAACCTGGCGCTTTTGGACTTCATCTACCGCGGCTTCAACATGGACGACCCGATCGTCGGCCAGGGCGAGCGGGCCCGGTATCTGCGCCAGGCCATCTCGCTCGCCATCGACACCGGCGAGATCAATAAATCGTTTTACAACTCGGCCAACGTGCTCTACGACGGGCCCATTCCGCCCGGTCTGGCCGGCCATAAAGCCGGCGTGATATCACCCTATCGCGGCCCCGATCTCGACAAGGCCCGCGCCCTCATGGCCAAAGCCGGCTATCCCGATGGCAAGGGATTGCCCCCCATCCTCTTCGAAACCTCGCGCGGTAGCAACATCCCCGAGCAGGCCGAGATGTACAGCCGCCAGCTCAAGCAGATCGGCATCAAACTGCAAAACAACTTCAACAGTTTTCCCGAGCTGCAGGAAAAGATCAAACGCAGAAAAGCGCAGACGTTCGGACTGGCCTGGGGCGCCGACTATCCCGACGCCGAAAACTTCTTGCAGCTCTTCTACGGGCCCAATGAAGCGCCGGGCAGCAACAATTTTAACTACAAGAACCCGGACTACGACAAACTCTACCAACAGATCGCAGTCATGGAGCCCGGACCGGAACGCACCGCGATCTACGAGAAAATGCGCGATATATTGATCGAGGATGCCCCCGCCGTCGGCAGCATGGCGCGGACCCGGTTCTATTTGTGGAATCCCCGGCTCAAAAACGTCATGCCCGCCGAGGTCTGGCACCACTGGATTCGATATCTCGATGTCGACATCGATGGCGGCAGCAGCGGGCCCGAAAAGAGGTAGGCGAGGAACGACACCATGTGGGCATATATTCTCCGCAGGCTGCTCTACGGCGTGCTCATCATGCTCGGCGTCACCGGCATCATCTTTTTGTTGCTCGGTGTATTTGGCGGTGATCCGGTGCTCGCCTACCTCGGCAAATCGGCCACCGAGCAGGAGATCCTGGCACTCAAACGCGAGTTTGGCCTCGACAAGCCGCTCTTTGCCCAGTACCTCGACTATCTCGGCCAAGTCGCCACCCTGGATTTCGGCCAGTCCTGGACCACCAAGGAGTCGGTGTCCGACCTGATCCGGCGCGGCGTATGGCCGTCGCTCAGTTTCACCTTGCCCGCCCTTTTGCTCACCACGTTTCTGGCCGTCTGTGTTGGCATTGGCGCGTCGTTTTTTCGCGGCCGGGCGCCCGACCGCGGTCTCATGGCCATTGCCGTGCTCGGCATGAGCATCAGCTTTTTGGTCTACATCGTGGTGTTCCAGTACCTTCTGGCCTACGTGTTTCCGATCTTTCACATCCACGGCTACGAGGCCGCGCTGACCGAGCGCTGGCAGTATTTGGCCCTGCCCATCATCATCATGGTGATTGTCGGATTGGGCTACGAATCGCGGTTTTACCGCTCGGTATTTGTCGAAGAAGTGGTGCGCGATCACGTCACCACGGCATATGCCAAGGGGGCCAGTCGATATCGGGTCATGTTTATCCATGTGCTGAAGAACGCCCTTATACCGATCATCACCCGGGTCATGATCTCGGTGCCATTTCTGGTCACCGGCTCGCTTCTCATCGAGGCCTTCTTCGGCGTGCCCGGCCTTGGCAACGCCCTTCTATCCGCCATCGAGACCGCCGATTTTCCGGTCATACGCGCGTTGACCGCACTCATTGCGGTGATCTTTGTCCTCTCTACCATTCTCAACGACATCCTCTATGCGGTTGTCGATCCCAGGGTACGTCTCGAATGAACCAGCTGTGGAATTCGCGCCCCATGCGCAAGCTGCGCCGCGATCGCTTGGCCATGATGTGCCTGATGGTCATCGCGCTCTACGCCCTGGTCGCCGTGTCGGTTGCACTGGGTTTTTTTGCCACCGAATACGACGCGCGGGTCGGCGACAATTACCAGGAGCCGTCGGCCGACTCGTGGCTGTACTGGCTGGGCACCGATCGCCAGGGCCGCAGCATCATGGTCCGCACCATCTATTCGACCAAGATCGCCTTTATCGTCGGTCTGGTGACTGCATCGGTCGGCGTGACCATCGGCGCCATCCTGGGCGGCATTGCCGGTTATTTCGGCAAAACCGTCGACGACGTGGTTGTCTATTTGTACTCGACCATTCAATCGATTCCCTATCTCATTCTTCTCATCGCGTTGACCTATATCGCGGGCAAGGGACTTTTTGGCATCTACGTGGCCTTCTGTGCCACGTTCTGGGTCGGGCCGTGCCGGGTGGTGCGCGGCGAGGTGCTCAAATTGCGCGAAGCCGAATATGTCAGTTCGGCCCGAGCCATGGGCTACGGCAAATGGCGCATCTTGTTTCGCCACGTCATGCCCAACACCATGCACCTGGTTCTGGTCTACTTTGCCCTGCTCTTTGTCGGCGCCATCAAATCCGAGGTCATTCTGAGCTTTCTCGGCCTCGGAGTTCAGGGCGAGCCGAGCTGGGGCATCATGATCAACCAGGCCAGAGCCGAGCTGATCAACGGCTTTTACTGGCAGATCGGCGCGGCCACGGCGGGCATGTTTGGCCTGGTTTTGTGTTTCAATATCTTTGCCGACGCCTTGCAGGACGCCCTCGACCCGAAGAGTACCTGATCGCTCTGTGCGTGACCCGGGCGACGCATGACCAGCGCGGTCGCCCCGGAGAGTTGCATGTCTGAAACCGACAAATCCGAGCCACTTTTGCGGGTGACTGACCTGGAGACGACCTTTTTTACCGACGAGGGCACTCTGCGCGCGGTCGAGGGAGTCAGCTTTTCGCTTGGCAAGGGCGAAACGCTGGGCATCGTGGGCGAGTCGGGGTGCGGCAAGACCGTGACCAGCAAATCGATCATGCGACTCATCCCGGATCCGCCGGGCCGCATCACCCGGGGGTCGATCGTCTTTCGCGGCGAAGATCTGGTCAATGCCAGCGACGAGCGCATGCAGGCCATCCGCGGCGATCGCATTGCCATGATCTTTCAGGAGCCCATGACAGCGCTCAACCCGGTATTCACCATCGGCTGGCAGATCGAGGAAGCGCTGGTCCTGCACCGGCAAAAACTGGGCCGCATGGAGCGCCGCCGGCGGGCCCGGGAAATGCTCGAAAAAGTCGGCATGCCGGCGCCCGAACGCCGTCTTGACGAATATCCCCATCAGCTCTCGGGCGGCATGCGCCAGCGCGCGATGATCGCCATGGCCCTTTGCTGCAACCCCGACCTTCTCATCGCCGACGAGCCGACCACTGCCCTGGACGTGACCATTCAGGCCCAGGTATTGCGCTTGATCGCCAAGCTGAAAGAAGAGCTGGACACCGCGATCATCTTGATCACCCACGATCTGGGCGTGGTCGCCGAGGTCTGCGACCGGGTCATTGTCATGTATGCGGCGCAGATCGTCGAGGACGCTCCCATCGACGACATTTTTCATCGACCCGCCCATCCCTACACCCGGGCTCTGTTGCGGTCCATTCCGACCAAGGGCAAAAAGGTTCACGGCGCCAAGCTCTACACCATTCCCGGCATGGTTCCCGATCTGCGCCACCTTGCCGCCGGCTGTCGCTTTCGCGGCCGTTGCGACAGGGAAGAGTCGCGCTGTGCCGAGGCCGAACCCGAACTCGAGCAGTTTGGCTCCGACCGCCGGGTGCGCTGTTTTTTTCCGGTCGAACCTGCCGAAACAACCGCTGCTGATATGCCGTCGCCCGGGCGTCCGGCTATTCGATCGGAGGCACTGTCAGCCGAGACGCCGTCGGCCGGGGCATCGGACGCCTCGGCCGAGGACCAAGAGGAGTCGCAGTCATGAGCCTGGTCAAGGCCGAACAGGTGGTCAAGCATTTTCCCATCAAGGGCGGTTTACTCGGCCGCGAAAAAGCCCGTGTGCACGCGGTCAACGGCGTCGATCTCGACATTGCTGCGGGCGAGTGCGTCGGTCTGGTCGGCGAATCGGGCTGTGGCAAATCGACTCTGGGCAAGGTGCTGGTCAGGTTGCACGAGCCCACCTCGGGCAAGGTCTATTTTGACGGCCAGGACATCACGCATCTGTCCTACGACCAGCTCAGACCGCTCAAGCGGCGCATGCAGATCATTTTTCAGGACCCGTACGGCTCGCTCAACCCGCGCATGACAGTCGAGCAGATCCTGGCCGAAGTGCTGCAGTTTCACCGCATCGTGCCCAAACAGGATATTTCCGGGCGCATCGACCAGCTGCTCGAGATGGCCGGATTGCGCTCAGAGGTGCGGCGCAAATATCCCCACGAATTTTCCGGCGGGCAGCGACAGCGTATTGGAATTGCCCGGGCCCTGGCAGTCGAGCCGACTTTTATCCTGGCCGACGAGCCGGTCTCGGCGCTCGACGTCTCGATCCAGGCGCAGATCCTCAATTTGCTCGCCGACCTGCGCCAGGAGCTGACCCTCACCTATCTCTTTGTCTCTCACGATCTCAAAGTCGTGCAGCATTTTTGCGAGCGAGTGGAGATCATGTATCTGGGCTATATTGTCGAGCGACTGTCGTGTGACGACCTGGAAGCCGACGTGGTGCATCCGTACTCGAAAGCCCTGCTCGGCGCCATACCGATCGACGACCCGCGCGACCGCCAACAACGGCCCGTACTCGAGGGCGATGTGCCCTCGCCCATCGATCTGCCGCCCGGCTGCCCGTTTGCCGCTCGCTGTCCACACACCGACGAGCGGTGCCGAAACGAAAATCCCCAGCTCATCGAGCTCGCCGCCGGCCATGGTGTGGCCTGCCACGCGGTGCAAGAACAGCGCATCTGACCGACGCAGCTGGCCTGTGCAACGTCCCGTCCGGCCCGGGCGCGGACGGCAGAAACCCGGCAACCTGGCGCCAACCGCGTGCTGCGGTCAGGCCCACGTCCCCGGTGTGTCAGTCGAGGTTCGAGACAGCGCTGAGGTTTGCGGCCAGCTCGCAGCAACGCCGAGTTGTCAGCGCGCGAGCGGATGCTCGGCAAGCCAGCGCACAGCCCGGTCGAGCATGAGCTGATTGCCCAGCCGATGGTAGTGATCGCGCGCTGCTCCGGCCAGCTCGATGGCTCGCTTGCGACCATTGCCCGCAGCCCACAGGGCCCGGGCCAGGGTGAGCTGAATTTCGGCACGGTACGCTTGATCGTCGAGAGCCAGGGCCCGCTGCAACGCCTTTACGCTCTCTGCGGGTTTCTGCCGGGCCAGATGGAATTCGCCGATAATGAGTAGCGGCCATGCCAGTTCGGGGTGATCAGGCCCGTAGGCTTTTTCGAATGTCAAAAGAGCGCGCTCGAGATACGGCCCGGCTGCCCTGGGCTTTTCTGCGCGTACAAGGGCGCGGCCCAACCCGGCGAGTGGGTACATCGAGTAGGGATGGTCGGGGCCGAACGCCTTTTCTTTAATGGCCAGGGCCCGCTGGTAGCTGGCCACGGCCTGCTCGTACTCGCCCATATATACAAGAATGACACCCAGGTTGTTGAGCGATATGGCCAGATCGGGATGATCGCGGCCCAATGCCTTTTCTTCGATGGCCAGGGCCCGCTGGTAGCTGGCAACGGCCTGCTTGTACTCGCCCAATTCCTGCAGCGCAATGGCCAGATTATTGAGCGTAATTGCCACTTCGGGATGGTCGGAGCCGAGGATTTTTTCACGAATAGCCAGGCAGCTTTCCAATGTTGTCCTGGCTTCTCGGTGCCTCGCCGTTATCAAGAACACTCCCGCCACTGTGTATAGCGAACTGGCCCGTACCAGGTCATCATCGGCCCGCTCGGTGGCAGCGTCCAGTGCTTGCAGCAATGGCTGTACGTCCCGGGGGCGCCCCTGGCCCTGCGCGATAACCGCTACCAGTCCCCCCCACGTTCTTGCCACCAACACGTCGTCCTTGGCCCTGGCCGCCATCTGGATCGCTGCTCGCAACATCGATTCTGCACCGGCGTGATCACCGACTGCGTCTTTCAGAATTCCCGTCCAGAACAACGTTTGAGCCCGGGTCGGCGCATGGTCCAGAGCAGCCATGTCGGTGAGCAGCGCCTCGCCCTGCTCGACTCCCTCATGGTACTTGCCGGTATCGAACAAAACCCGCAGCCGATCGACCTCGGGTTGGACAGCCTCCACTCGAGCGCGCAGCCGGGGATCTTCGGGCGGCGGTACCGCCGCGGTGAGCGCCTCGACATCGCCGCAGTAGTCGATGGGAGGCAAGTCTCGGGCTGCAGACACGGCTTTTGCGACCAGCGCTCGATCGACCGATCGGGCCAGCAGTTCGACCAACGTGGCCAGCTGATCGCGCCGTCGATTCAGGCAGGCAATGCGCCGGTACATCATCTTATCAGACTGCTTTCTCTCGACCTGGGTGGCCCTGCAGGTCTCGATGCGCATGGCTGTCCACCGGCCGGCGTAGTCGTCCAGTATGACCGACACCCGGTCATAGGTATCGGCCGCATACGACAGTCCAGTACCGACAAACGCGGCCCGAATGTGGGCCCCGAGCTGGTCGTTCCAGACGTGCTCGAGCTCTCGCTCCACCCCCTGGCACACCGGGCCGCTGTCCTCGCGCAGCTCAGTCCAGCCGAGCACCGACCACGCCACCACCGCGGTCAACGCAACCCCGGCGAACGCTGCCAGCCGCGCCCGGGCTTTGCGGCGCTGAGCTGGATCGTCTTGCAGGACCGCGATGAGCGCATTCATCGACGGGTACCGCTGTGCGGGCTCGGGCGCCAGGCCGCGCACCACCAGCGGGTACAGCCACGCCGGCACCTCGCTGTCCGACGGCGGCAGCGCGCTCTGGCCTCGCATCTTGTCCCGGACCAGAGCGGCGAGGTCGTGGCCAGGCCGCTCCACCGCAAAGGGCAAACGACGGTACAGATCCCGGTACAGTGAGACGCAAAAGCTGTACTGATCGGCCGCTGGTCCGAATTCGCCGGCAAAACACTCGGGCGCCATGAACACCGGAGTTCCCATCGCGACTCCGGTCGCGGTCAAGCGTTGGTTCAGCCGACTCCTGCCCAGGTTGCCCCGGGGCGACCCGGAGTCCTCGACCGTGCTCGAGTCCTCGGCCGTGCTCGAGTCCTCGACCGTGCTCGAGTCCTCGACCGTGCTCGAGTCCGCCGCCGGATCTCGGTCCATGCCGGTATCTTGCTCATGTGCTTTGGCCAGGCCGAAATCGGCCACCCGGACCCGTCCGTCCTTGCCGACCAGAATATTGGCCGGTTTGATATCCCGGTGGATCAGACCCTGCTCATGGGCCGCCGCAATACCGCGCGCGGCTTGCAGATACACTCCCAGCACGTCGCGCCAACCCGGTCGCGGCTCGCGCTCGCTCCATCGGTCGAGCGACTCGCCGTCGATCAACTCCATGGCGATGAACACGCGGCCTTTGTACACGCCGGTGTCGTAGACGTTGATTACATTGGGATGAGACAGCCGGGCCAGGGCCATGGCCTCTCGCTGCAGTCGCTTGCCCTCGCAGTCCGACGCGCTGGCATGCAGAAGTTTGAGAGCCACCCGGCGATCGAGCTTGTGATCATTGGCCGCGTATACCGCACCCATGCCGCCGCGTCCGATCTCGTCCACGATGATATAACGCCCGACCGCGGCTATCGCCCCGGCACTCGATTCGCCCTTTGCCGACTCCGCAAACGATTCCCTGCTCGCAGCGCGCTTCGCCGGGACGGTCGGAGCAGTCGCGTCGTCGAACCTGTCCATGCTACATCAAGGCTACCACAGCGCACCGAATGCGCCGGCGCCCGGCGAGCCAGCACAAACAAAGGTTACTGCATCAGCCCGATATCGCCGCTGGCACCGGACTGAGATAACCGGTCAGACGCATTCGGCGATGCGCAAATTTCCTTCTACGAGGTCCGCGCCACGGCGACACAGCGACCGATGTGGGCAGAGAATTTGTCGCCTACGTCGGTCCACCCGGCCAGAAATTCAACTTCGCCGACAATCCCGGCGTGTTTTCCCATCTCTACCTGACTGGCTACGTCGCCGGCACCCAGGTCACGATCCTCGACGCCGACACCGGACACGGTAGGCTCACCGGTTTATCACCAGCAGGACGGTTCGAGTGGAAGTACGGTCCACGCGAGGGCGCGTTCATGTTCGAAACATCGATGTGCAGGTGTTCCGCATGGTCACGCTCAATTGCTCGGCCACGGTTCACATCCGGCAGATCGGCCATGCCGGTGTCATGCACGACGAGCGCTACGTGCGGCTGGAGGACCAGAGTGTGGCCAGACTGGCAGATATGGCGCCAGCGCTGGTCCTGGCTCATAGCGGGGTGGGTACCTTTGACGTTGGCGGGGCGACGAATCCGCGTTGCTGCACCGAGTTCTCTGCCGACGGCTGCCCCGCGCTCTGTGCCACCATGGAGCGGTGCACCTGTCAGATCGATCCCCGCTGTCCGACCGAATGCTGCACCATGTGAGAGATGGGTGGGCGGCGAGCGATCCATCGTTGGTTACCCAGGACGTCTACAGAAGAACCAGGGCGTCGCCCTTTGTCTGCCCCACCATGAGATCGGGCAATGTATGAGTTGCTGCAAACAGCAAATTGTCTCACAGCCTCGACTGTCGGTGTGATAGAGTCGTCCAACGTACAGACATGTAGTGTTCAAGTAGATCGACTCGATATGCGGGGAGAGGGACCCATACCATGGACGAGCAAACGCCCGTTGTCGACGCCCTTGACGATTCCGGTGACGCTGAGGCGACGATTAGCGGCGATCGGTGGCACGCTGAAGTAACCAACCCCGGCGCCGTGGAAACCGGCGATGTTGCGTCGGGTATTATCCAACCTCGCCGGGTCGCGCCTCCCGATGCCCAGACCGCGCTGGCCAGCCAGCCGCCGCCGGTGCCGGCCGCACCGCGGCGGCGAGGTTCTTCGCCGGGGCAAATTCCCCCGCGAACCCTGCCCCAGGGCAGCTCGCAGATTCCGGCGACGCCCGCCTCGGTGAGGGCTGCGCCAGCGGCCGACACCCTGCTGCCGGTCGCCCCTGTGGACCCGGAGCTATCGCCGAGAACGCCGGCATCTGCGCCGTCCGGGTCGGCTGGTTCGGGCAGCCATTCGACCGGTTCCGGGGCTGTCGATGTGCGGCTGCCCAAACCCGGCACCACCATCGGCCATTACGAGCTGATCCGCGAGATCGGACGGGGCGGCATGGGTGCGGTTTATGTCGCGCGCGACACCAAGCTCGGCCGTCGCGTAGCGATCAAATTTTTGATCAGTGATCAGCAAGAGGTGACGGTTCGGTTTCTGATGGAAGCCCGGGTGACCGCCCAGTTCAACCACGAGAACATCGTGGTCATCCACGAGGCCGACGAGCACGACGGCAATCCGTACATGGTCCTCGAGTTCCTGCAGGGCCAGCCGCTGTCCCGGCTCATTCGCAAGAGCAAGCGGCTGCCGCCCAGCCGCGCGGTCGAGTTGATGCTGCCGGTCGCCCGCGCGCTTGCCGCGGCTCACAAACGCAATATTGTCCACCGCGATCTCAAGCCGGACAATGTGTTTGTCACCGACGCCGGCACGGTCAAGGTGCTCGACTTTGGTATCGCCAAACTCAAGGGGCTCGACATCGGTGTTGCCGAGCTGGTCGAGATCGCCAAGAAGCGCGGCGAGTCCGGCCCTGACGGGGCTGCACCCAGGCGATCGAAGAAAAAGAAATCGCGCAAAGCGTCGCCCGAGGACAGCATTACCGGACCGACCACCGACCTGACCCGGGCCGGTGCGATCATGGGCACGCTGGCCTATATGTCGCCCGAGCAGTGGGGAATCGGCGAGGTCGATGCGCAGACTGACATCTGGGCGGTGGGCATTCTGTTATTCCGCATGATCGCGGGCCAGCATCCGCTGGCCCCGCTGCGCGGCTGGGAGTTGGCGGTGACTGCCAATCTCGACCAGCCGATGCCGAGTGTGCGCACGGTTGCGCCCGATGTGTCCGACGAACTGGCCGACATTATCGACCGCTGTCTCTTCAAGGAGAAGCGGTACCGCATGGCCAGTGCCGAGGCCCTGGTCAATGCCCTCGAGACCTTGCTGCCGGGCCGTTACGGCCGCAAGCTGCGCCCCGACGAGAGCCCGTACGCCGGTCTCAGTGCTTTTCAAGAGGCCGACGCCGATCGGTTTTTTGGCCGCTCCAAGGAGATCGCCAGCATGGTATCGCGGCTGCGCGATCACCCGATCATCGGGGTGGTCGGTCCATCCGGGGTCGGCAAGTCGTCCTTTGTCCGCGCCGGTGTGGTCCCGGTGCTCAAGGCCTCGGGTGAGACCTGGGAGACTCTGGTCGTACGGCCGGGTCGGACTCCCATGCTCGCTCTTGCCCATCTGGTCTCCGGCATGGTCAGCCAATCGTCGACCACCCTGGTCGACGATCTGACCGAGCAGCAGGCCATCATGCAACGTCTGTACGCCGAGCCCGGGTATTTGGGCTCGGTCCTGCGCAATCGGGCGCGCCGCAAAGAGCGCAAGATCCTGGTCTTTATCGATCAGTTCGAAGAGCTCTACACGATGAGTCCAGACCTGGGCGAGCGCCTGGCCTTTACCCGCTGTCTGGCTGGTGTCGCCGACGACGCGACCACGCCGCTTCGCATTGTACTGTCGATTCGTTCGGACTTTCTCGATCGGGTGGCCGAAGACCCGTACTTCATGGCGGAGTTGAGTCAGTCGCTGTTCTTTCTCACTCCGCCCAACCGAGACGGCCTGCGCGAGGCCATTGTCGAGCCGGCGCAGATGGCGTCGTACGAGTTCGAGCAGGAGCGCATGGTCGAGGACATGCTCAACCACCTCGAAACCACGCCCGGGGCGCTGCCGCTTCTGCAGTTTACTGCCTCCAAGTTGTGGGAGGCTCGCGACTCGCACCGCAAGCTGTTGACCGAGCACAGCTATGTGCAGATGGGCGGGGTGGTCGGCGCCCTGGCCAGCCACGCCGACGCGGTGGTCAACGAGTTGGCACCGCAAGCGCAAGCGCTGGTCAGAGCGATCATGTTGCGCCTGGTCACCCCCGAGCGGACCCGTGCGCTGGCCACTGTGGGCGATCTGTACGAACTCTCGCCGCAGCCGGCCGATGTGCAGCGACTGGTCGACCACCTGGTTCAGGCCCGTCTTTTGACTGTGCACACCGGCGAGATGCAGGTGGTCGGGGCCGACACGGGTCCATCGGTCGAGATCGTGCACGAATCGCTGATTCACGGCTGGCCGCGTTTGCGCCACTGGCTCGACGAAAACCAGGAGGATGCGGCGTTTCTCGACCACCTTCGCAACGCGGCCAAGCAGTGGCAGAACAAGGGCTATGCCGGCGGACTGTTGTGGCGGGGCGACGCCATGGAAGAAGCGCGCCTGTGGCACCGCACGTTTCGCGGTCAGCTACCCGAGTTGCAGCAGGCATTTTTGCACGAGACCTTTGCCCTGGCCAACCGGGCGCAGAACCGCAAGCGCATCGCCATTGCGTCCATGTTCACCCTGCTCACCCTGGTTGCGGTGGCCGCGATCGTCGCGCTTCTGTGGATTCGCGACGCCGAGAAAGAAGCTCGCATGGCCGAGAATACGGCCAATCAGAACATGCTCATGGCGCAGAGCGCAGAGCGCAAAGTTCGCGATCAACTCGATATCATCCAACGCAAGGAGGCGGCCCGGGTCACGGCCGAGGCCGAGCGCAAGCAGGCCGAGGACGAGAAAAAACAGGCCGAGGACGAAGTCGATCGCACCTATGTCGAGCTCGAGAAGTCCAACCATAATCTGATCAAGGCTCTGTCCCGGGCCAGGCGGGCCAAACGGCGAGCCAGACGACAGCAACGGCTGGCCGAGCGCAACGAAATCATCGCCCGGCAGGCCGAAGACGAATCGCGCCGGGCCGGCGACGAGCTCGAGCAAGCGCTCGCGCGGGAAAAGAAACGGGTTCAAAAGCTGCTCGATCAGCTCGGCAGTGACGTCATCCGAGACTTGAATTAGTCGTTGTGCCGGGGGTGGTCACGGACCCGGCCTGAATTCACCGCTGTTGGGAGGAAACCGTGAATGCGAACAAGCGAAATCGTTTTATCGCCGTCTGTGTTGCCGCCGCGGTCGGGCTGACACTGAGCGGAGCGGCATCGGCGCAAGACAAATCGACTCCTCTGGGTGGTCTCGAGGGCGGTCCGACACACCGCCCCTGGGCCGAGGGCATCAGCCTGAAACGGCAACAGGATGCCCGCCAGATCTTCTACAAGGCCAACGAGCTATTGGTCAATCAGTTCTTCCGCCAGGCGGCTGAAAAATACCGCGAGGTACTCGCGGTTTGGGACCATCCGGCGGTGTATTACAACCTATCGCTGGCCCTGATGAACCTCGAGCAGCCGGTCGAGCTGTACGAGGCGCTCGGTCAGGCACTGCGCCACGGCATGCCTCCGCTGGTCAACCAGGCCAACTACGACCGGGCAAAAAAATACCACGGCTTGCTCGAACAGCAGCTCGCCCACATCGACATCGTGTGCGAGGAAGAGGGCGCCCGGGTGACCCTGGACGGCAAGCTCTTGTTCGTGAGCCCGGGCCGCTACCGGCGGGCCATCCTGGCCGGTGAGCACACCATTGCGGCGACCCGGGCCGGCTTTATTGCCGACACCCGTCCGATCGTTTTGACTCCTGGCAAACGCCAGAGATTCGAGCTCACCCTGTACACGTTGGCCGATTTGACCCAGGAAAAGCGGCGCTTTCCGGTCTGGATGCCGTGGCTGGTCACAGGCGGCGGAGTGGCCTTGACCTCGCTGGGCGGCGTTTTGCACAGCCGTTCGCGGACCGGTTTTCAGACCTACGACAGTGATTTTGGCACTCGATGCACCGGTGGTTGTGCCGACGGCGATGTTCCCGAGCTGTCCGATCAGCTGGACAGTGCGGTATGGCAGCAGCGAGCGGCCTACGGCATGTACATGGTGGGCGGCCTGGCCATGACTGGCGGTCTGGTGCTGGTCTTTCTCAACCGGCCCGAGACCATTCGGCGCGAAATCCCCGGCGTCGCTCGCCCACCTGGTCTGACCGTGGTCCCTGTGGTCGGGCCTGGCATGACTGGCATCAACGCGCGTGTGCGCTTTTGAGGAGGACAATCGAATGGCACATGATCAATTGCATCGGACCGGGCGATCCGACCGTATCGAGCGCACTACACGATTGCTGGTTGCGGCGTGTGCAGTTGCCATGCTGGGATTTTCGCTGGGCGCGTGCTTCAAGACCGAGACGGTCGAATGCGCCAACTCGGACCTGCGCTGCCCGGCCGGCACGCAATGCACCCAGGATGGTGCCGACTGCATTGCCGGCACCTGTGGCAATGGCAACGTGGATCTGGGTGAGGTCTGCGACGACGGCAACATTCGCAACGACGACAACTGCAATGCCGATTGCACGGCCAGTACCACCTGTGGCAATGGCGGCCTGGACAGCGGCGAGGTGTGCGACGACGGCAACAACGTCTCGGGCGACGGCTGCCGGGCCGACTGCCTGTCCGACGAGACCTGTGGCAACGGCAAACTCGATACGGCGCGGGGCGAGGCCTGTGACGACGGCAATACCGAGGGCGGCGACGGCTGCAACAACCGGTGTCTGCTCGAGAGTTGCGGCAACGGCTCGATCGATCCCGGCGAGGTGTGCGACGACGGCAACAACCTCTCGGGCGACGACTGCCGGGCCGACTGCCTGTCCGACGAGACCTGCGGCAACGGCCTGATCGACGTCGAGGCAGGCGAGCAATGCGACGACCGGGTCGAGAGTGGCAACTGCAACGTCGACTGTACTCTGGCGCAATGCGGCGACCAAAAGGTCAACGTCACCGCAGGTGAGGAATGCGACGTGGGCGGCGGCAACACCGCGAGCTGCGACTCGGACTGCACATTTCCGGCCTGCGGCGACCGACTGACCAACCCGGAGACCGGGGAAGAGTGCGACGCGGGTGGGGAGAGCATATCGTGCAACAGCAATTGCACCCTGGCTCGCTGTGGTGACGGCACAGTCAATCGAACTGCCGGTGAGGATTGCGACAGCAATGGAATCGACACGGCGAGCTGCGACTTCGACTGCTCCTCGGCCACCTGCGGCGACAGCCACGTCAACAACGCGGCCGGTGAATTCTGCGATACCGGTGGCGACGACACGACCGGCTGCGACTCGGACTGCTCGGCAGTGCAATGCGGTGACAGCCACGTCAATGTGGCCGCGGGCGAAACCTGCGACAGCGGCGGGGTTGACGCCGAGAACTGCGACTTTGACTGCACTGCAGTGCAGTGCGGTGACGATCATGCCAATACCGTGGCTGGCGAGGCGTGCGATAGTGGCGGAGTCGATACTGCGACCTGCGATTTTGACTGTACTGTGGCCGAATGCGGCGATAACCACGCCAACAGCGCGCGCAACGAACAGTGCGATGCCGGTGGCAATACCGCCGGCTGCGATGCCGATTGCACCCTGGTGCGCTGTGGCGATCGCTTTGTCAATCCCGCTGCGGGCGAGGCTTGTGACAGTGGTGGCGAGGACACACAAGGTTGCGACTTCGACTGTTCCCTGCCCACCTGCGGCGACAACCACACCAATGCGGCCGCAGGCGAATCCTGTGACACTGGCGGGGTTGATACCCCCGGTTGTGACTTCGACTGCTCGGCGGTCAGCTGCGGCGACAGCCACACCAACAGCCCAGCGGGTGAGTCGTGCGACAGCGGAGGTGTCGACACCGCGTCGTGTGACTATGATTGTACACCG
>JAKSDA010000541.1 GCA_022360315.1 Pseudomonadota bacterium
AGAGCCGGTCCAAAAACTCTCCGCATCGCCAGAGCGCCGATCCATCACCGCCAGCGGGCTTGCTCGTCGGTCAAATACAACGAGTATTCTCCACTCCTCGCGCACCCACTGGCGGCGCGCCTCGTCGCTCTGGCTCGGTCCGAGGTTTTTGGACCGGCTCTAAAACAGAAATGCATTGGTTGGCGATCAAATAGGGCGTTTTTGTTGAATTTCGAGGAGATCGAGAGATGGCTATTTCGCGACGTTCGTTTATCCGCGGCACCGGGCTCGCTGCCCTTGGCTGCGCCCTTTCGCCACTCGTCCGGGTTCGCCCGACATTTGGCGGCGACGGCTTCGACACCCGCAAACTGGTCATCGTGGCCATCGGCGGCGGCCTGCGCAACCGAGAAGCGCTGGGCATGGCCGAAGGAGCCACCATGCCCAATCTGTTTGGCGATGTGCCGCTGATTGCGGGCTTTGGCTCTCAGCCGGCCGGTCCAGCCCGTGTGGCGCCCGAATTTGCCGCCAACGTTCCCCGGCTGGTCCTGCCGCCCGTACGGCCCAGTCCACTTTACACCGAAGGCGCGTTGATCACCAATCTGCGCTACGCCGAGGGCGCCCCTGGCCATTTGCAGGGGCAGGGTTGCGTGGTCAGCGGTTTCTACAACAATCTGGAAAACCGCGCCGACGCCCGTTTGCCAGTGCCGACCATCTTCGAGATCCTGCGCCGCGAACGCAATGCGCCGGCCACTGACGCCTGGTATATCTCGGTCGTGGGTGGCTTTTACCGCGCCCTGCAGCAAAGCGCTCATGCCGAGTTCGGCGTCCGCTACGGCGGGTCGTTTCTGTCCCCTCCGGGCGTGCTCACGCCGATCGTGCCCATTGCCACCAGCGGTGTCCGCGCCGTCGATATCGCCGCTCCGCTGAATCTTCCCGCGGTTGCCAACGACCCGGCAGCCGACGCCGCAGCCAAGCGCTTGACCGGCATTGTCGACGGCAATTTCCCGGCCTATTCGGCAGAAGACGGCCAGTTTCGCGCCACACCTGGGGAAAACGACCAGGTCCAGCAGCACCTGGCCGAGATTTACCGCGACAACACCTATCAGTCGTTCTTTCCCGACTCGTTTGGCATCGGTGTGGCATCCAACGACGGCATCGACGGCACTGCCGATGCCATCACCACCTATCACGCCGAGCGGATTTTGCACCGGTTCAAGCCCACGGTCACGGCGATCACTCTTCTGGACATCGACGCCGCGCACAGCCAGTTCAACGGGTACATTCGCGGCCAGCAGATCGCCGATGCCTGTGTGAATCATCTGTGGAATTTCATCCAATCCACCGATGGCTTGCGCGACCAGACCACGATGATCGTACTGCCCGAGCACGGTCGCCATCTTTTTCACAATGGCAATAACCCCGACAGCCTGGGTCGGTCGGGTGTCGACCACGGGCAGGGGGACGACGGTGACCGCGACATCTGGATGCTCGCCCTGGGGCCAGATATCCGTCCAAATACACTGATCGAGAAGACCGGTATCGACCAGGCCGGCCGCACCTCGGGCCGCTACGAGACGATCGATGCGGTCATGACTGCCATGACGTTGCTCGGACACGGCGAGGTCATGAAGAAAACCATCGAAGACCAGGGCGTCCGCCCCGGCCTGGTCATCCAGGAGATCGTTCGATGACAACTGGCACCAAGACCCGTATATCCGCGTGGCTGGTCGCGACAGCCCTGGCCGCATGTGCTGGCAGCATTGACGCCGGGGGCGAGGACGACAAGGGCCCCGGCGATGACGATCCGCTCAGTGCAATCGAGTACAGCACGAACCCGGGCAGTCTGGACGACATCTATCGGGAGGTCATCGGGCCCCGCTGTTCCGGCCAGCCCGGCCTGTGTCACAACGGCCAGTTCGAGCCCAATCTGTCCTCCCCGGCGCTTAGCTACGCCTATCTGGTCAACCGACCGGCCATCGAGAGACCCGATCGCCTGCGCGTGGCTCCGGGTGATCCAGACTCGAGCTTCTTGGTCGACAAATTGCGCAACCGCAACGTGGGCACGATCATGCCGCTCGGTGCCGAGCCGCTCAGCGAAGAGGAGATCCGACTGATCGAGGACTGGATCCGCCAGGATGCATTGCGCCGGCCCGGTGCGAGCAAGGCGCCAGATCTCGACAATCCACCCAGGCGACCCGAGATCGCCATTTTCGACGAAAAGGGCGATCGATTGGACAGTCAGCCGTTCACCGCTGCAGTAGGGACTGGGCTGGTTTTGCGCCACAGCGTGGCCGATTTCGAGACCGCAGACCAGGACATTCCGTTTGCCGCGTTTATTCTCATCGCCAGCGAAACCGGGGAGGAACTCGTTCTGCGCCCCGGGGCCGAGCGCGATCCTCAACTCGGCGTCACGTCATACGATCCCGACGGACCGATGGGTATCGGCGACGTATTGAACTATCGCTTCGAATTCACCATTTCTGAGGCGATTCAGCTCAGAAATGGCGAAGGACAGCTGCGCAGCGCATCGGCCTCGGGGCTGCAGTTCACGCCCATCGCGATATATCTCGACACCGGCGGCATCGCCTCGTTCACCATATCGCCAAACTCGTTGACCGTGGAGTAGATCCATGCATGGCAGCAACGCACTATGGGCAGCCAATACGGCCCTGCACACCATCCTGATTGCCGCTCTGGTCGCTTTTGCGGCCGGCCGCAGCGACAGCCCAAATCCGACAGTGACAGTTGTCGACCACAGTCCCCCGGCGCTCGATCCAACCGACGACGCCGCCGATGACTTGACCATTCGCATCGACTACAGAGACGGCGACGGCGATCTCGGCGGCGGTGTGGCCGAGGTACACGACTGCCGGGCCGACGGCTTGATCCACACATTCGACCTGCCAGCCATCGCCTCGTCCGCCGCTGTGGCCAAGGGCGTACCGATTTCGGGACGACTCGACATCTGGGTCAATGACATCGACGAGGTCAAAATGGCCAGTGTGGCCGCAACGGTGTGCGCCGATCTCGGCATCGAGCCACCGACTGCCGGGCAGGCTGTGTTCTGCATCCTGCTCGTCGACGCGGCAGGCAATCGGGGCGACGGCGACTGCACCGAGCCGATCGCCATCACCACGAGATAAAATCGAAACCCATTGGCAGCCGGCGAATTACTGTTTCGCCGACTGTCGACGCGACAGTGATTGCGCTGGTAGTCGCGATTGCGACCTGTGCTCGCCGTTTGGTTTTTGCTGGTGAAGACCTGGACCGCTGGTCCAATAACTGCGATCGAATGTCGACAAACGTGCAGGAGCGTCGGTGCGGCTGGCCGTGATGCAAACTCGATGCGGTTTGTCGTGCCTTGTCGGCTCGTGGCCCGACCGGCCGGACGTTCTGGACGGCAATGCAAGGCGGAGCGGATGCGGAGCGGAGCGGCTGGAGCGCTCGATCGTCGGCATATGAATTGAATTGAGTCCGATCTGTTCTGTCCAGATTTGCCACTGGCGTGCTGGTGGCAGGACGCCGCACCGAGCAATCAGAGCAGATGAGGAGCAAGCACAATGAAAATCGAAAAGATGGTCGTCGGCATCGATTTCTCTGCCCAATCCGAGCTGGCAGTTGAGCACTCTGTCGATATCGCGCGGCATCTCGGCGCTGAAATCGTACTCGTACATGTATGCCCGATTGCCGAGCCGCCCGAATACGTCACCAAAGAAACGCAATGGCACCGGTTCATGCGCAAACAGCTCGCCGACAATCGCGACCGTCTGGAACGACTGCGCGCATCACTACGCGGTCAGGGGTTCGAGATATCCCATGTGGTTATCGATGAGATGCCCGACGCAGGTCTGATTCAGTGCGCCGAAGAGCTTCCTGCCGAGCTGGTCGTGGTCGGTACTCGCGGCCACTCTGGGCTCGACCGCCTATTGCTCGGCAATGTGGCCGAGCGAGTCCTCCGCCACAACAAGAAGACCACCTTGGTGGTCCGCGGTGAATTTCGGCCTTCGGGCGGATATCGCCGTATTCTGGTTGCCACTGATTTTTCGGCAGCCGCAGAAAGTGCACTCGATCTGGCCACTGGGCTGGTCGCTCGCGAGGGCCTGATCGATCTGCGTCACTTCTGGCACACGCCGGTCTTTGGTCCGACACCAGACCCCGACGAGATGAGACAGCAAATGGAAAGCAGTACGAGTGGACGCGCTGCCGTACTGCTCGATCGCTACGATAACAGCGATCGATACCAGCTCAAGTTTGCCGCCAACCACGGTAATCCCAAACGAGAGATCCTCCAGCTGCTCGACCAGGGGGCCTATGAACTGGTCGTGATGGGCAGCCATGGCCGCAAAGGGCTCACCCGCTGGTTGGTCGGAAGTGTGGCCGAAGCGATTGCCCGCCACGCTCCGTGCTCGGTTGCCGTGGTCAAAACACTGGCCGCTCAGCTGTAGAGGACCGGAAAAAATTGCGTCGTCCTCTTCCGTTGTGCAATTTTTTCGCCCGGTAGTCCCGAACCTCGCGAAAATACGCTGGCCCGCTGGTTGCACACGCAAGCAGCCATGAGGCTCAACAAGATTGTCGTGGCGGTCGATTTCTCGGACGAGTCCGAGTTCGCCATTCAACAGGCGCTCGAGATAGCTCGCCACACAGGCGCGCATCTGACTCTTCTCCACGTCGGTGCGGTGCCCGATCATCCGATCGGTGTGCCCGCTACCATGCACACCACAGTGGCCGAGTATCTCCGTCTGGTCGAAGAGGATCTGGCCAGGGATCGGAAACGGCTCGAACAGATCCGCGAGCGCATCTCGGGGCAAGGTGTTGAGGTCTCTCAGGTGGTGATCGACGGGATTCCCGATCAGGGTATCCGCTCGGCGGCCGACGAAATGGGTGCGGACATGATCGTCATGGGCACCCACGGCCGCACTGGTTTGAAGCGGTTTTTCCTGGGCAGTGTTGCCGAGCGCGTCGTCCGCCTCAGTAAGAAACATGTCATGGTCGCCCGCCCTGCCGAGCAATTCAAAGGGGGGTTTCATCGCATCCTGGTGACCACCGATTTTGCCGAGGTCGCCGATCCCGTGCTCGATATGGCTGCGGCAGTGGCGTCATCAGGAGCTGAGATCGATGTGCTGCACTGCTGGCATCTACCGCCCATGTCCTATCCTTATTACGCGCCGACCAAGTCGGCCCGCGATGTGGTGAATTCGCTGCGCGATGTCATCGCCGATGGCACCACAAAAATGGGCAACGAGTTGGTCGAACGCCACCGCAGCAAAGACGTCAAAATAGAGTTCCATCAACTCGAACAGGCGCCTGCCCAAGGAATTCAGCGATGGATCGAAGATCACGAGGGATACGATCTCGTAGTCACGGGCAGTCATGGGCGCCGCGGTGCGGCGCGACTGCTCCTCGGCAGCGTTGCCGAATTCACTGTGCGCCATTCGCCCACCTCGGTTCTGGTCGTTCATGCCGGTACCCAGTTGCGAGCAGTAGACTCAAGCGAGCAAGGCAAGTGAGCCTGCGGCCGCCGAAAATGACATCTGAAAGGCGGAACTCGGCGGCGAAATTCGAATACGGAGCCGGGAAATAAGCCCGGAGAACGAGTCTCCAGATACAAGAGCTGGAGACGAAACCCGGAGATAATGCAAATGACACCAAAAAAGATTCTGGTTCCGGTCGATTTTTCGTATCACGCCAACGGAGCCATGCGTCTGGCTCTGGCGCTGGCCAATCGCTGGACTGCCCATCTCACAGTGCTACACGTCGATCCATTGCCGGGTGTTGGAACCGTGGCCGTGGAACCCGTCTTTATTCCACCAAATCTATTCGAGGGATTGCACACCGAGCACGATGCCAAAGTGGAGGCCAATCTGCGCGAGATTCGCGACGAGTTGGTCCGAGATACTGGCCATGGAGTCGACGTCACAACGATACGCCGGCGCAGTGAACCGGTTTCCGGCATTGTCGCCTATGCCCGCGAATGGGGCGCCGATCTCATGCTCATGGGCTCTCAGGGAGCGAGCGGATTCACTCATTTGCTGCTCGGCAGCACGGCCGAAAAAGTCTCGCGTATTGCCCCGTGTCCGGTACTGATCTGCGGCAGCGCCGACGATATCGACGAGCAGCCGCGTTCGTTTCGACGCGTCGTTGCAGCGATCGACTATTCCGAGTTTTCGACACCAGTGGCCCGCCTGGCCGTACAGTTTGTCGAGCCCGGTGGATTGGTCGAGTTGGTTCACATCGCGGGTGAACCTGTCCTGTCGGCACTGAATGCGAGCCTGGGAGGTAGCCGCGACGATATGCTCGCATTGGCCGAGAGTGTTCGCGAAGCTCAGGTCGGACGAATCGAGGAGTTCTCTCGCGAGCTCGACAATACCGATGTGCATATTGCGCACTACGTGGGCTCGGGGACTCCGGCAGCGGCCATTCTGGCCCGCGCAGAGCAGAGCAACGCCGATCTCATCGTGCTCGGCGCACACAGCCGGGCCGGTTTGAGCGAACGCATCATCGGCACAGTGGCCGATCGCGTACTGCGCCACGCCAGGGTACCAGTACTGCTCGATCCCGAAGCAGCATTGTCCGGAACCTAGCAGCATCCGGGATCCTCGGACGGACTGTCCAGGGATGGCCTGGTCAGGAGAAGAGACACCATGACAAACCAAGACCCGCTTATGCACATGCTCGTCGGTTTCGATTTCTCCGCAACATCGCAGCTCGCCCTGTCTCGGGCCATTGAAATGGCCGAGACCGAAAGCCGCCACATGCTGCATGTCCTGTCGGTGCTCGACCACAAAAACGACCCCCGTCCCGAAGGCAAGGGCAAACACGACTACGAGGGTGCCACCGAGGTTCAGGAGCAGCTGACCTCCGCCATCGAGGAGCGACTGAAAAAAGACGCGCCCTCGCGCAGGATCAAATTTTTTGTCCATGTACACATCGGCAAACCCGCCGAATCCATCCTGTCTCTTGCCGAGGAAGTGGGCGCGAGTCTGATTCTGGTCGGCTCACACGGCCGCACCGGCATCAGGCGGATGGTCATGGGCTCGGTATCGGAACAGGTAGTGCGTGCAGCCAGATGCTCGGTGCTCGTGGTGCGGGAGCGCGAATATGAAGACGTCGAACTCGAGACCATTGTCAAGGCACCCGAGGGACACGCCGAGGAGCGATACGTCAGGCCGCACCGATATGCCTACTTCAATCAGTTGATGGAACGCGAGCGGTCATCGTGGCCGTGGTATTGAGGTGACGGGGTCTACCGAAAATGGCTCTACAAGAAAAACCGGTCCACGCCCTGATCACCGGTAAGATTGGATCAGGACAAAGGGGGGAATGAGAATGAGGACGCATACAGGAGATAGGGCGCGGAACCGGAATCAGGTCAGAAACCAACAGTAACGCCAAGCGTGACGACATTGGCGGCACCGCCTAGGGCTTCGGATGAGGAGCGGCTTTGGCCCGAGCTGTCGCTCTGATCGAGCCATTGGTGGGTGTAGTCGAGCCAGATCGAAGCGCGGGCCAGCGGGACTGGGCCAAATGTGAACTGCAAGCCACCACCGAATGCATAGGCGCGACCCACATTCTCGAACTCTGCCTCCTCGGGATTGCTCAACACCTGGGTTCGTACCCAGGTGTTGCTCAAACCGCCGCGGGCATAGCCTTCGAGTGTGCCGGCCAAACTCATGAAGTACTTGAGATCCACGCCGAGTGACGCTGTCGTTATCTGCTGGCTGGCATCCTGGCTTTCCCTCAAGCCCGTGCCGACGATTCCCGCCTCGATTGCCAGGGGTCCCACACGATACCCTGCAGCCAACCGTCCGGCAGAAATCTCGTCAACGCTCATCTGCGACAGAACGTCACTGCTCAACGCCGATTCAGTCCCCAGACCAAACGATACATAGCTGCCCCCGTGGGCCAACGATGCGTTGGCGAGCAAGACAGCCAGGCCAGCAGTGACGATGAATCGCATGTACTTCATGATAAGCACGATGGGTGCCAGAAAATGTCGGCACCACTCCAATTAGTTAGCCGAACGCTGTATCCCGCTGTTCACGTGTGGGGTGAAGAATATATATACATACATTGTGTGCGTTCAATGGTATGTGGCGTCCCGGCCGTCTCTTTTGAGATAAAGTTCACTATAGCGTGGCTTTGTCTCTTTCGAGGATGTGCCGAGTACCGCAATCCCGGTCGACAGAGAAAAGAATCATTGTCGGACGTCCCAGCAAGGGACGCAAAGCAGAGTTGATACGGAGCGGAGCGGCCGAGCGGCCGACAATTCGATCGACTGGACGTCCGGCAAGCAATGCAAAGCGGTGTTGTCATGGAGTGGAGCCGCCCGACTGCTTGGGGCATATGATTGCGTGGGGCATATATGAATGATTCGGCTCATTCGGGCAATTTGCAAGGCTGGCGCGAGCCGCAGTCGAGTTGTGCTCGAATAGCCAGCCAACTCGGACGCGGTGTTGGCGATGCTACTCGTAACGCAAGCCCTCGACTGGCCGCATCCTAGCTCCTACTGCAGCCGGATATAGGGTGGCGATCACACTGATGGCGATTCCGGCCACGGCCACGGCCGCGATGGCTGGCGGCTCGATGTGGATGGGCAGTCGGTCGATATAGTAGACCTCGGGATCGAGTGGGATTCCGTACACCGAGCCCACAACGCAACCGACCAGACCGTTTGATACGCCCATGATCGTGCCGACCAATCCGATGAAGAATCCCTGAGCCACAAACACTTCCATGATCTCGCCGCTGGTCGCGCCGAGAGTCTTTAATATCGCGATCTCCTTGGCTTTTTCGATCACGATCATGATCAAATTGCCGACGATGGAAAACGAGGCGACCAAAATGATAATGGCGAGTACCAGGAACATGGCGATCTTCTCGAGCTCGAGCGCAGCGAAGAGATTGCGGTTGAGTTCTTTCCAATCCTGAACCCGGTATCCGGCCGGCAGGCGTGAGCGAATATCGCGTAGCACCGGTTCGGTGCCGTTGGGATCTGCGATGCGGATTTCGATTCCGGTGACTTCATCGCCCAGCTCGAGAAATAATTGCAGGGTGGGAAGCGGCACATAGACCAGTTTGAGGTCGTACTCGTACATGCCGGTGAAAAAGATGCCGGCCACGCGCAGGGGGCGAGTCCGCGGGATCGGCCCGGCCGGCGTGTCCTGCGATAGCGGTGACACCACTCGAACCTCCTGGCCGACGTAGATGTGGAGATGTTCCTTCAGCTCTTTGCCGACCAGGACGCCGGGCAGTCTGGCCACGCGCGCCGGAATACGCAATTCTCTGTCATCCAGCCCGGTACCCTCGATGGACTCGCTATCACTGCCCCGAACAACTCGATCTGGTTCCATCTCGGGCCCTGATTCGATGTCTGGCCCGTCGCTGCTGAGATCGATGGGATCATCCAGATCGAGCTCCATGTCGGGCGGCGGCGGATCGGGTAAATCGGCCATTACCGGATTGTCCGCAGAGGGGAGCGCACCACTCGTTTCGCCGTTATTCCGCTCGCCGGGTTGCTCGCCTTGGTCCGGCTCTCCCGCGCTGAAATCCATGGGATCTCCGAAGTCGGTATCCATATCCGGCGGGGGCGGATCGGGCAGGTCTGATCGATCGCCGGGATCGCCGCCTTGTTCGGCGCCATCGCCCGCCCCTTTGGGCAGGTCGGAAGCGCTCGGCGGGCCGATGATGCTGCCATCTTCGGCCAGCGGCCACAGCCGTTCGAGGGCACGAGGCGGTTTCTCGATATTGTCATCCAGCTCGGTCACCGCGCCAACTGTGGCCGGATCCACGCCCTTGATGATCACATTGGAATAGTTGCTACTCGCCGCCACGACCACCTCGCTCACGAGATATGGCGACATGGCCATTACTCCGGGCAGTGATTCGATCTTGGTCGCGACATCGCGGTACTCGGTAAAAGGACCCTCTTCCTTGGTGATCAGAATATGGGCGTTGGAGCCCAAAATATTGTCACGCAGGTCAGTTTCGAAACCACTCATCACCGAGAGCACGATGACCAGGGCCATCGAACCCACATACACCCCGGCGATCGAAACCGTGGTGAAAAACGTGAATACGTAGCGCACGGCAGCGAGCTGAACCGCGAACATGCCAATGCCAAACCCCCCCAGAGAAATCAACAGTACGGTGTAATTTGGCCCTTGGCGGAGCGGAGAGATAAGGAGGTAGCTCGGCGGGGTCAAGACCAGTTCGGACACGCACCATCCCAGTCCGCCACAGCTGGCCAGGGCGACAAACCAGGCCACGATCGCCATGCGCGGCCGCCGTGGTCGACGGAGCAGGACACTGGCGATCGCCACCTTGGCGATACCGAGAGCTGCTCCGAGCATGGCCGAGCTGGCCCAAAAAATGTACTCGGCATAATGTCCACCGGTCGGCTCGTATTGCAGGAGTTCGTCGGCCTCGAGCATCGATCGGGCTGCGTGTGGATAGACCGCGCTCGCGGCGAGCAGGATCAGTGCAACTCCGGCAGTCGAGCGACCGCGCCGCGGGGCGGAAAAATAGCGAATTGCACTCCACAGAGCCACTCCGATGCCCAGAACCAGGAGACCGACAGTGGGTAGGAGCACTCGATCCGGGGCGTAGGTCGTGGTGATGGAGGTCATCGGGGCCAGCGCATAGCGGGCGACAACCACAGTGGCGCCCGCCGAAGCGATCATGAGGCCGGACAGGACCATGGCTCCGCCGGTCTTGGCGCGACAGTCGATCCAGCAGCTGATCGCGCTCAGCGCCACCCCCAATGCGCCGATTACGATGAAAGCCACCGACCAGGTACGGATGAGCTCATCGGGGGAGCTGCTGGCTGCAGCGCCAATTGCGCACATAGCGAATCCGCTCAGCGCTGTCACGGGCACGATGTCCCGTTGGGGCCGTGCCGTCGAGTAACGCACAAAAGCGATGAGCAGCCCCAGCGCGCCGATCCCGCACAATCCCACAGCTGCCAGGAGCACGTTGCGATAGGCCCAATCGGCCGCCAGGCCGGCCTCGACCCCGCGGCTCACCACTCCATTGCCGCCACCGGTCACTGCGCTGGCGATGAATGCAAACCCAGCCACTGCGAGGAGCGGCGGACTGACCCTGCGCTCCCGAGCCATCAGATAGCGCCAGGCAACGAACCCCTGAAAGCCAGTCACCGGCACACCTACTGCGGCCGCATGAGCGGAAACAAGATCACATCGCGAATCGACGACGAACCGGTCAGCAACATGACCAGGCGATCGATGCCCACGCCCTCGCCGGCGGCTGGCGGCATGCCGAGTTCCAGAGCCCGGCAGTAGTCCTCGTCGTAGTCCATGGTCTCGTCCGCGCCCTGAGCGCGTGCCAAAAGCTGAGCCTCAAAGCGC
>JAKSDA010000043.1 GCA_022360315.1 Pseudomonadota bacterium
AAAGTTCTGATGGGTCGCGGACTACGTATCTCCCTTGCCTGTGCCACGGTGGTGGTGCTGAGCAGTTGGCTCGCTTGTAGCGGAAAAAAAACCGAGAAGCATCGCTCCCAGGGTGTCGTCAAGACGGCCAAGACCGCACAAGCGGTGCCGCCGGCAGTGCCTTTTGCGGGCCCGACCGAGGCGGCTCGGCAGACCAAGCTGTTGCGCTTTCCAGACATACACGGCGACCTCATTGTATTCACCTACGCCGGTGATCTGTGGTTGGTCCGGTCGTCGGGTGGTACTGCGTCGCGCCTGACCTCCCATTCAGGTCTGGAGCTGTTCGCCAAATTTTCGCCGGACGGGGCCTGGATTGCGTTTACAGGCCAGTACGGCGGCGACGAGCAAGTCTACGTGATCGCAACGGCGGGCGGCGAGCCGCGCCAGCTGACATATTATCCCGCCCGGGGGCCGCTTCCAGCTCGCTGGGGCTATGACAATCAGGTCTACGGCTGGTCCTCGGATGGCTCGCAGGTGCTTTTTCGATCGCTGCGCGATTCATACGACATCGGCGAGGCGCGCCTGTATCTGGCCCCGGTCTCGGGCGGTTTGCCCACGCCTCTGCCCATGCTGCACGCCGGCGCCGGCGATCTTCATCCGACCGAGCAGAAATTGCTCTACTCGCCTCTGTTCCGCGACTTCCGGACCTGGAAACGCTATGAAGGCGGCTGGGCCCAAGATCTGTACCTCTTCGATCTCCAGGGCAAGACCGCGGCGCAGTTGACCGAGCACAAGCGGACCGATCGCGACCCCATGTGGGTCGGCGACGACGTCTATTTTGCATCCGATCGCGACGGAATCCTCAATATCTACCGTCACGACAGCAAGACCACCCAGGTCAGCCAGGTGACGAGCTACCGCGATTGGGATGTGCGGTGGCCCAGTTCCGATGGCAAGGGGCAGATCGTTTTCGAACTCGACGGCGAACTGCAGGTTCTGGCCATTGACAGCGGCAAGGCCGGCGAGGCCCGCAAGGTGGCCATCTTTGTTCCCGACGATGGGGTGCGAACCCGGCCAGAACGGGTCGACGCGGCCAAGAACATCGAGGGATTTGCCCTGGGACCGGTCGGCAAGCGGGCCTTGCTGGTCGGTCGCGGCGACGTGTTCTCGGTCCCGGCCGAACACGGACCGGTTCGCAACTTGACCCATTCGTCCAACGCGCACGATCGTGAGGCCATCTGGTCGCCCGACGGCAAGGAGATCGCATTTGTCTCGGACTGGACCGGAGAGCAGCAGATCTGGCTGGCCCATCACGACGGCTCGTCCCCGCCGCGGCCGCTGACCACCGAAAACAAGGGTCATCTGTACAATCTGAGCTGGTCGCCCGACGGCAAGCGGCTCGCGTACAGGGATCAGACCGGCAGACTGTACGCTGTCGCGGTGTCGGGCGGTCAAATCACCGAGGTAACGCGGGATCCCTATGGCCGGATCAGACCGGATTACAGCTGGTCGCCAGATGGCCAGTACCTGGCGTTTTCCAGGCGCGACCCGTCGGGCTATTCATCGATCTACATCTGGCGCGCTCGCGACGGCGATACCAAGCGGGTCACCGGGCCGTACTTCGACGAGTATTCGCCGTCCTGGCACCCGGGTGGCAAGCACCTCTATTTTCTCAGCGAGCGCGAGTTTCATCCGCAGATCGACGGGCGCGAGTGGAACTTCATCGCCAACCGGGCGACCGGCATTTTTGCCCTTGCCCTGAGCGTGGACAGCCCCAATCCGTTTCCTCCTCGCGATGACCGGGCCGGCGAAAAAGACGATAAGAAGGACGGCAAAAAAGACGCCGCCAAAGTAGCGAAAGACAAGGCGGGCAAACCGACGCTGACTGCGGTCAAGATCGACTTCGAGGGAATTGCCGAGCGGGTGACCCGAGTGCCGGTCGAGGCGGATAACTACCGGTCGCTGGTCGCGACCGACGAATACCTTGTCTATGTCCACACCGGGCCGTTTTATTACGGCCGCGAGTCGTCATCGCGTCCTGTGCTGACCGTGTTCTCGCTGAAAAAACGCAAGGCCAAGCCGCTGGTCCCCGACATCGCTGGCTGGTCGATTTCGCGCGACGGCAAAAAAGTACTGGTTCAAGCCGCGAAAAAGCCCGACTTCAAGATCTATGACGTACAGTTCCAGAGCGCCGGGGCGGGCGGTCCGGCCAAGCGGCCAAACGACAAGATCAAAACTCTCGCGCTGGCTGGCATGGTCGTTCACCGCGTGGCCCGAGAGGAGTGGGCGGTGGTGTTCAACGAGGTGTGGCGGCGATTTCGCGATTATTTCTACGTCGCCAATATGCATGGCTACGATTGGAACGCAGTGGGCGAGAAATACCGCCCACTGCTCGAGCACGTCGGGCATCGCTCCGATCTCAACTATGTCATTGGCGAGATGATCGCCGAGCTCAATGTATCTCATGCCTATATTGCCGGCGGCGACGAGCGCCTGCCCGAGCGCGCTCATGTCGCTCTGCCGGGCGCCCGCTTCGAACTCGACCGCACTGCCAACCGATACCGGATCAGCAAGGTGCTGAAGGGTCAAAATGCCGAGGCGCGCTATCGATCGCCGCTCACCGAGGTGGGTGTGAACGTCGCCGAGGGCGACTACCTGCTGGCCATCAACGGCCGTCCTCTCGATGGCGCGCAAAACCCCTATGCATTGCTGCAACTGCCCAAGGGCAAACCGGTCGAATTGACGGTCAGCCCGGATGCAGGGGGCCGAAACAAGCGGACCGTTCTGGTCGACCCGATTGCAAGCGAGACCTCGCTGTTTTATCTGCAGTGGATCGAGGCCAACCGCAAGCGCGTCGATGAGGCGACCGGGGGCCGGGTCGGCTATTTGCATTTACCCGACATGGGGGCAAACGGCATTCGCGAGTTTTCCAAGTGGTATTACGGGCAGATTCGCAAAGAGGGCTTGGTTGTCGATGTGCGCGGCAACGGCGGTGGCAACGTGTCTCAGATGATCATCGAGCGACTGCGACGCACCCTGCTCGGCACTGCTTTTGCCCGCACTGCCGAGTTGACCTTTACCTACCCCTATACGGTTTTTCACGGCCACATGGCTGTGCTCATGAACGAGACCTCCGGTTCAGACGGCGACATCTTTCCCTGGATGTTCCGGCAAGCCGGCCTCGGGCCGCTCATCGGCAAGCGATCGTGGGGCGGTGTGGTCGGCATTTCGTTCCACGGTCCGCTGGTCGATGGCGGTCAGGTCTACGTGCCCGAGTTTGGCACCGCGTCCGCAAAAGGGCAGTGGATCATTGAGGGCCGTGGAGTTGAGCCCGACATCGAGGTGGCAAACGACCCGGTCGCAGTCATTGAGGGCAAAGATGCCCAGCTCGATCGCGCCATCGCAGAAATCATGAAGCAGCTCGAGAAAAATCCCAGAAAACTGCCGAGTCGCCCGGCCGCACCGGTCAAGCTGCAATAAGCCCCGCAGCCGCCCGCCCGTTCCGTGCTTCTCGTTATGCTGCTAGATGGCTCGGTCTCGTGGCACGTAGGCGATCGCATCGATCTCGACGCGCATCCCCTTGGCCGGAAGAGCGGCAACCTGTACTGTCGTTCGGGCGGGTTTGTGGCCGGCGAACATGCGCTCGTAGACTGCATTCATCTCGGGAAAATCCGCCATATCGACCAGAAACACACCGCAGCGGAGCACATGCTGCATCGAGGATCCGGACGCCGTGAGGATGGCGTCGAGATTCTTGAGCACCTGTTCGGTCTGCGCGGCAACCCCCGGACCGACCAGCTCTTTGGTCGCCGGATCGCGTGGCCCCTGTCCCGATACAAAGACGAGGCGTTCGAATCCCATGCCTGGAACGTAGGGCCCGGCAGGCGGGGCAAGATTGTCACCAGTGATAGGTCGGTGTTCGCTCATTTGATTGCATTCTCCATTTCCGGTTAGCAGGGTAGCCAGGCTCGGCCTCAAACGTTCCCGTTGACATCAAGCTCTGGGCCGACGGAGCTTCGCTCTGACATTGCCACATGCGACCCGGGATGAAAGCGTGGGCCTCCGGTTTTTTTGGCCGTGCATAGCGAGATTGCTCGGGTGTGCCCTGGATCTCCAGTCGAGCCGGGCATCTGGTCATCGACCGGCCCGGCGAATCCGCGAGGCCGCGTAGCCTATGGAACGCTGGGGATGGGGATCACCGGCCGCTGCTCGGGCAGCTTGCGCAGGCGGCTGAACGGCGCCATCTCTGAATCGAACGAGGTCGGAACCAAATCGCCATCATTGACCACTGTCACGGAGTACGCGCCGACTTCCTCCAAGAAGTAGGTCGATACGCCGATGGCGTAATTCACCCCGGGGGTGGGAAAGAATAAGGTCTCAGCGACTTCGCCGGGCCATGAGACGGAGGCCTGGAGCAGGCCTCCCGATCCGTTGGCGTCGCGTTGGTCGCGGTCGTAAAGGGCGAGGTAAACGAAAAAGTCGTTCGAGGTGGCCTGCACGGCGATCGCTTTTTCGTAGGTCAAATCCGCGATATCGAAGTAGTCGATGTAATAGATATCACCCGGGTAATCGGGATCGATCGCGTCTTCAGCAACCAGCTCGCCGTCGGTGCTGACCCGTGGCGGCGTGCCCACGGTCACGGCCCTAGTGCGCCGGAAGTCAGTATCGTCCAGCGAGACCCTCATCTCACGTAGATAGAGCCCGTCGTCGGTTTCGACTGTTACGGTGCCCTGATTGCGGCCGGAGGTGCAGGGCAGGTCTTGTGGCTGTGCGGCCCCCGGGCCGTCGGAGTCAAACTGGCAGATGAACTCGCGACGCTGTTCGGCCTCGTCGAGAATGCGCCACTCGATGAATTTTTGGTTGGGCTGATTGCCGTCCATGACGGTCAGGTTGGTGAGCTGCCAGCGCGGCTCGATGGCCCGGCTCGGCTGGTATCGGGTGCTCTGGTTGCCAAACTCGATAAAGTGGAAGAGGCGGTCCTGCACGGTCAGACGGTGCACTCGCGACGGTTCGACTGCGGTCGCCCTGGCCCACTCCGAGAGCGCCGAGACCCGGGCCCAAACACCCGGAAAGCCGGGCAAGGCACAGCCTTCACCCCAGCTGGTCACACCGGCGAGCATCCATCGATCGGTCGCGGGATCGCGCACCACAAGCGGGCCGCCGCTATCGCCTTGGCAGGCATCGATGCCGCCCTCAGTGGCGCCGCCGCAGATTTCGGTTTCCGGGTTGACGACCAGGTTGATGCTGGCATACGCGTCATAGCAAGCCTTGTTGTCGACGATGGGCAGATGAACGTCTTGCAAGAGCGTACTGTCGCGATCGCTCGCACCCCAACCGATCGTGGTCGCCAGGGTACGGGAATCGGCCAGCGCGGCGTTGTCCGCGGACAGCATGGTGACCGACTCGAGTCCGCTATCGCGCAGGGCCACGGGCGCCTTGAGCTCCAAGAGAACCATATCGCCACGCCTGTCCGATCCCCATCCTGGGTATACGTAGAGTGCTTTGACTCGGAAGAGCTGACCGCTGCCGTCCTGGGTGTTGTTGGTGCCGGCCAGGACACGGAGGGCTTCGGCCTGACGTGGGTCGAAACAGTGGGCCGCGCTGACCACCCAGCGATCGGTGATCAGCGAGCCACCGCAGCCATGGAAGTACCTGTCGTCGACAACGACTCCCACCGAGACCATGAAGGGATACTCATTGAGCTCGGTTTCATCGCCACCGATGATCTCCACGCTGGGGTCCCGATTGGATATCACGGCTGGCTCGGGAAGTGCCGGCCCTTCACCGCCGGCCACGTTGCGATAGCCGAACGGGACTTCTTGCCTAACCGCGTACTCACCAGGCTCCAGATCGAGGAAGAAGTAGAGCCCGGCCGCGTCGCTTTGGGTTGATGGTTCGTCAGCGCCACGCACACCGTCATCATTGATATCAAGATAGACCGTGACCCCATCGAGGCTGCGCTCGCCGGGGCCGCGCGCGCCATTGGCATCGGCATCGTCCCATACCCAGCCGATAATTCCGCCCCGAACCAGCGAGGCGCTGACAGTTTGCGTCTTGGCTGAGGTCATGCCATCTGACGAGTTGGCATGATCATCCGCGTGACATCCGATCGAAAGCCCGAGCAGCGCGATACAGGACAACCCGGTCCATGCGCCGAGCCCTGCCTTGTTGTGGGCAAAACGTTGCATTTTGTTCTCCTTGCTTCTTGTGAATCCGACTACAGAGAAGGCGGCAGTGCCGCCGTACGTGGGCGATGGGAGCTAGACACGCGAACAGCGACAACCGAGCAAGCCTTTGCTGACCCTTTTGGCCCTTCCGATCCCTGACCAAAGGAGGGCCCCCGTCCCAAGGTAAGGTTACAGCGCGTTGACAGTTGGGCATACTGCCAACGACGTGGGTGGCTCCTTCAGCGCATAGTGTTAAACCACCAAATGCGCGTGCAGCGCCTGACACGTGGCGCGCCTCGCGACCCCTCTATAAACGCGAGATAGGACGTGCGCCTCTCCTTCAGAACTCAAGTTTTTGAGTGGGAAATCTCGGTTTTGTATATCGAACATAATGGATTCGAAGCAATTCATCGGTGCGATCTCGCCGACCTCTCCATCGATCAAGAGGTTCCACTTGCGCGCGATATCTTCGCCGAAAAACTCGACCGATTCACCGGCGGCGTCGATCTGGCCCGCGACAGCTGGCACGTTTCATGCTCCTCGGGCCGGATGCGTGTCCACCGAATAGATTGTACCTTGCATCTTTCGGCGAAATGTTTCGGCTGTTTTGATCACGGCTAGTAGAGACCAAAAACAGGCTAAGTACCGCGACCCGTAAGTAAGTGCCCAGTAGGGTCGGTCCAGCGCGTCGAGGGCAAGGCGCGAAGAGGGAGCATAGTGGGCCTACGTGACCGATGAGCAACACAGCCATCGGCGGGCTGGTCGGCCGTAATGGGT
>JAKSDA010000185.1 GCA_022360315.1 Pseudomonadota bacterium
CGCTCACAGTACTGGACCGATGAACAGCGAGCGGTCGTTGAACATATGGAGGTCATCGATGTTCGTTCTCGATTTCCCTCTCGACGCGCTGCGATCATGTATCTTGAAAAACTCGCGCGGCGCCCACTCGACCTTCCCTAGGTGCTGACATCATGTCCATCAGTTCCGTGGGAAGATGAACCCACCTCCAACAAGGAGGGCATCGGAGTCCGAGAGGTTCTGGATGGTCGATTGTTTCAATTTCAGTTTCTTGAATGGACAGAGCGCGCGGATGCTACAATGGGACGCGAATTTGCTTATTTCAGGGCTAGTCTGGATTCCTACGTTAGGGAGTCGAGACCAGTACGAACGCTGCCTCCGACGCGTCGCCGGCTACCCGAGCCGGCAATGATCTCTGGCAGTGATCCTTGCAGCAGGTCTGAAAAAGTGAACTCACCTCGACGTGGTGGACACTCAAAAAAACAGTGAGCTCCTGGACGCCAGCGAGTGAAGTGGCGTCTCACACTGCTGTGTAGCCGCCGTCGATCAAGAGGTCAGCCCCGGTCATGAATGAGCTTTCATCGCTGGACAGGAATAAGGCTGCCGATGCAATCTCGTCAGCGCGGCCCAATCGTCCCATGAGCGTGGCGCTACTCTGTTGCGCTTCTTCGATGCTGGAGAATCTCTCGACATAGCGGCCCGTCTCTATCGGCCCGGGAGATAGGCTGTTGATGCGGATATTCTGTCCGGCATGATCCAGTGCCATGGCTCGAGCCATGCTAATGAGGCCAGCTTTCTGGGCACAATACCAAGTTCGTCCAGGCCGTGCTACCCGCCCCAGCTGTGAGGCGACCAGGACGATGTTACCGCCGCCACCCATCGTCATAACCGGAATGGAATGCTTCGACAGGAGAAATGCGCTGTTGAGGTTGACGTCCATGGTGCGTCGCCAGTCTTCTGCTGAGATGTCGGTGAGCGGGCCAAGCGGTATATCACACACCGCATTGCTGACCAAAATATGGAGCCCGCCAAGCTCCTGCTGCGCGATTGCGACAGCATCAATGGCGGTCTGCTCCTGTGCTACGTCCCCTGTCAGGGCCAGTGCGCGGCCACCCGCGCGCCGTATCTCATCACTGATGACTTGTACCCTCTGTTCATTGATATCGAGGCAGACCACCGCCGCTCCTTCGCGTGCGAAGCGCGTCGAGATAGCCGCGCCGATGTCGCCGCCGGCTCCCGTGACAATGGCCACTTTATCCTTGAGTCTTGCCATGTGGTTCACTTGTGGCGTCTATGGCATGGCTTTGATATGGCACCTCATGAGGTGCCGCACGCCATGGGGTTCTAGTTTGCTGCGACCGTGCAGAGTCTCTCTGTTTTTCAGGACAAGCAGATCATCCTTTTGCCATTCGTGGGTATAGCAATACGCTTCACGGTTGAAATGTCGGGCCAGTCGATCCAAAAATGCGGCAGATTCGTCTTCCCCCCAACCCTGGATTCGTACTTTCCAGCCTGGAACCACACCTTCGGGATAGGGCAGCTCCACAGTCAGAAACGCATGGCCTTTGTCGTCCAGGATGATCGGAGAGGTTTCGACCCACTCCTCGCTTTTGTCGACCAGATCGTGAAACCACTTGTTGACCAGTAGATACTCTACTTTGACCGTCATGAGTGTGCTCATCAGGTCGGCCTCCAGGTCGTCCAGCGCGCTCCTCTGATCGCAGATGATCGTGTCGCCGCCCGGGTATTCCTGGCTAAGCTCGCTGCAGTAGAGCAGGAGGAAATCGATCTGCTGCTTGAAGACCACCCCGTCGTTGTGTAGCGGCATCATATCGCGTCCCAGACTCATGGCCTCGTTCTGCGAGCCCTCGAGGTACGTAATCGGTCCCTTGCCGAACATCCGGTTGGATGCCTCGACCTTGTATTCCAATGGCTGGCCCAAGCTCTCCGCCACGCTCATCAAGGCATACTCATCGAGCCTGCAATTGCGCACAACCAGGGCGCTTCGCTCGCGCATCAGAGAGACGAGATTCAGCTCGGACGAGCGTTTTGCTCCACCCACATCGATGATGTCGAATTCCATGCCTTCAGACTCCCCCGAATCCTTGCCCCAGGAATGCACTGAGCGCATCCACACTATCTTGCTCGTGCAGATCGCGGATGGTCAGTCGATTGTAGCCGCGGTCGTGCAACGAAATCAGCAACTGGTGCACAAGAAGAGAGTTGCCACCAGAGTCGAAAAAACTGGCCGTATTGGTAAAACTGCCGTGTTTCAGGGTTTCCTCCCAGGCGCCTCGGATCTCGCGATGTAACTCGCTCCGAGCACCGTTCCCATCACCCGGTACTTGTCGCATAACAGCCACATGCTCCGCGCAGGCCCTCTTCAGGGCCGCCTCGTCCAGCTTATCGTTCTTGCCGTAAGGGTACGCCGCCACTGGTACGAAGTAGTCCGGAATCTCGTACTGGTTATGCTTTTCGCGCAACGTCTCCCTGATAACCCTCTCGACATCCTCGACCTTCTGTTCTTGCTTCAGGCGGAGGTACGCCACCAGTGATTTTGTGTCGGCAAAAACCTCGTGGTAGAATACTCGGACTTCATCGATCGCCACCGCGGATTCTATTCGGCTCTCCAGCTCGTGTAGATGCACCCACTGGCCTCTGATCTTCACCTTGCGGCCTACGCGACCTTCAAAATAAATGACACCGTTGTCGTCTTTGTAACCGATGTCGCGTGTCCGGTACGATTGCTTCGTTTCGGCGTCCCCGCCCAGCCTGCGGATACGTCTGACACCATATTGGTCGTTATCACTTCTGTGAAGGTATCCAAATCCCACGTTAGCTCCAACGATCACCAGTTCGCCCGAGCTGTGGGGGCCGAGCTCGATGTCCTCCTCGCGGTCCATGATCAGCACTTCGTTGTTATGGATCGCGCTGCCGATGGATACGCTCTCGTCAGGGACGATATGCTTGATCGTGATGCCAATCGTACACTCCGCCGGGCCATACTCGTTCCAGATCTTGTTGGCGACCGAGAACGTCTTGTCCGCAAGCTTGCCCAGGGCCTCGCCGACAAAGATCAGATGCTCAATCGTGTCCTCGGACAGCAGTTGCTCGATGGTCTGATAAAACGTGTACGTTGTATTTAGCCAGTGTGTGCCGCCGGCGTTCAGCACCGCGGCGAGCTGCGCTGGGTTGTGCTTTTCGCTATCGGTCAAAAGACGAACCGTCATGCCTTGCTGGAGCGGGATCAGTGTTTCCTTGATGAAGACGTCGAAGTTTGGCGCCAGCAGACACACTGACGGGCGGCGGTCGGGACAAAGCTGGTGAGTCTCTATCACGAAATCGCTGTAATTCATGAAAGCGCGCTCCGGAATGAGCGCGATCTTCGGCACGCCGGTGGTGCCCGAGGTAGAAACGGTGTACATGATCCTCTCGGGGTCATCCTCGAGACCCTTGCCTTCCCGGGCCATCGCTGGGTCTGGCTTCGAGAACGCGTACGCATCGATAGCCTCCACTACTGTCGTGGACTGAATTTCCTCTAGCAAATCGGCCGCGGTAACCACGCACAAAGACGTCTTCACCTGCTCCAGCATACTTTTTATGTATGCGACCGGGAAATCCCCATTGATGTTCAAGAACGGCACACCCGCCTTGACACACGAGATCATCCACAAAACCGTACGGAGGTTCCGTGCCGCGATGATCGGCAATATTCCCTCTTTTCCCACAGCGGTCGAATGAGCTGAGATATGGCTGGCGTACTGATCGGTCAGCTCGGTCAGCTCTTTGTATGTAATGAATTCTCTCCCATCCAGCAGTGCAATCTTGTTGGGAAAAACATCCGCAGCGCGGGCTAAATTGGATAAAAGCGAATTTTTTCTCATGGTGTATCTCACCCTTGTCATGGCTACTCCACGTGACTGTCGCGGCCCGCGACAGCTCTATCTCGTCATGGGCAGCCGGAGCGGGGCCAGGAGCCGATCAGGCAGTCACGGCCGCGTGTAACGATCGGCATGGTTAAATAGCAAGGCCATTATCGTGAAATGCTTGCTTGATACGGTCATGTTGAAACACAGGGAATTGTCGGAGCAATTCGATATTTTTGTTTGCAGCGACGTTGACCACTGAAAAGTTCGCGTTGGCGTGTGTTTCGGGATACGTATCGGCGATCACCCTTTCCGTGGCTGCGGGCTCGAAGCCTATATGCCGCAACAGCATCCGAGCGTACGCTCTTTTCTCCTTGGCAGCATCTAGTGATTGTTTGATGAAATTGGGCAAATGCAGGGCCACCTGCTCCTGAACGGAGAGGTCTGTGTTGTCGTAGGCCAGCATGAGCAGCTTGCGAAAATAGCCAGCGTGCCGACTTTCATCCTGGATATGCAGACGGTTGAGATCGGTGAAAGCCTGGTGGCACTTCTTATCTCCCGAGTATTCCAGCAGCGAGCTTGTAATTGTATTCTCGACCAGGCATAGAACATTGATTTCGAAAAATTCCCTTACCTCTGAGTCGGAGATTGCGTCGGCCAGGCAAGACATCGCCTCCAGCGTGCTGGAACCGGCGGATGCCTGTGGCTCGGTGAGCTCGAGCGGCTCTAGCTGGGTCAGCTCGTGCACCTGGTCGCGGTAGTCCCAGCCTTCCAGGCTATGGTAGTACTCGTCGACGCACACCGATCGTAGCACCTGCCGCATGGGTGCCGGGAGATAAGGCATGTAGGAGTAATTGAGCACCTTTGAGGAGACATGGATTACAATATTCTCCTCGATACCCGATATCTCACTCATGAAATTATAGCATCCCTGGGTCAACAGAAAACGCATGACATCGTCGCCCTGGCCCATTACCAAGGGGTGTAGGCAGATTGGTAGCTTGACGCGCGGATAATGATAGCGGCCCTCTTGGTTTTCATAGGCTGCCACGACGATCCGCGCTTTACTTCTGACTGTGGCGTACTGGTTCCAACGCTTCATGTTCTAACCCCTTGTTTGTCGTAACGTTGCATATTTCGCGATGTAAGAATTGCAGAGTTCGTATCTCGTGAGCCGCACCGGCCGACAAAGCCCTGGATTGCGTGATGAACTCCCTTGTCTGTCGATGGCAGCGCGCTGAGGTGCCCGGTTGGAGAAGGCAACTCTCGTGCGGTGACTCGCGAGCATCGAGACTGCCTGAAGACAATGGATGGCACTGTCTGCCGCCGTTGCATGGACTGTCGGGACTGTTGGTCCCGACAGTCCACTGGTGGGGCCGTGGCTAGGTCGCCATTGCCAAACTCATCTGATTGCTGGGTACTTCTAGATAGTACCCGGTGGTCGGAGAGCATTTCCAAAAATGCGATTTAGTTGTCAGCTCAACAGCCAGTATGCTTGGCGAATGCCAGTGCATCCACCCGCGGGCGTTTGCAAGTCCGTGCCGGGTCACTATATGTCACCCGCGGGCGTTTGCGTTGCCGTGCCAGGCCACGGCACCCGGGCCGAGCAGTCGGTGATTCCGGCGCCCCGGTCAGACTGCCTCCACCTGTCATCGAATTTGTGCGCGAACTCGGTCTCTAGCAGGGTTCGGGAAAAATCCCGAACGCCGTTACCATTATTGGGCAAAGCCGCCCGGCGTACTCCCGCCGGGCGTCCCATGTGCCCGAAATCGCCTGATCGTCACTCTCAGCCGGGGCGCACGCAGATTCGGGAAAAACGATTTTTGCCGAATGCTGCTAGGCCAAGTTGCACTACCTCACCGAACTCACAGTCGAGTACCGTTACCTGATCAATGCCGGGCGCACCGATGTTGAGCGTTTCTTCGGGCCCCTGTTCTGGATCCCCTGGGGCCGACGGGGCTCGGTCGAGCGAGCGAGAGTTCCGGTCAGAAACACGGAGCGCCCGCGGCGCAGTAGGCGGTCCGGAAATGGGCATCGATGGGGTTGTACCCGGTGTGAACCCACCGGATATCGGCCCCGCGCGCGGTCAAGATGGCCGCCGATACAGCGGTATCGGCGATCCCTGCTGCCGGTGCTGTCACGATCGAGGCCCAGCCAAAGCGGGCCCCCTGGATGACTCCCTGATTCATGTACACAACCGCGTCAAAGTGGCCCAGATAAACCGTGGATGGCGGCAGACCGATCTGAACAGCCTGGTGCAAGGCCTGTCCGGGTAAGGCCAGGGCGGTCACGTGACCCACGTAACCATGGCGTGCCAGTACCAGACCCGACCAGGCCCGCAAGCTGTGGCCAGTGTACTGGATGCCGCGCAGGTTGTTGTTCACGATATAGGAGGCGAGCGCGGTATCGCGCGGACTGAGCTGATTTATCGACGCATAACCGATGTCTTTTAAATCCCGAAATAGAGTCGTACCAAAGGTGCCCGGGTCGCCGGTACCCACGCCTGTGCCATAAATCATACCGGGGCTGCCATCGTCGGGAATGGCGTGGTAATAAACCCCGTCTGTATCGGGCACGCGGATACAGGTATTGCCGGCCGGGCACTGAACCTCACCGCCGCCGCCCATTTGCGGCGTTCTCGCCTCGAGCATCTTGACATACGTGCGGACCAGTCCGTATGCGGCATAGGCATACCCGATGATCTGCTTGATCGTGGGATCGAGCGGACTGAGCGGCGATGTCAATGCCGCGACGGAGGCACCCAGGATGCCTCCGGCCAGAGCCGACCCGGCAATTGGCATGGCATAGCCGCCCGCAAACCCCAACAGGATGCCACCGATCGTCATCAGAGTGGGGTTTTTCAGCGCATACCCGGCCACAGTTGTCACTGCGCCGATGATCGTGACGACCAATATGGCAGTGGAAACCTCGGCCGCAATGGCACCCGCAACCGCAATCACGGCTACCACAACCGGCGCATGACCGGATGGGTCCACGTTCGATATCGGATTGTTGTTGGCGTAGCTGTAACGGTTGAGAGTCTGCGGATCGTGGCGATCGGGTACCTCGGAGTCCGGAGATAGAAACCGCCCCAGTTCGGCGTCGTAGGTGCGCGCGCTCATCCACAGAAGACCGGTCTCGGCATCTCTGGGGTGGCCGGCGTACTCGAGCTCGTTGGCACAGGTGCCGCTATCGGCCACTGTTTGGCCGTATGCCGAGTAATCATACGACCGGACCACGGCTCCGGCCTGGTCGGTCATCAGCTGGATCGAGCCCAGGTGATCGTGGTGGTACCAGTTGGTGCCGAGTTCGCTGCTGTGGGTCGCGACCAGGAGTGGCCCGGCGTAGTAGTTCTTGGTCAGGGCACAGCTCGACATGGTCACCAACCCGCCGAAATAACGAGTCGTGCCACTGGCATTGCTCTTGGCAATGCGCTGCCCGGTGTAATCGTAGTCAAACGTCGTGGTCACCCCGTCTCGAGTGATCAATACCGGGCGATTGTCGGGATTCCATGCAATGGTTCGGCCCGCCCCAGACAGCATATTGCCGTTGGCGTCGTAGGTATAGGTGTTTTCACCAGCGGCAGTCACCGCGTGCGGATGCGCCGGGTCGCTGTAGGCATAGTTTCCCACGTGCGAATTAAACGTGATGTTGCCCAGCGCATCGTAGCTGAATGACTGGCTCTGCGCCCCCGATACCTCGGTCAAGCGGTTGAGGTCGTCGTAGGCGAAGCTGACATTCATCAGCGGGTCGGTCGACGACGACACCGCAGTGACCCGCGCTGCTTCATCGTAGCTGTATGTGGCCTCGTACAAGGTCGCCTCTGCCGCACTCACCTGCGACTGGGCGAGCCACTGGCGCGCATCGTCGTAACTGTAGGTTTGCGTGGTGCCGTTGGTATAGTCGATCGAGGTGATCTGTCCCTGCGAGTTGTACGCGATCGAATCGACATAGCCACTCACACTGGTAAGACGCCCATTTATGTCGTAGTCGTAGGAAACCTCTTCGCCATCGGGATAGGTGATACTGGCCAGTCGCCCGACCGCATCGTAGGACTGCTCGATGGTGTAGCAGACGCCCAGCACGCACGCTGTCTTGGTCACGACCCGGCCCGCCTCGTCGTAGACAAAACTCTGCGAGCCATTGGGATAGACCACCGTGGTGAGTCGGCCCAGGCTCGCTCCATGTCCTTGCTCGTCGTAGATCCAGATGGTCTGCTCGCCGCCCGGCCAGGTCCGGCTGGTCTGGCGTCCGGCGGCGTCGTAGGTGTACGTGATGGTCTGCCCCTTGGCATCGGTATGAGCGAGCAGCCGGCCCGCATCGCTGTAGCTATAACTGATGCACCCCACATCGACATCGCATTCGGACAGCTTGCGTCCCAGCGAGCTCCACGCATATGTCGATTGATTTCCCGCCGGGTCGACCACTCGGGTCACCTGACCGGCCGCATCCCGTTGGTAGGTGGTCGTGTAATACTCAGAGCCGTTCTTTTCGCGAATCTGACTGACCTTGCCGCGGGTATCTTTCCACAGGATTTTTTCCTGACCGAGCTCGCCGTAGGTCGCGACCCGACCATTCCCATACAGATTTTCGGCCACTGTGCCGTCGGCATTGGTCACGGTGCGGACTCGACCCGACCCGTCATAGGCGTACACGCGGAACGCAGGCGCCTCGGTCGGGCCGTACGCCGATGATTCCTTCCACTTGCGCTTGGACAGGTCCTGGTACACCGTTTGCTTGCTGATCCCGCCCTTGGTCACAGCCAGATAGTTGCGCTCGGCACCATCAAAGTAGGTTTCGGTCCACAGGCCGTCCAAACTGCCGTCTTCGATGACTTTTCGCACCCGCTGGCGATTGGGCTCGCCCCAGTCGACATACTCGAACCTAACCACCGACTCGCCCGGCGCCGACTCCATCAGCGGGCGGCCAAATACATCGTACTCGGTGATGGTGGCGTTGCCGTTGACATCGGTCGCCCGGGTCACCAGGCCGAGCACGGGATCCCAGTCCCGGTTGGTGCAATGACCCAGTGCATTGCAGCCCTGGATCGAATACAGGTGGTAAACCGGGTCGAACGTATCGGTCTTGACCGTGACCCCGTCGGTGTTGATCGTGGCCACGACATTGCCGTGGCTGTCGAATTTGGTGGTGACGGTCTGGTAATTGCCGGTTTCGCTGTTCCAGTCTTTCTGTCCGGTCTGATCGCCTCTGACCGGCGCCTGGTCATAGCTCGTGTTGTCGTCGTAGACATTCAGTCGCTGCGACATCAGCTGTCCGTGGCTGCCGATACCCTCATACAGGTTGCGATAGGCCTCGAGCCCGACGATGTACGCACTCGTGTTGGGCACATATCCCCGCACTGTGGTGCGCTCGTCGCCGGCCACGTCGTAGTCGCCGTACTCCTTGACCAGAGTGGCGTTGCCGTAGAGATCGTACCCGATCTGGACCACGGTGCGGCGGCAGTTGTCGGTCAGATTGCATTCGTAGTCCCATCGCTCGGTGAGCAGCGAGGTATACGGCTGTACCGCGTTTTCGGTGTACTGGTATTCGCTGTAGCTGTAGATATCGCCAGCCGCATTGCGGAAATAGGTGACTTCTGGCTTGGAGATGCAACCGACGTGCTGGTGGTAATACGTCTCGGTATAATTGCCCGCGGCGTCGAGAGCCCCGGTGACCTTGCGAAAGCCCAGAAATCGCCGCTCCGTGTCCGACCACAGTCCGCCTTCGTAGGTGTAGTGTGTGGTCGAGCTGTTGCCGCGGCCATCGGTGGTGGTGACCGACGACGCGATGTGCAGGATCGAGCGCAGCTTGGTGTTGTTCCACGCCGTGGACGGCGTGTAGCTGATCATGGTCTGGCCGCCCAGGCCGTTGGCGACCGAGGCGAGCAGGTCGGGAACCACGCCGTCGGCGCGAAACACCCGGCGCACCATCGCGCCTGCCCGGATAAAGTCGGCCTTGCCGTCGCCGTCGAAATCGCCGCCGAGCTCGGCGTAATGGTCGGCCGTGCCAAAATCCCAGCCGTGTTCAAACGCCTCCGATGCGGCAAAAAACGTCCCGTCCCCGTTGCTGAAATACAGATATCGCGCGGTTGCACCCAGGCGGGCAAAATCGGTCCTGCCGTCGCCGTCAAAGTCACCGCTGACCTCGGGATAGCTCTTGCCATCGCCAAAATCCCGGTCGTCCTCGAAAATTTCGGACGACGCCGAAAAGGTGCCGTCGCCCCGGCTCAAAAAGACGTACCGCGTGGTCGCCCCCAGGCGGGCAAAATCGCTCTTGCCGTCGCTGTTAAAATCTCCGCCCACGCTCGGATAATTGGAGCCATTGCCAAAATTCCAGCCGTTTTCGAACGGTTCAGACGAACCGCTGAACGAGCCATCGCCGTCGCTCAAAAAGACGTATCTGACCGTGCCCCCCATGCGGATATAATCGGTCCGGCCATCGCCATTGAAATCGGCAGCAAACGACGGGTAGCTGGATCCGTAGCCGAAGTTCCAGCCGTTTTCGTTGGCCTCCGAACTGGCCAGAAACGTTCCATCCCCGGCGCTCAAAAACACATAGCGAGCAGTGCCGGTGAGCCTGACAAAATCTTTTTTGCCGTCGCCGTCGAAATCGCCACCCAGCGAGGGCGCCGGGGTGGTGCACCCGTTGCCGCAGCTCAGAGCAAAACTCCAGCCGTTTTCAAAGGTCGTCGAGGAGCCGGCGAATGTCCCATCGCCATTGCTCGTGAATACATAGCGAATGGTATGGCCGAGGCGGACAAAGTCGTCCTTGCCGTCGCCGGTAAAGTCTCCGACAATGGTCGGGTAATTGTTGCCGTTGCCGAAGTTCCAGTCGTTTTCAAACCGCTCCGACGAGCCGGTAAAGGTGCCGTCGCCGTTGCTCAAAAAAACGTAGCGGTCAGTCGCTCCGAGGCGGATGAAGTCGTCCTTGCCGTCGCCGTTGAAGTCGCCCGAATACGACTTGTAGTTCGAGCCGTCGCCAAAATCCCAGCCGTCTTCGAACACCTCGGACGAGGCGATAAAGCTCTGCGAGCCGTTTTGTTGCCAGCCGTAGGTGGTCGCGGGCAATGAAGTTCCGCCGGTGACGGTCCCGGATGCATCCACGGTGGCATCGCGGCCATACTGGGTGACCGACGACAAGAGAGACCGCGCCGAATCGCTGCTCTGGGTGTAGCCCAGTGCATAGGCGCGGGCGCGGCTGCCACTGACGGTCACGTCGATGGTTTTCAGGCGGTAGTCGGTGCGACCGAGCCCGGCCCCGGTTGCGAACAGAATTGGATCGGGGCGGGGCTCGCGATACAGGGTGATCTTGGTTCTGTTGTAGCGGATGGTGTCGAGGTAGCAGTCGTTCGATCCGTCACAGCTATAGTCGTACGTGCAGACATTGCCGTGGGTATCGGTCACCGTCGATACTGCCCAGCGAAGCGTGCCCCGGGAGGTCTGGAAAAGCGCCTTGTAGGTCACCGCGGTGCCGTCTTTGCGCGTCACCACCCACTGGTTGCTCGCCGGGTCGTGGGTGATCCGGTGATAGTTCTGGATCTTGGTGCAGTGAGTGCCGCCGAGTTCGGTACACGGAACCAGTTCGGCGCCGTCCAGCAAAAAGATATCCGAAGCATCCCAGCGCGGCGCGCCCTTGCCCGGGGATCCGCGCTGAATCGACGAGGTACCCGACAGGTCCCAGCCAACGCCGACAAAGCCATTGCCGCTGGTCGATCCGTAGCGCAGCGCGAGCGACGGCTCCAGGGCGCGAAACGTGGGAATTTGAATCGGCACCTGGGTGGAAAACGAGCCGTAATACGAGTCGATGCCGCCGCTTTGCGCCCTGGCCAGGCGAGGAGCCAGTGCCGCGACCAGTGCAAAAAGAGCGGCGAGCAGGATAGCGCGGGGCAGGGCCGGGACGTCTTTGCGATGTCTCATGGTTCCTCCTACAGCAGCGGCCCGTCGGCAATGCATCGGCCGAAGCCATCACAGCGATCGTTGGACGTGCAGGACTCGCCGTCGTCGCACCAGGTACCGGCCCGGGCGACCTCGCCAGTTGCCGTGCACGACCCCAGGCCGTCGCATTCGCCGCCCTCGCTGCACTGGCCGCCGATACTGCACTGGGTTCCCGCGGCCGCGTGGGCGACCGGGCATGCACTCGATGCTCCGTCGCAGGTGCGCGACTCGCACTCGGTGGTTCCGGCCGAGCAGATAGTGCCCATGGCGAGCAGCTGGTCGGACGGACAGTGCGCCGACCCGCCGGTGCACACTTCGGCGACATCACACGGACCTGTTGTGGCCCGACATTCGACGCCAGAGGCAAAAAACCCGTCGGCTGGACAGCTGCGCGCCGTGCCGTCGCAGGTCTCGGCTGCGTCGCACAGGCCCGCACTCGACCGACACAGGGTATCGGCCGGCCTGGGCGAGCAGAACCCGACCCGATCGGCCACCACACAGCTCTCGCAGTCACCCGCGCACAGGTCGTCGCAGCACACTCCGTCGACGCATAGGCCGCTCGCGCAATCGGCCCCCTGCGTGCACGACACACCGAGCACTGCCGGGCCACCACCGATGATCACGTCGCCATACGCGATGCGCGCTCCTGTGCTGTCGGCGACGATCACCTCGCCGGGCCAGTGCTCGTCGTACGAACCGACATCGACGACCACATCGCCTCCAGTGCACGAGCCGCAGCCGTGTGGACACTGCTCTGCCGTGGCATTGTCGGCCGGACAGAGAGCCGAATTTCCGGTGCACGTCTCAACCGGGTCACACAGGCCGGTGGACGGACGACACGGGGTTCCCGCAGAAGCCAGTAGATCAGTCGGGCAGGCCGGTGAAGTTCCCGTGCAGGTTTCCTCGGCATCGCACAGATCGCTGGCGCCGCGACACGACGCGCCCGCGGCGACCAGCGCATCGGACGGGCAGGCCGGCGAGATTCCCGTGCACACCTCGGCCACGTCGCACGGCCCTTGCGCGGGACGACACACTGAATTGGCCGCGGTGAAGAGATCGGCGATCGGGCAGGTTGGCGACGCGCCATCGCAGGTCTCGGCCTCATCGCACAGCCCGTTTGCGGCGCGGCAGACCGTGCCGGCCGGTTTGACTGTGCACGTGCCGACCGCCCCCGATACATTACACGCCTCGCACGCGCCGTCACACGGAGTGTCGCAACACACACCATCGGCGCAATGTCCACTCAGACAATCGGCACCGGTCGAGCATGTACCGCCCGGAATAGCGTTTGCCCCGGCAACAACCAGATCGCCGTGGACCACCCGCGGCCCGGTGGTGTCGGCAATAACCACTGCGGTATTCCAGATCTCGTCGAGCGATCCGAACTCGACCACCACATCGCCACCGGTACAGGTACCACAACCGCCGCCGCACTGCGGGGAAACTGACTTGTCTCGTGGACAGGCGGCCGAGGTCCCGGAGCAGATTTCGACCGGATCGCATGCACTGGCCGCAGCCCGGCACGGCGTGCCGGCAGACGCGAGCACGTCGGCAGGGCAGGTCGTGGCCACGCCGTCGCAGGTCTCGGCTGCGTCGCATGCGGTGGCACCCGGGCGGCACACCGTGCCGGCCGGAGCCGCGCCGTCAGCCGGACAGGCCGGGTCGATGCCCGAACAGGTCTCGGCGACGTCGCACGGCCCGGACGCGGCCCGGCACTCGGTCCCAAAGGCCGCGAGGCCATCGTCGGGGCAGCTCGCCGACCGGCCGTTGCAGGTCTCGGCGACATCACAGGATCCCGCTGCTGCGCGACATTCGGTGCCCGCCTCGACCAGTATGCAGGTGCCCTCGGACCCGCTCACATTGCACTGGCCGCAGGCGCCACAGGGAGCATCGCAGCACACGCCGTCCTGGCAATATCCACTGGCGCATTCATCACCGCTCGCACAGGTCGCGCCGTTGCCGCTGGCGATGAGCAGATTTCCCGAAACCAGGCGCGGAGTCTCGCCGGGATCGATCGAGACGGCGCCGTCCCACTGCTCGTTGCCGGTGCCTTCAGCAATGGTCAGATCGCCGGTGATCGTCACTGCAGGAGCGACGCCACCGGAGCCGATGAGCAGGCCCGGGATCAACACGGCGACCAGCGCATTGCATCTGCGCTGGGCCTCCGTTCGCGCTCGCTGCGCTCGCTTTGTCGATATCAGCTCTTTCATGACGACCTCGCAGCACTGGCACCCGGACCGCCCGTCACGGCGGCGGGGTTTGCGTCCGGCGATAGGCCTCTACCCGCAGACACGGGTCCTTCGAGGTTTTCCAGGTATCGAGCAACCGCTTCAGTGCGGCGTCCCGGTTGTGTCGCTCGAGCCAGGCGAGGCGCACTCGGGCCATGTGGCGCCGATCATCGAGGGTGCGCACGGCACGATCGCCGGCCGACAGTGCCCGTCGGGCCAGAGCGTCCTGACCCTGTTCCGCGTACAGCGTCACTGCCGCAACGTACGGCGCAATGCCGAGCCCGTTGCTCTGGTTCGCCTGTTGCGCCAGGGCCAGCAGCCGATTGGTCTCGGCGATTGCATCGTCCTGGCGATTGGCTCGCTGGTATGTGCGGGCGATTCGTTCGGCGGTTGCCACTGCGGCTGGCTGCGCGACCATGGCGGGCAACCCGGCCGGGCACAGCGCCACAGCATCGGGCTGCGCCGGCATGGGTGGGACCTCGGGCTGTGCCGTTGCCGGGCCGGCCTGGGCGCGCATGAGCGCCACTGCATCGTCGACCCGACCCGCCTTCTCGTAGGCGGCGATCAGCTGATGGGCTATTCGCCCATCCTGCGGATGTAGCTCGTGCAACTTCTCGTGGACCCGAATGAGGCTTTCCGGCCTGGCCTGCGCGTTGCCAGCCCTGCCCAGGGCCCGGTAGACCGCGGCCAGAAACCGCAGCGGGCGATCGTCGTCTATTCCGTCGAGCACTCGCTCTTTTTCTGCCAGCCAGGGTTGCAGAGCATTCGCCTTGCCGGCAGCGGCAACCCAGTCTGCGGCGAGCTGGTCGTCGAGCCCAGGCCGGCCCGACGACCACTCCATGGCCTGGCGAATCAGCGCTTCTGCCTCCTGGATCCGGCCCGCGTCGCCGTATAGGGCGACCAGGCGGCGCACCGTATCAGACCAGGCCGTGGTTGTCGCGAGCTGGGCGGCTCGCTCTTTGCCCGCGCGCTCGAAATGATCCATAATGCGCTCGAATGCCTCGATGGCCCCGCGGGTGTCGCCCAGGGATTCTTTCATCCGCGCTACACCGCGGTAGGCGTCGGCAACGTCTCGCGAACCCTGCCCGCGCAAGTGCACAGAGCGATCGATCGCGGCCTCGAATTCGACCAGGGCCGCGCGATTCTTGCCGTGACGCTCGTGCACCCCGGCCAGCTCGAGATGGTATCTCGGACTGCCCATAGTTGCGGCAGACGGCTTCTGGTCCGCAGCTGGGGCCGCTTTTTTGGCCGAGGCCTTGGCGTCGCCGCGCTGGCCGCAGGCCAGAGCGGCGCACAACGCGACCAAAACGGCCATGGAAGACAAATACTGCACAGCTACCTGGCGCAACATCGGCGGTCAGTTCTTCTGGCACACAGCGCAAACGATCCGCTTGCCCGTGGCGTAGCCGACCGGCAAGGTACCCGCAACCCCCGTGGAGCCGTAGAAGATCATTCCGTCGTAGCCCAGAGTGAGGGTTCCGTCGTAGTTATCGGCATCCATGCACACCGAATTGCCACTGCCACCGGCATGGCTGTAGTGGCCGCCCATCATCACACCCGTGTACAGAACCGACCAGCCGAACTTGCACACATTATCGCCCCAGATCGTATACACCGGCTTCTTCGAGAAGTATTTGGCGCATTTGACCGTCGAGGTGACGATGCTGGTACCGCTCATGGTCCGTGAGTTCGACGTGTACATGTAGTGGTTGGCATCGCCCGCCGTGGTATGGGCCGCATTGGGCGCCAGACAGGTCTCCCGGGCCCCCGATGCGTGGTTGTAGTGCTGGCCAACCACGATGCCCGAGTAGAGCAGCTCGGTCCCGGCCGGAGCGGTATCATTGCCGTATCGCGTCGCCACGGTTCCGCTCGCACCACTGCCGGCAAAGAGTTCTCCGTCAATGGTTACATTGCCAAAAAAGTGCGCGTCGCCGTGACTTGTCGTGGTGCCCTTGACGGTCAGGTTCTGCGCGTAGGCAAACACCGCAAGCCCGGCGACCAATATCACCACATTCACGATTACAGCCGTTGCGATCCAGCGTTTGGTGAGGTTTCGGTAAATCCATCTCATCGTATTTGCGCCTCCTGATCAGTCCGGATATCCATATGTGCCAGCCCGAGATGCAGAGCCGATCTATAATTTGGCGCATACCGCGCAGGGCATGCTCACCAGCAGTGTATAGCCGGTCAGATTGCCCGCCCATTCCAACCGCGTCGGGTAAAAGAGCGGACCGGTATCTCCAGCATCGGCCACACTGGCATCGAAATCAGTGTTGTCGATGCATTTGCGGGTATTGCCGCTGCTATGCTTGTAATGGTTGCCCATCATCTCACCGCTGTACAGAAGAGTCCACCCGGTGGGGCATGTATCCCTGCCCATCCTGACCACCTGTGGGGCCTCCACGAAGTACGTGGCACACGCGACATGTCGGTTGTTGGTGATCCCGGCGAGGCCGGCAATCGATTGAATCGAGGCCGGGTACAGGATGTCGTGTTGGTCGGTCGAGGTGCCCTGGGCGTTGCCGGGCTCTATGCATTCGAGATCGGGATTGTAATGGCCGTGGTAATGCGAACCCCAAGCCCAGCCATTCCACAGCAGTGTTGTATTGGCAGGGGCATTCTGGCTGCCCCAGCGGATTCCGACACTGCCGATGTTTCGCGCCGTGACCTTGCCCGAAACAGCGACATCGGCCTGGAACGTCGCGTCGCCCACGCCTGTGGTCGTCCCCTTGACAGTGAGGTTCTGCGCGTAGGCCCACATCGCCAGCCCACCGACCAATACCACCACATTGAGTGTCACCACAACTGCAAACCGACTTGCCGTGAGTTTCCTATATATTGTTGTCATTTATAACGCTATGCCTGCAAGTAATATATGTATCTCGGGCTATGGTTGTGTTTTCATGTGCCAGGTGGCGTCGGCGGTAATTTGGCCACAAAGCGATACTGGTCATCAACCCGTGCAGAATCATTTCGGACGACAAATGTGCAACTCGGCTAATCGCACCATGTGATCTCACATTGACTGCATGCGGTGTAATCGCGCATCGACATCATGCGGATATTTTTGAGGCGTTCGAACCTGTACTCGACAACACGATCGTTTGGCCGACCACGCGATCGGTTGCCCCTGTAGTCGCGACGTTACCCTCTTTACAAACGGCGAGTTGGTAGTCGATAGTGTCAGGTGCAATGAGCTGGCCAACGGATCTGTTTTGGGCGCGGCTCGACACAGTGGCAATCGTCGTAGTATTGGTTCGATAGAAACATGGGTAAGCGAGCGCGAGGAAAGAAAAGACACCGTCGGAAGCGATCCACGCGCCGGTTAAACGGGTCATTTGTGGGCATTTTGCTGGTGGTATTTGCCGCAGCCGTGTTGGTCAGCTTGATGTTGTTGGTTCGCGAAGTTCGCCGGGTGCCGTCTCGACCGGCTCCTGCCCCGGGAAAGGGCGAGGTGGCGCCGCTCACCGATGTTGCGCCGCGCGCCCGCCGGACCGTACCGGACAATCCGCCGGTAGTGCCCGAGCGAGCGCGTGCACTGGATGACAGTGCAGCTGGCACGCCGACGGCAACAGCGGCTCCAGCGGTGCCGCCCGCTCTGATGCCCGACCCGGCCAATCCACCTCAGTGGACCCGATCGCGAGCCATGCCCGGCGAGCCCACCCCGCCCGATCCGTTTACGCCTCCGGACATCGAACAGGATCCGGATCGCGGCCGGAAGGGCAAAAAAAAGTAGTCGAGGGTGGTACCCGTTTCACACGCGATTCATGAGCGCACGTGACCCAGCAGAGAAAGCGGAGCGCCTTGCCGCGCGGGGCAAGATCGACAGGGCGCTGGATCTGTATGTGGACGTTGTCGAGACCAGTCCACAGGATGTCACGGCGTGGCGTCGCATTGTCGATTTGCATGCGGTGAAAGCCGAGCGGCACCTCGGGGACAACCGACCCACCGACGCGGCCAATTCGCTGGTCGAGCTGGCCCGGGTGAGCGCCCAGCAACGCTGGTATCGCCGTTCCATTCGGGCGTATAAACGGGCCCGCGAGCTCGATCCCGGGCGAGCCGATATCGGCGCTGCATTGCTGGCGGTCCGCCGGGCCCGCTGGCTCGGTCTGGCCCGGTTCTGCGCACTGGCCGCCGGCTGGCAGCTGTGTCTGTACCTGGCCGGTCCGCCGCGGGAACTGTGGCCGCTGGCCTCCGTTGCGGTGATCTTTTTGTACCTGGCGATTCGCCAGACCACACCGGGGCGAGCCGCGGCGATTGGCTGGTTTTTTGGCTGGATGGTCAATCTCGAGGGCTATCGCTGGGGCGTGGGAGTGCTCGAGGAGTTTGCCCATATGTCGGCGGTATCGTCGCTTGTGGCAGTCTCGCTGATGTGCGCCTATCAGGGTGTGGTGTGGATGTTATGGGCGCTTTTGTGCAATGTGATGGGTCGAGGGCGGTCGCGCGGCCAGCGATTCGACCGCAGTGTGCGCTGGCTTGTTGTTGCGCCGCTGGCCCTGGCTCTGTTCGAGTCGATCGTGCCCATGGTATTTCCGTGGTATTTTGCCATTTACGCCACATCGGCCTGGCCGTTGCTCCAGGTTGCCGAGATCGGTGGCCCGCCGGCAGTCTCGGCGTTGCTGGTGGCCATGGGCCTGGTCGTTTATGAAGCGGGAGTATCCATCCGGCACGGTCGGGTGCCGCGCCGTGCGGTCCTGATTGCCGGGGCGTTGCTGGCAGCGATCGTGTTCCTCGGGTGTTTGCGCGCGTGGCATGTTGCGGCCAGCCGCAGCGATGCTGCCACGCTCCGAGTGGGCATCGTGCAGCCCAATATCGGCATCATGTCGGTCGACACGCGCGAGCGCGAGGGCCAGCGCATCATCGACGTGCTCCGGCGCGGCACGGCCGAGGCCCGGGCCCGAGGGGCCGAGCTGATCGTGTGGGGCGAATCGATGTTTCCCTATCTCTTCGACCGCGGATTGCGCCGAGAATACGCCCCGGGCCATCCCTGGGAGCTCAGTCCAGGCTACCGCGGCCGGCTCTTGTTTGGCGCTCTCGCCCATCCATTTGGCCAGGCCCATATCTATAACAGCGCTGTATTGGTATCTGGATCGGGTGAGATTGCTGGCATATACGACAAGACGATGCTCTTGGCGCTGGGCGAGTACATTCCATTTTCCGACTATTTTCCGGACTGGGCGGCCCGGATGCGCAAAAAGCTGCCCGATTGGCCAGCCATCATGCCCGGGACCGGTCCCGGGGTGCTCACCGACGGCGACCTGCGCATTGCTCCTCTCATCTGCTACGAGGACATTTTGCCCTCTCATGTCCACGACTCGGCGCGCCGCGATGTCAATTTGCTGGTTACTCTGGCCAATCACGCGTGGTTTGGCGACAGCGCAGCTCCGCACCAGGCCAGAGCTCTGGCCGTGTTGCGGGGCGTCGAGACCCGGCGCGATCTGGTCAGGGCGACCATTACCGGCGTGAGCTCGTTCAGCGATGCACTGGGCCGAATTATCGGCCAGGGACGGCTGGTCGAGGCCGACCCCGAGAATCCTGCTTCGCACGACGTACTGGTCGAGGACGTGGCTCTGCTCGACATGGTTGCCCTGGCACCGTACACTGCGCCGCTTTTCCCGTATGGTTGCGCGCTCATTGTGATCGCCATGGTATTTGTCGACTGGCGTCGGAAACAGCGTCGCTGACGCCCGCTGCGGGTTGGCCGATGGAGTGGCCCGGTGGTAGTGTCGCGCTATCCATGCGCACCGCTTCCCGCATCGTCGTCGGTTTGATCGCCGCGCTTCATATCTACATCTTGGTGCTCGAGATGGTTCTGTGGAATACCCCGCGGGGTCACGACGCCTTTGACTTGACGCCGGAGTTTGCCGAGTCCACCCGGGTCCTGGCTGCCAATCAGGGGCTGTACAATGGATTTCTCGCCGCCGGCATGATCTGGGGCCTGCTCCTCCGTGACCCGCGCTTTGCCCGGCACGTCCAGCTGTTTTTCCTGGGCTGCGTCGCAGTCGCCGGCATCTTTGGCGCTGCTACCGCCAAGATGTCCATCTTGTTCATCCAGACAGTCCCGGCGTCGTTCGGCCTGGCCCTGGTATTGTTGGCGGGCCGTGGGGGCCGGGCGCGGGAGAAATAAGAGCCCGGCCATTTGGCCTCGACGCAATAGTCGCCGTCTATCGGGAGGTCGAACGTCCAGGTCGCCTGACGATTGTAGACCGGACTGGGTTCTGCGAAGAGATAAATCTTGTTCCGCACGCAATCGACGTGAGCGAGAGCACGACTATCGCGGCTAGCCGGTTGCCGAGCACCCTGTGAGGGACAGACTCGACGCCTGTGACGGCCGTGAAGTTGTCTTGTAGGGACATCGGCCGATCATAGGCGAGCCCGCCAGGTTTCCTCGACAGCTGGCCCGCCCGGCGGTACAACTGCCATGCATGGCATCGATTTCTCAACGCAAGGCCGATCATATCGAGGTCGCGGCAAGCGGCGAGGCCGATTTTCGACACCGCTCGACCCTGCTCGAAGAGGTTCACCTGGTCCATCAGGCCTTGCCCGAGCTGGCGGTGGCCGAGATCGAGCTTTCCACCGAGATCGCCGGGATGCGTCTGGCCGCTCCGCTGGTGGTCAGCGGAATGACCGGCGGAACTGCCGAGGCGGGCCAGATCAACCGCGATCTGGCCCGGGCTGCCGAAACTGTCGGGCTGGCCTTTGGCGTCGGTTCTCAGCGCGCCATGGCCCAGGATCCGGATCTGGAATCGACCTTTCAGGTTCGCGATGTGGCGCCAGGTGTGGCGCTCATCGGCAATCTCGGCGTGGTCCAGGCGCGCGCCATGGGCACTGTCAAGGTGGCCGAACTGGCCCGGCGCATCGGTGCCAATGCCATGGCCATCCATCTCAATCCGGCCATGGAACTCATCCAGCAAGACGGCGATCGCGATTTTCGCGGCGCCCTGGACACGATCGCCCGGCTGGTCGACGCTCTGCCCGTGCCGGTCATCGCCAAGGAGACCGGGTGCGGATTGTCGGCTCAGGCGGCCCGATCGCTGGCCGGCATCGGGGTTCATGCGGTCGACGTCAGCGGCGCTGGAGGGACCTCCTGGGTCGCCGTGGAGGCCAGGAGAGCGCCCGACAACAGTCCTGCCCGACGGCTGGGCGAAGAGCTGTGGGACTGGGGAATCCCCACAGCGGTCAGCGTGGCAGCGTGCGCGGCCCACGATCTGCCCATCATCGCAACCGGCGGGCTGCGCTCGGGCCTCGATGTATGCCGTGCCATTGCCCTGGGCGCCACGGCTGGCGGACTGGCCGCGCCGGTGTTGCGCGCACAGCGAGACCACGGCTTCGACGGAGTGCTCACCTATCTGCGCGAACTGGTCCACTCGGTGCGCACAGTAACCCTTTTGTGCGGGTGCCGACGGGTCGGCGAGCTCGGCAAGACGCCCCGACATATCGGACTTCGGCTGCGGACATGGCTCGATGACCTGGGCATTCGGTAAGGCAATTCTGCTCGGCGAGCACGCCGTGGTCTACGGCCATCCCGCCCTGGCCGGTGCCATCGATTGCACGTTGCGCTGCACGCTGCGCATCCGCGAGCAGCCCGGCATCGGGCTGCTCGTTCCATCCTGGCAACTGTCGGTGTCGAGCCGAGATGACCACGTGGTCGGGCGGGCGCTGCGCGCCCTGGCCAAAATACTGGATGCAGAATCGCTCGCCGCCGATATTGCGGTGGATACGGCGCTGCCTCCTGCGGCTGGGCTGGGATCGTCGGCAGCCCTGTCGGTCGCCCTGGTCAGAACCCTGGCTCTAGCCACTGACCAAATCCTGTCCGATCAGCGAGTCGCCGAACTGGCCAATCACGCCGAGCGCTGTTTTCATCAAAATCCCAGCGGTGTCGACGTGGCCCTGGCCAGCCGTGGCGGCCTGGGCCTGTATCGCCGCGGCGAGGGCATGACTCCGGTCGATGCGCCACCGATCCGGCTGGCCGTCGGGCTCTCGGGAATGCCGCGCCGGACCGCCGATATGGTGGCTCGAATCGCCCGGGCCCGCGAACGCGATCGCCCGGGCACCGAGAGCGACCTGGCCGGCCTGGGCAACGCTGCTGTGGCCGGCAAAGACGCGGTGATCCGCGGTGATCTGGTCGAACTGGGCCAGCTCATGACCCGGGCCCACCACACTCTGGCCCGGCTCGGTGTGTCGGCAACCGAACTCGACGAGATGGTGGCCAGCGCCCTTCACAGCGGTGCTTTCGGCGCCAAACTGACCGGGGCCGGCGGTGGCGGGGCAGTCATTGCAGTGGCGCAAGAGCGCGCCGAAGACATTTTGACCGCCTGGCAAGGCCGCGGCTATCGCGGCTTTGTCTGTAACCTGGGAGCCAAAACGTGACCGCCGATCGTCCCCACACCCCCCAGGAGTCTGCCGATGGTCCCCCAAACGATCCTTCAGACCGCCGGTTTTCCGGCCCACACTCGGCCACTGCCCGGGCCTGTGCGAACATCGCCCTGGTCAAATACTGGGGCAAGCGCGATGCCGAGCTCAATCTACCCGCGGCCGGTTCGCTGTCGCTGACCCTGGATGCGCTGACCACCACCACGTCGGTGCGCTTCGACCGCGATCGCGAGGTTGATTCGCTCCGGCTCGACGGCGCACCGGCTGGCGATCGAGCGATCCGCCGACTGTCGGCGTGGCTCGATCGGGTGCGGGCAATCGCCGGCATCGACTGGCCCGCCGAGGTTTTGAGCGAAAACAACTTTCCCACCGCGTCGGGACTGGCCTCGTCGGCATCGGCCTACGCGGCCCTGGCCGTGGCGGCCAGCCGGGCCGCCGGGGTCGAGCTCGATGCCCGAGGGCTGAGTATTCTGGCCCGCCAGGGCAGCGGATCGGCCGCCCGTTCGATCTTTGGCGGGCTTGTCCGCATGCACCGCGGCGAGCGACCCGACGGCAGCGATGCCCATGCCGAGCCCATTGTTGCCGGGCACTGGGCCGACCGCGACGGGCCGCTGCGCATGGTGATCGCCGTGGTTGGCGGCGGCGCGGCCAAGGAGTACGCCTCGCGCGACGCCATGCAGCACTGCGCTGAAACATCACCGCTCTATCAAGGATGGCTCGACGCGGTTCCGGCTGATCTGGCCGCGGCCGAGCGGGCCATTTCTGCCCGTGATGTCGATGCCCTGGGCGAGATTGTCGAGGCCAATGCGCTGTGCATGCACGCTGCGGCCATGGCGTCGCGTCCGGCCATTCTGTACTGGAAGCCGGCCACGCTGGCGTGCATCGAGGCCGTGCGGGTCATGCGGCAGTCGGGCCTTTCGGCCTATTGCACCATGGACGCCGGACCTCACGTCAAGGTGCTCACCCGGGCACAACAGGCCGATGGAATTTCGTCGCAGCTCGCCGCCATTGTCGGAGTGAGTCGGACGATTATCAGCCGCCCCGGCGGCAATGCCCAGCTGCGATGAATTCTGCACTGCACAGTGTGGTCGCGACCGCACCGGGAAAGATCATGCTGGCCGGCGAGTACGCGGTTCTGCACGGCGGCGAGGCAGTGCTGCTCGCGGTCGATCGGCGGGTCCGCGCCTGGATCGAAAGCGGTCGAGAACAACCGCCGTCGCCGTTTCTGGCCGCGGTTCGCGATCTCATCGCCGAAGCCTGGGGCCCTCGCCACCCGGCTGCCATCGGTGCCGGACGAATCATTGCCGATTCGAGTGCTCTACAATCTTCCCGGGGCCGCAAACTCGGCCTGGGCAGCAGTGCCGCGGTGACCGTGGCGGCAACAGCGTGTGCGCTGGCCCAGGAGCCGGGCCTGTTCGCGCTGGACGGCGTCCATCGCATTGCCCACGCCGCGCATGGGCGTGCGCAGGCCGAACGGGGGGCCCGGGGCAGCGGTGCCGATATCGCAGCTGCAGTGTACGGAGGAGTGATCGCGGTGCAACATGGGCCGGGTTCGGCCCATGGAGGTGCGCATCCAGCGGATTCGCCGATCGCTGTAAGGCCGCTTTGTCGGTCGGCGACCGACCGTCTGGCCTATTTGTGGACCGGGCAGGCTGCCGACACGCCGAGCCTGGTTGCGGCTGTCCAGGCTCTGGGTCGAGCGGCACCGGATCGATACCATCGCCTTATCGACTCGATTGCACAGGCGGCCGGGTCGATGATCGCGGCCCTCGAGCCGGGTGGCGATCCGGGCGATCTGGTCCGGGCCGTGTCCGATGCGGCCATTGCCGTGGCCGAGCTCGGTCGCGCGGCCGGGCTCGATTTGGAGACCGAGAGCCATCGCGCCATTGCCGAGTTGGCGCACGGGCACGGCGGTGCAGCCAAGCCGACCGGAGCCGGGGCAGGTGACGTGGCCGTGGCCGCTTTTGCCGATCTCGGGCAAAAAGCCGCATTCTGCACCGAGGCGCGAGCGCGCGGGCTGACCGTGCTCGATCTATCGCTCACCCCGACCGGCGTTTCTGTGAGTCGCGATCAGAGCTGCAACGCGGATGAGTCGGGTCTTTTCAAAACGTCTCGATGACGAGATGTGGCTGCATCCACTAGCCCGGATGAAAGTCATGAACTTCTCAAAGGGGAGGTATACTTTCAGCCCTCGATCTATAATCCATGCAGACCTTTGTTTGTACATTTGTTCAGCATGCGGATTGTCCGGAGATGGAGCGACGATCGCGAATTTCTGGAAAGACTTTCGTCATTGAACTGTATCTTGTACCACGTTTCCTCACCTCCTCGGCAGCCAGGCCGCGGTGGTGCCGAACTCATCCGCGACTTGCCAGGGCGTCGGCAACCTCGGTGGCGATCATATCGGCCAGGAGATCGAGCAGGTCGTGGCCTTCGGCCGCAGAGGCCTGGGCCGGGGCACCGGCATACGCACGACTCAGGCCCATCTCGGCAAAATCACTGATTCCAGCCCGCAGCTGGTCAGATAAGCTGATCGGCACATCGGCGAGCTGGCGCCGCACCGGGTTGTCGACCAGTGCAGGGGCCCGGGCCATGACGATCGAGGTCTCATAGCGGCCAGCATGGCAGGCGCCCGACTTGAACTCATCGGATAGAGTGCGCGCCCAGCGCCGGGTCAACGGGCACGCCACGCTCGCCTGGGTCGGGCGGAATCGCCTGGCCGCGGCGCGTACGGCGCGGTCGTGATCGGGCTCGAGATGGTTGTTGACCAGGCATACGTGATCGCTGCCGGTGCGCAAAAAACCGGCCATCACCGCACCGAGATAGTCGGTCAAGATCTCGGCCGGAACCGACACCGCTCCGGCAAAGCCGGCCGCGCACTCGGTGACCCCGTAGGCCACAGACGGGGCAATACGAGCCAGAATTGGGCCTTGTTCGAGTCGTTGCGCGGCCCGTTCACAGGCGCCGCGCGAGATCACTGTATCGGTGACCAGACTCATGTGTGGCCCGTGGGGCTCGACCGAGCCGACCGGGAGCAAGATGACGAATGGACGGCTGTCGGTCACCAGCGCGGCAAAACCGTCACTGGTCAGCCCGGCGAGATCGTATCGGCCCGGGTCCAGATCGGGCAGTTCGGGCGGCCCGGCTGCGCGAGCATCGCTCGTGGTCACGGAGCTTCGCCCCCTGCCTCGCGCTCTTTGAGCAGCTTGCGATCGACCTTGCCGCGGTCGTTTTTGGGCAGGTCATCCATGAAGACGACCTGACGCGGATATTTGTGCTTGGACAGATGAGTCTTGACGTGCTCCTTGAGTTCGCCGGCCAGTTCTTCCCGGCTGGCTTCACTCGCAATACGCTCTTGCGCTCCCTCTCTGACCACGACAAACGCTTTGGGCTTGGTCAATCCCTCGTCCTCGATCGCGATCACCGCAGCCAGCGCCACCGCCTTGTGGCGCATGAGACACTCCTCGACCTCGAGCGGCGCAACCCAAACGCCCGACACCTTGAACAGATCGTCGGCCCGGCCCGAGAACCACAGATAGCCGTCCTCATCCATGCGGAACAGGTCTCCGGTGCGGCACCAATGGCCGTGAAAGGTCTGCCAGCTCTTGTCGCGATCCTGGAAATAGCCGAGCGCGACACTGTCGCCCCGTACCCACAGAACGCCGGTCTCACCGGTCGGTACTGGCTGGGCACCTGGACCCAGCGCACCGCGGGGCAAGATGGCAATGGTGTAGCCGTCCACTGCCTTGCCCAGACTGCCCGGCTTGATGTCGCCAGGCCGGTTGCTGGCGTAAATATGAAACATCTCGGCCGAACCAATGCCATCGTATACGTCGCTGGGAAAACGCTCGGTAAACCGCTCGAGCAGGGCAGGGGGCAGCGCTTCACCGGCCGACAGGTGAAAGCGTACACACGACAGGTCGAGCGGCGGCTGTCCGGCCTTTTTTCGGGCCTCATCGGCGTCGAGCAGCTTGCCCATCATCGTCGGTACGTTGGTGACCACGGTGGGTTTGTACATGTCGATGGCCCGGGCCAGGTTTTCCGGAGTCGCCCGCTCGGAGAACAGGCCCACGGTTGCGCCCACAGCAAATGGAAAAAACAAGTTGGTCCCCGTGGCATAGCCGAAAAAGAGACGGGGAACACTGACCGTGACATCGTCTTGCCGATATCCGACGGTGGCCTTGGCATAGACCTCGGTATTGTAGGCAAAGTCGCGATGGGTGTGCATGGCCGCCTTGGGCCGGCCGGTCGATCCGGAGGTGAAAAGCCACGTGCACACATCGTCGCGCCTGGTCGGCGGCAGGGGAAAGTCCATCTGGCGCCCTGCGGCCACTGCATTGGACAGCGATTCGAGCGTGAATTGGGCTTCGATCAGCTCGGGCGGCAGCTTGACCTTGCGTTCGGGATCCTCGCCAGTCGCAGTGTCTGGAACCAGGAGCACCGCGCGCAGATCGCAACTCTGCGTCAGGGCGTCGGCCACCGCCGCAGCTACTGCAGGCAGAGTGATAAGCACCGCGGCACGACTGTAGTCGACGACATAGGAGAGATCTTGTGGCGGCGCTAGTGGATTGCCCATGGCCAGGACGCCACCACACCCCCAGGTGCCAAAAATCGACCAAGCAAACGGCGGCGTATCGGGCAAGACAATGTAGACACGCTGCTCTCGGGCCACGCCGATCGAGGTCAAATAGCGCGCCAGGGCCCGGCTGCGTTCAGCCACATCGGCATAGGTATAGGCGCGCTCGCCGTACCGAATGGCGCGTTTGTCATCCAGTCCTTCGTTTAAACGATCGAACAGAAAGTAGTCAGCTACATTGAAGTCTTCGGGAAAAGTCACGCCCATTGGTCGATCCTATTGCTCAGTCTGGTCGGTGCCTTCGAAAAACAGGCTGTATGCATCGTGTGCGCGGTCAATGTGTTATATGCGCTATCCGGGTTTCCGGTTTATCCTTTTACCAGGGCTCGTCCGATGATAAGGCGCTGGATCTCACTGGTGCCCTCATAAATGCGCAGTGGACGGATGGCCCGGTACAGGGTTTCGACCACCTCACCAGCCATCACGCCGCGGCCGCCAAAAAGCTGGACTGCACGGTCGATCACGCGCTGGGCCGCCTCGGTGGCGTACAACTTGGCCATGGCGGCCTCGGTGGTGACCCGCTGCCGGCCCGAATCTCTGGCGTGGGCCGCGCGCAAGACCAGGAGTCGGGCAGCGTCGAGTTCGGTCGCGATGGTGGCCAGGTCGCTCTGCACCACCGGCTGATCGGCCAGGCGCTCGCCGAATTGCTTCCGGCTGCACACATGCTCGACAGCGGCATCGAGGGCGCGGCGAGCCATGCCCACCGCGGCAGCTCCCACCGAGACGCGAAAGGTGTCGAGGGTCTGCATGGCCAGTCTGAATCCACCGCCGACCTGGCCGAGCAGCTCGGCCTCGCATTCGCGCATCTCGAGTGCGCCGATCGGATGGTCGATATTGAGTTCGATCGCTGTCTCGGTCAGCCCGGGCGCGCCTCGCTTTACCAAAAATGCCGTGATCCCTTTCCGTCCCGCGCTCGGATCGGTATTGGCAAATACCACGTAATGCGAGGCAATACCGACATTGGAAATAAGGGTTTTTTTGCCGTCGAGAACATAGCGGGTGGTTTCGACCTGGCGGGCCCGAGTGGTCAGCGAAGCCACGTCGCTCCCGGCCTCGGGCTCGGTCAGGGCAAAGGCACCGATGGCCTGGCCGTGGCGGCATGCGGTCAGAATATCGGCCATAGCCTGGCCCTGGCCGGCCACGGCCAAGGGATAGCTGCCCAGGCCCTGGACCGCAAAAATAGCGTCGGCGAGCGGCGATACATAGCCCAAAAACTCCCGGATCAAACACAGCGCGCGCACGTCGATGCTGGATGTGCCCGGCTCTGCAGCTGCCCGTTCCGGTGCTTCAGCACGGTCCCTTGCGGTGGAATTCTGTCCATTGCTACGGTCGGGCAGGAGCCATTCAAAGAGTCCTTGCCGGGCCATTTCGTTGGCGACTGCCCGGGCGCAGTCGATGCCTTCGTGCTGGTTTTCGACCGCGATGAGCGAGGTGGCCATCGGGGACAGGCGAGCGGCCAGGACGGCGTGACGGTCGGCAAAAAAGACCGGCAGATCGGACGTGGATAGGGGGACGCGCACGGTTAGCTTTCCTCGCTGAAATCCTCGGTACCGGCAAAAACTGGCTCGCGTTTTTCTTTGAACGCCCGATGGGCGTTTTTGAAATCCGGGTGGACCATACAGATGGCCTGGGCCTCGGCCTCGGCCTCGATGGCATCGGCCAGGGTCATGCCGGCCTCGCTCTCGAGCATCTGCTTGGTCATGGCGTGGGCAAATGCCGGGCCCCGCGCCAGCCGCTGCGCCCATTCGCGCGCCATGGCCTGGCATGCCGGCCCATCGTCGGTCAGTCGATTGACCAGCCCGATGCGGTACGCAGTTTCGGCGTCGATGATCTCGCCCATGAACAGAAGCTCGGCAGCGTGGCCCAATCCGACCACCCTGGGCAGTAGATAGGCTGCCCCCATGTCGGCGCCGCACAGGCCGACGCGGGGAAAGATGAACCCAAAGCGGGCCCTACGCGAGGCGATGCGCATATCGCAGGCAGTGGCAATGACCGCGCCTGCCCCCACTGCAACGCCGTTGACCGCGGCGATGACCGGCCTGCGCACCTGCCGGATGCTCTGGATCAGCCGGCCGGTCAGCCGGGTAAACTCGAGCAGACCCTGCATATCCCGTTCGATCAGATCGGCGATGATATCGTGCTGATCGCCGCCCGAGCAGAATCCCTTGCCGCGTCCGGTGATGACCACCGCGCGCGCCTCGGCCACCTCGCCCAGGGCGGCAAACGTATCGGCCAGTTCGCGGTACGATCGAAAGGTCAGGGAATTCAGCCGTTCGGGGCGGTCCAGGGTGATGGTGGCGACGCCGCGGGACAGTTCAAAGGCAAATGTTTTGGGCAGTGGAATGCTCATGATGCTCCTTGCGGGTGTTTGGGCCCGTTCCTGACCGGTTCGTTGCTTTCGGCAGATCGCGCTGTCATCGCTCCGCAGCGAGGCAGGCAACCGCTTCGATCTCTACTCTGGCCCGGGGGTGAACCAATCCGGCCACGCCGACAAGCGCCATGGCTGGAAAGTGCTTGCCCAGCCGCTCGCGCCACACTGCGCCGAGCTCTTTGGCGCTCGCGCGATAGGCGTCGAGATCGGTCGCGTAGACGGTCATCTGAACCAGGTCGGTGGCCACGCCTCCGGCTGCCTCGACCACGTCGAGCACGTTGTCGAGTGCCTTGCCAAACTGATAGACAAACTCGTCAGAAGCAAATGTCTGATCGGCTTCCCAGCCGATCTGGCCGGCGATGTAGAGAGTGCGGCCGGTTGCGATGGCACCGTTGGCGTAACCGCGCGGTCGGGCAAAATGCTCGGGCTGGATAAATTGAATGTGGTTTTTCGCCATGTCTTTCCAACTCTGTCGTGGCCTGAGATCTCGATGCGCCTGGTTTCTTTGGTTCCATCGACGCGGGTGCGGCAGCAGCCGACTATTTCAATACCTGCCCGCCGTCGATCACAATAGCCTGTCCGTTGATACCGCGCCCCATCTCTCCGGCCAGGGCGCTCACCACGTGGGCCACTTCGTCGGGAGTGAGGATGCGCTTTTGCGGGCTCATGCCGGCCAGTGCGCCGCGGGCCTGGTCCACTGTCCGGCCGGTTTTTTCGGCGATGCGCTGGGTCGCCTGTTCCACCATGCGAGTGTCCACCCAGCCCGGGCACACCGCATTGACGGTGACTCCCGTGGTCGCCAGGTCGACGGCCAGCGATCGGGTCAAGCCGACCAGCGCATGTTTGGACGCACAATACGCCGCCGTATAGGCGTAGCCCGATACCCCGGCGTTGGACGCGATGTTGATCACCCGCCCCCAGCCCGACTCGACCATGGCCGGGATCAGAGCCCGGCACAGCCGAAACGGGGCCGTGGCGTTGATTTCCATGATGCGGTCCCAGCTCTGATCGGTCACTCTGGCCAGCGACGCGCTCTCGGCAATGCCCGCATTGTTGATCAGGATATCAACCCGGCCGACCTCGCTGCGGACACGCTCGAGCAGTTGGTCGACCTGGTCGCGATCCGCCATATCTGCCCGGATCGCCAGCCCGCCAGTCTCGGCCGCCACGGCGTCGATTTCACCCGCCGTTCGTCCGGTCACAATGACCCGGGTCCCGTTGTGGGCCAGCCGCAAAGCACATGCGCGGCCAATGCCGCGTCCCCCGCCAGTAATCAGTGCGATCGTTGTCGACATGGCGCATGCATAAATGATTCGCTGCGCCGACACAACGCCCCGGTGACCGCGATTGTAGAATCCGGATGCCCGGCGACAGGGCCGCCGGCCCGAAGGGGACGCCCAGGCCGGGCCCGCAATGCCCACCCCGGAACATCTACCAGGGCAGGCGTTCGCCGTTTTGGTGCCAGAATCCGCCCGAGGTCTCCAGGGTCAACTCGTCGATGCGGTCGAGCAGACCACGTGCCGACTCGGCTGCATCGATCATTCCGCTGCCGCCGGTCATATCGGTCCGCACCCAGCCCGGGTGCAAGATCGCCACGGCGATCTGCCGCTTCATCAAGTCGCGGGCCAGCGACACTCCGGCCATGTTCACCGCTGCCTTGGACATGCGATAGCCGTAACTTCCGCCCGATGTGTTGTCGGCAATCGAGCCCATGCGGCTGGTGATGATGGCGATCTTGGCGCCCGGTGTGAAGTTTTTCAGCAATGCTGCGGTGACCCGCAAAGGGCCCAGGCTGTTGACTTCGAACTGTCGGCGGATGCGGTCGAAATCGAGGTAATCGAGGTTCTGGCGGGTCAAAATGCCCGCGTTGTTGATCAGGACATCGATGCTGGCCTGGCCGATCCGTTCGGCAAGATCCGCCACAGCCTGGTCGGAGGTCACGTCGATACCTGCTTCGACTCGGGCTCCCAGGCTGTCCAGTTCAGCAGTGGATTTTCGGCAGGCCGCAACGACCGTGTGCTCGCGCTCGACCAGCTGCCGGACGAGCTCGAGTCCGATGCCACGCGATGCGCCGGTTACTACATAGGTTGCCATGTCTGCAAGGTCTCCTTGGCGTGTGTTTGCCGGGTAATGATGCGCAAACCTGACACGGCGATGCAAAGACCGGCATCCCCATGCCCATGATAGTTTGTAACAATTTGATTTTGCATCGGAACCGATCCCCATGACCGGCGGTCCGGCAGGGCCGTCGCGAAGCGGGTCCGCCGCGACGTGGGGCCGAAAGAACGATGGCCCGGCCATTTGAGCCGGGCCATCGTGGGTGTGCAATGGGTCGAGCCGCTATTTCTGCGAGACTTTGACGTCTTTTTTTGCTTTGGCCTTCTTGGCCTTGGACTTCTTGGCGACTTTATCCTTCTTGGGCTCGGCTTTCTGCTTTTTGTCCCGTTTGTCTTTCTCGGCGACAGTGGAGTCGTTGTCGTTCGTGGACGGGCAGGCCGAGGCGATGGGAGCAGCCAGGGCCAGTGCAAATAGCAATGCGATTGCGATTGTGAGTATCTTCTTCATGGAATCCTCATTGTACCAGAACTGCAAGAGATCGTGACACTCCACGTCCGGCCTGGCCAGGCCAAAACCCCAAAACCCCTTTGCATTTCATTAACTAAAGCGTCCTAAATTTTGTAAAATAAAAAGCCTTAGTAGTTAAAGCTAAGTGAAGTTACTCACATTTTTTCTATCTTCAGAAAATATTTGAGCTGAAGAATTCCTTAGTTCGGTTGCTGAGCACACCATCATTGGTATAGTTCTTAGGATGATATGGCTTATCCTAAGTGTGGCTAGCAAAGCTGCCTAGCATACTATTTCTAGATTTTTTGACATCATCTCCCCTTGTCCCAATGCATCTATGCTTTTCAATCTTCCCATCGAACTCAAAATACTTATTGCTCTGCATGATTCCTTGTTTTAAGTCTTTGAGCCCTTTTCCACCTGGGAATACTGTACTTTCTTGACCTTTTTCATGTTTAGCGGTGCCGATGCCTTGAAGCATATTGATCTTGGAGCCATTGGATTTCATGTATGCATCTCCTTTCACCGTTCTCACACTTTGATCAATAATACGCTACTTGTTTTATCTTTATGAATTTGCTTTTTCATCATGCTACACAGACTGCGTCATTAATCTGCTTAAATTTTTGAGACCTTGTGAATTCGGACTAATACATTAAATATATATTGGGCTTACGTCTTAGATATTAGACGGTTTTTGAGCTCTTGCGTTTATTACGTATTCAAGAGGTTTTCTTATAATCCTGGGATTCGTTTTTTGGCAATCGCTTTCTTCTTCTTTTGCTTTGGTATGTCTTGGGTTTCTTCGTTGTTAACTTAGGCTGATGTTACTGGTTCAACTAGATATGTTATACTTCTGCTGCTTACCCTTTGGCACATTTTTCTATGAGAAGGTGCTCTTTGGCTTGAGCTTGGCATCTTTATCAATAGATTTGTGGGAGTTGTAGTTCTAAGTCACTGCTTTCTGGAAATTGTCGATCTTCTATGGCTTGCCTGATTCCTGAATGTAGTTAGGGTTCTTATGGTTGACAGTTTCTTCTTTTTGAGAGTCTACATTGCTCACATTATCTGCATATGGCCTATCAGAGGCTCTATCGCTTTGAGTATTCATTAAGCACTAGCAAAGCTTGAGAAATAAAGTTAAAATTAATTAAAAGCATCAAGCATGTTAAG
>JAKSDA010000535.1 GCA_022360315.1 Pseudomonadota bacterium
AGAACCTGCATAAACGCGAGGAATTAGGTTTCGACCGTGCGACGGATGGAGTGAGCGCCGCATGATTCGATGCAAACATGGTCGTCAATCCCAGCCGTCCGCCTGGGACAAGGACCCGAAATGCCTCGGTGGCGAAGGCCGAAAATGACTCGAAGTGTTGTGCAGCCTCAACCGAGTAAACGTGGGTGAAGCAATGATCATTGAACGGTAAGTCTTCGGCAACTGCGACCAAGAAGCTCAGATGGCGGGCATCTTCGACCGTCGGAATCGGCGCCCATCAGTTGGATCCCCATGGGAAGGTCATCTTTGTCTCGCGGGAGTGGTAGCACGACCGCCGGATGACCTGTCGCCGCCGAAAGCGGTGCTGGGAGACTGGCTGCGTTGGCTGGTGGTGGTCCGTCAGCGAGCCATGCGGTGGTGCCAAAGGCCGGCGAGATCAATACATCGTACTGGGCAAAAAATTGTTCCCAAACGGTGATGAATGCATCGCGTAGCTCAAGGGCCTTGAGGTAATCGATGATCGAGGGAGTGGGTCCTTTGGCCTGAGATGGTTCGATAGCACTCGGTAGGAGCATCCCGTAGACCAAACGGCTCCAAACCTGAACTTCCCGCCAGATATTTACATCAGGCAACCGCTTTTCTACTCGGGCTCCGCGTCTTCTAAGCTCTGCAACGAATGACTCTACCGCTGCGCGTACTTCGTCGGAGGTCTATGCGTTGGGAAATGAGTGCGTCCATCAAGCGCGCTAGATCCAGATTTAGCCCGCTTCGCTCGGACCGGACTCCTCGATGAAGAAATTGCAGGGAGCCATCTGGCGAGTTTGAAGATTTTGGCCGCCTTGCGTTGCTCCATGGTCAATTCGGGGGCTAAGAGGTATGTAGGGCGCCGTCTTCTGCCACCCGTGGTTGTACGGACCAACGTTGCTCGAATGGATGCCAGGCTGGCCATCATGGAGGATACCGATTTCTCGCTGAAGCGCTTGCTCGATGCCACGCTTCTGGCCTTCGAGAAGATTTGGGCTCTCCAAGACCTTCTGGTCGGCCTGATTGCCAGGGTAGGTACGATGCAGCAGTGGAACATGCCCCGTTTCACTGACGAGTAGGCCGAGGCCTACGACACGCAAATCTCGACGTTTACTCTTCGCATTTCCACGCCGTGCCAACTCCCCGTCCGTTGTCGTGGCGATGGGAGTGTCGCAGTTGGTCGTATCGAATGCCAGAACATCGGTAGATAGCTTGAACCTGCTTACTGCCTGCCGCGCGATCGCCAGTTGCGCCTGCTCCAATTCCTCCATACTCACCCGCTTGGCAAGGCTGTGAAACGCTTGTCCCGTGAACTTACTCGGAGGTAGACATGACACTGGAAGTACGCATCCGGTAAGAAACTCCTCGATTTTGCACTTGGGTCCCGCCGCACAAGCCCGCTGAATGGCTACGGTCAAGACCATTTCTCCAACGGACGGACCGTTATTGGCTCCAGTGTTTCGGCATGCACGGTTGATCTGCTCGACCAATTTCAGCTGTTCTGCAACCCAAATCAGGGCACCGACATCGCCAACAGCTTTTGTGCCCACCGTTTTTGTTGCACTCAGATCAGCAACGGGCGGTGGCTCGCGCAGGTCCGAGCACCATCTGTCGGCCTACAGACCGCTTTTGTTTGGAATCCCATACAGATTGCGCAGCGACCCGGTAGCGTCGTCCAGTGACCTCTCGTTTAAAAATGTGCATATTCTTCATGTAGCACATCGGTCTGACAAAAAGTCGCGAGGTACGGTCAGCTGGCGCGCTATGCCCGACCTAGGCACGCAACAGTCGCCGACTTTGCGAAAGTCCCGCTAGGGAAGGTCGAGTGGGCGCCGCGCGAGTTTTTCAAGATACATGATCGCAGCGCGTCGAGAGGGAAATCGAGAACGAACATCGATGACCTCCATATGTTCAACGACCGCTCGCTGTTCATCGGTCCAGTACTGTGAGCG
>JAKSDA010000517.1 GCA_022360315.1 Pseudomonadota bacterium
GTTCTCCGGTCCCGTTTTACGAGGCAAAACGGGCATTTAGGGACGGGAACTAACTAACCAGCTTGGACCTCACCTCGGCCCATAACACCGGAACGCTTGCGACAGTGTAGCAGAGCGCAGTTTCTCCCCCACAGCCATGCCAGATCGCTGAGATCGCGCCATATTTCCATACTGATCTCACCGCACCATGAGGTCTTCCCAGAGCAATAAATGGGTTTGAGCTAACCCTACAGATATGTACTCTGGTAGGTAAAACATTATTAATTGGTACGAGGCCCGCAAGTGAGCGCCCAGGAGGGTCGATCCAGCGCTTGTGGCAGAGCGCCGAGGAAGCAGCATGGCATATCTTCGTTTTGGCTTGCGCAACTGCCAACGTCGCGTTCTCCTTACTTGCCACGCCGACTTCCTTGCTGGAGGAAGGGTTGAGCAAAATCCTGGCAGCTTTCGGCCCGTGGTGGTCGGGCCGCGATTGTGATGGTGGTGTGGCTTCCTGTTGGTGTAGAGCAGGTCCGCGTTTGGCCGAGCGGCGGTACACAACCGTACTGCGGGTCGGGCGCATTAACTGCGGGTCGGGCGCATTATTTGACATGATGTGGCCACGTCGGGTCACAGTGAGGATTGGTGACGATCGGGTCTTCGGGTGCGATGATATTGAGCTCGCCGAACATGGCCGTGGTGAGGGCGCGCGAATCTTGCGGGCCGCCAGCGCGATCGATTGCCTCGACAAAGAACCGCTCCATATCCCCTTCCATGCGGACATGGAGTGGGACGTAGCGCGCTCCGTTGACCCGGGTAACTCCGTCGTGACCCTTGGTCAAGCCGAGGAATAGAATCATACTCGAACGCCGCGGCAAGGGACGCTGGTGACTACAAAAATTGCCCAGCGAGAAGAGGGTAAAGGTCTCACGGCCGTCGGGAGTTACGTGCTTTTCCCATGGTTGCAACACGTGCGGGTGTGAGCCAATGACCGCGAGGGCACCTGCGTCGAGCAGTTTGCGGACCAGTTTTTGCTCTTTCTTGCCGGGATTGGGGACGTACTCCTTGCCCATGTGCGGTGTGACGATCACTGCGTCGATTGTGGGTGTCTGGGCCAGTTTGCGGACCAGCGGCGTAACCCGATCGGGTTTTTTGAAGCAGTGCATTACCTGGCCGTGCTTATCCGGCTGGTTGGTGTACAGAGTGCACCCGACCCATGCCAGCGCGACGCCGTTGATTTCGGTAACCACATACCAGGGGGCATCGGTCCCCTGGCGGCGGGCGCCGAAATGGTTCAGTCCCGCTGAATCGAGCACATCAAGTGTTCGGTCGAGCCCGAGTGCAGCGCGGTCCAGGGCGTGATTGTTGGCCATCGATACGATATCGACGCCCGAGGTGACCAGATCTCGGGCGATGGATGGGTGGTAATTGAAGCGCGGATAGCCGGTGTAGACCTTGTCGTCGAACCTCTTGCCGGGATCGGGAGTTTTATTGCCTTGGCGGTCGAGCCCTCGTGCTGTCGGCCCTTCCAGGTTGGCGTAGGTCAGCTCGGCCTTGGCCAAGAGATCGACGACTGGCTCCCATATAGCGACAAATCCATTTTTTGCTTTGAGCGCCTGGCGCTGCAGTTCGTGGTGCACGAGCAGGTCGCCAACTGCAGCGATGGTTACCTGAGTACCTGGCAGGCAGGCATCGGTATAGTGGAGGTACCCGTCTGGTAGTCGTTGGGGCACAAATGGCCGGGCTGGCCGGCCGGCATCTCGTTCTGGCGATGTCGGCCTGCCCTCGGCCACTGGTCTTGGAACAGTGGCCGGGGCAGCCGCGTCCCGCGATGCGCCGCCGGGACGGTCGGGCGGTGGCGAAGCTGGGCGCTCCGACAGGTTGGACGAACACGCCATGACCAAGAATACTAGAGAGATCTCGATTCTGCGCACGATCGCCGCATCGTACCATCACGCCGCGGACGACGAGCGGTCAGCTGTGGTGTAGACGGGCAGTTTGACCAAAAACCGCGGCGGAGATCTCGTGGCTAGCGGGCCTGCGCGGTCGCGAAGACGCATGAACGGTTGTTCCGGTCTCATCTGCTGGTCGGCCTTGACCTACCGGCTCGGCCGAATCGAACGCGTCGAACAGCACCCCGTCTGCCGCACGCATGTACAAAACCGGTGTGCCCCACTCGATATCGCTGGGCAGGGTGTAAATCGCGGTGCGCGCCTCGGCCACGGCTGCGTCTACTGGCAGGCCGTCGACCAGGGCCGGGTACAGCTCGTCGGCAAATGCCAGCGCTGCCTTATCCGTGATCTCGAATTGCATCGCAATTACTGCTGGCGTGGCCGTCGGCTCGGAACCGTTGCACGCGGCGAGCGCAGACAGCAAGGCCAGCACAAGCCCAACCGCGGTGCAGAAGTAGCTTACTCGACAGGACAATTCGATCGCGCTCCGTCTCGCAAGGGCGCAGCACAATGCCTTGCTATGACGAGCGGCGCAAGGTGTTGCACGGGCGGGCTGCTAGGAAGGAAATGAGCTGGCCGGTGCGTACTATCAACACCTCATCCGTACTGTAAGGTTACGCACCAACACAGAGTCGACAAAGCCCGGCTACCGAGGCTTCTTGAAGCGCTGTGGGGTCGCCGTCACGTGCGCAACCAGCTGAAACGGAATGATTTTCACCCCCCGTTCCGCGGCTACCAATGCACTCAAATGGGGCAAAGTTGTCACAGCACTTGTCCCGGTGGGTGGGATGGTTTGGCAACCGGGGGCTCGTGGGGGACTGGAATGGCGCCGCGGATGTCGATCTTGCCGTCGGGCCAGATGGTGATGCCGAAGGGCTGATCGCCGGGGATGACAGATTCGATGATGGCCTTGCGGTCTTTCGGGGCTGCGGCTCGAATGCGGTCTTGTAGCTCTTCGAGCTGGGCTTCGATGTCGTCGATGCTGATATTGCTGGCGTCTGCGACTGCTAATTGCTCTCGGGCTGCTTCGCGGTTTCGTTCGAGGACACGGCGATCGGCGGCGATCTCCTTGAGCTGCCCATTCCATGCATCAGCGCTGAGATTGCCGCGGCGGAAAGCTCGTGAAATCTCGTTTTCGCTGGTGACGAGTCGATCCAGGAGTGTTTCGCATCGGGCGAGTTCTTTGCGGTGCGGTTCTGCGGAATCGGGCTGTTCTGTGATGGCTTCTCGTAAAATCTGCGGCTGCGTGATCGCATCAGCGACCGTTTCCCATACTACTGGGTCGATATGGTCTGCTCGGTGCGTCACCGAGAACTCGCACGGCTTGCCGCCATAGGTACGCCGCCAACGATCATGGCGGGTGACGCAATAAATGTATTCCTTCTCTTTGGCCAGACGGACGTATGCGCGCTGTCCGCATGGACACCATACACGGCCGACACACAGGCTTTGCGTGCTCCGGGATCGGCGGCGGCGTGGTCGCACATTCAAAGCGCGCTGGACCTTGTACCAGGCGTTCTCGTCGACAATCGCAGGTACCTGAATCGCTATGCCCTCCTGCTTGTGCTCGCCTCGGTACGCTGGCATGCGCAGTATCCTGGCGACGCTGGATTGATGCCAGCGCTTCCCTTGCGAAGTAGGGATGCCTCGCGCGTTCAATTCATTCGCAATGGTGCCGGCGGCCTGACCGTCAAGGCAACGCCGGTACATCTCACGGACGATTTCCGCCCGGGACTCATCAATGCTCCACTTGCGTTGGTGGCGGTCCCAGTCGAGGCCATATGGCATAGATCCCGCCCCGGCATATCCGCCATCCGCAGCAATGCGCTTACGCCCTGCCTGCGTCCGCTGGGCGATCTTGCGCCGTTCCTGCGCCGCGAAGAACGTGCGCAGATAGTAGTCAAGCTCGCCCAGCTCCTTACTCGGGTCGATCACGCGGCCATTGCAATCCACGATCACAGCATCGGCCTCCCGCGCGATACCGAAGATCGCCAGCCGATCCCGCGGATCGTCCGCACGAGCTCCCAGGCCGCGGTCGACATCCCATAGACGCAATTCGTCGAATCCGTCGCTCGCGAGTCCAAGTAGCTGCTGACCCTGCTCCGTTTGCTCCAGCGGAATCGCTGCCGATACGGCCAAAGCCTCGATCCGCGCAATGCGGACACCGGGACGGGCGCGGGCCAGCTGATCGAGGGATCGCCGCTGCGACTCGGGAGTCTCTCTCTCGACCTGGGTACGGCCGCTAACCCGGATCAATTCAACGTATCGGGGTCCCGTGGCTTGCCTATGGCCAGAATCCGAAGAATCTCCAGGAGCCGTCGAGGATTCGGTAGCGGTCCCTGCGCTCTCCAGGTTGCCCGATAGTTGGGCCTGCTTTTCCTTTTGCATTGTGTACCTTTCGCCGTCCTTGCGGCCGATTGCGCGCCAGCACTCGCTCTCGAGCCCCTCTGGCAGCTCATCGTGGGCTTCCGGGGCATTGTCGTCAAGGTAGCGATAGCGATGCCTGGCGACGTAAAGAAGAAATCGAGTGCTACTTGTGATGATGCGGGTCGTGCCAAGCATGGCAATCTCCTATTGTGGTCGGAGTTCTGATTGACACTCCGCGAGTTCACATCACAAGCTGAGCATGCATCCATCGTCCGTTAAGAGCACATTCGACGATGTGCCCTGTAGGGCACACATTCGAATCATTCGCCGAATCATTCGCCAAACCATTTATCGAATGGCCCATTAACGACCGCAGGAACGCCGTAGACCCCGGATAGGCCGTTCCGCGAACCATTTCGTGCCATCATCCGCACCCCTAAAGGCCCGAAAGACGCCCCTGTTGGATCTTCGAGAGGTCGACAATAGGCTTTTCAGCCGCGCGATTCGCCGAATAAAGCGACCTCATTCGCGCTTTCGCATCGAATCGAGCCCTGGTCTTCTTTGGCCGTTCCATGATCATTCGGCCTCATCACGACAACGAGCCACCGATTCGAGAATCTGCGAACCCATGCGAGCAAATTCCAAACCATCTCGCGTGATGCGACGGCAGAACGGTGGCCTCATGCTGGTCTCTGCTCCGTACGTTGGGCGTAGCGCGATCACCAACGCTCGCGGGCAGCTATCGAAACGTAGCGACCATCACCGACGACAAGATGATCCAGCACAGGGATACCAATGATGTCTCCGGCCACCCGTAAACGCATCGACAGGACGATGTCCTGTTGACTTGGCGTAGGATCGCCGGAGGGATGATTGTGAGCGACCACGACAGAAGCGACGGCCAAGTGGGTTAGTGGCCGAAAGACTTCGCGCGGATGTACTTCAACGTGGGTCAAGCATCCGCGGGCCACCTCGATTATATCGATGACACCATTGCGGGCGTCTAGCGCGACCACGAGAAAGATCTCTTGCATGCTGCCGACAAAGCGAGGGCGTAGATGCTCGTAGACATCCTGGGGCGAGTGCACCGTGCTCCTCGATAGCGGACCATCGTTTTCCCCGGTTGAAACCGAATTGCCTGGCTCGTCGGCATCCAGGGAGGCGTACTCGAACTCCTCTGGAGTCATCGGCGTACCGTGGCCACTCGACTTGGCATTGACGCCACCTTCACCGCTAAGCTGGCTGATTTCAAGGCTGAATCGACCTTCGCCCCGCAGTACAAGTCTCGTTATCGTCATTGTCTACCTCGACCGTCCGATTCGTCGATCGGTACCGCAGAGCCCGACCAAGTCCGTCCCTTGGGCGGTACTCTCTGATCGCAGCCCATAACGGCGGCACCCATTCGGCGCCTTATGAAATTCATCGGAATCTCCATTCAGTTCTCCAGTAGGCCCGGCGCTGCGATGCCAACATCTCGACCACATTCAGCGTCTTGTTGCCGTCTGGCAGCCCGCAGGTACGTGGTCGTTATTGCTTTTCAAGTCCATACAGGCAAAAACTCGCAACGAAGGCGGACCGAGGGTACAATCGCCGAATATAATTGGCGTTTCTCCAATTCGAGCTTGCAATTGCCATGGTACAGACAGAGTTTGCAAAATGCAAGGTTTGGCGTTCGTGTTTCACACTGGAGCACGCGCGATGAAGGTTCCTTCCGCCGCTCAAATGCGCATGGCCCGCGCTGCTCTTCGCTGGAGCCTCAGCGCGCTCAGTGAGGAGAGCGGAGTCAACCGCAACTCGCTCTCCGAAATCGAACGCGGTGCCGGGAACCCGCAACTCGATACACTACTGGCAATCAAGTCAGCTTTCGAAACCCACGGCATCGTTTTCGATGAGAATGACGATTATTGGGTGGTCAAACTTTCGCGGGAACAAGATCGCTAGCGGCACCAGCGTAACATGGCCGTCCTACTCTTTATCGCTGCAAGCCCGAAGAGCTTGCTCAGGCTTGAGCAGGCTGAGGAGCTACGCTCAATTGAGAACGCGATTGACGCGGGAAAATACGGTGCTTGGCTTGCAGTCGTCAGCCGAGGTGCAGCGAGGCACGAAGACTGGGTACGACTCGTCAGTCGCGAGCAGCCGGATATCGTCCACTTTAGTGGGCATTGCGACAGAGACGGCCACCTATTGCTCGCTGCCGATGACGGATCATTCACCCGTGTGAGCCCGGCCCTGCTGGCGAGGAGCTTCGTCACCTTGAGCGGGAACGTTCGGCTGGTCGTGCTAAGTGGCTGTCAAACCCTGACTACAGGCCGGGCAATCGAGTCCATCATCGATAATGTGGTTGTCACGACGGGCAATCTCGAGGACCGCGCAGCAATTGCGTTTGCCGGTCCATTCTATCGGGCGGTTGCATCGGGGGTATCGATTCAGCGGGCCTTTGACGAAGCCAAGCTCACCCTGGAAGCCGACTTGCCCGAGCAGGCGGCGTTCTTGCGCTTGCTCGAGCGCGAGGCGGGACTGGCCGAGAAGACCCGCCTGTTGGCTGAACAAATCCAACCATCCCGCAGCTCGAGCGACGTGCCGCACGAACTCTCCGAGCTGCCGACCGAGGCCATTCCCGAGCCAGCACCGCTGTTGCCTCAATCGCGGATGCCGCTGGCGGTCAATCCGCAGTTCGTGGGACGTCAGGCTGAGCTGCGAACGCTCGCCGAGTCCATCAATGCCCGTGGCGCCGAAGCCATCGGCCAGGTCGTCGCAGTAACGGGCATGGGCGGCATCGGCAAGACTCAGCTAGCCAGCGCGTTTGTCCATCGCTACGGCCCTTATTTTCCCGGTGGCGTATTCTGGCTCAGCTTTGCCGATCCGGCATCGATTCCGGCCGAGATCGCCAGCTGTGGCGGCCCCGGACACCTGGCACTGTGGCCGGCCGATGCCGCTCCCGGTTTGACCACGCAAGTGGAGCTGGTCCGCGCGGCCTGGCGCGAGGGGACTGCGCGGCTTTTGGTCATCGACAACTGCGAGGACGAAAGTCTGCTGAAAATCTGGCGGACCACGAGTGGCGGCTGTCGCGTGCTGCTCACCAGCCGCCGGAGGCGCTGGAGCACCAATGTCACAACACTGGCCCTGGATGTACTCGACCGGCCGGGAAGCATTGCCCTGTTGCGAACGTTCCGGTCCGATCTGAGCGCCGGTGATGCAGCGCTGCATGCCATCGCGGACGAGCTGGGCGACCTGCCGCTGGCCCTGCACGTCGCCGGGAGTTTTCTCAGGCGCTATCGGGCGCGCTGGAGCCCGGGCGAATATCTGGCCCAGTTACGCGAGCGGGCCCTGCTCGACCATCCCTCGCTCGCGGGACACGGCTCCGAGCACTCGCCGACCGAGCACGAGCTGCACGTCGGCCGTACCTTTGCCCTGAGCCTCGAACGCCTCGATCGCGAAAATGCCACCGATGCGGCGGCTCGCGATCTTCTGGCCCGCGCGGCTTGTTTTGCCCCGGGTGAGCCCATTCCACGGCGGCTGCTCTCTCCCAGTGCGAACGGCGAGGCCGACGAACTCGAGGCCGAACTGGAGATCGAAGATGCGCTGGCTCGAATGGTCGACCTGGGCCTCCTGGACATGCCCGAAGACAATGCATATGTGTTGCACCGCTTGCTAGCTGTGTTCGCCAGCCAGGCGCTCCGCGACGCCATGGCGACCGCGCGCGGTGCCGTGGAGTGCACCGTCGCAGACGAGGCCAAGCGCATCAACCTGATCGGTTATCCAGCCCTGCTGCTGGAGTGGCAGCCGCACCTGCGATATATCACCGATCGGGCCGCGCTCCGCGACGATGCCTACGCCGCGTTTCTGTGCAATCAGCTCGGTTTCCATCTCAGGGAAATCGGGCACTACTGGGAAGCAAAGCCATACTGCGAGCGCGCGCTGGCCATCGAGGAGACGCTGAGGCCCGACGGTCCCAGCATGGCAACATGCCTGGGCAACCTGGCGTTAGTGCTGCAGGACATGGGCGAGCATGGGTCGGCGCGAGCGCTTCAAGAGCGAGCCCTGGATATCAGCGAGACCCACCTGGGGTCCGAGCATCCCGACACCGCCACGAGCCTGGACATCCTGGCCTCGCTGCTCAAGGACATGGGCGAGCTGGCAGCGGCGCGGCCGCTTTGTGAGCGGGCACTAGCTAGTTCCCGTCGCTAAATGCACGTTTTGCCTCGTAAAACGGGACCGGAGAACGATATGGGAGCCGCGTTGGGCGCGGGTTGCTGACCGCGATGGCGACTTATATCAGCTCGCGAGTACGGTCTCGAGAATCAGACTAGATCCA
>JAKSDA010000595.1 GCA_022360315.1 Pseudomonadota bacterium
ATCGAGCTCAGCAATGACACTGTCGACTTTGGCGGGGTCGATCTCCAGGCCGCAGAGCCAAAAGCCCAGCGCACGGTCACCATCACCAACAGCGGCACCGAGCCGCTCACTATCTCCACCATCCGCCTCGCCAACAACAGCGACAACCGATTTACCTTGATCACCACCGATCCGCCTGGGGCGCCCGTTTTGCCCAACGGCACATTCGATATCGTGGTCGAGTACCAGCCCACTGTCGAGGCTGTGGCCGACACTGCCGAGCTGCGCGTCATCTCGGATGCATTTCCGCCCGTGCCGACCACAGTGCCGCTGTCCGGCCGCGGCATTGACCGGCATATCGATGTCTCGTCCCTGCAAGTCGATTTTCGCGATACCTATCGCAATCCCGAACAGCCGTCGCAACGGACCTTGACTGTGACCAACAACGGCGAGGCTCCGCTTCGGCTCACCATGCTGATGACCAGCGGAGTCGGCGCCAGCGCGTTTTCCATCCAAACGGCCCAGCCCGTGGACGTGGCTGGCCAGAGCAGCGCCGACCTGGTGGTCCAGTTTGCCCCCAATGCTGCATCGGCCGCATTCGAGGCCACTCTGACCATTGTCAATGACGATGACGAAAACCCCATGGTCGATGTCCAGTTGCGGGGCCGCGGAATTCTGCCCAATGTCGCCTTCATGCCCGGCAATCTGCCGGTGTCGACCGCAGTTGGCGTGCCCACCCGGCTGTCCGATGTTCCGGTCAGCTCGCCCCAGCTGTTCGAGCTGATCAACATGGACAGGGCCGACTCGTTCACGATCAGCGAATTCCGCATTGCCGACCTCAATGGCAATCCACTCCAAGACAACCCGTTTCGCGTGATCGATTTCGAACCCGAAACCGAACTCGACGCGCGCGACACTCTGGCAGTCGATATCGAATTCGCCCCGACCAAACCGGGCCTATTCGAAGCCCGAGTCGAAGTCTATCTCGACGCCGATCCCGACGTGATCGCCTTTGTCACCATCACGGGCGAGGCCATCGAGGTCGATATCCGGGGCAGCGGCTGCTCGTGCGAGATTGCCTCGGCCCGGGCCAGCACTGGCCAGTCCGGTGCCCTGGGCAGCCTTTTGCTCATCGCTCTGGCAGTCCTTGCCCTGCGCCTGGGGCGATCCTCGCGCCTCGGACAATGGCTGCGTCGGCGCCGGGCCGGCGCCATCACACTTGTACTCGCTGTTCTGTGCACGGCCCCGCTGACCGCCCGGGCCGATGTTTCGCGCGACATCGATATCACCACCTTTCGCCCCGCTCCTGGCGTCGAACTCGGCATGCTCTCGGTCGAGCGCCCCGAGGTCGGCAGCTCGGGAGCCTGGGCACTCAACCTGGCCCTCAACTACGCGAGAAATCCGCTCGTGGCCCGCCGGGTCGGCCCGGCCATGGCAGAGTCCACAGGTACCGTCGACCGACTGGTGTCCGGCCGAACTGGGTCGGATCTCATGTTTGCCTACGCATTTCGCCAGCGCTTTGAAGCCGGCCTGATCGTGCCGTTTTTGCAGCAAAGCGGCGACCCACCCCCCGGCTTCAGCAGGATTCCGTCGGCCGATGGCACCGCTCTCGGCGACATTGCCCTGCACGGCAAGGCCGCCCTCCTCGACCGGCCGGAGTTCGCCCTGGCCGGATCGGCCACCCTCACTGTGCCCACCGCTACCGGCGACCAGTTTGCCGGCACCAAATCTCCGACCCTGCACCCGCGGGCCATTGTCGGGATTCGAATTCCCCGCATCAATATTGCCATCAACGCAGGCCTGCGTCTGCGTGCGACCAGCGAGCTGGCCGACGACATCGAACAGGGCACTGAACTCACCTACGGGGTGGCCGCCGAGTACCGCATTCAGCAACAACTCTCGGCCATGGGCGAGCTGTATGGCGCCCGGGGTATCGGGGCTGACGAGGCAGACGCAGTCAGCCCGCTCGAGCTGGCCGTGGGACTGCGCTATCGGCTCACCCAACAGCTCGCCATCGCCGCCGGAGCCGGACGGGGCGTGCTCAACGGCATTGGTGCGCCGTCGTTTCGCACCTTTGTCATGGCCAGTTTTTCGCCTCGATCGCGCGACATACCGCCGCTGGTGCCGCCCAAGCCGATCGACCGCGGCGACAGCGACAGCGACGGCATCATCAATGAATACGACAAGTGCCCGGGTGAGAAGGAAGATATCGACTCGTTTGCCGACAAAGACGGCTGCCCCGATCCCGACAACGACCAGGACAGGGTTGTCGACGCCGAGGATAAATGCCCCGACCAGGCCGAGGACAACGACGGCTTCGAGGACGAAGACGGCTGTCCCGAGGCCGACAACGACGGCGACGGCATTGTCGACGCCGAGGATAAATGCCCCGACCAGGCCGAGGAC
>JAKSDA010000029.1 GCA_022360315.1 Pseudomonadota bacterium
CTTGTTTCTTCTGCTCATCGAGCGCTCCTCTGGACCGGCCGATGACCGGTCCAATGGGCGCCCGCTCCTCTCAGCTCAGGTTGTGGCTTGCTGACTTTTCGGGGGTATTTTCGGCAAGACGTTGGGCTTCATGACACGTAGATCTCGTCGGTCGTCGTCGAGATCCGGGTCGGCTCGGGCCACGGTTCACCCAGGGGATGGCGCACGGCCAAAACGCCGCTGGCACTTGCCCATACCACGGTGGCGACGTTGCCGTCGTCGATGACCACCTGCGGGCAATCGCCGCCTTGGCCGATACGTTTAAGACCGATCCAGCCCCCGCCGGCGACGTAGTGCGCGGCAAAGATCCCACCGGATGAGCTGCGCCATGCCGCGGCTCCGTTGCCCACTCGGTTGACCGCGACCCGGGGACAGCCCGGCTCACCGACTCGCACGCCGACCTGCACCGCGGATTTCCAACCCTCGCCAGCGACCAACCGGCTGCTCCAGACATCCTCGCTGGTTCCATCGCTCTGCACCCACAGGGCGAGCCCATTGCCCAGGGGATCGATCGCTACGACCGGCGAGTGGGCGCGGCCGCTGCCTTGTTCGAGCGGGATGCGCACGGCCCAGGCTCCATCGCTGGTTGCGCGGTTGGCGTAGACGCTCGCAGTCCCGCTCTCGGTTTCGAGCCATACCGCAGCGGCCTTGCCCGCGGGGTTGATCGCCGTGACAATGGCGGTGGCGTTGCCCTGGTCACCGATCAGCTGAGGCTGTGTCCAGGCGCCGTCGCGGATGCGAAAACGCGCCCCGTAGTCGCTGGTCAGCGCCGCGCCCTGCACTGACCTCACTCCCGCGGCAATGGCGAGCTCGTAGCCGGCCCGCAGGGCCAGCGGAAACCGCGGCACAATGCGCAGCATTGCCCCCTCGACCTCGACCGCGATCGCGTTGTGGCTGCCAGGTCCGGCTGTACTGGTCAGCAGGACGGTATCCAGGGTCAGCGACGACTCATCGAGCTCGTCGCTGAACAGCACCTCGATCGACGCATCGGGCTCCACATCCATTGCGTCGGCAGCGGGCTCGATCGAGATAACGCTCAAGACCGACTCGTCCGGTTTTGTCGTCGTGGACTCGATATCGAGAATCTGCGCACAGCCCGCTGCTGCGAGGGCGGTACACGAAAGGGCAATCCACAGGCCTGGGTCACGCATGGCCACAGCCTATCTCAAACAGCGGAAGTCCCGACAGCCCGTAGTATTGTTGGTCGTATCATCCACCATCTCCGCTGGAAGCTCACCGCCGACCAATAGCTCGAGCGCCCACTCCTCGTGACCGGAGTTCCACCACTCACCGGCCAGCATGATAGCGGTTGATCTGAACCCAGTCGCCACATCGGTAGTTTTTCCATCTCTTTGGGGTCAGGGTTTGACCTCCAAACCGCTTCAAAACGACTGGGCACCCGATTCTTTTGGCCTTCCAAAAGCCCGAAACGACTGCGCGCTCGAAGTTTTACCCGCGACGAGGCTTCCATGGGGCCTGGTTCCATGGCCCGGATTGCACGCACTGTGTGTCACATCGTTGCGGTATGATGTCAAGTCGCCGAGATGATCCAAATGCACGGTCATGGTCTGACCATGGTTTAATCGATCTGGAGGCCTCGATGAAGCACCCCCCACGTTGCACCGAGCTGGCTCGCTCTGGCCGACTCGTCGTGCACAACGCGCCGGTCGGGCGCGGAGGGCGCACAAAAAACGCTGATCGGGTACGCGGCCAACGCTTGAGACAGCCCTGCGCCGCTGCACTTTGATGCCGGGTAGTTTCGATATGGTCCGCAAACACGTTTATTTTCTGGCTCTGGTTTTTGGCACGCTGGGCGGCATCCTCGTCATCGGCGACGCCCGGGCTGCGCCCGACGCGGCGGCTGTAAAGCAAGCCCCGTCCGGGGCAGCCTATCGCTATGTCGACAATGGATCGCCGGTCTTTGTCGACGATCTGGCCCTGGTGCCGCGCGAACACCGAGACTCGGTGGAGATCGTCATCGGTCCCGGGGTTCCCGAGATCTACCAGTACCGGACCCGGCGCGGCCGCATGGCCTACACCAACGATCGCTTTCGCATTCCGGCCAAACAGCGCGACAAGGCCAAGGTCGTGGATCTGTCGCAGATCTCGCTCAACAGCGAGCTCGCGGCAGACCTGTCCCGCGCCATCGATGTCCAGTACGAAGCCGTCATCGACTCCGATCTGTGCCGGAACACGCGCGACGCAGCCGACGCGAGCTGGCTCGCAGTGACCTGGCAAGAACACGGCGAACTCATGTTTCTGGGCGGGGTGATCCTGCTTCTTTTTATGGTCACTCCCATCGCGCTGCAACATCTCGACGTGCAGATATGGGCAAAATTGCTGAGCCTGAGCGTCATGGCCTGCGGGTTCCTCGGCCTGATGTTGTTTCTCATCGGCGAAGCAACAAACCACAAGGAACAACTGGTCAGCATGGCAGCACCGTGTTACCACGACGGCGAATCGTCCTCGGCTGGCTCCATGACCACGGCGCGCTCGCGGGCCAACGCCATTCAGACCATGCAGCGCAGAATTGCCGAACGCAAGGCCGCACTCGACGCGGTCATGAACCAGTAGCCGCGACGGCTCACCGAGGCCGAAACTCGAGCTGGGCTATACGATCCGGCTGGAATGGCTGTACACGTTGAAGCGCTGGCTGCGGGTAAAGCCGCACAGAGTGATCCGATAGCGCTCGGCCAGATCAACGGCCAGCGAACTCGGTGCCGACACCGCCACCACAATGGCAAAGCCGGCGGCAACCGCCTTCTGGACGATCTCGAAACCGAGCCGGCCCGACACGCACAGAATGCTCTGCCAGCACGGTACCCGGCCGGCCAAAAGAGCCCAGCCGACCAGCTTGTCAACCGCATTGTGGCGCCCGACATCCTCGCGTATGGCGACCAGCTCGCCGCCGGCATCAAATGCGCCGGCCGCGTGCAGGCCACCGGTCGCGGCAAACACGGTTTGGGCCAGACGCAGCCGCTCGGGCAATACAGCAATCTGCTCGGCACAGACCTGCAGGCCGGAATGACACACAGAAAGCCGTCCGTCCAGATCGGCAATGGCGGTCTTGCCGCATACACCGCAGCTCGACGACGACAGCAAGCTGCGCGCAGCACCCGGCGGCGAAACCCCCAGCTCGACCACGTGTCCGCGCAACTCAGCGGGCAACCCCTCGGGCACGGTCAGACTGTCGAGCGGGTCATCGCGCGCGATGATTCCCTCGGCAAATAAAAGACCCCGGACCAGCTCGTGGTCGTGTCCGGGCGTGCGCATGAGGACCGCAAACGGCTTGTTGCCGGCCCGCAACTCGAGAGCCGCCTCGACCACCAGGGTGTCGCTCGCACCGACCCGGGCCGTGGAGCCGGATTCGGCCAGGCGAACCCGCTCCACGCGTCGCTCGCAGGTGGCCGCACTATGCTCGGAATCGCCGATGACAGGGGAGTCGCTAGAACGATGCAGTGGTGGCGCTAAAACCAATGCCCAGCGACAGCGAATCGACCACGCCGTCGTCGTTGGGATTAAAGACACCCTTGGCGTCGAACAAGTCGACGTCCGATTTGAGCACGGTCTCGATGAGCTCGTGAGTGGTCAGCTCCTCCTGGGTAACCACACAATCTTTCGGTTTGAGGTCGAATGTATCGAGGATGAGCGCACCGGGACTGCTCAGGGTGCAAGTGCAATTGGGGGGCGCAGTGCAGTCGTCCTTGACCGCCTCTTCTACGAACCCGTGAATGGCCGGAATGATGGTTTCGTCGAGATGCTCCTTGGTGATCGCGCCACCCAGCAAACCGTCGGTAATGCCGGTTGTGGCCAGGGTGGGAATTTCGATCCGGGCCCCGGATAGATTGAGCGTGATCGGCTGGCCATCGCCCAGGTCGAGCTGAATCGATACACTGCCGGGCTCGTCATTCTTGGTCAGCAAAAACCGGCTGTTGTTGACCGTGCCGACCACCTCGGTGTCAGCACTGACGCTGTCGTCGATGACAAATGTCCCGTTGCCATCGAGATGGCGACCACACGTCGTGTCCTGGGCATTCTCGCACGGTGCTGGAGTGGGGTCCTTGCCCAGGTATACGTTGACACTGCCGCATCCCTCGGTGAGGCTGGTGGCCTTTACCTCGGCGAGCAGAATGATGGAGCCCTCGTTGAGAGCCTCGCCAGCAGTCTCGTTAAAATCAATACTGCTGCCGACCAGACCCGCGATCGCGCCGATGACTTCGCCGAGCTGATTGTCTTTGGTGTTGTCAGCATCGCTGTCAATATTTAATGCAAGCTGGCCAGCCTGCTGGATATTTGCTGGAATCTTGACTCCGTTGACAACGAATTTGTGCAGTTCGGTCACCGCGGCAATGTCGGCCTTGGTGCATCCTGGCGGGTCGTCCGTACTGTCACTGCCACAGGCAGCGAGCAATAGAAGCGAGGCGGACGCGAGAACAAGTGAGCATCTGAAAAGTCTCATGTGAGAATCCCCCTGGTCATTTCAAATTGTTTCTATACGAGCAAGCGGGGTGAATCAAGGTACAACCTTTGCCGACCGCCCGTCGTGACCTGGATCAAATCCAAGTTCGCTAATAAAATCAAATCGGTACATTGAATTAATGATCCGACCATATTTGTTCGAGACCGGGTTCGAGCCGCTCGAAACAGAGCCGGGGACGCTCGTGACAGGGCCACTCGAGACGCCGGCCGTGATAGGTTGGCCACGTGCGCATCCTGGGCATCATGCTCTTTGTATTTGGCAGTGCAGCCGCTGCGTATTGCACCTGGGCGGTCTATCGACTCGGCCGGCCCAAAGACGTGGTGTTTGGCATTCTGGCGCCTGTGGCCATGATCCTGGCGCTTCTCGGCTTGCTGTCGATCTTCGTGCCGGGCTTTTTGGGCTGAGTACCGGGCCCGAAGGCGCGGCGGTATTGGCGCAGTGTGTCGGCTCATGAAACCCCGGGTTGCTGCACGATGAGCGGGGTCCCGTCCGGACCCCAGCGATGCTCGATCACAAACCACGCCACCATGCACAAAAGAGCGCCGAGGGTGGCCGAGGTGTACAGCGTGGCGTCGCCGTAGAGGTCGGCGACATAGCCGAAGAGCGGCACCAGGACAAGCTCGGTAACCCCCCACAGAGCGGTGTAAAGAGCGACCGCGCTGCCGCGCCAGCGCTGCGGGCTGCGGCTGACCGCCAGGCTGATGAGAACCGGAAAGCAGTAGCCGTGACCGACCCCGGCCAGGGTTCCAGCGGCCAGAAACTCGGCCGGTGTATCAGCCCCGGCGAGCAGCAGAAACGCCGCGATATAACCGGCCAGGGCCGGCGAAACCATGTTGTGTTCACCCAGCCGGTCGGGCAGACGGCCGCCCACGATACGCACGCCCATGGCGGCACATGCGTAGGGCAGCCACAAACCTGCCGGCTGGGCCCAAAAACTCTCGCCGGCAGTGATGCCGATCCGGCTCTCGGCTGTCACGGTTGCAAAGGTGACAAACAGAGCGACCAGGCCACTGAAGATAAACGTGGCCAGCCAGACCGGTACCAGCTGCGCCTGGCACAGAGCGCGCAAGACTTGGCCCAGGCGATAGCTGTGGTCCGGCGACTCCTGGCCCTTGCGGGTCGATGCAGCCCGGGTCGGCTCTTCGAGCGTACTGATGGACACCAGCGACAGGGCGATGAGCCCGCCGACCAGTGGGAAAAAATACCTCAGATCGGGCGGATCGACGTGTAGCTCGTGGACAAATGCATTGAACGCGACCGGAAAGAGACCGGCTACGCCAAAGATCGCCATGCCCTCGGTGCGCCGCTCGAGCGGGATCAAATCGGACGCCCAGGTCGTGTACCCGGTGAACAGAGTGGCGATGCCGACCCCGACCAGAATGCGATGGAGATAGATGAGCGCGCCGAGGTCGCCGACCGCAGCGACCGATACCATGCCAGAGACCAAAAACAGGGTCCCCGCGACCACCACCGGCTTGCGGCCGAGTATGTCCAGACCCCAGGCCAGGGCGGGCCGAATGAGCAAGCCGCTCATCGGGGCGACCGCCATGATGGTGCCCAGCTCGCTGCGGCTGGCGCCGAGGTAATCGATGTACAGGGGCAACAGGAATAGAGACGTGAACCCCAGTGACTGGAAGAAAAAACCCGTGATCAGAAGCAGGAAGTTGCGGGTGAAAAGAGGGGGAGAGCTGGCCATATACTTTCGGCGACGTGCCGCCAACTCGGCGGGTTGACTCGCGTTGAATGGCCGGCGAGCGACAACCGCACGGCCGATGTTCTCATAATGCGATCATGACCTCGGCAGTGGGCAACGGCAAGGTCACGAACCGGCGGCAAAGCCACGGCAGGGCCCGGCGTGCGATCGTCGCGCAGAGTTCGCGACACCGCTCTCCGGCGTGGGAAAGTATCGCCTGTTTCGTCATAACCCACCAAGATTGCATCTGAATCGGCGATGGGGTAGGCTAGGTAGCCCGCCTTTGAGCTCCGCCCGGGCGAGGGAGCACCAGCGGCAACGAGGACGCCGGCCCCGATTGCTGCCAACTGTGATGTGAATGGCAACATACGCAATCGGCGACATTCAGGGCTGTTACGACAGTCTGCAGGTTCTGCTCGAACAAATTCAGTTCGATCCTCGTCACGACCGTTTGTGGCTGGCCGGCGATCTGGTCAATCGCGGTCCCAAGTCACTCGAGGTATTGCGCTGGGCGTGCGACCTGGGCGACCGGGCCGTGACCGTGCTCGGCAACCACGACGTTCATCTGCTCTTGCGAGTGGCCGGTGTGTCGGGCAAGAAAAAGCGGGACACGCTCAAGCAGATTCTCAAGGCTCCGGACCGAGACGAGCTCATCGAGTGGTTGCGCCACCGGCCACTGATTCACGCCGAAGACGGCTATGCCATGGTGCATGCTGGGCTGCATCCGACCTGGTCGGTCGCCGAGGCTCAGCGCCTGGCCGGCGAGGTCACTGCGATCTTGCGCGCCGATGACTGGCGTTTTCGCATCTCGGCCATCCCGTGCCGAGCCGATGCCCGATGGTCTGCCGACTTGCCCGCCGACCAGCGCATTCGGGCCATCTTTGGAACGCTCACCAAGATGCGTTTGTGCCGGGCCGACGGCCAGATGTTCGGCGGTTTTGCCGGCCCGCCCGAAGAGGCACCGGACGACTGTTCGCCGTGGTTCGCATTTCCCGAGCCGAGCTGGCACGATCACTGTATTCTGTTCGGCCACTGGGCAGCCCTCGGGCTGCGCGTCGAAGAGCGCTACGTGGCACTGGACAGCGGTTGCGTGTGGGGAGGCCAGCTCTCGGCCATTCGACTCGACGATCGGGCGGTGTTTCAAGTCGCTGCCGTGGAGTCGGCCGAGGAGTTCGAGAGCCAGGTGGCAACCGGCCGATCCTGACCATGTGAGACGGTATAACGCCTCCTCTTACCGTATCTCGGTGGTGCGCTCGACTTCCGAGGACGGCGTGAAGCTCACATACACCACCACGCCGTCCTCCCCGCCGCCGACCAGGACTCGGGTGAGAAATAGATCTGCGGTGTGCAGTTGGACACCGCCGCCATAGCCGAGGTGCAGATCCGTGGCATCGACGTCGGCCAGCTGTCGCCAGGCGCCGCCGGCGTCGACAAAGAGAAAGGCACTGGCGAAGCGATTGATCGGATATTTGTACTCGATCGATAGCGCGGTCACCAATCGGTCGCGAAATCGGCCGCGCGGATATCCGCGCATGATCCGCGAACCGCCCAGTCGAGGTAGCTCCGAGAACGGAATCTCGTCGATATCGGCGCTCACACCTTCCATCCGCGCGCGCAGGGTGAGGATTCGATCGCCGCGGTACAGATCGAAGTAACGCTGCAGGTCCAGCCCGTAGCGCAGATAATCCGGCCGGCCGCCGGCGATATTGTGGGCGTAGCCGGCGAACCCGTCCAGCTTCCAACCCCGACTGGGCTGAGCCAGACTCACATACGGATTGGTCTGGACCCGATCGTCGTACGCGATGCGCAGTTCGCCATATGCATATCGAGCGCCGCGCTCGAAAGCGACCAGGCTATCGGTGTCATAGGCCTCTGCAATGTCGACAAATCCCCGATCGAGCGGGCTGCGATACTCGCGGTCGATCCGGGCAATTTCGGCGTTTGCGGTCAAGCGGTCATGTGGCTGCCAATCGATGCCGAACGCGAGGTACAGTATATCCTGGTCGAAGCGCGCCTCTCTGGCCCGGGTCCCGGCAATGGCGTCGATACCGGTCCCCACATCGCCCAGCACACTGTTGCCAATGCCAAAAAATCGCGAGTTTTTCAGCAACTGCAGTTCGAGCTGCAGCCACAATTCGAGCTTTTTGCCGAACAGATCGGCGCTGCGTACCCTGCCGCTGTAGATCTGCTTGATCTCGCCGCCGAACAGAAAGATGCCCTTGAGATGGGGTCCGACCCGCGCGCCGATACCGTAGGTCGCGCTGAATCCGCTCTCGCGCTGGATGCTGGGAAACGCGGTGATCGGCCCGCCTCCGCTGAGCAGGCGGCGCAGCCGCTCGCTCACGCCGTAGCGGTCGAACAGGTACATGCCCCCGCGCAGCGGTGCAGCGAGCAGGCGCAGAACCCACCTGGGCAGGTACAAGATGGCGCGCGGCAGCCACAAAACGCGTCTGACCAGACCGGGCTTGCCGGGCTCGAGATTGCGCGCCCGGTCTGGCCGGGGCGCGTCCCGCACATCGCGCGCCGACAGCGGTTTTTGCTCGTCAGCCCGGGGCCGAGGATCGGTGACGACACGGGTCGAGCCAGACACCGGGTCGACCCGACCGAGAGAGTCTGGCGCACGGTTCTGAGCCCGGCTCGGGCCCGACACAACAACCACGACCAGAGCGACCAGAAATGCTCGAAAGGCTACCCGCCCGGCCGCTGATTTCGGTCGGACGTGGGCTTCGCATTCCTTGCCGGGCCATCCGGGAGAACGCACAGCCGGTATGTAACGCTGATGAGAGGGCGCGCGCAAGCCGGTCTGGCCAGCGATCAGCGATCGTCGGGATGGGGAAAACCAGGGCTGTAGAACGCGATCCACCGGTTCGGATCGACCAGCCTCTGCTCTCGCAGGGCGGCTTCGGCCGCGCGTCTGAGCCCGGCGCCGTGCTCGCCGCCGATGAGTTGACCTCGACGGCAGCGGGCAACCCAGGCCAGCTGCCAATTCTCTTCGCCGCCTTGCCCGGCCGAGACCACCTCGTCGAGCCGGGCCAGGGCAGAATTGAGTTCGCCGCGCCGCCAGGCAACCCCGGCGCGGATCAGCAAACCGAACGATTGCCAGCTCGGCAATCCAGAGGCGAGAATCGTCTCGGCGTCTCGCTCGGCCCTTTCGAGCAACCCCCGATCGCCGTCGCAATGGTCGATCGCAGCCAGCGCGGCCCGGCCGCGCAGGGACAAAAACCTGGCGGAAGACACTCGCACCGTGGACAGGATCGAGCGCTGAAACTGTTGCCCGTCGCGCTCGACCAGCCGCAAGGCACCGTCGCCGCCGCGATACAATTCGATGTACCCGGCGGCCACTAGGAACGACATGCTGATCAGATCGAAGGCCGGGCGGATCCATTGCGCGCGCACCCGGGCCAGCTCTGCTGCCGCCACATCGGGCTGGTCTTTGATCAGCCAGTATACCGATCGGACCAGTGCCAGCGCGCTGTACAGATAGCGATCGTTGCGCTCGTTGGCATCCCGCTGCCATACCGGATACCGCTCGGCGATCAGCGCCGATTCGCCCAACTCGGCGAGCCCGTCCTGGCAGAAAACAATAGCGCTGGCGGCCTCGCGGGCCGCGCCGATGCAATCGCCGCGAAATCTCGCCTCGGCGCGCTGCAACTCGGCCACTGCACTGCGCAAACGGCCCTCGTATACATGGCAACTGCCCCGTGCCATATCGAGCCAGGCCTCGACATAGGGCTCGCCAACGCCTCGACTCACCTCGGTGGCCGCATCGAGGTAGGCGCGGCGCGTCCAGCTGCCCGGCCGCCAGGCACCGCCACCGTGACAGAGGATCAGGGCGATGGCACAGGCGACGCGACTCGGCTGGCCGAGGGTCAGCGCGCGCAAGAGGTGCTCTTGAACAAACACCATCGCCTGGGCGGGATCGGCTGCAGACAGACCATGGGCAGTCGCCCAGCTGAGATCGATACGGGCCAGTTGCAGCGGCGTTATGTCCTCGACGCGGCGCGGCTCGAAGGCAAAAGCGCGCTCTCGCAAAGCTGCCCAGTTTTGCCTGATCACGCTCATCCGAGCCGGTTTCGAGGCCGAATCGATACCAAATGCGATCAGGGCATCGTGCAGGACCTGCATGCCGCGCTCGACATGACCGGACAGGAGCAACTGGGTGGCCATGAGGCGGCGCATGTGCGATGCCTCGGGCTCATCGGCTCCTTCGGCCGCAGCCGCATAGGCCTCTGCGGCAGCTTTGCCCAGCCCGGCCGCGACCAGCACGTCGCCGAGTTGTCGATAGAGCTCCCGCCGCTCGCTGTCGTCACTGTCGTCGATGGTGAGAAGCAGGCGGTAGAGGCGAGCTGCCTGATCGAAGGCCAGGGCGCAGCGCGCCTGGTCCGCGGCTTTGCGGGCATACTTGGCGGCAAGTTCCGGTCGGCCGGCCTTGAGAAAATGATCGAACAGAATTTCGACGTCGGCATCGGGACGGGAGGACAGTGCTCGGGCAAGTCGCCGGTGCCACCTCTTTTGGCGTCGCGGCGACAGGTTGGCGACCACGATCTCGCGAATCCGGTCGTGATAGGTCTCAAGGGCCGATTCTTCCCCGAGCCGAACCAGGCGAAGCAGATTGGCCGTGGTCAGCGTCTGCTCCACCACCTCGGCCTGGTCGGTGAGTTTGGTTACCCGCAGCGCAATCGATCGCGGCACCGGTCGTCCGGCCACCGAGATCGCCTCGATCAGGTGCCGCGACTCGCGGCTGAGTTCGGAAATCCGCTCGATGACCACGTTCTCCAGACTCAGCAATGTGCACGCGTCCGGCCCCCGGGCGAGCATTTTTCCGGCATAGCGGGCAAACTCGCCAATGACGTAGGGGCTACCGGCTGATTCTTTGCGGATGACCTCAACTCCCGAGCGGCCATTGCAGTCCGCTTCCGTGCACCCCCACGAGGACAACTGGTGCTCGATCAACTTGCGGGCCTCGCTTGGCTGCAACCCCCCGAGCTGGACATAGGTGCTCCGCCAGGCCGTGCGACCCTCTTCCGATCGGCGAGAACTGCGCTTGGCAGGGCTGGCCGGGACGTCCGACCGATCCAGCTCGCGAGCAGCGTCTGCCGTGGGCTTTTCGAGGCTGGCCCATAGAGTCTGCAAGAAGGCACTGGTGCCGGCTTCATCGCTGCGATAGAGGCCGACGAAAAGCAGCCGCGGTGGCTCGGGTGCCGCCAGTACCCCGGCCAGGAGCTTGGCACTATCGGCGTCGCCCCTTTGCAGGTCGTCGGCGACCAGTACCAGCGGTCGTTTCTCGGCAATCCGGGCCAGCAATTCTCGCAGGGCCGAGAACGCGCGCCGGCGCTGCTGGTGCGGATCGCGGCTGTCGACGTTGCAGTACCGTGCACCGGCGATCACATCGACCCGGGCCAGGACCGGAAACACCCGGCTCAGAAAGCCGATATCCGACGGGATCAGCGAGTTCGCTTCACCTGGCTCGAGCTCGCTCAGAAAACTGCTCAACCCGTCGATGATCGGGTCGAACGTCTTGAACGGAACCGATTCGCGCTCGTAAGACCGCCCCTGCAGAATCAGCGCATTCGGCTCTTGAAGGGCCAATTCGCGCAAGAATTGCCCGATCAGCATCGACTTGCCAATGCCCGACCGGCCGTGCACAAAGGCGAGTACGGGACCCCGGGTCGAGGTATCCGAGAGCGCCCGGTGCAACGCCGCGAGCTCGGTGTCGCGGCCGACAAAAAGATCCGGTGCGGGCGGCTCTGTCCATACCTGCGGAATTCGTCCGTCGTGGTCCTCAACGGCCCTGGACCGGGCCAGCCGATGCAGTACTTCCTCGCCGTCGGGACGGCGCTCGGGCTCGATTTGCAGAAGATCCTGGCACAGCGCGGCCAGGTCTCCGGGGATGTCGGTGGCCAGCTCGAGTATTGGCGTCGGTACGACCGTCTGCTTTTCGTACAAAACGTCCAGCGGATGACCGCCAAAGGGCGGATACCCCGCATACGCTTGATAGAGCAATACGCCGACCGAATACCAGTCAGCGGCGGGACCCACCGCGCCGCCGATGGCCTGCTCTGGAGCCATGTACTCCGCTGTCCCGGCGATTGCCGAGTCATTTATGTCGAGCTGGGTGGATGAGACTTCTTGTACCAATCCAAAGTCCAAAACCACCAGGCGTCCGGTAATGGCAACCAGAATATTGGACGGCTTGATATCGCGATGAACCTTGCCGTTGCGATGAAGGGTGCAAAGAGCCTGGGTGAGCTGGTAGAGCGTGCTGCGCAGCCGCGCTTCGTCGACCAGCGGAGGGGTCGCGTCCTGGCCCCGCCCGGCTCCGAGGCCGGAAAAGGCCCAGCCCGGACCCAGCCGTGCCGGTCGGACATATCGGATGAAATCGACCCCGCGGACCAGCTCCATGGTGAACAACCACCGGCCCTGGTCTTCGATGAGCTCGCCGAGCCTGACCAGGTTGGGGTGGGCGATGCCCTGCAGGGACCGAAATTCCAGCTTGAAGCGGTAGAGATCCTGGGGATTGCGGTGCCGCAAGGTCTTCAGCGCGACCTCGACGTTCCTCTCGCGATCGACAGCGTGGTAAACAACGCCCATACCGCCTTCACCCAGAAGACGTTTCAGGGCGAAGCGCGTGCCTGCGATATGCTCCAGTGATGGCTCCAGGTCGGTCATGGAACCGCCTAAATCATTAGTATATCATAACGCTACCATATCCACGCTGCATTCCAATGGTTTATAAAGGTCGATAATGTATCGATTCTTAATCGGCCAGCCACAATTGCGATTGTTGTGGCTGCAACCCTTGCCCAATCAACCACTGCACGATATGCAACTGTCGATGCAAAATGATCTGGAGAGTGCTGAAGCGGGCGATTGTGATCGCACACCCGGAAGGCATTGTCCGCCGGGTGTTCCATCATTGCGGCGAATCAAGTCATCTGATTTGCTTTACATGCAGTGCAGATTGCTGACCGCTGGCGACTGTCAATGGTGTGGGGCCACGAGCCGGGATCACTGGCTCGGCATTCGAATGATCCGGGCGTCGCGCGGTATTTGTGCCTGATTTTGCCCGGATTGGCGAATACAGTTTTGTGCACAACCATGGTTCGACCCAGTCCGCTCCTGCAACCGCAGTAAGCCGGCTATCATCGTCCCGGACCACGGGTTTTCGGTCGAGTCGAGTTACCTGGCCGGCTCGGGCAAACAAAGTCAAACTGCGTCGGCCTCGCGGTTGAATTCCATCTCGACTGGGCGCAAGGTCAAGCGATTGTATCGAGGCACCCCGATGGCCATCCACGTCAGTCGCACAGCGTTTTCCACAGCATCGCGTTCTCGTACGCTTTTTCCAGCGATGGTTGTGGCCGCAGCTACCTGGGCATGTGGAGGTCCTGGCCCGGCTCCGGTCCAGCCTTCGTCGCCGGCTCCTGCCCGGTCCGGCCCGGGGCCCGGCGCCTCGCACCGGGCGCCCGGAGCAGTATCGCCCAATTCGACCTCCAGTGCGGCTCCTGGTGCATCACAGGACAGTCCGCCGCCAGACCGATCTGCCCAGCCGGTTACTGGCGGGGTTTCTGACCCCGACCCGGCCGGGCCAGTTCAGCCAGATCTCGAATCGGCAGGGTTCGATTGCAACCGATCGGATCAATTCGGCCCGGTCGAGCTCAGCCCCGAAGAATACGCCAGGCGCCGCGGTGCCGGGATACGCAATCTCGCCCTGCTTTCGTCCAGCGCAGAAATGCCGGTCGAAGTGTGCGGCGTGACCGGACAGCAGGATTTCCTCTTGCAGGCTGAATGTGCTGATGGGTCCCATCCGTTTTCCGATCGCGCTGCGATTCGTCGGGCCCGTATAGACAACGTCGGCAAGGGCGGACGTTGCGGTGCGATCATCGACCGCTACCGGGTGGTTTGTCCCGAAAAAACCCATGTGGTCTACATGGACATGTACGTGTGCCTGAAGGGTCGGTCCCGGTCCTAGCATTCGGGAAAATCGTTTTCCCCGAATCTGCGTGCGCCCCGGTCGAGAGCGTCGATCAGCCGATTTCGGGCACATGGGGGGCCCGGCGAGACTCCGCCGGACGGCTTTGCCCGACAATGGCAGCGGCGTTGGGGGTTTTTTCCGAACGCTGCCAGAGATCCACTGGGCGGGCACTGGCCGGCAGCCCTGGGCGCTAGACCGGCTGAGGCCCGGATGATAGCGTGGAGCTGGCCAGATCGAACGGGCCACGGAGAAAGCCATGAACGACGCCATTGTCCGCGTACCCAAGCCCTACAACGAGCCTGTATTTGCCTATGCGCCCGGCAGCTCCGAGCGGGCCTCTGTGGAGGCCGAGCTCGATCGCATGGCCGGAGAGGAGATCGAGATTCCCTGTATCATCGGCGGCCAGCGGGTGAAAACCGGGCGACTCGAGCCGATCGTCATGCCCCACAACCACGGTCACGTCCTGGCTCGATTCCACGTCGCCGGGCCGGGCGAGGTCGAGCGTGCCATTGCTGCGGCGCTCGACGCCAAACGAGAATGGGAGGCGATGTCGTGGCAATCGCGTGTCGCGGTGTTTTTGCGTGCCGCCGAACTTCTGGCCGGGCCCTACCGCATGACGCTCAACGCCGCCACCATGCTCGGTCAGTCAAAGACCTGCCATCAGGCCGAGATCGACGCCGCCTGCGAGCTGATCGATTTCTGGCGATTCAACTGCGCGTATGCCGAAGGGCTCTATGCCCAGCAGCCGTCCAGTCCGCCGGGCATGTGGAACATGGTCGAGCTCCGGCCACTCGAGGGCTACGTATTTGCTCTGACGCCGTTTAATTTCACCGCCATTGCTGCCAACCTGCCCACTGCGCCGGCGTTGATGGGCAACACCGCGGTATGGAAGCCATCCGAGAGCCAGACCCTGGCCGCGTATTACACCGCGCTACTCCTCGAAGAGGCCGGTCTGCCCCCGGGCGTGGTCAACTTCATTCCCGGATTTGGTCCCGAGCTGGCCGGGCCTGCGCTCGAGCACCCGAGTTTTGGCGGTCTGCATTTCACCGGCTCGACGCAGGTATTTCGCTCGTTGTGGCAGCGGGTCGGGCAAAATCTCGACCGCTACCGTTCCTATCCTCGCCTGGTCGGCGAAACTGGCGGCAAAGATTTCATCGTGGCCCATGCATCGGCTGACGACGATGCGCTGATCACGGCCATCGTGCGCGGGGGCTACGAGTATCAGGGACAGAAGTGCTCGGCGGTATCACGGGTGTACGTCGCTGCGTCGGTTTGGCAGCGCATCGAGGAGAAGCTGGTCGACACCATTGCCAGCATTGCCATGGGCGATGTGCGCGACTACCGCAACTTCATGGCTGCGGTGATCAAGCGGGCTGCATTTGACCGGCACGTGGCTGCGATCGAGGCGGCCAGGACTGCCTCGGGGGTTCGCATTGCCGCGGGCGGCGAAACCGACGCGTCGATCGGCTGGTTTGTCAGGCCGACCCTATTGGTGGTCGACGATCCGGGCTATCAGACCATGAAAGAGGAGCTGTTTGGGCCCATTGTGACTCTGCATGTATATCCGGATCAGAAGTACAGCGACGTATTGGAAATTGTCGACCAGACCTCGCCATACGGCCTCACCGGGGCGGTATTTGCCCGCGAGCGCGGCGCCATCGACCAGGCCATGGCGGCATTGCGCCACAGTGCCGGCAATTTCTACATCAACGACAAGCCGACCGGTGCCGTGGTCGGGCAGCAGCCATTTGGCGGTGCGCGCGCCTCGGGGACCGACGACAAGGCCGGCTCGCCATGGAACTTGTTGCGCTTTGCGGCACCGCGAACCATCAAGGAAACCTTTGTGCCGCCGACCGATTACCGCTACTCGTTCATGAGCGACTCGTAGCCAGCTGGGCCAGCATGCCCTTGCCAAGCGCCGCTGCCCACCTGGGTTTACTTAAACCTTGTCAGGCCTACCCATTCTCGCACTCCCTCCTGCCCATTCTCGCACTCCCTCCTGGCCCGCCAAGAAAGGCGGCTGCCGAGCTGGGGCAACAATGAAGAAATCGACCCGACGGTTCTGCCCGCGTCTCCGACGAGTTTCCTTCGCAATCACTTTCGCCGAATCACCATATCCTTTGGCCTCCAGCCGATTCGCAATCGCCCTGCAAGTCGCGTGTTTCTGGCAATCCTTTTCCTGCCACTGAGTTTCCATCGCTTTATCCTGTTTGACTCTACAGTCAAAGTGAGTGCCAACCACGCGTTACTGCATCAAACATCCAATCAGGAATTTCCGCACCACCTCGGCGCGTGCCTTGCTCAGCCTTCTGTTGTCGTCCACTGCTCGCGTGCCCTCGGACCTCAAGTTGTATGTCGGGGTAGTCCTCAAGCGCTCGGGCGACGTCTTCGAGCACGGCCCAGTGTTGGTGCCTGATCTTTGCCCTATTCGATCTGAATCAGATCGGAATCTTGAGAGTGATTGTTCTCTGCCTCATATCGAGAGCAATGTGTTCGTATTTGGGCAGACAGCCATCTCTGTGCGGAAAATGCTCGTCTGGGCACTTGTCCTTGTCGTCGGGAAAACCGTCATTGTCGTTATCCCTGTCGGGACAGCCATCCTGGTTCTCGAAGCCATCGAAGTCTTCGGTGGCGGCCCTTTGGCCTCGAGCTTGATTTTCAGACCCGCAGCTACAACTTCGGCCAGAGAGATCGGAGACATTCGCTCTCGCTCGGGGTACCCCTGCGAGTTGGCCTCGCCGTTTCTTGGCTTTTTTTCCAACATATCCGCCCTGCTGACTCCATGAAAGCGGGATGGGGACATCGTTGCTATCGCATAGTATCTACCCGCCCGACAATGGGCAAGAGTATTGGCCACCCGGCAAACCCGTTGGACCACTGGGTGTCTCGTATAAAGCATATGATATACCGATAAGTGTGGGCCAAATGCAGTACGTCGAGGGCTCGGGCAAACTCGTCGACATTGAATGTCCCGCAATGGATCGACGGTCGTTTGTGCCCGGGTAAAATTGATCAGCGCGGCTTATTTTTCGTCGACCTCATCAGCCGAGCTGGTTATGGTAAAGGCCCATTTGCACCTGGGATGGTTATCATGGCAGTCAAACATGGCTCATTAGGATCGTCGGAACCGGTGAAATCGAAAAACGGGACCGGTGACCGGGCGCGGGCGACTTCGCCGCCACCTGGGACTCGTGTTGACCTCGTCGATGGGACGCAGTGTGGCTACCTATCGAGCATTTTCGACCACGTCCGCGGCCGCCTGGTCAGCCGGGGCGAGGACGTGTTCGCAGTGCTCAGTATGCCGATGTTGAACCACCATACGGCCGCTCTTCTCACCGCTGGAGAGCGCGATATTGCCTGTCACATCCTCATGGGGTGCACGAATCAGCAAATCGCCACCATGCGCGGCTCGTGCGCGACTACCGTGCGAAATCAAGTACACACTATCTTTGAGAAGCTCGGCGTCGATTCGCGGACCCAACTGGCCGCCAAACTGGTTCCTCGCCCGGTTGCTATCGACCTCGTCGACAAAAACGGATACAAGGATTGATTGCCGGGATTTTTCTCAGGCTGGAGTTTGGCAGTGTCAGGAGCCGAGTGGATGGTAGACATGATTCGAGCCTGCTATCGCTTCGATGGCGACGACGACGAGTGGTTATCTTCTGTGACCGAGGCGATGGGCCGCGGCGTCGACCAACGAATCGGTGCCCTGTCATTTTTTTTTCGCCGCCGTGACGGGGGATTCTTTCCCTGGGGCTTTGTCCTGCAAGGCTGCACGGTAGGGCATCTCAATGCGTTTCTGACCATCTCTGCACACGCCTCGGACATATTAAAACAACGGCTCCGTCAAGCCAGCTGCCCATTCGGCAGTCTGGTGGCCAGCGACCTTCTCACCCTTCCCGAGGTACAGCGCTCGGTGCACAGCGAAATCGCCGATTGCTTCGGTCTGTGGGTAACCGCGCGAGACGCGGGCGGCTGCGCTTTTCTGTTTCCAAGTGATCGCGAGCTCGGTAGTTCCGCGCGGAGTCTCGCTCGCTGGAGCAGTGTGGTCGAGCATATCTCCGCCGGACTGCGGCTGCGCAGACTGCGCGCGTCCTCGCGGCCCGATTCGGAACACCTGGTGCGGTCGGAAAACGCCGCAGACACAGTCGAGGTGAGCGGTAACTTGCCCCGGTGGGCCATCGAGACCGACCGGGCCCGGGCCGCCATACAGGATCGAGGAGAATCTCATGACATCACCCGTAAAGTCTCTGCGGGTCTCATGACCGGACGCTGGTTGCTGCTCTCGCACACCTGCCATCGGGGACGCCGCTACCTCCTCGCCCGCCGTGTCGAGGCCAGGGACAGCACATCCTTGCGGCTCACGCCGAGCGAGATCCGAGCGGTCAGACTGGCCCTGAATCCCATATATCCCGATCAGCGCAGCCTCGCCCAGGCAATGGGCACAACCCAATCCACCCTCGCCAGCCATCTCGCCCGGGCCATGAAGAAACTCGGTGTCAGATCCCGCGCCGAGCTCTTGACCGTCCTCTGCTTCGAACCGACCGAATGATCTCGAATGGACTCATCCGAAGCGCCGGCCCGACGCTGGCGATCTGCCCGGCCTCGGAATACAAGCCACTGTAGATCCGAACTGGCAGACCGAAACCAGTGAAACAGTGTGCGACTTTCTCGCCAGCCGAAGACCGAAGGATCGTTGTACGTACACTACTTCGCGCAAGCAAATGCCCGACTACGAGGCCGGCACCCTCGATGGAGGTTTTTTCGCACTCGCTGATGCCCTGTCCCTCGCATCCCGGACACGCAACGATCTTCGAATCATCTTGATCTGCGACAACTCGGACGGTGCAGACGTCGTGGTTGCCGCCGATGATGTTCAAGAGATCGCGGATCTCCGAGATCGGCGCATAGGTACCGGTCTGGGCTCTTTCGGAGAGCTGCTCGTCCGGCAGATGCTGGCCACAGCCGGGCTCGCTCCGCACGATGTGGCGCGAGGCGGATCTTCTCCAGTGCACAAGCGCCTGGCCTCATTGCGGATGTCCTGGTTGTCCGACCTTCTGTGATGGCCAAACACCGCACCGTCTTCATCGCTCTCTTGCGGTCGTGGTTTTCCGGCCTTCGCTACATTCGCGGACACCCCGAAGAAGCGAAACAAGTTATCGTCACTGCGACCGAGCAGACCCCCGAAGAAATCAATCTCGACGGAATTGTCATATTCTCGTTCGAAGACAATTATCGAGTCTTCACAGACAGGACCGATAAGCGGTCCCTGATAGCTGGAGCGGAGCTCAATGTAGAATTCATGCTCGAGCGCGGGGACTTGAACCGCCGGCCCGCAATTCCGCTGATTCTCGATAGCTCGATTGCCGACGCGCTAAAAACGAAAAAGTGAATGAGTATCCGGACCAGAATAGCCGTCTTTGGCTTGTTGGTTTCGCTGATACCCGTCGCCTTGCTGCAAACCCTCAACGGATGGCGGACACGGCCGGGAATCCTCGAAGAGATGAGAGCCGACCTCGATAGAGCGTCCGAGGAGGTCGCACTGTCGCTGGACAGCTTTGTCGAGAACGCCCTTGCCGATGTGCGTACACAAGCGGATTTTCCCACGATCCGCGCGACCCTGTCCGGCAACGGCGGCGAGGCCGCAGTCGAAAATGCCCTGCGACTGATGCGGAGCATGGCACTTCGCGATCGAGTGCATATTTCGAGTTACTCCATACTCGGCCTCGATGGCACGTTTCGGGCCGATACCTGGGGGGCGGACATCGGCCGTCGCAAAGCCCCTGGTCTTCTCGATATCCGCAGCCTCGACCGGATCCACGGGACGCTCGCTGTCGAGGTTGCGCTGGCCGTCGAAGTAAAACACGGTCTCACCGGTGGTGTAGGTCGGGAACGTGGTAAGCCCCAGCTCTCGAATCAGTGCGATGATCTCAGTCTGAGTCGGGCCGACCCACTGGCCACCGCCGTCCACCAGGGTACCCGCGACGGGTTGGCCCAGCGTCCGCCCGCCGACCCGGTCGCGCGCCTCGACCACCAGGATATTGTCACAACCGCGTTTTACCAGTTCTCGGGCCGCACTCAGTCCGGCCAGTCCGGCTCCGACGATGAGGGCATCGTGTACCGCGCCGGAAACATGGGCGAGGGAACCGTCCTGCTGGTCATTGTAGTCGCCAACTCCCGCGCCATCGCAACTGCCCAGCGCCAGGCCCACCGCTGTGGCTCCACCCAGCGCCAAAAACCCCTTCGATCCATATCGCTCGCTCGGTTTTCGTCATTGCTATTCTTTTTATCGTGTTTGGTCATCGGTCTACTCCGTACCTCTGGCTGTCATAGCTGGGTATTTCGATGTATTCAAACGGGCGGCAGCTATAGCCTGGTCGAAACCCGTACCGGCGTCCGTGGCAGTGTTGTAAACCTGTGTAACGAACTGTAGAGCTGCAATGGCCGGCCCCACGTCCCTGCCGGTCGCACCAGTTCTCGGTGCATGTCACTGCCCCTGCCGGTGAACACGTGAGCCAACCCAGGGCTTGTCGATGCTCGATGCTCGATGCTCAGGCAGCTGGCGCCACGCTGACTCAAATGTCAGTGTTGCCGCCTTTTGTGGCTAGATCTGGCATTTTAAATCTCCTCGATTCATCGCTGACTCAAATGTCAGTGTTGCCGCCTTTTGTGGCTAGATCCGGTATTTTGGAATTTCGATTCTCACCGTTACCAGGCCACAGTCGAGGCGTACTGAACACAACGACTGCTGCGTAGAGGCGCAGATGAAAGGACATGTTGTGATGTACCAGAGCACTCAGTATTGGACTACCTTTTTGAACTCCTCATCCGCGATTGCCGTGGCCGTGATGGTAGCGGCTGCCGGTTGTGGCGTGGAAAGCGAATCCGATGATTCGTCCGGCGATCTGCTCGATCTGTCCGAGACGATGGAAGAGGACGATGCCCTCGGCTCCGATGAAGAAGCGCTGTCATCGGGGCACTACAATGCCAAGGCGGCCTATCGGGTGACCATTACCAACCTGAGCGAAAAGCAGTGGCTGACCCCGCCGGTGGTCGCCTTGCACCGGCCGTATGTCGCGCTGTTCCGGGCTGGATATCGGGCCCCCAACGGGGTGCGCGAGCTGGCCGAGAATGGCAACAATGCCCCGCTAGTCGAGGCGCTGGACAAGAGCCGGGCAGTGGCCGATTTCGCAGTCGGCGTATCCGGCGATCCGCCGCCGCTGATGCCGGGGGAATCGGTAACGGTCGAGCTCGAGGCGCGGCCATGGCGCAATCGACTGTCGATCGCCACGATGCTGATCTGCTCCAACGACGGCTTCACCGGTGTCGACTCGGTGCGCCTGCCGGTTGCTGTCGGACGCACCCGGATTTACTACACCAGGGCCTATGATGCGGGCAGCGAGATCAATACCGAAGATTTCGCCGATATCGTTCCGCCGTGCCAGCCGCTTAGCGGGGTATTCTCGGACGATGACGGCACCGGGCAGAGCAACCCCGCTCTGGCCGAAAACAGCGTGGTCGCACCGCACCGGGGTATCGACGGCACCTTGCCGACCAGTGATCTCACAGTTGCCGCGCACGGCTTCGACAATCCGATCGCGGTGGTCGAAGTGACGCGCATTGCCCGATACGACGTGACGATCGAGAATCCCACCAGCGGACAGCCGCTCACGCCTCCGGTGGTCGCGACCCACCGGCGCAGTCTGAGGCTCTTCGCCTCGGGCGACGAGGCCAGTGTCGGCATTCAGCAAGTGGCCGAAAACGGCAATCTCGCGCCCCTGGTCGAGGCATTGCGAGCCGATAGCCGGGTTTCTGACGTCGTGGTTGCCGCCGGCGATCCTCCCCCGGTGCTGCCCGGTGCTTCGATTTCGTTCCGCATCAGTTCAGATCTGCAGCGCGGCCGGATCTCGTTTGCGTCCATGCTGATCTGCACCAACGATGGATTCACCGGCGTCAATCAGCTTCGTCTGCCCCGCGCAATCGGTCGTACCGTGTCCCGGGACGGCGTCGCCTACGATGCGGGCACCGAGATCAACACCGAGGACTTTGCCGATATCGTGCCGCCCTGTCAGGCGCTCAGCGGAGTGTCATCGCCCGATGCGGGCACCGGAATGAGCAATCCCGATCTGGCCGAAAACGCGCTTATCAGTCCCCATCCGGGTATCGACGGCAGCCTGGCATCGAGCGATTTGACCCTCGCCGACCATGCCTGGGATACCTCGGCCCCGACCTCGCGCATCTCGGTTACCCGCACTCACTGACCTGGTCTGGCCCCAGTACCACGTTCCATGGGTAACGCGCCGGTTACCTCGTGCCTGTGCTCAGCCCGACCGCATTGCGCTCGGGCTGTCATTTTTTGGCAAAGCCCCCGGACGGCCGGACTGCCGGCCGGCTCGGCCGTTGGCCTCGCAACAGAATCACCTGGTTTGTTACACAAACAAGGTGATTCTGTTTAGAGCCGGTCCAAAAACCTCGGACCGAGCCAGAGCGACGAGGCGCGCCGCCAGTGGGTGCGCGAGGAGTTGA
>JAKSDA010000536.1 GCA_022360315.1 Pseudomonadota bacterium
GCTGCCGCGGGCGGAGAATCGGTAGCCCACGCCGATCAGGATGGACCAGGTAGTGGTGCGCAGGTCATCAAAATCGTCCGCATCGCCGATGGGGATAAGCCCGCGCTGGTAGCGAACCTCGCCAGAAAAGACCCATCGGTCGATAGCGACGGCCTCAGTGCCGACTCCGGCTAGTACAACCAGATCGAATAGGTTGGTGTTGGGGATAGCGGCCGAGGCGCCGTCCCGGTCGGTAACGGTGGCGGATAGTCGCACGTTGAGCCCCAGACCCAGCACTGGGTGCAGGCGCATCGGCCACGTACGGGGCAAGAGCTCCAACCTTGCCACGAAAGGGGATTCCAGGTACCGGTAGGTGTTGCTGCCCACTCGGACGCTGTCGATGAGTAGTTCTGCGCCTCGATTATTTACCAGAAATTCGGCCTGAAGTCGGATCCGTCGGGTGAGTGGAGTGCTGGTGATCGGCGCACATGAGAAAGACAAGCCGGCAGCGCCAAATGCGCGCCATTCGGGGCCGAACGCACCGGCAACGTCGGGGTTGTTTGTGTCTGCTCCGGTGACCGACACTCGGCTGACCCCATATTTGCCCAGCAGCTGCGATTGAGGGCACCAGGACAGCCAGCGCAGCAGTGGATGTTCGGGGCCGGTCACTGGGTTTGCGTGGCCCGGATGTGCAGTGAGTAGCGTTAGCAAGAAGTTGGCGATTACCAGTGTCGACAATCGCCAGGCACATCCGGGACGACGCATGGATCTGCCCCGCGAATCGGGCGGACACAGCCGGGACCCATATAACGCCGTGGCAGCCTTCAACATCGAACTCTGCACTCACAGGTTTGTGGGCAGCAGGTGAGATTGCCGACACAGGAAATGCCGCCAGGCCCAGGGTCGCACTGTTCCCCGGCATTCGTATTGCGATACCCATCCCCACACACCACCGCCGAGCAGTCAGCGTCGCATGCGGCAGTATCGATTCCGCTCGTGTCACACGCCTCGCCTCTATGCGGGTTGAACACACCATCCCCGCACTCGGCCCTGGTGCAATCCTGGTAGTCGCACTGGCTGCGGCTGCGGTTGGGGCTCTGCGGGTCGCCGGGGTCGCAGTATTCGCCAGCGGCCGGGTTGTACACCCCGTCGTTGCACGACGGCACGGTGCAGTCCCGGTCGCAGGTTGCCACGTTGCGCACGGTACCTGTATCGTCGCTGCCCGGATCGCACTGTTCGCCGCCCATGGGTAACTGGGTGTGGGGATTAACCAGGCCGTCGCCGCACACCGCGGCGCTGCAGTCCGGGTCGCACGTGGCCGGGGAACTGGCCGGATCCGCGGGATCGCAGGTCTCGCCGGCGGCAGGGTTGAGCACGCCATCGCCGCAGCGGGGGATCGTGCAGTCGGCGTCGCACAGGGGGGTGCTATCGGCGACGCCGTCGCCGTCGCTGTCGCCGCCGTCGCACTCCTCTCCGTCGTCCGGCTCCTCGGTGGCCGAATTGACCATGGGATTCATGACGCCGTCGCCGCACTCGGGCGTGGTGCAGTCGGCGTCGCAGGTGGCAGTGTGGGCCGGATTGCCGCGCGGGCCCGTGGCTGGCTCGCCGGTATCGGTGAGGGGCTCGCAGGTCTCGCCGGCGGCCGGGTTGGCGTGGCCGTCGCCGCAGTAGAC
>JAKSDA010000058.1 GCA_022360315.1 Pseudomonadota bacterium
CGGCCATTTCTCGACATGCTCAGTACCGCGACCCGCAAGTAAGTACCCATTATGGCCGACCAGCCCGCCGATGGCTGTGTTGCTCATCGGTCACGTAGGCCCACTATGCTCCCTCTTCGCGCCTTGCCCTCGACGCGCTGGACCGACTGAACTCTCGGTTGGGCAGCGCGCAGTGCCGCTATTTGCGGCAGCGCTCTTCGACCTGTGGGGCGGGCAGGGGAAAACGCTCGCCGGCCATATAGGCGTCGATGTGCCTGGCAAAGTACGTCCAGGACGTCTCGTTGCGCGTATCGAGCATGCAACGCGGCGCCTTGCGATACAGTCCGAGTCGAGAATCGATATCGTCGCGGATCAACTGGGGGACCCACTCGTAGCCCGGCACTTTGCTGCCGTGGGCGCTGTAGATCAGGCTGCCTGGGCGGTCGCCCATTTTCATCCAGGGCAGCCAGGGGCCGTGGCGATGCCAGGTAAACGTCATATCGGGCGCTGAGGCCAATTGGGGATTTTCCACCTCGGCCACGGGCGAGCTGAGCGCGAAGAACTCGCCGGCCTGGTAGTTGGGGTGAGGGCTGTAGGGCGAAAAGCGCTCTTCGCTGCTCAGCCGATTGGGATAAAAGAGCGGAATATCCAGGATGATCGTCATCCGGCCGTGCCCGATCGCGGCCGGCACTGGTCCGCGCAAAGGGCTCTGTACCGGACTGTTGGCCACATGAATGACCGGGACCGTTGCGCCGGTCCACGGATTGGTCCAGCGGTGGAGCACCTCGCCGGTTTTGGGGTCGACGTAGTACATAAGCTCGCGCGATGAGAGGAACCAACGGCCCTGTGCTTCCCAGCAGCGGGCCACATTCATGCCGACCCCCGTAAACAGGAGGCGCTGCCGTTCGCCCGGAACCACCGCGTAGATGTTCGCGGTCCAGATGGTATAAACATCGCTTGCGTCGGTGGCGCAACGCACGCGAATGAGCTCTTCAATCGGCGCGGGACGGCGAATCGGCGGCTGGAACGCAGCCGGCTGGGTTGACGAAGAACCCGGCCGGGCCGGTGACGAGTTTGGCTGGACCGGAGCAGAATTCGACTGAGTTGCCGGTTGGGCGTGGTCGGCCGAAGCGGCAGAAGGCGTTTGCGAGGCGCCACAGGCCAGCACAACCGGGACAAGCCCGATAACCGTGGCGGTCGCTGCCCTGGTCGTGATGGATCGATTGGGGGGAATTGGAGTTGCAGGGATCATGAGGTCCTTACCGCGCGAACAACGCCGCGCGTTGCTTGCTCTGGGTGCATAGTAACCCGGTCAGCAGCCGATCAATTTCACGACTATCGCTCGCTCGGCTCGCCCACGACCTCACCGTGGGGTTTGCCCTCGTGAAACCCCGCCGAGGTCTGCACGCCGACAATAGCCTTGTCGGTGAATTCTCGGCAGGTCAGGGCGCCGCAGTAGGTAAACGCCGACTGCACTCCGGTGATGATATCGACGAGCAGAGCTCCGACGCTTTCCCGGCCCTCGTTGATATAGATCCGCGACGACGAAATACCCTCGCGAAAGAAGCCTTTTTTGGCCCGTTCGAACGGATCCAGGTCGCTGGTCCGATCGGCCACGGCACGACTGCTCGCCATGCCGTAGTTTTCTTTGTACAGATGGCCATCGCGATCACCCTGGATGTCTCCGGGGCTCTCATAGGTCCCCGCAAACATGGTGCCGACCATGACTCGCGCCGCGCCTGCGGCGAGATAGAGTGCGACGTCGCGGGGATAGCGCACGCCGCCGTCGGCCCACACGTATTTGCCAAACTTGCCGGCCTCGCGCGCGCATTCGGCGACCGAGGTGAAACTCGGTCGCCCCACACCGGTCTGCATGCGCGTGGTGCACATGGCGCCCGGCCCCACATTCACCTTGATGATATCGGCGCCGGCCTCGACTAGCTCGCGGGTACCCTCGGCTGTGCAAACATTGCCGGCAACCAGCGGAATACGCCCATCGACGATCTCGCTCACCCTGGCGATCACCTCGAGCATACGGCGCTGATGCCCGTGCGCAGTGTCGATGACCAGAACATCGATACCCATGTCGACCAGTGCACTGGCCGCGCCTGGAGCGTCGGTCGATATGCCGACAGCCGCACCGATCATCAGCTCGCCACTGTCGTTGAGAGAGGGCTTAAAAATCTCGTAGCGGACCGCGTCGTCGCGGGTGAGGATACCCTTAACTCGCCTGTCGCCATCGACCACAGGAGCGGCCTTGACCCGCTTCTCTTCCATGAGCAGAAATGCGTCTCTGTGACTGGTAGTGGGCGAGATGGTCACCAGCGTGCGCGACATCAGCTGCTCGGCCGGAGTGTACTGGTCCCGCTGGCGCAGATCGGCCTGGGTGATCACACCGAGCAAACGGTACTCGCCGTCGACGACCAGAACCATCCCGTGGGCGCGCTTGCGAATGATGCCCTGAACATCGCGCAGCGATTCGCGCGGGGTCACGACAAGGGCGGTATCGTAGCGGGTCGGAGCCTTCTTGACGTGGGCGATGATGCGCTCCACGGTGGCCAGATCCATATCCTGGGGCAGGATGCCCACACCGCCAAACCGGGCAATGGTCTCGGCCATCCGCTTTCCGGTCACCGCATTCATGTTGGCCGAAACCACCGGATGGCTGGTGCCGGCAAAGTCGATTGGCGTGAGATCCACGTCGAGACGAGACGTGCCGTCCAGTCGCCCCGGCAGGATGAATACATCGTCAAGAGATAGCTCCAGCTGAGCATCCCGTTGTGGGTGGAGAAACCTCATCAGCACTCCATGATAGCTCCGGATCCCCACCGGTGTGGCGACACGCCCGGGCTGCCCGGTACAGTCATGGCGCTCTCGCGCAGTCGGCCAGACAGCGGTATAGTCCGCCGATCGTGAGCGTCTTGTCGCCGACCGGGGATCGCGTCCGGCCCTGCCGACCCGCACTGGCCACGGTTTGCCCGGTGTGGGTGCGCCGTCGTTTCCCGGCCACGGCAGCCGCTCTGCTCATCGCTGCATCGAGCACTGCGGGCTTGGCCCAGCCGCCAACCGGTTCTGGACAGCAGGGCACAGGAGGGCGTGGCGCGGTGATCGAACGCGCCAAAAATCGCCCGACCACCGTGGACTGGAGTCGCGGCTTGATCATCGCTCGTGGAGCAGCGGCCGGCGATGTGCGCGCCCCCTCGCCATCTGTGGCCCGCGTGGCAGCACGCCGGCGGGCCACAGAGCAGGCCCGCAATCGGCTGATCGAGCGCGCCCAAACCCTGGTCCTGGACGCAAAAACCATCGCCAAACACGCCCGGGCAGACAAACAGGTGGCCAAAAGGCTGCGCCAGTCGGCACAGCAAGCGCTCGAGCTGGGCATGGACTACGGTTCCGACGGATCGATGGTGGCAACCGTCGGGCTGCCTCTCGAAGCGGTTCGTTCGGCTGTGCACGGCCCCACGAGGGTCACTCGCGCGGCAGACCAGGCACCCACGGCCATCGTGGTGGATGCTCGCCGGGTCATGAATCGCCCCATCCTGGGTGTGGAGCTCGCTTCTCTTTCGGCCCGCTACGTCGGACCCGCTGTGTTCTACCGCAGTCTCACCCGGGCTCTGGCCGATCCTCGTGCCGGCCAGCGCATCGTCCAGGTTCGGGCCAAAAAGCGCAGTGGAGCGCGTCTTGTCATGTCTGCGCCGGCGGCTGCCGCTCGCTCGCACGTCGAGGCCGCGGCCCGGGCAGGCGCTCTTCTCATCATCGTGATAGGCAAGTGAAGTGAAACCAGTCATTGACCACTCGGGACGAGCAATCACTCCAGCCGTGGTCGGGGCCCGCAGGGCGGCCCTGGTCGGCGCAGCCTGGATCGCGGCCCTGGTCGGGCTGTCCAGTAGTGCTGCGGCCCAATCGAGCCAGCCGGTGCCGGACCAGATTCACATCGAGGCCCGGGGCGAGGCCGAGATCACAACACAATCGGTCCCCGCCAATGCGCGCACCCGAGCGCTCGACCGCGCGTTTGCCGCGGCGCTCGGCCGGGTACTCGACGATCTCGTCGCGGCCGATGCACGCCAGCAGTATCAGCGCGAACTGACCGCACGGGTGATCCGTCGGGCCCGGCGTTATGTCCGCTCTTTCAGAGTATTGGAAGAAGGGGAACAGGGCGGCCGACTGCGCGTGCGCATTGCAGCCAGCGTCGATGTGGCCGCGTTGCGCCCGGTTCTGACCGAGATCGGCATCACAGCAGTGTCGGGCCGTGCAGTCGCACCCATGCCAGTGACCGAGAGCGGCTCGTCGCGAGGCGGCCGCCGGCCCGCTGTGGCGGTTTTTATCCGGGCCAACTACGACGGCGAGGTCCAGTATAATTACGGCGCCTCTGGCCGAGACGGCGGAGTTTTTGGCCAGTCGTTTTTGCGCCTGCTCGACCAGCACGGTTACCAGGTCGCCGCGGCGGCCGGGGTTGCCGCCGATCCCGAGCCGCAGGCCCTGTTGCCTCTATCGGACCGAGCAGCGGTCGAGCTGGCCCGCCATGTCGGCGCCGGCGGCGCGTTCATTGTGGACTTTACCGCCGAGCCCGAGGGGTTGATCCGCGCCACTCGGTTTGTCGGCGCAACTGGCCGCGCCGCCATCCGGGTGCTCGATGCGGCCAGCCAGGACGGCGAGTTGATCGCGCAGATCCGGGCCAGTAGCGCCGGATTTGCCGAAACCATCGCAGCTGCATTCGGTGCCGCAGCGGACGATACCGCGCTGCAGCTGGTCGCCAATGTCGCCGTCGCGGTGGACGAATACTGGCCCCCCCAGGTCAGTGTCGGCGACGACGCCATGACGATCGAGATACGCGGCTATCGCGACTGGTCGAGTGTGGCTGCGCTGCTCCAGCATCTGGCCGCGACGCGGGGTATTCGACGAGTGTGGCCGGTCGAGCTGGGCAGCCGTGGGGTGGCGCTGGCGGTCGAGAGCGATCTCGATCAGCGCCGGCTGCTCTCGGTCATCCGCCGGGCTCAGATGCCCGCGTCGCAGCGGATGGTGGTGCGCAAAACCGGCCAGCGAGAACTCGAGGTCGAGGTCCGCGGACCGTGATGCGGTGGGACGCGAATAGGCAGCCCTGGCCGGCAGGCAATGCGAAGCCGAGTTCTTGCCGGACCGAGCGGTCGGCCCGGGCTGTGGCGATCGCCCTGGTCTTGTCGGCGTGTTCGGCATCGGGCCCGGTTTCGGGCCCATACGGGTCGGCCAGACTCGGGGGCGACGACGCCATTGTCGAGATCGAGTGCAGCGTGGCCGATGCAGAACTGTGGGTCGATGAGCGATTCGTGGCCGAGATCGGGCATTTGCGCGCCGGTATTGCGCTCGGTCCGGGCCCGCACCGCATCGAAGTGCGCCACGATCGCTACCACACTCACTACACCGAAATCACCGTCAAGGCCCGGGAACGGCGAAAGCTCTCGATCGAGATGGCCGAAATCCTGCCGTGACGTCGTTTCAGTGGCTCATCCGATCGATCGGCGGTGTCGAGGGCTCATCGGATCGCCTCGCGTCGTTCAGCGGTGACGCGGTCGAACTCGATCCATTCTTCGACTGTTCGCGATTCGATGTTTTGCAGCCGCAGAGTGGCCCAGTGACAGTACTCGGGGTTGATGTCGCAAGCCAGCCAGCGCCGGCCGAGCTGTTCGGCGCACACCGGGGTGGTTCCAGAGCCGGAGAACGGATCCACGACCACATCGCCCTGATTCGACGAGGCCAGAATGAAGCGCCTGACCAGTTCCTCGGGTTTCTGCGTCGGATGAGGGGTTTTTTCCACCATTCCGTTGCTGGTCACAGGGACTTCAATGACATCTCTGGGCTTGGCTCCCCGCGGGTGCGGAGTCCACGCATCTTTGCGCTTGTGGCCACGCCCGTACTGACTGGAGGTCGCCTGGGGGTGAGACGGATACTTCAGTGTATGGCGACCGTAGGGAATGCGCACATCATCGACATTGATCCTGGTTTTTTTGCTCTTCCGGTAGTGAATGATCGCCTCGTGGGATCGACCCCAATCTCTGGTCAGGTTTGCCTTGTTTTTGTAGAACCAGGTCAGCCAGCGGCAGCCGCTGAAAAACCCGGCCCCAGGGCGTCGAATATCGGCGAGGACTTCCGGAAAGCCACATACATAGAGGCTCCCACTCGGCTTGAGCGCGCGCGACGCCATAGCGATCCATTGCACACTCCACTCGATATACGCATCGTGAGAGCCAAAATCATCCCACTCGGCCTTGCCGATATTGTACGGCGGATCGGCAAAGATCAGATCTACCGACCCCTCGGCAAGACCGGCCAGCCATTTCAGACTGTCGCCGATCCACAATTCGCCACCGCCGGGATGACGGTAGTAGACCGCGGGCTCTTCGGGGGAGTGTTTCTCTGTCCACAAAACCTCCCCGCCGCGCCGCGGCGATGACGGTTCCGACGGTTTTTGAACCCGCTCTAAGAATTTATTGCCGACCGCAACCCTAGGCATTTCGCCCAGTGTAGCCAGTTCTGGCCGGCCATTCGATCGGCTGGTGGGCAAATCGGCCGCCGAGAAATGCAGCTCGGTCGAGATTTGCGTTACCGTTGGGTCCGGGCAGGCACGCCCGGGGAACCATGTCAGACAACCCGTCCAAACCACCGTCCGCTCGCTCTGATCGCGGCCCGGTTCGCCAGCCCGACGGACCAGGAGAACCGTTCGGACCGGGAGAACCGTTCGTCGATATCCATGTGGTGGGCCAGCGACGGATCCTCACCATGGTCAGGTGGCTGCTCTATCTGACTTTTCTGGTCATCGGATTTCTGGTTTTGCGCCGGCTGGGGCCGGTCTTAACGCCGGTTCTGGCCGCGGCGGGTATTGCCTACTTGCTCGATCCTCTGGTCGATCGGCTGGAAGAGCGGGGCATGAAGCGAGTGATGGCAGTGGCCTTGCTTCTCATCACGTTTCTCGGCTCGATGACTCTGATCGTGATCATCATCGTGCCTCTGGTCAAAGACGATGTGGCGGGATTCATCCAGGACTTGCCCGATATGATCACCCGCGCTGCCGCGTGGATCGAGCTCAATACCGGTTACCAGGTGCCCGACCGATGGCAGGAGGCACTTCAGGGTGCGGAGGCCCAGGCCATGCTCGAAGACATCGCCGGTCCGGCGCCGCAACTGGCCGCGGCGGCGCTGGGCGGGTTTTTCTCGTTCCTGGGTTTCCTGGCCGAACTGCTCCTGATCCCGGTATTTGCCTTTTATTTCCTGGTCGACTGGGACCGCATCGTGACGCGCGTGCGGTCCATGATCCCGCCCCGGCACCGCAGCGAGATCGTCGATGTCGTGGTCGAGATCGATTCGGTGGTATCCAACTGGATCCGCGGCCAGCTCACCGTGATTTCCATTCTCGCCATGCTCTACGCGGCTTGCTTTTACGGCCTCGACGTACCGCTGGCCATTCCGCTCGGCTTCATTGTCGGCCTGCTGACCATCATTCCATTTCTCGGCACCTTTGTGGGCGCGGGCCTCACCGCCATCCTGATCTTGCTCAACTGGCAGGGCCCGGGACTGGCCATCGGGGTGACCGTCACATTCGTGGTTCTGCATCTGCTCGAAGCCGCGGTTCTCACCCCCAAGATCGTCGGCAAACGGGTCGGCCTGGGCGAATCTGGCGCTCTCTTTGCAGTGCTTGCCGGTGGCCAGCTTCTCGGCTTTGCCGGGGTTCTTCTGGCCGTGCCTCTGGCCGCCAGCGTGGCCGTACTGATCCGCCGCCTGGTCCGCTATTACGAGGAAAGCGAGTTTTATGGCGCGGACAATAAAAACCCGCCGGACACCGAAAACCAGCCCCGGCACTACGGGAAAGACAAGAGCCGGGAACCCGACCCGCCGAACGGGCAAGGCCCGACCGGCAAGGAGCCACAGAAAGACGCAGGGCAATCATGAGCGACCAAGTCACAATTACCGATGAAGATGGCGTCAGGTGGATCGAGATCGATCGGCCGGAATCGAGAAACGGCCTTACTCCGGAGATCAACACCGAAGTGATCGCGGCGATCAACGGCGCGGCCGCCTCGACCCGTTCGCGCGTCGTGGTCATCTCGGGTGCGGGCGGGGTCTTTTCGTCCGGCCTCGACCTCAAGGATGCGATGCCCCGCGGTGTAGCCGATCCAGAGCAGCTCAAAAAGACCATGGACGAGCACTTTCACGCTCTTATTCGGGCCTTGCGCAACGCGCCCATGCCGACTGTTGCAGCGGTGGACGGAATCGCTGCGGGCTTTGGCTGCGATCTGGCCCTGGCCTGTGACGTGCGGCTTTTATCCGAGCGGGCTCGGTTCAGCGAGATCTTTGTGCGACGCGGCCTGATACCCGACGGTGGTGGTACATTCTTTTTGCCTCGACTCATCGGTGTCGGTCGGGCTCTCGAGTTCATGTACACCGGCGAACTCGTCGGCGCTCAGATCGCGTACGAGATCGGCCTGGGCAATCAGGTGTTCAACACTCACGAATTTCGCGACAGAGTTTGGTCCTGGGCCAAAAAAGTGGCCAAAGGGCCGCCGCTGGCCCACCGGCTGATCAAGCAGGCGGTCTATGCCGGACTCGACGGCACCCTCGACGACGCGCTGGCCCGGGAACAGGACGGCCAGCTGAAATGCCTGGCCAGTCGCGACTTTGCCGAGGGGGTGGCGGCATTCCTGCAGAAACGCGAGCCCGTGTTCACCGGCGAGTGATGTGACCCCATCACTCCTATTGGCTGTGCCGACTTCGGACAGCCGTTCTCATCGGCAGTACGCCCCGGCACAAGCTGCGGTGCCGAGTTGATACCGAGCGGAGCGGCCAGTTCTTCGATCAGTTGGACTGATCGAGCAATGTGCCGGTAACCGACAGAGCCCAGCTCTGCAGTGAGCCGTCGTCATACGGTGCGCTGTCAGATACGCTCAGTGTCCACAGGCCAGCCGAGTTTTCGCCGCGGAATACTACTGGGTGAACAATTTTGTGGACACCGCCACGGGAACAGCCGAGACGGCGGTACACGAAGCTGCGGGTACCCGATGGCGAAGTGAGAGTAACGGTGGGGTTGCTGATCGATGGGTGGGTGATATCTACCTCGATCGACAGGCGATCAATGCTCAATGAGTCGGCGACATGAATCGCATCGATGATTCCGTTGGCATTCCCCCCAGGCACATCGATGGGCGTGTTGGCGCTCGAGTACGACATTGCGACCGTTTCGCGTGGCCCAACGACGAGGTTAATGTCCGCGCTTTTGGTCTTGCCATCATTTGAGCCGCTGATGATGAGCGAATAATTGCCCGGACGGGTCGCCTTGCTGGTATCTATGGTGAGCGTGGCCGAGCCAGGGGCAGTGACATTGGCATCCGAAAACGCGGCGTTTGCGACAAGCGACGGATTGTCCACCAGACGCAATTCCACGTCGCCGCTGAAACCACCGAGGGCTGCGACAACGACGTCATAGGTCGCCTCCTGGCCTTGCCTTATGTTCCATACTCGGGGCGACGTACGCACATCGAAGCTGGGTCCCGACAACACGCCAGTAATGTCCAAGCTCCAGCTTAGGATCCGCCCGCCATCAAGGCTCGCATTGTCGGACACAAAGAGTATCCAGTCGCCGGCTGCGTTTTCATCGGCGAATGTTTCGGAAAGATATAGGGTTTTGTTGATCTCGTGGCCATCTCCACCGCCGTGATCGTGGAGTATGGCCTCGGTGCCACTGGGCGAGACCAGTTTGACCAGAAGGTCGCCGATGAACGAATGCCTTATCTTCAGCGCAACTCGAACTTCGGTGATGTCGATCTCGTCATCAACTGTGATCGTGCTCTTGATGCCGGCGGCATTGTTGTCTGGAATATCGAGCGGTGTATCGGTACTGGGCAGTGATCTCACAACCGTACCAAACCGCCTAACGACCAGGGATACACTTCTCGAACGCACCAGAGACCCGCTCGTGCCGGTGATGGTGAGGCTGTACTCGCCAGGTGCTGTAGTCCCGCTGGTCGTGATCGTCAGGGTGGCGTTTGAGTGGGCAGGAACCGGGTTGGGCGCGATATCTACAGAAGCGTCGAGAGTCGGGTCCGAGTTTACACTGATAGTCACCTGACCCGAGAAACCGCCGAGCGCAGCGATCGCAATCTGGTAGGTTGCGGTTTCTTCCTGGTTGACGGCCTGCCAGGCAGGCGATACGCGGAGGTTGAAGCGGGGTATCGGAGGACCGACTTGTTCCATCGCCCTAGCGACATTGAGGCGGCGCCCGCCCGCTGTACGACCGTCGAGTGCAGCCACCTGATCGCCCGAAGTGACGAGAAGATCCGCGATTTGTTCTGCGGTCAGACTATCATTGGACGACAGCGCGAGAGCCGCCGCCCCGGCCACGTGTGGCGCAGCCATGGACGTTCCGCTCATCACTCCGTATTGGTCGCCAGGCAGGGTGGATAGAATGTCCGAGCCCGGCGCAGCAAGATCAACTGAGGTGACGCCATAGTTCGAAAAATGCGACAGGTCATCGTTGTGGTCAGTGGACGCAACAGCGACCACATTGCCAATGCCATAATTAGATGGATATTTGGGCGACACATCGTTATTGGAGGAAGAGTTACCAGCTGCTGCGACGAAGAGAATACCGGCGTCATTCGCCGCGCGGATGGCGTCCTCTAGAGCCCGACTGTAGCGACCTCCCCCCCAGCTGTTGTTGAGCACGCGGATTTCAATCCCACGATTCTTCAAGCCGAGGGCATAGTTGATACTGGCGATGGCATGCGCAGTGCTGCCCCTTCCGCTGGAGGACAAAAATTTTATTGCGACGATGCTGACGTGCCAGTTCACACCAACTAGCCCGGTGCCGTTATTGCCGACAGAACCGATCGTACCGGAAACGTGAGTTCCGTGACCGTTGTCGTCCATGGGATCGCCAGAACCGTCAATGACGTTGATGCCGTGGATATCATCGATATAGCCGTTGTTATCGTCATCGAGTCCATTGTCCGCAATCTCATCGGGATTGATCCACATGTTGGGCGCTAGATCGGAGTGTCTATAATCGACACCACTGTCGATCACGCCGACGATGACCTCTCTGCTGCCGATGCTGGTGTCCCATGCCGCGGTCGCGCCGATATCGACCCCTGGCGTTCCGCCGGTCTGGCCTGTGTTGCGCAATGACCACAAGTCATGGAAGGACGTGTCATCCGGACTCCTCAGTGCGTGGACGAGGTAGTTGGGTTCGGCGTACTCGATGTCGGGATCCTTGTTCAGTTGCGCCAATGCCCGCTCGACCGTCACCGGACCCACGAGTTCGATCAGTGCTAGATCGCCGCTGCCGATATGGGCAAAGCGATCGTAGACGCTGTCCTGATCTCGATCCAGGATGACGCCGTGGAGTCGATTCAGCGCACTCTTGAACCCCACCCTTGACGTGGATTGGCGAAACTTGACCAAAACCGACCTGTCCGCGAAATTCAGATTACATTGGTCAAAAAAATGACCTGATGACGAATGATCTGGAATGTGATCCCCTGTTTGTGGGAGTACCTGAGTTGCAGGCTGGCAACCCATAATAGCCATTGTTATTGCGATCTGGCAGCCAGCAGCCAGATAACGGGTAGGAGAGGAGTATCTCGCGTCTATATTGCGACGCTGCTTCAAGGAATCGCCTCTCTGTTTGCTGGCACGGTCTAGCAGCCCTTGCTGAATCAAAGAACCACTTTCACAATCTCATCGCCACTCACCATACAAAAATACACCCACAGGCACCGCCAACGATAGCCTTGTCACTGACTTTCTCACCAGAAAGTCAGACTACATCTACTGAAAATCACTTCAAAAAACGACACGTTAGTTTCTAACCTACCTGCCGGTCAACTCGATCACTCGGAGTCGCCGACACCAAGATCACCCTCACTGCCTGCTAAAGTAGACAGTATTTAGGTCAAAAATTTGTCAAGTTATCTATTTGCTTCGCGAAGCAAATAGACGCCCGCGGGTGTGGTTGGCGGGCAATGGGTGCCAGAGGGAAATGCTTGACATGTTCTTAGTGGTGCTTGTAGGGTCCTCCTCAGGAGGTTAAGATGAGGCTGATCCAGCGGCAATGGTTCTGCGTAGCGCTCCTGGCCGGGTTCTGCGTAGCGCTCCTTGTCGGGTTCGCTGCTGGGTGCTTCAGTCCACACGTGCGCGAGGGGCTGACGTGTGATGAGAGCGGTCAGTGCCCTTCGGGACAGACCTGTGATGTAATCGATAATCGCTGTTATTCGGTACTACCGTCCCGCGATGGCAGTACCCAGTCGGACGGTACTGGGTGCACCCGAGATACGGAGTGCGGCGACGGACAGCGCTGCGACATTGCCCGTGGCAATTGCGAACCGATCCCCGCAGCCTGCAGAAACGGCGAGCAAGACGGCAACGAGACCGATTTGGATTGTGGCGGAGCCGATTGTCCGCAATGCGCGCCTGGCGCCTTCTGTGCCGTGGGCAATGACTGCAACACGCTGGTTTGCGGAACCGACTCGAAGTGTGCGGAGGCGCGATGTGGCGACGGTGTGAAAAACGGAAGCGAGCATTGTGACAGCAATGGCGACTCGGCAACGTGTGACTTTGACTGCACCAAGGTGAAGTGCGGTGATGGGCACATCAACGCGAAGGCCCATGAGGAATGCGACGAAGGCACGGACAACAATGACATCGCTTCGGACGCGTGTCGCACTACCTGCAAGAATCCTTCATGTGGCGACGGTGTATTGGATACGGGCGAAGAAGTCGATCCGCCCACCAGTCCATCGACAACGGTCGTGGTCGATCCCGCCACATGCCGATATGATTTCTCGGCGATCACGCAACTCTACTGCAACAGTACATGTGGCCAACCGTGGAATGCTGGTTCTGACGGATGCAAACGGAGTAGTGCGGACGCCCTTTGCAGATTGATGACCGGAAATCCCAGCAGTACAGCGACTAGCTACAATGTCGAAGCGGTGTTGGCAAAGCCGGGTATCTGTTGCCCCGAAGAGACCCCACCCGCCACGTGTATTCACCTCGGCAATATGGCGCACCGCGGAGTCGACGTCGACGTTTCGGTAGAAGACAAAAATCTACTTGCCGCTCAGATAGGTGGCGTCGTGGTGACTGTACAGCCGGGGGATTGCTCAGACTCGAAGTAGCTCACTGTAACCAACCGTCTTGACTGCCGTTCTTATTGAACGACTTCGAATCGGGAAGAAGCAATACGCAGGGGTGTCGGTGAGGAAACCTCCTCCTGGAAGCGGTTTCCAATTGATTGTTGAAGCTACCAATTACTCGAGAAGCTGATCCCTGGGTCCGCGATGCTGCGCGGGCCGGCTAGCTCGGAATATGTGACTTTGTAAACTCGATACGTGCAGATAGTAGTGAAAGGGGAAGCTGATGCGAAGAGTGATGGGTAGTGTTCCCAGGTCGTTGCAATGGACGGTTCCGTTCGTGCTGGCCATGTCGCTCGCCGGTTGCGGCGGAGGTATGGATGATCCCGAAGATGAGCCCGTGTGCGGCAACGGTGTACTCGAATCCGGCGAGCAGTGCGACGATGGCAATACCACCCCGGGCGACGGCTGCGACGCCAACTGCCAGAACGAGCCGGTGTGTGGCAACGGTGTGCTCGAAGCCGGCGAGCAATGCGACGACGGCAATACCACCCCGGGCGACGGCTGCGACGCCAACTGCCAGAACGAGCCGGTGTGCGGCAACGGTGTGCTCGAAGCCGGCGAGCAATGCGACGATGGCAATACCACCCCGGGCGACGGCTGCGACGCCAACTGCCAGAACGAGCCGGTGTGCGGCAACGGTGTGCTCGAAGCCGGCGAGCAATGCGACGACGGCAATACCACCCCGGGCGATGGCTGCGACGCCAACTGTCAGAACGAGCCGGTGTGCGGCAACGGTGTGCTCGAGGCCGGCGAGCAGTGCGACGACGGCAATACCGCCCCGGGCGATGGCTGCGACGCCAACTGCCAGAACGAGCCGGTGTGCGGCAACGGTGTGCTCGAAGCCGGCGAGCAATGCGACGATGGCAATACCACCCCGGGCGACGGCTGCGACCCGAAGAGC
>JAKSDA010000420.1 GCA_022360315.1 Pseudomonadota bacterium
CCGCACAAAATTTCGCCGAATTTCTCCTCAAATGCTGAATTCTGCTGTTCTCGGCCAAATCACACTGCACAGAAAGGGCGCAAAATGGGCGGATTTTCGTGTAATATCAGCACATTAAGGATTCCGGGACGGGAACTAGCTAGCTAGGTGTTGGGCACCGCATTGACATCATTTCGCTCTCGGGCAAATGGTCGCGATCGACTTTCACCGAGGCATTCAGCCCGTCCGCACATGTCTCGTACACAGCGCACCTCGTCCCGACATCGAGTCGGCACGGGTGGTTCGTGTAGAACGTACACCCTGGGATTCCCGTTCCGATTCCCGTTCTGGCGTTACGCCACGTTACGGCCGGCTACAAAAGGTTACAAGTAAGTGGTTGATATCAAAGAAAAAGGGACGGGAACGTGCAGGGTTAGGCGGGATAGGTCGAATGCATCGCGATATCAAACCTTCAAATGTGCTGATCGACCAGGACGGCCGAACCGTGTCGCCGACTTTGGCCTGCGCCGCCGGGCCCGGATGTGGCGCGCGGGGCTTTTCGGTACAACCATACTGCTCGCCCTCTTGGCGGTCTTTGGCTGGACCCAGCGACCGGCTACCGCCGCGGTATGCGGGGGCATTGCTGACCAGCTCACCGGTGTCTGGGACAGCGCCGTCAAGGCGAAAATACGCGCGGCGTTCTCGACCATAGGAAGGCCTCATGCGGGTGATTCGTACCACCGGGTCTCAACTGCTCTCGACCAGTACACCGGCGCCTGGGTGGCGATGAAAACCGAGGCTTGCGAGGCGACTCAGGTGCATAAAACGCAGTCTGAAGAGACCTTGACCCTGCGCATGTACTGTCTCGACCGACGGCGGGGTTGGCAAGCCCCGATCGCCTTCACGGAGCTGTTCGAGCGGCCTGCCGACGTACTCAGGCTCTCGGCCGCCAGTGGGTGGGCGACGCGGAGAGTTTTGGACCGGCTGTTATTTCTGTACCGACGCTGCGCCCCGCAATCGGCGGTAGATGTCGTCGGCGCGGCGGCGCAGCGCGGCGGCTTCCTGGGCCACTCCCATTCGCTCGCGCAAGGCGGCAAACGCCCGGTACACCCGCGCCAGGTCGAGTTCATTCCTCATACCGGACAGAATTTCGATCGCGTGCACAAAATTCTTTTCAGCCGCGGCCGCGAGCTCGGGGGTGTGGCCGCGCGCAACCGTGGATTCGGCCAGTACGCGATACGCATTGCCAAGGTGAACCCGCGACCCAACCGTCTCGCTGATGCGCAGTGCGTTTCGAGCATGTTCCTGCGCCGGCTCGATCGCACCCATGGCCAGATGGACGTCGGCAAGCCTGCGGTGACACTCCGAAAGGGCCGCCCGGTCGCCCAGGTTGGTCGATAGGTCGATCGCCTTGAGCAAATCCCTGACCGCCTCGTCGCCGCGACCCATGGCGCTCTTGCACTCGCCCAGCCGGGACAGAACATCGGCCTGGGCCAGCTTGTGGCCGATCTCGGCGGCGATCTGGTAGGCCTCGGAGAACATGGTGAGCGCAGTCTCGTGATCGCCGTCCTCGGTGTGCACGCCGCCCAGATCGCTCAGCGATTGTACAACTCCAATCTGGTCGCCGATGCTGCGGCGCAGCTCGAGAGCCTCGCGGAATTGCGCGATCGCTGCCTTGAAACCGCCCGAATCGTGATGAACACGGCCGATGTTGGCCAGGGATAACGCGATCGAGCGCTGGTCGCCGATGCCCCGGCGAAGGGCCAGAGCCCGGCGGTAAAAATCGAGCGCCTGGCCGTAGGCGCCGCGCAACCAGTGCACTTTGCCCATATCGTCAAGCGCAGCCGAAATACCGCGCTTGTCGCTGGCATAGGTGAACAGCGAGTTGGCCTCGCGCAGGTGCTCCATGGCCCGGTCGTAATCGCCGAGACCACGGTGAATCCGGCCCAGGCGGCCGTGCGCAGCGCCGGCCTTGGCGTGGTTGTCGAACAGCCAGGCAATCCGCAACATCTCCCGAAATTGCTTCTGCGCGGCATCGGTCTCGCCGATCCGGTCGAGCACATCGCCCAGGTTGTGCAAGGCAGTGAGCCGGGACAGGCCATCGTCGTCGTCGAGCATGGCCAGACCGCGCGTGTACAACTCAACCGCCTCCTGATTGGCGTAGCGCAGCCGCGCCCTGTCCCCGCCAGCCAGATAGCAAAACGCCGCGCGCCGCCGATCACCACCGCGCTCGTAGAGCTGAGCCAGGAATTCGAGCTGATCCTCGGAACGCCCGGCCAACTTGGTGTCCAGCCATTGCGCAGCCAACAGATGATAACGGGCCAGGCGATCGGGTTCGGTGCTCTTGACGATCAACTCGCGCTCGAGATTGTGCTTGAATACCAGCTCGGCGTCCCCCGGAATGGTCGAATCCTCGGGGTCGAGCTGGAGCAGATAATCGCGCTCGACCAGTTCGTGGATGACATTGGTGATGCGCTTGCGAACCGGATCGTCATCCGCGCTCCAGGTGTACCTCAGGCTCTGATCGGCCCGCAGCGGAGGGATCGGCGGAGGCCGTCCACTGTGCGGACGGGTAGGTCGAGCATTCTCGATTCGAGTCAACGCGATCATTGCGCTCGACCAGAAGACATTGCCGAATACCGCCCCCTTTTCGAGCAGATCGCGCTCCTGGGGCTCGAGCGCAGCAATCCGGGCCTCGATCGCCTCTTCGACACTGATCGGTAGCTCGGTGTCAGCCGCGCGCTCGGGATCGAGACGCCAGGCCTGGCCGCTGGTGTCCAGGGTGCCGTTGGCAATAAAAAGACGCACCAGTTGCTCGAGAAAATGCGGATTGCCTCCGGTCATCTCGACCGCGTCATTGACCACATCCTCGGGCACCTGGTCGCAGCGCGAGAGAAGATTGCGAAACATCCTCTCGGCATGGTGAGGCTCGAGATTGCGCAAGTCGATACGCGCATGACTGACCGCTCCCACCCCCCAGTCGGGCGACCGAACCAACATCTCAGGCCGGGTGCAGACCACAATCGCCACCGGCGAACCGGACAGACTGGAACCGAGTTCACGAAGCAAGAGCAAGGTCGCATCGTCGGCCCACTGCAGGTTGTCGAGGATGAGAACCGTCGGGCTCTTCTTGGCGTCGGCCTCGACAAAACGGGCCAGCACGGTGCGAGCGATCTCGTCGTGCTGCGCGCGATCCTCGCGCAACACACGCAAAAACGGCGAGTCGGGAAACGGCAGGTTGAGAAAGCTGCCCAGAAAGTGAAGCACTTCGGACACCCGGTCGTCGTCGAAAACCAGCTTGACCGCCTGTTCAAAACTCTTGCGCACTGTGTCGGAATCGTCGGTCTCGGAGATGGCGAAACGATCGCAAAGCAGTGAGGTGATGGCTCCATAACGCGGACCATCTTCGATTGCGCTGCCGTGATATGCGCGTATGGGCCAATGCACGCATCCCTTGACCAATTCGGCGATCAGCCGACTCTTGCCCGTGCCCTGATTGCCAACCACCGTGACAAATTGCGGGGTGCGAGTGTCCATGGCCCGTTTGAGCAATCCGCTCATGCGAGAGAGCTCGGAATCACGACCGACCAGCTCGCTGGCCATACTGCCGAGCACAAATGCCTTGGAATCTGGATCGGTCATCGGGCCGAGCCGATGCCGCCGCGCCGCACCGGAATCGGGGCCGCGGATGGCGTGCGCTATCTGGCCACCTCCATCGGGCGCAGAATTACCCGGTTCTCGCGAACGCCCAGCCTCGTGAGACACGTTGAGACATTACATGGGTGGGCCTGGCGGCGGCAAGCTCCAAAACAGCTTGTCACAAGGGCACCCGGCGTTCGCACACTGCAATCCCCCCTTGTCAACCCACCGGCCGATGACCTGCTCCGACTGGCTGCTTGCCATCGACCGCGACTCCCTCGCTGCGCAGTTCATGCCCTCAAGCCGCCTCGCATCCGCGGCACCACTCCGCGTTGGCGGCGTCACGCCGCTTCGCTATCCATTGGCGGCGTCACGCCGCCTCGCTATCCATTGGCGGCGTCACGCCGCCTCGCAATAGAAGAGCGTGATCGTGACGCAGTGGAATTCGGCATCCGAAGACTGCGTAACCACCGCATTGAGAACTTCAGCGTTCGGATTTGCTTGCAGCCACGCAGTCACTCTTTCGCCCAGAGAAATTCTCTCCCGAAACATGGTCGCAGAGAACACCTTGACCCCAGTAATCAAACTCGTCGGAGACACGAGGTGGATTGTACCAAAGCGTTTCCCATCCTCCAACACAAGTGGCCACCGGTTTCGGATCGGATCAGCCCGGCCGCTCTTTTCCCGCCCGGCCGGCGCCCACGTTCACGCCGCCCCGTCATGGCACGACCACGAACTCGCGGCGCATCAATCCGATGAGACTCTGCGCGGCTTCCAGATCACTGCCTGAATAATGGTCAAGCACAGCCTGGAGCTGTCCGTGGTCGAGGACCAGCTGAAAGACGTCGAGTTCGGTCGGCGACAGGTCGCGCAGTTTTCCGGCCAGCGGGGTGGGAACCGCCAGGGCCGATTTCGGAGGCGGCAAGTGCGACTCGATCTGGCGGAATTCGTCGAGGAGCCGCACCCCCTCCATAAGCAGGGCTTCGGTCGATTCCTGGACCTCTTCCATGACCTGCATCTCGACCGAGGGCTCCAGCTCGAACGTGCCGTTCTGCCAGGTAAGCATGCGATAGATCGCCTTCTGTGGGCTGACCGCAAAGTCGTCGTTGATCGCGGCGAAGTAGATCTGGCCCTTGCGCAAGTAGATCTTGCCGATGCCCTGGCCGGACGCGACCGTGAGTACACCAGACTTGCGACTGGTCGAAAGCAATTGCAGAAGATCGGGCAGCGGGATCTCCTCGATGACCCCGGACATGGGACGACCGGATGTCGAGTGCCGAGTCGCACCGGCCTCGAGCCGGCGCCGGGCCTCGGCTTCACTCTGTCCAACCGCATTGGAATCGGCCGCGACCAGCTTGATGATCGACGTGCCGACCAGGATGCGATCGCCCTCGTTCAGACGTGACCGGCTGACCTTCTCGCCGTTGACAAAGGTGCCATTGGTCGAGCCGAGGTCTTGAATGTAGACCTCGTTCGCCGTGCTGGTGATCTTCGCATGACGGCGGGACACCATGTCCTCGACCAAGACCATATCGAGATCACTCGAACGCCCGATGATGATCTCGCGATTCATCCGGAGAGGAAACTCGCCCCCCTGGTACTTACCGGAGATGAAACGAAGCGCATACCGCGGCGTATCAGGCATTTTCCTTGCTGCTTCGCAACGTTACGTCGGCAGATATTACTGGTTCCCACAACTGCAAGGCAAGTTTGCCGAGGTTTTCCCAACAACGCATTATTTGCCAGCACGGCGGCGCCTTGCCCGGGGCACTGGTTCTTCCGTATCACGAGTTCGGTCGTCTGTCGAAACAATGCCCTGCCCGTCCTTTTGACCCCAGGGTGTGAAACCATCGGGCTCATCAGCAGCCTGGGGGTCCTCTGGCCGAAGGACTTCTTTCAAACGCCGATATACCTCGCCCGAGACGACCAAACTGGAATGACCAAGTGGCACAGTGATTGCGTGTGCACCTTCGAGTCGCGTCGACGGAAGCGGGCATACTCGGTCACGAGCAGCGGCCAGTGTATAGTACTCGACGTTGGTCGGGATCGGCCCCTGGGCCAACTCGTCGAGAAATCGGCTGCGCGGCAAGAGCTGCCAGGACGAGGTAGAATACAACCCGAGCAGCGCAATGCCGGCCAGGGCCGACCAGGTTCCCCGTTGGGGGGTGCCCATCATGACCAGCTTGCGCACTCGAGTGTGTCCGCCCAGTTTCTTGACGTAATAGAGCCCGATCAAACCGCCCATCGAATGTCCGACAATGTCGATCTGATCCCACGACGTCTGCGCCAGGATGCGCTCGATCTTGCGGTGAATAAGAAAGGCAGAGCGCCGAATATCGCGGGTGTTGAGAGTGCCGAGGTTAAATGAGAACACGCAGAATCCGTCCGCGACCAGCCTGCTCTCGAGCGGAAACATGGAACCGCGCGTGCCCAAAAACCCGTGAATCAAAAGGAGCGGCTGGGCATTGGTGTCGATCTCGCCGAACACCTTGGGCTTGTGAATCCGATTGCCGCGGGCCAGATGACGCAAATAGGAAAGTCCGTGGGTTCCGCCCGCAATGTTCTGGTGAACCGGACTGGAACGACCCAGCCATCTGGACGGCGTGGACGCCAACCAGCGCAAAAACCATCTTCTATGTGAACTTCGAGACACCAGGGGAGATGGCTACCGGAGATCGCGGTATCCCGCTCCAGTAAGTTCTGAACATTGTTGAGCGTAGGCATGAGCGGCCGAACCAATATGAGGATACTCTACCACCTTCCAGGTCCCTTCCATGCCTACATGGCCGGCTCTCGTGATCAAAAACGATTCGTACCGATAGATTAGCACGAACTCCTCGACGCCATCGTGTATCCGGCGAAATGAACGCGAGTCTCCCGGTGGGGCCTTGCCCGGAGGTGGAGCTGGGCTTTGAGGATCCGACTGGCCGACCAGCTGGGGCGGTAAGAGCTCGGCAAATTCACTGGCCGGCACCATCGGGGCCGGCGCACTCGGCTGCTCGGCCGGCGCAGGCGGTGCACTCGGCCGCGCAGCTGGCCGGGGCGGTGCACTCGGCCGCGCAGCTGGCCGGGGCGGTGCACTCGGCCGCGCAGGTGTCGCAGACCGGGCCTTCGACGGTGCCGTTTGGTCCGGTCCGGGTGGTGGTTCGGCCGGGGGACGACTCGGTCTTGTCGCTCGCCCAGGCGCTTTGTCCGCCGCCTGCCCGATCGCTTTTCTGGTCGGCGTCCCGGCGGTTTTTTGCTGACTGCCGGAGCCGTCCGTTCCATCGACCGCAGCGCGTTCTTCAGCCCCGGCCTCGGACGGCGCCGCGCGTTCCCGGCCATCGTCCTCGTCATCGCCATCATCAGTCCTACGGGCATATGCAGCTGTGGTCTTGCGTACCGTCTTGCGCGATGTGCTCGCGCTGCGTTTTTTACCGCTGGCGTCCGCCTTGACTTTCTTGGATGAACGCTCGCTCGCCGATGTGTTGTCAGCCTTGGTAGCCATGGGTCGACTCTTCCCGATTTTCACCATGGTGCGCAAGAAATCAGCCGTCATGCCATTCTCCGACAGCGGTCGACCGGGTCGGGCAGCACGCCTGTGCCAACCGCCCGTTGTGCCCCGTGCTGAACCCGGCTCCGCATGGCGTACCAGGGGTCGCGAGAGGACTGGCAAGAAGAGGAACAATCGGGCGAAAACAGTCAAGTATCCATTGCCGCCAGGACAGGATGATCAGAAAATCTGACCATCGGGAGGTCGCTTTTCTCGTCAAGATGGTTCGTGTATGACCGAATTCGATGCTGGATCGGCTTGAGTCAGCCGGGTGTTTTGTACGGTTTATTGGACGGTTTCACTCAAGATCCGTAGTATCGTAGTGCCCTGTATTCATTGACAGAGCTGCATTGTGACAGCTACCGTGAGCAATCCGATGACGTCACCGGGGGCCGGGTCCACTGGACAGCGGTTGGGCCGCTATCACCTTGCCGAGCCACTTGGTGGCGGCCCAACCGGTGAAGTGTTTCGTGCCAAGGTCTACGGTGTGGCCGGATTCGAGCGTCAGTTCGCGGTCAAACGCTTTCACGCCGAGTTCATCAAGGATCCGGAGACCGCGGCCGCCATATCGACCGCGGCCCGCAATTACGGGAGCCTCGAGCATCCGCGCATCGCGCGACTGCACGAATACGGAGTCACTGGCGGGACCACCTTTACCGCCACCGAACTGGTTCAGGGATTGGATCTGTCCCGGCTGGTGTCCATCGCAGATACGCTCGGCCGGCCTCTTCCGTCTGGCGCGGTCACTGCGCTGCTGTCGCAGGCAGCTCGCGCGGTCGGATATGCTCACGGCAGAGGGATCTTTCATCTCGGCCTCTGTCCGACCAATCTGATCGCGACCCCGGACGGCGAAGTGAAAATTACCGACTTCGCGTTCCTTCCACCTCGACTGCCCAACCGCCCGGGCAACGACGACAGTCTCTATGCCCGCATACCGTATCTGGCTCCCGAACAGCTGGTCGCCGAGCCCACCTCGGCAGCGACTGACGTCTTTCAGCTGGGCAGTATCATGTACGAGCTTCTGTCCGGCCGCCGGGCATTTACCGGGTCGAGCTCGCTGGAAGTGGCCCAGTCGGTTCTATCCGCGCAGCCGTCGCAACCCGATCTGAGCAAGCCGATCAGCAAGGTGGTGCAGCGCTGTCTCGCCCGATCGCCGTTCGAGCGCTACCCCGACGCCCGCGCCCTGGCCGACGCGATCGACGCGGCTGTGCGCGCCTCTCCGCTCTACGGTAGCCAGCACGATATCGGCACCACAGTACGCCTGGCCCGGGAACACATCGCCGAACTCGGCGACGAGCAGGTGTCGGGCGCGGTGAGCTTTCCGCTTCCCGCGCCGCCGCGGATCCGCCCGGAGAGCCAGACCAGCGACGCTGACGACGACAGGCTGTCGACCAGGCCCATGGCTCGATTCGACCGCGGCAAGGGCAATTCCCCGGCGGCACGTTCGGACTCGGTCAACGAACTGCCCGCGACCCAGGTTGTCGAGTTCGGTCCGCTGTCCAGCACGCCGACGCTCGACGAACGGGCCACGACCAACAAGCTCGATCGGTCGGAGCTGAAAGGCGAGACCGGCGAACTGCTCTTTGGAATCGAAGCGCCGGGTATGCCTCCGGTGAAGATGCCGCCGCTTTTGCACCCCAGCAACGAAATCGACGAGGAGGTCCCGACCCGGATCCACGAGCGCGACAAGGGCTTCGTGACAGTTCCACCGGAACAGACCCCGGTGCCCGCTGCTGGCAGCCAGGAACACAGCGCGGTAGCCGCGAAATCTCCGCCTCCGATTTCAGAACTCGAGCTCGGTTCGGCAGGAGCGCGAAAACTGCCCGCACCGATGGCAGCCGGGGCAGCGCCGCCGATCCCGACAAGTGGCCTGCCGCAACCGCCGGCGGCCAGTGCCGGTAGTGGTCCACCGCAACCGCCGGCGGCCGGTGCCGCTATCCCCCAGGCCATTCCCAGGCGCCACTCCGGCGCTGGACCAGGCGCCCCGGCCCGTCCCGTCCAGAGACCGCCCGGCGCACCGCGTGTGGTGAGGTCGTCGCCGTCGAGCAGAATGCAGCGACCCCCGCCGAGCCTGTCGGGCGTCCAGGCAAGGACCGCCCACAATCCTTCTGGTCCGGTCTCGTCGGTCAACCCTCAGCCAACCTCTGCGGATCGGCATGTTCAGCAGGCCTACCCCACGGCGCCCCCCGGGGGAAATTCGCAAGAGGTCGGTCCCTACGTGCAAACGCTGCCTCGACCCGGCAATGCCAAGAAATGGATCGCGGTGGTGGCCCTGTGCATCGGTATTGCCTCGATGGGATATCTGGTCTACGACCGGGCTACTGCCGACGACTCGGCGGTGGCCGAGCGCCATCCATCGTCTCTGCCGGCTGGCGATGCCGCTGTCGATCCAGCCCAGGCCGGGGACGGCGGGGTCGCGGCGCAAGACAACCCCGCGACCGGCGCGGGGTCCGATGGCGGCGTGGCCTCCGCGTCCGAGGTCGGGCAAGATGGCCAAAAATTCGCCGTTGGAGACGATGAGCTGGCCAGGTCGGACAAACTCACCATCCGCAGCGAGCCGCAACGAGCGCGGGTGTATCTCGACGGATCGCGGCAGGGCGAAACACCGCTGACTCTCGATGCCACTGCCGATCGCCATCGATTGGCGCTCATCTTGCCCGGCCACAAGCTCTACACTGCCGAGATCGAAGGTCACGGCGAAATCGAAATCAAACTCGAGCCCGTGACCCTGCCCGAGGGACCGGGCGGAATCAAAGTCCGCTGCCGCAAAAAGAACCGCTATTACGTCTTCGTGGACGGGATCGATACTGGACAGCTGTGTCCCAGCGAGCGCATCGGAGTCGGGATCGGCATGCACATCGTGGAGATCTACGATCCGATCAACGATTCGCGGCGCCAATTCAAGGCCAATGTCGAGGACACCCACCGCAGTTTGCGCGTGCGTGTCGAATGAGCCGCTCGCATACCCGGCGCGGCCAGGCGGCGACCGGCTATTCGGGCGACGGCCCGAGATCTGCCGTAAGAGCATCGAGAAGAGCATCGAGCCCGGCGTCGCGGTCGACGATGCGGTGGAATAAACCGCTGATCCGGGCTGCGGGCGCCGAGCGGCCGTCCAGCGCCGAGCGCACAATACGACGCGCCTCGGGCTGGATTTCCCTGGCGATATCCAGCACATCCTTCCAGTGCTGGGCACTCGAATCGGTCTCGTTACCCACCGCGCTGAGTTCGACCTCGGCAATCACGGCGCTGAGCTCCACGCATCTGAGCGCATCCTCGGCACTGGCGAGATCAGTGGCAAAACGCACGTCCCAACCGCTGGTGACGTAAAGTGCCATGGCGCCTCGCTGCCGGGCGCGATCACCGACGACCAAAACCCGCAGGCGTTTCGACAACGGCTGTACCGCGAGTGAGGTTTTTTGGTGACGGCTGATCAGCTCGGTCCACTCCTGCGGTGGGTGTTCGAAACGCACACCGATGCCGCGCCCATAGCCATCGGCACCGGCCGGCAGACAGCGCACGACTCGTCCTTCGACCTCCATGGCCGCGCCTCTGGCCGCGTCCAGAATTGCGATGAAGACCCCGGTGCCCGGAGCGATGAGCTGGGCAGTATCGAGAAAACAGCCGCGGTGAGAGATATTGCGGGTGCGGCACACGAGCATGGAATTGCTGCCCTCGAGTCTGACCGTGGCTGTCAGCTCAGCCCGTATGCGTGGATACCGCCGGGACATCGATCGTCGAAATGTCTCAGAGTGCGAATAGATCGCCGCATGATATACGAGAAGAAGCCAGCGTGGAAGCGTGCTCGGTCGGTCGGGCGAACGCTGTTCTGTTGACACCGGACCGGTTGTGGGCGCGCCGGTCGGTTCGATAATGGCGCGGCAATCCGGCCGGGCCATCGGTGACACTCGGCGTACCACAACCTTTTGCCACCAGCATGATAACCTCAGCGAGGTGCCTGACAGCGCGAGCATACCGTTTTGGCTGCTCACATTAGGTCTCAGTGGGCTCGTCCTTATCGCGCTTCTCGCCCGCGGTGACACTGTGTTGCGCGTGGCCCTTATGGTCACCGCGGCCACCGGGCTGCCCTGGGCATCGGGAATGGCGGTGGTTTTATCGATCGACGAGGCCGCGCGCGCAGCCGCGATCGGAAAGCTGGCTGTGGGCTCGCTGACACTCGTCGGTCCAGCGCTGCTTTTCCTTCTCCTGACCATCACTGCAGGCCTGGAGCAACACCGCAAGCTGGTTGTGGGCAGCGCCGTGCTCGGCGCGATATCGTGCATTATCACCTGGAGAACCGACTGGGTTGTCGCGGATGCGTGGCGGAGTGTTCTATGGGAGGACCACGTATGGGAGGACCAAATATGTCTGCTGAAATCGGGATGGCTGGCCGAGGTTCACTACGGATTCCTGCTGGTGACGTTACTGGTCGGCCTCTTGGTCAGCCGGGCCGCTATGCGGGCCAACCGCCCCGGGGTGCGCGCCGACTGGATCGCCGTTGTGATCGGCCTCGTCGGTGTGGTTGCCATCGAGGGTGCGCTGCTCGGACGTGAGATCGGTTTATACCCATTCTCGGTGGTCCCGGCTCTCATCGCGGTTACCATCGCGTTCGTCGCTGTGGGCAAGTACAACCTCATCAAGTCACGCGGGTTTGATCGGGCGTCGTTCTACGAGTTGGCGATGCTCATCGGCATGGTTCCGATCGTCCTGGCCATCGCCATAGCGGCCTCGATGGCGCCGGGCAACGGCAGCGGTGCTGGGATCGCGGTGATCTTGACGGTGCCGCTCTTTGTCGTGGTCCAGGCGAGCATGACCCTCATCCGCGACTATCTGGCCCGGCAGAAGCGGGCTCTGAGCACCGACGTCGACCAGCGGGTCGCGCAGTACAGCGACCGGGTCGCGCAGGTTCGCGACGAAGTCCTGCTTGCCGAAGAGCTTCGGGAAGCCATCGAAGAGACCACCAAGCTGAGCCATGCGAGTCTGCTCGTGGGCATCAACGCGGGTGGTTTGCGCCACGCGGCCGATAAGGATTCGGGCGTTCTGTCCCCGCTCACCCGCGTGCTTTACAACTGGCTCGCCGCACGGCCGTATCCGCTGGTCCACAGCGATCTGGCCACGCATCGGCTGGGCCAGGCCCGCGCCGAGGTCGAGGTGCTGTTCAACGCCGCGTCGGCCGATGTGCTCGTCCCGCTGGTAGACCGCGAAAAACTGGTCGGAGTGATTGCCGCCAGGCTGGCCGTGGGCCGTTCGATCGAAGACACCGAGATTGAAGTCCTCGGCGAGGTGGCGCGATCGACTGCGCGGGCACTCACCTATGTCGGGCTTATTCGCGAAGCCGAGGCGCGCATGGAACTGGCCAAGGAAGTCGAGGTTGCGGCGGCTGTGCAGCACGCCCGCAGCACCGGCGAGGTCAGACAGCGGTTTGGGACATGTGGCCTGATCGCTCACTACAGGCCAGCGGCACAGTTTGGCGGCGATTGGTGGATGGCGCACGAATTGCCCGACGGTCGGGTGGTGGTGGTTATCGGAGACGTGACCGGACGGGGTACGCCGGCAGCCCTGGTCTCATCGACAATTGCCGGAGCGTGTCAGACTGCCCAGGCAATGCTGGGAGTGAGCTGCGAAGTGCTGTCTCTGCTCGAACTGCTCAACGACTCGGTCCTCACGGTTGGAGAAGGTGAGTATCCGATGAGTTGTTTTGCCGCGGTGATCGACCTGGATGCGAACCTGGTGTCATTTGCCAACGCCGGACATCCGTTTCCGTATCGGTGTCGGCAGGTACCGGGTCGAGATCGTGCCGAGTTGCACGCGCTCATCTCGCGCGGCACTCGACTGGGCACCCGCAAGCCGGTACTGCGGGCATCCACCATCTCGGCAAAAGAGGGCGACATTCTGGTCTTTTACAGCGATGCGCTGGTCGAGGCGCAGAATCCCGAGGGCCGCCGTTACGGCGATCGCCGGCTGCAGAACGTGCTCCAGCGCTTCGTGCATGCAGCTGGCGACCGGGCGTGCGAGGTCATCATCGAAGATGTCCTGGCCTATTGCGGCAACCAGCCTCTCGGCGATGATCTCACCCTGGTTGTCGTCCGCCTCGAGCGCCAGGCCGACAAACCAGGCGAGTGATCAATGGGTCCCCGGGTCGGGTCCAAATTTTGGTCCATCGCCGAAGGTGTCCCAACAGCGAGACAGTTCTTCTCCAACAGGCGTCTTGACCGGTGGTTCTGGCCCGTCGAGTGCACGTGCCGTCGATGCGGTCTCCCGCCCGGCAAACAGAAAACCGAGGACGCTGAGCAGCTGCGTAGGCAACCTCGCAGGCGATTGCCTACATCGACGCCCCAGGCAAAATGCTACACCGCCTCATCATCGACAGTTCGCATAAACGGCACTGTGGTGACTGAATCGATTCCAGCCCAGTCGGCGTCGGTGACCGAGGCCGATTTGCCGTCGCGGCTCGGCCTGGCCTGGTCGCGCCCACGATGGCGCTTGCGCTTGCCGCGCGCCTGGGCCATCTCCTCGTCCACCACGGGAAGCTGCGGAACCGTCGCGAGCTGATCCATCAATTGTGGATCGACAAGCTCAGCCGCAAGCTCCCGGAATGGCTGTTCGGCAGCTTCGATAGATCTGTCTCCGCGCTTCGATTTCACCTGAATCGACCCCTTTCTTGGTTTTTGCCCGTGTCGTCCCATGCCGCGGGGCTTCTGCATACCGCTACCGCGTTCGCTCACAACCGGCCAGTATCGGGTGATTGCGAAAGACCCGACCGCGAGTCGACAAGGAAATAGGTAAATGGCGATTGTGATACAGTTTCGGCCTCTATCTCGATGCCCTCGAGCATGGCCCCAGTGGCCAGTACACCCTCTGTGCGCTGTTCGGGCACCCAGCTGGCCAGATCGAGAAGAGGCCCCCCCACGACGCGGTCGTCCACGACCACGACCTCACCGACGTGAAGCTCCACACTCAGCCGAACCCGCGGGTCGCCCCCGGGCCGCTGACCAAGCGCGCGGAATAGCTCGATGCCATCGCTGAGGGCACGCTGTCTGAGCTCCACGTCGGAGTCGACGTCAGACTCGAGCGCGTACACGAATAAGGCCGAATTGCCGCGCTCCAATGCCACCAGATATCCGACCATTGTATCGGCGACCAGAGGCACGACTCCCTCCATGTCGTCGAGCAGGGACTCATCGGGCTCGTCGAGCAAACCATCGTCGGTATGAACATCGACGTATAGCGCCAGAGCGCGGCAAGAGGCGCCTTCGGGCGCTTGCACGCCGGCCTTTTTGCTCGCTTCAACCGCTGCCCGAAATGCCGCCACGAACTGGACCGCGCTCACGTAGCGGTCCTCCATATCCTTGCTCATGGCATGGACCACGACCTCGTCGAAAACCGGAGAGATATCGACCCGTTCAGAAGGCCGCGGGCGGCGCTCGAGCAGATTCATATACACAGCCGTCGGCGCGGGCACACCGGGAAATGGCAGTTCTCCGGTCAGCATCTGGAACGCCAGCGAACCCAGCGCGTATACATCGGTGCGCGGATCGACCGCGTGACCGCGAATCTGCTCAGGAGCCATGATCGCAGGCGAGCCGATGGTGTGGTGGGTCTCGGTCAACTTCGGTCCGCTGTGGGCGAGCAGTTTGGCAATGCCAAAATCGAGGATCACCACCCGCCGCTCGCCGTTTTCCTCGGCCAGAAACACGTTGAGTGCCTTCAAGTCGCGATGGATGATCCCCTTGTTGTGGACCACTGTGAGCGCCTCGCCCATCGGCTCGAGGATCTGCAGGGTCTGCTCGGGAGTGAGAGCACCGTGCTCGCAGATATAGGCCTCGAGATCAACACCGCGCAGGTATTCCATGACAAAGTACGGCCGCCCATCATTGGCCACCTTGCCGCACTCGTAAAGCTCGACCACATTGGGATGGCGGATGAGTGTCATGGCGTGCGCTTCACGCTCGAAACGACCCACGATCTCCGGCGAGATCATCAACTCGGCGTGCAAGACCTTGATGGCAACTACTTCGCCAGTCTGAGTGTGTCGAGCGCGCCACACAATGCCGAAACCGCCGCGCGCGATCTTTTCACCGATCTCGTAAACACCGATGCGCGAACCCGGCCCGATGTTGCCGTTGCGCTTGGTCATGCCGTACCACCTCGACCGCAAGGGGCGCAGCCGTGGCACGGGCCTGGGGATGGGGGCGACTCCGGCGTAGCGCTGGGTTATTTCTGTTCCGGGCATTGTCGATTACATACGATCGTCCCGTCGCCACAATCCTTTACACGCCCCTCGCAATATGCGAAACGACACTCTGCATCACGGCCAGCTCCGGCCATGTCTGACGCCTTATTATGCCCGCCAGCCGCGCACCTGAGCAAGCATGGCGTCGCCCGACCACATACCACGCGGTCACACGACTCGGAGTCAGTGCAGTCGATCTCGCACTCGCTGCCCTCGCTGCATTCCACCGAGCACTGGCCGGTGGCCCGGCAGTTGATTTCGGCACGGGAGCGACCGGCAACCACAGCTCTCAGGTTGTGGGAACCATACCCGTCAATCGCGCAAGACGCGCCATCATCACACTCTGCCTGACACGTACGCGACTGGCTACACGTCAAGACAGCGCTGCTTCGCTGGCAACCGAGCCGGCAATCCTGGTCGGATTGGCACCTGCGATGAGAACTGCCCTCGGCATCGACGCTCAGATAGACCGCGACTGCATGCTTGAACTGGCGACCGTAGGCGCTGCACTGTTGCCAGCCATAACCATCGATATAGCTGTCGCAAACATCGGCGCAGCGGCCGACGTGGTTGATCAAACAGCGTTCCGTGCCATCTGAGCAGACGCGCAGCTCGCGGTCGGGCGACAGGCTTCGGGCCAATTCGGCACCGGTGGCCGTGCAGGCATAGGGCAGAAAATTACCCTCGAAGAGATCGCCAAAGAACGTCGCCTCGTAGACCGGATACGACTCGGCTTCGCCGACATCGACCGGGATGATCCCAGCCGATCGCAGAGAAATCGCCACCGAGACGTCCAGTCCATTGGCGTGGGCGAGCAGGCAAGCCGACAGGATTTCGTGCCGATCGGCCGGGAGCGGCCCATCCCGCCATTGCGGAGCAACGCCGAGAAGGCCGGGCAGTCTGTACTCGATACCATTGTATTCCAGAACCACCGCGTCGCCCGCATTCAGAGCACATCTGACCATATATTTGAGCAGCTCGATGAGCTCGTCCATGTGGAGTCCCGCTCCACTCTTCCTCCGGTTGCGGGCATTGTCGAGGTGAAGGCGGTTGAGCGCAATCCGGTTGAGCGCAATCCGGTTGAGCGCAATCCGATTGAGCGCAATCCGGTTGAGCGCAATCCGGTTGAGCGCAATCCGGTTGAAGGCCAGCGCATTTTCGGCCCCGATCTCCTGACTGGCTCGCCCAAGTTCGGACCAATCATCGTCGGCCAGGCAGCCGAGACATACCAGGAGCGAAGAAAGTACTGCGACTATCGTACTCGATGCGCGCATTGCGTTTGCTCTTTCTCTCTATCTCGTTTTGTTTATGACCAAATGGTGATCGCGAATGCCACGGCAGTGGAGCCAAGGCCTGGCCTGCGTGAAGATTCTACGGCGAAAGAAACTGAAGGAAGGCGGACGAACATGGACCCGGCGGGTCACCAGACTGTGCCGCGGCACGGCAACAGGTCGATTGGCAATTGCACACATCGGTCGCCCGGTGGATGACTTGACAGCAAAAAAAACCTGCCGTCCGGTCCGCCGGACGGGCCGGCCCCCGGCCGCTGGCCCCGCCACAGAAACGCCTCGTTTGATCCACGACCAATGCGTTTCTGTTTACTGAGTATCTGTTTAGTGGCCGCGTCATATCATGTTACATCGTCCAAAATGGCTTTTTCTGCTGTCGCATTGTCCACCGTACCCGGCCCGGATCATCCGCGGGCCAGGACCAGCGATACGTTGGTGCCACCAAAGCCGAATGAATTGGATAGAGCCATGTCGAGGGCACGATTGGTGGGCGCGATGACCGGCGGATAGTCGACTATTTCGGGGTCGAGGGGGTCAGCATGGACGCATGGCGCTATCCACCCCTGGGCGAGCATGGTCCAGGTAAATACTGCCTCGATGGCCCCGGCGGCCGATACTGGATGGCCCGTATGTCCCTTGGTCGACGAGTAGGCAACCTGGCGATCGCCAAACAGCCGCCGTATGGCGCGGACCTCCGAAATATCGCCGGCCGGGGTCGAGGTACCGTGGGTGTTGACGTAGCCGATAGCCGAGGTGTCGACCCCAGCGCACTCGAGGGCTGCTTTCATGGCGGCATACGCGCCCTCCGAATTGGGCGCGACCATGTTGCCGGCGCCGTCGGACGACATGCCATAGCCGCTCAGCACACCCAGAATCTCCGCCCCCCGGGTCTCGGCCGACTCACGTGCTTCCAGCACCACGATACCCGCGCCTTCCGAAAAAATAAACCCGGCCCGGTCGGCCGCGTATGGCCGCGACGCTCGCTCGGGGCGATCGTTGTCTTGCGCGTTAAATGCACGCATGGCGTCGAAACCGGAGTAAAAGTGCATATCTGCCACCTCCACCCCGCCGGATAGAGCCACATCGACGATTCCCTGTTCGATCAAACTGGCCGCCAACAAGATGTTGTAGGCTCCAGTCGCACAGGCGGCAGTAGCAGAAAAAGACGGTCCCTTGCTGCGCAGCACGTTGGCCAGATTGGCCGAGACTGTCGAGGCCATCAGCCGCGGCACCACAGTGGGTGCGACTCTGCGCGCGCTGCCGCCGTTGTCGAGCTTCTGGCTGATTTCCTCATGCGTGGCTGTGTCGCCAGCTCCGCTGGCAACCACCACCGCCATGGTGTCTGTGGCCACGGCGGCCTGAGTCAGTGCAGTGCGGGCGGCGCGCAGTGCCAGGAGCGAGGAGCGGCTCATGAAGCGTGCCTGCTGTTTGGTGATCCCGAGATCGGCGGGTTGCAGATCGCCGGGATAAAGACCCACGAGCTGACACCGACAGCCGTGCTCGACGGCCGCGGAATAGCGCTGAAATGGAGTGTTCTTGCCGGCGCGGAGATCGGCCGCAATGCGCGGCAGGTCTTCACCCATATGAGTGCAGACCCCCATTCCCGTGACGACAGCTTGTCTGGCTCGGTCGGACATCATGGTCCGGCAAGATTCGCACGGTTGGAGGAAAAAAGCTCGGGCCGAGCCCGATTGGCACGACAGTTACAATGCGACCACAATGCCGAGGCTGAGGTCGAACTGGATACCGAAACTCGGTTTAGACGTTCCGAGCTTGTCCACAACCGGAATACCAAAGGTGATATCAGCCCCGGCAACAAAGCGCATGGGCCCGCCCACAGGGCGCGAATAGCCCACTCCACCGCCGACCAGAACCGGCCCGATCGCAGTGGTGTCGGTATCCATGCTGGGGTCGGCGACATCCTCAAGCTTGACCGTCTGGCGGATGACTCCCCCGCCCAGCACCGCCGACAGGATCAGGCCATGACCCGAGTGCGCCGGGGTGAAGCGCAAATGAGCCAGTCCTGCCGGGGCCAATGTGGCGTGCTCGTCGAGGTTGGCCCCGATGGGAAAGCCGAGGCGAAGAGACGCGCCCAGGTTTATTCGCGGCTCGAGGTAATAGCCAGCCTCGGCCGAGATATGCAGGAGGGCCGGCGCAAAGCAGCAGTTGACCGGAGCATCGAGCTGCTCGGTATCGCCGGTGACATACGCGCCGCCCGTGCCCAACTTGACCGCGATGGTCAATCGGGCCCGATTGACCTCGATAGGCTCGGTCTCGGGCGTTTTGCCGCGGCCGGCCAGGGTTTTCGGAATCTCGTCGCCATCAGAGCCACCGGTCACGTACACGATATGAGGCGATCGCTCTTCGCCACTATTGGCCACGATTCTGTCCTCTTTATTGTACACCGCGACGTAGTAATGGAGGTTGCCGCCTTTTTTGATCGCAGCCCCCGGGATGACTGCAGCATAGAGGCAGCCCTGGGTCCGCTTCATCGCGATCTCGGTGTATTCGGCCTCTGCGCCGGCCACGCCGAAGAGGCGAAAATGTACCGACGCACGCCTTTTTCGCACTTTGCCGCCGACACGGGCTGCCACCGCCAGATCGACACCGGCCGGGGTGGATTCGATGAGCGTGTGGTCGATACCCGATAACGACGCGCAGCCGTCTGGCCGGGGCCGACCGCGATTTCGCTCGCGATACTTCTCTTTTAGCTCGTCGAGAAGATCTCCCATCTCCGGGGTGATGTACTCGGGAAGAATCTCGATGGACGAATCGATCTTAACCGCCCGGATGAACGCGAGACGGGCCTTGTCGCGATCGTCACTGCTGTAGTAGATGATGCCCATATTGAGGTGAACCCGGGCTACTGCGGGCTCGCTGTCGAGGTCGTTGTTGGCCGCCACGACCAGCGCCTTGTCGAGCAAATCGATGGCCTCGGAGTAATTGAGGCTGTCGAACTGCACCATGGCCTGCTGCGATAGCTGGATGATCTGGTCGAGCGCGGTACTCTGGTTGGCGCGCGCGGTGCCGCGACCCCACCCGGTCACCGCCACGACGACAACCACGGCGACCATCGCCCGTGATAGGTGCATCGCCTTGCCCATTCGAGGCTCCGTTCCTGCCTTCATATCGTCAGCGCTCGGTGATTACAAACTCGACCCGGCGATTCTGCGCCCGCCCAGCCCTGGTGCGGTTGTCGGCGATTGGCTTGTCCTCGCCAAACCCCTTGGCGACCATGCGGTCGGGCGCGATTCCCCTCTTGATGAGGTATTTGCGGACCGCCTGGGCCCGAGACCGGGACAGGCGCAGATTAAAACGCTCGCGTCCCCGGCTGTCGGTATGACCCTCGATACGCACCCGGATGGTCGAATTCTCGTCCAGCGCCCTGGCAACCTCGTCGAGCAGACCGTAGGAGCGCCGCTTGATCCTGGCCCTTCTGGTCGCAAAGTAGACGGTTTGCTTGAGCTCGATCTTCGATTCGGTGACCACCAGCAGCTTGTACTTCTGCGGGCATCCGTCCGGTGTCTCGGCCGCCTTGTCGGGGCATTTGTCGACCGGCTCGGGACACTCGACAACGCCGTCGCCGTCGTTGTCGCAGTCGGGACAGCCGTCGTCGTCCTGGAATCCGTCCTTGTCCTCTGGCTCGTTGGGGCACTGATCGACGCTGTCGGCCAGGCCGTCGCTGTCGTTGTCCTCATCGGGACAGCCGTCGTCGTCTTGAAAACCGTCCTTGTCCTCGGGGTTGTTGGGACAGTTGTCGATGGTATCGACCAGACCGTCGTTGTCGTTGTCGTCGTCGGGGCAGCCGTCTTCGTCCTGAAAACTGTCGACGTCTTCGGGCTTGTCGGGACACTGGTCGTCATTGTCGACAATGCCGTCGCCATCGCTGTCGATCGGCGTCACTCCCAGCTTTTTCTTCTCGGGCCTTTTGTCGACCACAACGCGCAGTACACACAGATCTTTGGGCGATTTGCGAATGGCCTCATGGGCGCTCTTTTCGGCTACCCCGATCTCGTCGCGGGCCTGGTAATAACGGCCCTCGGACAGCTCCTGCCGGGCAAAGGCGACATGGGACTCGGCCATGGCCAGCTCGACTGGCGCACAGCGCTGGGCGCCGCTCTTGCGCGCGGTGGCGATCATGTCTTCGACAGCGCTGACCCGGCCCTTGAGCTTTGCCCCGCCACAGCCCGTGGCGGCGAAGAGACCGACGAGCCATATCGCCACCACCCGACGGCCCGGAGCGAAACCTCCGGGCCAGCAATGCGAGGCGATCGAAAGGTCGGCCGGTTTGGTCTGAGCCCGGTCTGGCGACTGGCCATTGGCCGGCGACCGGCCATTCGATGCTCCGATGGCACTCATTTCTCGTCTCCGTCCCCAGCCGGATCACCCTGCCCGGACGGCGTTTCCCGGATGACCGGAGCAAGGCCCTGCCCGGCGTCTTGCGGGGCATTTTGAGACCCGTCCGGGGCAGCCGGCGAATCGGGCGAATCCTCTCCACGCAGTGCAGGCGGCGGCAGCCAGTCGATGTTGGACGGATCGGCAGCTCGCGCGATCGCCTCCTCCTTGGCCTTGACCGCAGCTTCGCGCGCCTTGCGGCCAAAACGGTTGGCCGCCTCGAAGTCGGCAAAAGCGGCCTCTTCCCGCGCCTTGTGCAAATACTCGACTGCCAGGGTGTACCAGTACGGAGAGTAGGTCTCGGCACGCGCAGTTTTGGCTGCAGCCACGGCCGCACTGGCCTTGCGCGTCACCTGGTTGACATAACCGATGGGTCCGCATCCGCCGGCCAGCTCGCACAGGAGTAACGCCACTGCAAATACAAGCGAGCTGGTACCGGTGGGGCGGGACGTATTCGCGCTGATTACCATGCCTTGTCTACGTATCATTCGGCGGTACAAGCGTCAAGGATTCCAAGAATTTCCCTGCATCTACAGGGACGGACACAGCGCCCCGCTCACTCCCGCCACCCCACGCCCGGGTCGGGCTCGCCCGGGCCGGCCGGAGCTCCCGACAAGCCATGCCAAGCGGAGTTCACCGCGCCCGCACCAGCCGGGAATTGCGGCCCAGCTCCACGGCGACAAATCCAGCCGCCGCTCCCACTCCGAGCACAAGGGCGATCAGCACATAGCCCAGCTTTACCTCCAAAAGACCCGAGGCGGCTCCGCCCTGATAGTCCTGATACGTCCCGTATCGAATCAGGCGACCGCCAAACCAGATGACGAGAGCCAGGAGCAGCACGGTACTGGCCCCGATGAGGTAGGGGATCAGTCTCTCGCGTCCTATCTGGACCAGATGGGCGCCCACATACCAGGCCGCGATCAACACCCCGCACTGAACCAGGATCACGACGGCGACAATCAGGTCGGGCACGCGGTTCGGGTCGACCAGATACAGCCAGCTCCAGGCCGGATGGACCCAGTACAGATACACCGCCATGGGCAACTGGACGGCGCCGACGAACATCAGCACCAGGAGAAACGCGGGCATCGGCACGGTGCCATCGACATGTATCCGATCCCGCGCGCAATGCACGAAGAGCAGTCCAAGACAGAAGTTAACAAGAAGCTCGAGGATAATGGCTGTCCTCCGTGCCAACCCGGCCGCGCGGGGGATGCGGGCCAACCCTATCTCATCCGGGCTCGTCTGGGCCAGCGCCGTCAGTGTCATCGTTTACATTGCCCAGGAGCACGCTCACAGCGGTGAACGACGCCTCGTTGTCCAGCTCTGGCGCGGTGTCCGAGTTGGGCTCGGCGACCTCGACTTCGCCGGCCACGAAGCGATTTTCGAGGGGACTCTCGGCCGGCGGAACAGCGGCGACATCGAGCGGCGTGCCGTCGTCATCGACTTCGGCCGACCCGCGCCATGGTCTGGTCAATCCGGTTCCGTCGCTGGCCTGCTCGGCAACCACCCATTCGTCGACCAGATGGTCGTGGGGCACCATTTCGTCCTGGGTGGCCAACTCGACACTGGGCGACAGCCAGACCGTCGATTCCATTGGATCTCGCATCCGGGGATCGACTGTTGTCACGTCACTGGAGGCGGTCAACGAACGCTCGGAAAACGGAGTGTCGTATTCGTCGGTGTTGTCGGAGATACCGTCCGCAAGATCCTCGGACATCATCATCTCGCCATCGGGCGACACCTCGTCGATGATATCGGAGATCTTTTTGCCCCAGGGCGCGAGTTTCACCAGATACGAATAGGCCTTGCGCAATCCGCGCCGCGTATTGGCGGCGGTGTGATCTCTTCGGACAAGCTGGTAACCAGCCTCGGCCACGCGCTCGGAAACCAACTCATTTCTGATTAATTCCAATATTTTCACCGACAGGTCGACAGGATCGCCCGGACTGAACAAAAGGCCGTGAATACCGTCCTGGACCAGGTTGGCGGCGGTGCTGTGCAGCGGGGCGACGACCGGTCTCCTGCACGCCATGTACTCGAGTAGTTTGGTGGGAAACAGAGCCATGGGCTGGGCTCTGGCCTCGCAGGCCGAGGGGGCGACACAGATGGAGGCACTGGCGATCAGGGCCGGGATATCGCTGTGCTCGACCTCGCCGGCGAACTCGACGCGGCCGGTCAGACCCAGCTCGGTGACGGCGTGTTCGAGCGAGCTTCGGAACTCGGGTGTGATGTGGCCGGCCAGGACCAGCTTGGCCTCGACCTGTTGGTTTACATACACCATCGAGCGCAAAAGCACCCGGACACCGCGACCGGCCTCGATACTGCCGGAATAGAGGATGACCGGAGGATTTGTCGAGGGGGGATCATCCCAGTCGAATCGGTCGACATCGACGCCAGGCGGTACTGTGTACACGCGTTCCGCTCGCGCTCCCACTCCGACCACGTACTGCCGGGCTGCATCGTTGGCGACGAGCACCAGGTCGGACTGAGTGAGGCAGGCCTCTTCGTAGTGACTGAGCTCGGCGCTGAGTTCCAGAGCCGTCATCGGCGCCTCCGCAACGGGCGCTCGGGCCGCGTCGAATACGGTGGCATATTCGAGTTGGTCGCGCAGCGAGAGAACCAGGCCGCCGGTCCAGCCGTCGCGAAAATGCACGATGTCGTAGTCGGCTCCGTCGAGTTGTCGGCGCAGGGCACGGCGAAACGCGTCGACTTGCCGGCGCTGATTGTCCTCGGAGATCGGCACGCGCAGGATTCGTCCATTGCCCTGTCGTTCGACATAAGCCTGCTCGGCATGTCGGACGACCAGGACATCCACCGTGTGATGTCTGGCCAACGCCTGCGCGATATAGCGCATCTGGACGCCGGACCGATTGGGTCCAGGGAGGGCGCAGAAGCCGGTGATCAGGATACGGGGCACCTTGGAGTCACTCCAGAAACTGGCACAATTCCTTGAACCAAGCCTAGTCTTACGATACTAACCCGCGACGATGGGTCCCTCAATTCGCACAAACGCAAACGTGCTGCGAGGACTGTCCGGAACAGTTGCTGTGGCCACCTGGGAGTCTCTACCGTGAACAAGCTGATTGCCTACCTCCGCGATAACCTTATTCTCGATTTTCAGGGTGACCTCACTCTCGAGGTGGTACGCGACTTACTCAAGGATGATGATAGCCGTGACGCCAAGCAGCTGGTGGCAAAACTGGTGGCCGATGGTGGGGTCAACGAGATGATGATCGTTCTCGCCGATTGCTTGCTCGAACCTGTCCAGGAGGCCCTCACCGACAGTGTGGTTCGCGAAAACCTGCGCATGTATTCGGAATCATAGCATCTCGAGGCGTTTCTGCACTGACTCGCCAGTCGCCTGCGCGATCGAGAGGTCAGCCAGCCCAGTTGTGGGATCCCGCCGGCGCTTCCACCCTGTAACTCCCTTTATTTGATCGGCCAGAATTCATCGGACAGACTGACGTCATCGACCTATCGAACCACGATCAGAAGATCAGCGGGACGTCCCGCGGCCACCCCGGGATCGACAGGAGCCAGCCGTGAATCGTTCATCTGTCACACTGCTGTGTGCCCTGTTGGTGTCGGCCTGGTTGGTGCTGGACGCCGGGCCAGGGCGGCAGCTTGCCGGTGCCCTGGCCGACACGCGAGCGCCGGACCACGTTGTCATACGCAGCGACAAGGCAATGGGCACGCGGGTGTCGGTGAGTATATGGACCGACGACGAAGCTGCCGCGGCCACGGCGGCAGCCGCCGTGTTCGGCGAATTCCACCGTATCGACCACCTGATGACCACCTGGCTCGAAGAGAGCCAGGTTTCTCGGATCAACGCGAGCGCTGGAAAGGGCCCGGTCAAGGTGTCGGACGAGGTTCTGACCGTACTCGACAAAGCCCTCGAAGTGTCGCGCAAGTCGGGTGGAGCCTTTGATATCACAGTGGGTGTATTTCGCGGCCTGTGGAAATTCGACCAGGACCGGGACGGCACCATACCCGAGATGGCCCAGGTCCGGGCCCGACTGCCGCTGGTCGGCTACCGGCACGTGGTGATCGACAGGAGTCGAAAGACGGTCTTTTTGCGCAAAGCGGGCATGCGCATCACTCTGGGCGGAATCGCCAAAGGTTATGCGCTCGACCGAGCTGTCTCGATCCTGCACGGGCGCGGCTTTGTCGATTTCATCCTTCAGGCTGGCGGCGATCTATACGTATCGGGCCGCCGCGGCGATCGCGCCTGGCGGGTGGGCATTCGCGATCCGCGCGGCAGCCACGACGCCACGTTTGCCATCGCAGCCATCGAGGACCGGACGTTTTCGACCTCGGGAGATTACGAGCGTCACGTGGTGAAAGACGGCGTGCGCTACCATCATATTCTCGATCCGGTCACCGGCACTCCGGTGCGGCGCAGCCGGTCGGTCACGGTTCTGGCCAAAGACGCGATTACTGCCGATGCCTGGTCCACGGCGCTTTTTGTGATGGGCGTCGAGCGGGGCTTGCCCATGGTCGAGAAAATACCCGGCCTGGACGCCGTATTCGTCGACACCAATAACAAGGTCCACGTCTCCTCGGGGCTCAGCGGCAAGATCTGGATCCATCGCCAGCCAACGCCGGGCATCTGACCGACGACCTCTGGCAAGAACCGATCGGGGCGCCGGGCGCGACTGCCCTGCCCTTGACGCGGTGATCGCGCATCGAATTCATCACCGCCGATTCAAAGTTATTGGGGAGAGTATCGAGAGCAAAAAGGATCGCCGAGACTTCGCCCTTCGGCCGATCACGCTGCATCCGTTCCGACGTGATCGGGTGTAGCTGGAAGAGATCACCTCAGTGCGGTGTCGCAACCCGATCTGCGAGCCGGGCGCGAATCGCGCGCACAAGGTCGAGCACCACCACATCGCGCGGAGCCAGCGCTGCTGCGAGCTCGGCCAGGATCAACGCCGATTCGAGATCGCCAGTAGCCAGGGTGGCACTGGCGCCTTCACGCTGGGTGCGCATCAGGTCGGCATCACGGGCCAGTGCCTTGTCCGCGCATTCGACGCGGCGCGCCTCGTCGCCCATGGATACCGCGATACGCGCTGCATGGGCCCAGAAAAACCCAGCATATTGGTAACCCGGTATGGCCTCGGCGGCTGCACAGAGCTCGTCGATCGCCGCCCCGGGCTCAGCCATTTTTTCACTGATCTGTGCCAGATCAAACCATGCCCAGGCAAAGGCGGGGTGATCGGCAACTGCGGTCTCGAGCTGGTCGCGAGCGCGGGTGAGCTGGCCCTGCCTGGCCAGAGCCCGGGCCAGGCGCCAGCGCGGTGCTGGAGCGCGTCGATCCCGGGCCAGGATGCGCCGATTCATGCGCACCACCATCTCGGCTTCGAGCTCACCGCTGTCTTCAAACACCCCGTCGATAAACTCGCCATCGCTGTCGTACAAAAGCGCTTCTGCCTCGACCATACCGAGCAGCCAGCGGTCGAAGCGAGTGCCTTCGGCCAGCCACTCACCGGTATCCTTTTCGTGGCGAAAGACGCGGCCAACCCCCTCGACATAGAGGTCGTCACCATTGTGCTCGCCAACCCGGAAAAGAGTGGTCTCGCGCAAAAACGGCGGCAGATCTCGATCACCCCCAACACTGAGATCGCGGCATACCTCGACCGATGGACGCAAAACAATGATGCCGTGATAGAGCTCGCCGCCGTCGAACGAGCGATACACCGCGGACAGCGAGTCGGGCAGTTCACTGTCGAGTACCGCAATGGGCCGGCCGAGTCGATGCACACCCGCGTGGTCGCGAGCAAGATGCTGACGAATCCGGCTGGCCGGGCTGTCTTCGTTCGAACTGGCTTTCCCCACTGGCGTGCGCATGGTGGTCGCGCTGGCTGACCGGTGAGCAGAAATCAGCCGCGAAAAATGCTGGTATCGGCCGGCATTCCGCGAGCCTGAAGTTCGCTGTAGAACGTCGGCACAACCCCAGCCGCGGCAAATCCACCGGACGAAGACGTGCCGCGAAAGGCAAATACCTGTTGCAGACTGAAGCCGTCCTGGCTGGCACCGAGAACCTCGGCGATCGACGCGATGCGCACGACATCGTCGGCATAGCGCGCCACATGGACCACCACATCGACCGCACAGGACACCAGGTCGCGCAGGGCATCGCTCGCGGCCCCCGGTGCGGCCAGACGTGCCAAGGATGTGAGACGGGACAACGCGGACTCGGGACCATCGCCCGACAGGGATAGCAGGGTGCCGTCCGACGACGACGCCATGGCCGAAATCAGCTCGAGTGCCTCGCTTCCCCGCACATCCCCGACGATCAGACGATCGGCGCGCATGCGCAGAGCGCTGCGCAAGACCATGTCGAGATTGACTTCGGCCAGACCGTTGCCATCGCTCGGCCGCGCTTCGAGGGCGATCCACTCATCGCGATCAAGTGCCAGCTCGGCGATCTCCTCGACACTGACCAGCCGCTCGCCAGGAGGAATGGCCCGGGCCAACGCAGTCAACACCATTCGCTTGCCCGAACCGGGCGCACCGCATATCAGCAGATTGCGCCGCGCATTGATGCACGTGGTCAAGAGATCGCCCATGGCGGCAGACATGGCCCCGTTCTGGACCAGATCGTCCAGCGTAAACGACTTGCGGCGAGGCTTGCGGAGCGTGAGACAGGCCCCGCGCACCGCCACCGGGGGCACTGCTGCAGCAATTCGCGCGCCGTCGCGCAATCGCACATCAATGAGTGGGCTCGCCTCGTTGATCATGTGACCAGATGGCGCGACCAATCGCTCGACCACCCGACGGAATATGTGATCGGAGGAAAACGCCCGCCCCGAACCCTGCAGCGACCCCTGTTTGTTGACCAGAATGCGATCCCGGCGGTCCACGATAATCTCGTCGATGGATTCGTCGGCGAGCAGATCTTCGAGCGGCCCCAGACCCAGAGCTTCGTTGAGCGATTCTTTGATCAAGCTGTCCTGATCGATATAGCTCGCCAGCTCACCCGACGATTCGAGCGTTTCAACCAGATCGACAATGGCACTCTCGGCCTTTTGCCACAGCGATTCATCGCCGAGCCGCTCGATGGGCACATTGTCTAGATCGAGTCTGGGTACCAGCCGGGCCAGAATTGATTCCTGAAGCTCGAGCATGCGCACGACTTTGGGGTCGAGCGGCTCGATCTGGACCCCCCGCTGGACAAATCGACCGACTGGGCGAACCCGGGCAGGCCGCGAGACGTTGCCGTTGGAACGGGGAACAGATGGCCCGACGGCCTGCGGTGCACCGGCGCCAACCCCGACCAGGCGAGGCGGCGATGCCGGTTGCAGCGGCGGTCTCTGCGGCGCCGGTGGTGCGGCTGGCGCCGATGCCTCTGCTGCCACCGCTGCTGCCGACGACGGCATTGGTACCGGCGCCGGCCGGGGCCGATTCGCCCCCGGCAAGGGCGGCGCCGGAGGAGGCGGCCCACTGGGCCCGGATGGACCTTCATGGGGAACGGGCGCGGGGCCAGACGGACCGGACTGTGGTTGCGCCCGTACCTGCTGCGCGGTCGGCCGCGGTGAAGTGGCCAATCCACCGGGCCGTGGCGGTGGCCCTCCGGGCGAATGGGTTTCAGGGGGCGGCACCGGCGGCGGAGGCGCGGGATAATCCGGGTTCGCTCCGGTTCCGGTTCGCGCTCCGTCGACCCCCAGGATAAAGTCTCCAATGTAGATCTTGTCGTTGTCCTTGACCACCAGCGGACTGGTGATCTTGCGGCCGTTGACATATGTGCCGTTGGTGCTCTTTAGGTCGACGATGATGAATTTGCCGTCCTTGAGGACAATGCGGGCGTGACGCTTCGACACATTGCCCTTGGGGAGGATCACGTCATTGCCTTGAACCCGCCCGATCGTCACTTCTGACTTGTCGAACTCCAGGCGTCGTTGGTCGCCTCCTTTTTCCGTGACGATGATCGCGAACATGAAAGCCTCAAATCCGGCAGAGGTAGTGCAGCTCGACGAGCTCGCCTCTGTGCCGATATTCTAACAGCGGCGAAAACGTTACTAAATTGCGGAATAGCTGGTCAAGTTCACGGCGCGATTCACAGCGCGCATCCTCTCGATCTTTCCCGGGTAATTCCGCACTTGCACGGCGTGATGAATCCGATCCTCGACATGGTGAAGAGCCCGGGCTCGCGGATGTCCCGGCCGTACAGCGAGGCGTCGCATTCCTCCCGGACCTTCGAGACCATGAACAAAACGTAGCACGAGTCGGCGAACCGGGTCATCATGGCGTCCATGCTCCTGCTGTCTCGCTGCGCTGTCGCGATCACGGGCATCACCGCGGCCCTCTGGGTTTTGCACGCCGGCCTCCCCCACGCCGAGGCAAAAGGCAAAAAAACCTACTACTTCGTCGTTTCCAAAGTTCAGTTAACCGAGGGAATTCCGGGCGAAATCAGAGAATTAGTAGTCAAGCAACTCACATTGGCGATGGCCCGGCACGACCGCCTGACGACCGCCCTGCCCGACGGCGCACCAGATCCCCGAACCGATCCCAAGGGATTTGTCCGGTACGTCAAAAAACGCAAGATCCGGCCATTTCGTATCAACGTCGAGGTCATCCAGTACAGCCACGAGCTCGAATCTGCTTCGGGTGGCGGTCAGCAGCTCATCGTGAGCCTGGCTCTGCGTATGTTTGGCGAGACAATGCCGGTGCGCGTGATGGCGTTTTCGGGGGAGGGATCGGCCAAGATCAAGATGGGTATCGGCAAGACTCTGCGCCCGCGTGACACCCGCATCGCCAACAAGGATGCCGCTGAACTGGCCATCAATGACGCTCTGGCGACCTCGCTCCAACAGCTCGCGGCCAACGAGCGGAGCAAAAAAAAAACCCGC
>JAKSDA010000101.1 GCA_022360315.1 Pseudomonadota bacterium
AGTCTGATTCTCGAGACCGTACTCGCGAGCTGATATAAGTCGCCATCGCGGTCAGCAACCCGCGCCCAACGTGGCTCCCATATCGTTCTCCGGTCCCGTTTTACGAGGCAAAACGGGCATTTAGGGACGGGAACTAGGTAGGCCAAAAAAAAGCCGAGGCCAAAGGGCGACAGTTCAAGTTGCCTCGAAACAAATAGAGGCCGGTAGAAGAGGTGGGCTTAGGTAGCTCAATACCTATGGATCTATTGAGGTCAGATCTTCCAAAGTGCTTCGGATCAGCTTTCCAAGCTGCTCGGGACACTTCTGCCGCACGAGTTCTTCGAAGTACCAACGCACGCGGGGAAGCAACGTTCGGTCTGCGTGTACACACAGACCGAGCAGGTCAACGCAATGCATGCGCTCTTCTAGTGCTCCGTGCTCAACAAGCGAGAAGACGTAGCTCAGCTCATAAACCAGCTCACGACGACACTGGCGTGCAAGAGTTCCGTCATCGGCTGGTTCATTAGAACCGCTTGCCAGCTGCACAAGGAGTTCAAGCGCCAGCGGACGAGCCACAGCTGCGCATTGATGTATACTCGTGAGTACTAAACGCAGTGTAGGTACCGCTGCCTCAAACAGCTTGCCCTGGACGACTACAGTATTGTCTATTCGCCAATATGCCTCCTCTGCCTGTTCAACTGTCTTTGCGGACAGCAGGTCCGCGATCGCCTGCGGCACTGCGCTGGCCGAGCCCTGAGCTGCGAGTGTTGTCCAATCGTCACGTTTCAATTCAAGCATCACAAATCACTCTTGAAAGTCGTGCCTGGCGGGAATGCTTCGCAAGCACCATGCTAAGGAGCACGTGCTGCTTTCGGAGTTCCCATCAACGCACCAGTTACCGGGCGAGTGTGCATCACGGAGGGTGCGTGCGCGAGGGATGACGGGTGTGGACACGGGGCGGCTACACTCCACTCAAAAACACACTCAGTCAGCCAGAGCCTCTATCGGTTTGCCCTTCTCTTTGGCAAAAGCTACGAGCGTCAGGACACCCTCAAGAATTTGCATCAACTCTGTATCGTCGCCTGCCAAACCCGCCAGCGACCTACCTTCTTCGGCAAGAGCTTCGAGGTCGCTCACCTCGAACAAAGCGTCCTCGTAGTAGTCGTGCAGCCTCTGGAACAAACTGGCTCCCCGAGCGTTCACAAGCTCCATCAATCGGGCGTGCTGGTGTACCCCGATCTGCACGTCACGCTCGGGCCGACCATCATTACCTAGTACAACCAAATCGAGTGACATCATGGTGCTCCTGGGAAGGCTGTTACGAGATTCCCGTTGGGTTTCGTGATGACGGTCATTATTGATGTCTGCTGACCCGTCACTCGGTCAATTCCGATGTTCCTGCCCACGTCGAAGGTCCGCGAAAAGTTTCCATTCGGCTGCCTGACCATAGGGTGCTGCGTTGCGGACCGGATGAGTCCAGTGATGTGTTCGTTGGAGTTGAACTTACTCTTACCCGCGAACTTCGCCAACTGCTTGAACGAGTGGCGGTCCATAACATGGCGTATGCCTTTTCGGGTGAGATTGATGGACGCATTTAGAAGCTTCGTCCCTGCGGATGCAGCCCTCGCCGCACTAGGCCGCCTGAATCGGCGAAACGCTCTACCAAGCGCCTTCGTGCCCGCCCGCACGGCTTTTTTTGCCAGATCAGCGACAAAGGAGGTCACCCCGGTGAACACCGCGGCTAGGATAGAGGCGCCATCGAGGGCGGCTTTGGTGCTGGCTTTGACCTTGAACGAGGACAGCCATCTGCCGAGGGCGGTGTTGAACAGGCCGATGCCGGCAAACAGGGGGACTTCCTTGGCGCCTCCTTTTTTGCCGTAGCTGACCCCAT